>PLXW01000060.1 GCA_003151595.1 Myxococcales bacterium
TCCTCGTCGACTTCATCGAGCAGCGTCTTCGGGAGGGCGTGCCGCTTGAGCAGGCGGTCATCGATGCCGGAGCGATTCGCTTTCGTCCGATGCTCCTCACCGCGGCGGCCGTCGTCGTCGGCGCGTTCATGATCCTGTTCGATCCGATCTTCCAGGGGCTCGCCATCTCGCTCATGGCCGGCGAAGTTGCGTCGCTCTTGCTCTCACGAACGACGGTACCGCTCGTCTACTTCATGATGCGCCGCCGCGAGGAGCGTCGCGCGCACGAGCGCGCTTCGACCCCCAGCGTCCACGCGCCCACGCCTCACCCCGACGCCTTCACGCCTGCGGAATGAACCCGAGGGAGCTTCCTCATGCTGCTCCGACGGCTCGCAGCGCTTCACGCACGAGATCCTGCACGTCCGGCGGCACCTCTCCTCGCGGCTCGGAGCGGCAGAGCGCGAGCGTGTGCTTCAGCGACTCGCACGCGGCGTTGCAGCGTTTGCACACCGCGACGTGTGCTTGCATGGCCTCGCATTCCGCGGCGCCGATTTCTCCTTCGAGGAAGCGCGAGAAGAGCGCGACGACGTCAGGACATCCGCTCGTGGCTGGACTTCGGTTCGTTCGTTCGTTGGTCGGCAAGCGCTCCTCGAGCTTCGCGCGGACCTCGGCGCGCGCGCGATGCAAGCGGCTCTTCACCGCGTCGACGCTCACGCCGAGCACCTGCGCCACTTCAGGAGCCGTCAGGCCCTCGACGTCGCGGAGGACGAGCACCTCGCGACTCGCCGGGTCGAGCGACGCGATCGCGCGATCGAGCAGCGTCGAGAGCTCATGGTCGGAAGCGGCTTCGTCCGGCGCCTTCTCCGCCGAGCGCGCGTCGAGGGCGTTCGCGTGGTCGTCGAGCGACACGGTCTCCGTCGGAGCGAACTTCGACGTGCGCCGCTTCTTGATGCAGAAGCTCCGCGCGACCGTGTAGAGCCACGTCGAGAGCGACGACGCTCCGCGGAACTCGCGAATGCCGCGCGCCGCCGCAAGGAGAGTGTCCTGCAGCACGTCCTTCGCGTCCTCGGGGTCGCGGCACATCTTCACGCCGAACCGATAGATCGAAGGGGCGTAACGCGAGAGGAGCGACCCCATCGCTGCGTCGTCGCCAGCGCGGATCGCAGTGAGCAGTTCTTCGTCGGCGCTATCCATCGAGCGCGGTTCTACCTCACTCGCGGCTCGCGCTCACGCCGGCAACCGCGCCCCACACGTCGAAACGCCGAAGACGCGGTACAGCGGGCAGGTGCCGAGCGCTCCCGTGATGAGCGGCACGACGCCGACCAGACCCCAGAGCGTCTGCGGTCCGACGAAGACGAGCATGAGTAGTGCGAGCCCGACTACGACGCGCACGCCGCGATCGATGCTGCCTTCGTTCTTCGGAAAGGGTGCGTTCATGACACGTGTCTCCTTTGGCTACGATGCGTGTGCGAGCGGGGCGTCGGCTCGTGCGACGACGACGACGTCGATGGCCGGGGCGGTCGCGATCGTCTTCTTGACCTTGCACCCCTCCGCCGCGCGGACGATGGCTGCGCGGTACTTCTCCGGGAACGACGGCGGCAGCGTCAGCTCGAGGCGGATGTGACTCGGGAGCTTCGTCGCGGCGTCGACCTCCGCGTGCTGACGGAGGGCGATTCCATCCGTCGAGATCCCGCGCGCCTGGCAGAAGCCGAGAACGTAGAGCCCTGCGCACGTCGCCAGCGAGGCCAGGAAGAGGTCGAAAGGTGCGACGGCGCTCCCTTCGCCGCCAGCGTCGACGGGCTGATCGGTATGGACGACGTGGGCGCCGACCTGCGCGTCGACGCGCTTTCCGCCGGGGAACGTGACCTCGATGTTTTCCATGACTCTCTTCCTCGTCTTTCGACCAGTGAGAGCCACACAAGCAAGAAAGGGTTCACCAGAGTTGGCGCGCAAATCGACGGCCCCGGACGACCTGTTCGAGCAACAGTTGCGCGGCACGCACGTCTTGCGCGCCCGCACCGCGGTCTGTCACCCAAGCGGGTCACATGAATCCCTCTTCGACCGGGCTACGAAGAAGGAGCCCTACGTGTCGGCCGCGCTCTTCCCTTTGCGCGGCCGCGCGATCCCATACGCATCGAGGCGAGCCATCAGGAGACCGCGCGTGAGCCCCAGCATCTGCGCGGCCTTCGTCTGGTTCCACATGCAGCGCTCGAGCGCATCCACGATGCGCTCGCGTTCGAGCGTCTCCAGCTCCTCGCGAAGCCCGGTCGACGGACGCACGTCGCGAATCACCGGCCAGGCGTCCGTCGTCCATTCGTTCCCGGACAGCGGCCGCGAGGTCGGCGCGCGCGAGGGGGCGACGACCGGCGGCTCGCTCGGGCGCGCCGGCGCACGCGCGGTCACCGGCGCGCTCATCTTCTCCACCGGGAGGTGCCGGAGCGCGATGTCGCCGTCGCCGCACAGGAGGGCCGCGCGGTCGATCACGTTGCGAAGCTCGCGGATGTTCCCCGGCCAGCTGTACCCCTTCAGCATCCTCAGCGCTTCGGGCGAGAGGCGCGGCGAGCGTTCGCGGCCGCGCGCAGCGGCGGCGATGAACGACTCGGCGAGCGCTTCGATCTCGTCCACGCGCTCGCGAAGCGGCGGGATGACGAGCGCGATCCCGTTGAGACGGAAGAAGAGATCCCGCCGGAACGTCCCGCGCGCCACCTCGGCCTCGAGGTCGCGGTTGGTCGCCGTGATGAAGCGTACGTCGATCGAGATCGGCTGCAGCCCCCCCACGCGCGTGACCTCGCGCTCCTCGATCACGCGCAGGAGCTTGGCCTGCATCGACAGCGGCAGCTCGCCGACCTCGTCGAGGAACACGGTGCCGCGGTCTGCTGTCTCCAGGAGCCCGCGCTTCTGGGCCATGGCTCCGGTGAACGCGCCGCGCTCGTGCCCGAAGACCTCGCTCTCGAACAGCGACTCGGAGAGCGCTGCGCAGTTGAGGCGGAGGAACGTCTCGGCGACGCGAGGGGACTGGCGATGGACGCTCTTGGCGAGGATCTCTTTGCCCACGCCGGTCTCGCCGAGAATGAGGACGCTGAGCGCGCTGGCGGCGACGCAGGTGACCAGCTCACGCAGCCCGTCCATCGCGCTGGCGAGGGAGACCGGCGCACGGCGATCGGCCGACGAGTCGCGCGGGCCACGAACCGCGTCGTTCGCGTGCGCGAAGAGCGCGCCGGCCGTGGCGCCGTCGGCCGGGTAGCTCGCGATCCCGATCGAGATCTCCAGCGCCTCGGCGGCGAGCTCCTTGTGCGCACGCGCCACGATCTCCTCGGCCATCGCGCCGGACACGCCGTCGATCAAGATCTCGTACTGACCCGGCGCGTAGACCGCGAGGATGTCGTGCGCGCGGAGCGCCCCGTGAAGCGCCTCCTGCACGCGAACGGCGTTGGCGTCGGTAGGGAAGTTCACCCGAGCCAGCGCGAAGGCGCCGCCGTGCCTGGCTCTGCGCGCGCACTCTTCGTCGATGCGCGCCTCGAAATAGTCGTGGCTCTG
The DNA here is from genome assembly GCA_003151595.1 of Myxococcales bacterium. The sequence goes on from PLXW01000060.1 coordinate 3,517, forward strand.
TACTCGCCGCGGAGACATCGGCGCAGGCACGCGCTGCACGAGGACCATGGCCACGCCGAGCGTCATCGCGTCGCCCACGGCGAAGGGAAACTCGATCTGGGGCTCGCTGCGGCAGCCGCCTACGCGCGTGCCGTTGGCGCTCCCCACGTCGCGGATGCGGAGCGGGTTCCCGACGGTCAAGACGGCGTGCGAGCGCGAGACCGATGGGTGGTCGATCTGGATGGCACACGTACTCGAGCGACCGATCGTGACCTCGCCCGAGCGGGGAAGACGGAACGTATGGAAGGCGCGATCGACGTGGACGATCAGCTGCAGGCGAGCGTCCGCGCCGGGGCTCTCCGCGACGTCCGGCAGGGTGAGGCACGTGTCTTCAGGCGTCGATTCTTCCACGGCGCGACTTATGCCGATGCCGCTTCACGTCGCGATACACGCGGTATCGATTGGCGCGATCGGCAAGTCGATTGGCGCGTTCGGACAGTCGTCTCGTCGCGCGAAGCCTGGCCGGCGGCTCAGCAGCCGAACAGCGCGACCACGGCCGTGATGTCGTCGCAGTACCACCACTTTCCTTGGCGGCACCAGCTGTCGTGAATCGCGCACCCGTGGTGGTAACAGCAGTCTCCGCACACCCAGCTCCAGCACGAGCAGCCGGGGCCGCACATGCCGTAGCAGCTGTCGGCGCGATCCGGATACGCGGCGCAATACCCGTCGACGGTCGGGGAGGCCTGAAGCTCGTCGACCTTCACGTCGAGGGCCTGGGCCGATTGCTGCGCCACCTTGTGGAGGACGAGCGACGCGGGGAAGTCGTTCCCCGACAGCCCGCGCGCGCCGAGGGCGCGGGAGAGTGTCGGGAACTGAGCGACCTCCGGGAGGAGGAGCATCCGGGGGAGCGCGTTCATGTCGCCGGAGAACGCGAAGCCGTCGGTGGAGACGCCTTGCGGCTGCGTCTCGGCCTGCGCGCTGGCCGCCGCGACGAACGCCTTGGTCGTGTGCATCGTCAGCGCGCCGCCCAGGTAGCTGAAGTCGTAGGCGTCGCCGGTGGTCTCGATGTGGAGGATCGGCCGTCCTCCGTTCCCCGTAACGTCCGCGAAGAGGTCGTCGTTGACCCTGGCGAGGTCGAACTTGATCGTGTCGCCCGCGGCGTCGACGTACACGCCCGTGATGCGCTCGGGCGTCGCCGACGTCAGCGTGATGCCGTCGTCCTGCGTCGTGGTCGGCGCCGTCCTGTCAGTCGCTTCCTGCGCTCCTTGGGATACCGGCTCGACCTTGCCGCCACACGCCGCCATCCCACATGCAACCAAGATGATCGCCCATGTCGCACCGATACGTTGCAGACCGTTCATCGATCGCCTCCCATCTTTGCCGTGCGGGAAGTCGACCTTTCAGGAAAGGTGCCAGCGGGAAAAATAGGCAATTCGTGCGCGATCGTTCGTGCTCAGGGCGAAGGCGAAGCGCGCTGTTCGAGCTCCGTAGAACGATCGTCGAACAAGTCGTTCGTTCATCGCGCTGCCAGGCCCGATGTCAGGTGCCGGGGCGCACTATCCGCCGAACTCGATCGCCACCTGGAATCGGTATTGGTAGTAGACGAGCGGAGTCCCGGTCAGATGAGGGGCATCGAAGACGAGATACGTCGGGTCTATGACGAGGAAGAACCCGGGCGATAGCTTGAATTCGACGCCGATGAAGCTGATGCCGAAGAGCGGGCCGATGCCCCCCTTCGGTGCGCCGGGCAGATCGACCAGGAGCGTCGAGACGCCGAGCGCGGCGGTCGTGCGGAAGTTCACCGACTCCCAGACCATCTGATAGCGCCGAACCACCGAAGCGTAGAGGTTGGCCGTGCCTGGACGGATCCCGAACGGCTGGACCGGGAGCCATGGGTTCCACTCGGCGTCGAGGCCGACCATCCAATACTTGAAGATCTGGTATTTCGCGCCGACCGCGAAGGCGAGCGCGGCGTGGTCATAAGAGGCCCCTACGGCTGCGTGCCCGAAGAAAGCACCCGCCGTATCTGTCTTGCCGACCGCGCCGGAGTTGCTCTTCCCCTCGAGCGCGGCCGCCGGCCCAGCGAGTCCGTGCGGTTCCGCGGGCGTCGCGGGCCTGTCGTCGGCCGACGCGACTTGCGTTGCGGCCATGACGAACATCGACGCGACCCCCACGGCCACCGCCTGTCGTGCACCTCGAGTCTGGCGCAGGCGACGATCCCATCGGCGGCGCCGGCCGACGAACGCGCACACGACGAACGCTCCGAGCGCGATCCCGGTGCCCCCAGGGAGCCGCGCGCCCGCCATCCCGCACGCGCACCCGGAAGGCCGGTACTGGTTCTCCGCGGCGTTGCACCAGGCGTTCGCGTAGGTGCAACCGCCCGAGCCGTCGTAGACGATGTACGCGTCGAGCATTTGATCGAACGCCGCGGACTTCGCGTCGCGTGAGAGCGTCGTGTCGAGCGCGATCTGGAGCGCCCTGGCGCTCGCCTCCACGGCCAGGCGATGCTTCTGCGTGCGGAGGTCGTCCGGGTCGTCGCACCGATCGAGCTGGGACATGTGCGGCGGGCCTTCGGTCCCTTCGTCGAGCGCGTTGTCGGCGTAGTCGATCCAGTCGAGGGTCACCGTGATCCGATGCTGGTCGCTCGCCTTGCGGAAGGTGTGCGTGAAGCTGTCTTGAATGGCGTGGAGCGCTTGCCCCGCGTTCAAGTAGAAGCGCGGAAGACTCACCGTGAGCTTCCCGCGGAGCGCGAACTGCGTCGTCAGCGCGTCGCGCAAGCTCCCGTCGGGCGCGCCGTTCGGGCCGAGGCCGCCGAGGGCGGCGAGCAGCTTCTCCTTGATGAACGCGCGGCAGTCCGCGACCGCCTGCGACGTGCCGTTCGGCTCTTTCTCGCCGCCCGCGCGGAGGCAGTGTTCACGCTGCCCCGCCGAGTCCGCAGTCAGCTGCGCGAGCTCGTCGAGCGCCGTCGCGGAGAGGTCCTTCACGTCGTTGTCGCGGACGCCGATGATGAGCGTCGTGCTGCCGATGTCCATGAAGTCGTCGGGCGTCGTGAACGGCACGTCGCCGACGATGGCGTCGTCGTCAGGCTCGGTGCTCGGGAGCGCCGGCGCGAGCTTGGAGGCGCTGCGCACCTTCCGCAGCGCGTCCTCGGTGATCGACTCGTGGCACCCTTGGGTGATCTGCGTTTGGATCGTGTACGCGGACGCTCGGCGCGCGCCCACGAGCGTGAGCAGCAGCGCGAGCGTGGCGACAGTGACCCGCGCTCGTGCCGCACCGCGAGGCCCTGACGCGATGAGCTTCTTCGGCATCGCGGACGCCAACGCAAGGCGCGTACCGGCAGGCCTTGCTTGGCGGTTCGGCGCAGGATGGCGGGTCGCGATGAGGTGGCGCGCGGCGAGGCCACGCCTCGAGTGGACGCTTTTTCGCCACGGACGCTTTCTCGCCACGATCGATCGTCAGTGCGCACGTCGCAATCGTGCGCGGCTCCGCTTGCGGAGCCATGTGCACGTCACTAGGGTCTTCGATGGTGTTGGCCTCTCGATCGCGCGCGCTCTCGCCGTTGAGCGCGGCGTTCGTCGTCCTGGCTGCCCGTACGCTCGTCGCCGCATCGGCGCACGCCGCGCCGCCCGTTTCGCCCGCGCCTCCTCCTCCGCCGCCGACGAGCGTCGCTGCATCGAGCGCGCCGGTCGTCGCTTCTACGCCGACCCCGACGATCGCGACTCCGGCTCCGGGAGCGAGCGAGTCGAACGTCGAGAAGGCGCAGGAGGTGGCGAAGGTCGCGGCCAAGACGCCGATCGTCCCGAACCCGAAGGACGCCACGCGTCCCGCGTTCCAGCTCTATGCCGAGATGGATCTCCCGGTGTTGGGGATCGGTCTCGTCTTCGCCGGCGCGCGGCTCGTGAGGGCGCAGCCCGCATATTGCTCGCCGCTCTGCAATCCGGCGGATCTCAACGCGCTCGATCGCGTGACGGCTGGCCGGTACTCACCCGCGTGGTCGAGCGCTTCCGACTACGCGCTCTACGGTGTCATGGCGGGTGCCGCGGCGCTTCTCGCCATCGACGAGGGGGCCCTCGACGCGCTGAACGACTCGGTCGTCGTCGCCGAGTCGGCGTTGAGCGCCACGGCCGTGAACTCGATCATGACGATCGCCGCCGGGCGCCCGCGTCCGTTCCTCTACAGCACCGACGCTCCGCTCGCGGATCGCCAGAGCTCCAACGCCGCGCTCTCCTTCTTGAGCAGCCACACCGCGATCGCTTCCGCGATCACGGCGTCCACGTTCATGGCGATGAAGCGCCTGCATCCCAGATCGTCGCTCCCGTATCTCGTGCTCGCGATCGGAGAGGCCGCCACTGCGTTCATCGGCACTGCGCGCGTGATGGCCGGGATGCACTTCATCACCGACGTCACGGGGGGCTTCGTCGTGGGGAGCTCGGTGGGCATCCTCATCCCGGCGCTTCACGACTCGCCGGTGAAGCTCGTCCCGGTCGTGAGCGAGACGCAACGCGGGTTCAATCTCGTCGGCGCGTTCTGACGCCGGAGCCCGCGTGACGTCCCCCTGATTTTTTTTGGGACGGGGCCCGAGCGGCCGGCACCAGTCAGCGAAGGGGCAGAGAGACGCGCCGCCACGCGCTGCGCGCTCGTGCTCCGCCACATCCACGACTGACTTTCCGGAGGAAGCGATGAAGACTCGCCGATACGCACTGGTCCATTCGATTCTCGGTCTCGCGGCGCTCACGGGCTGCGTCGCCACGGCTGATACGCAGGAAGAGGCGACGAAGAGCTCGAGCGCCGCGCTCACTCTCCCGAACGACGCCAACTGGGCATCGGGCGTCTCGCCCGACGCCATCGTCATCGGCAAAGACACCGACGGAGCGCCGCTCTACTCGTGCCGCGCGCCGTTCAACAACAGCATCGCCCCCGGCAAGACGCGCGCGGGCTGGGGCGTCTGCGACTTTGGATACGGCGGGACCGAGCAGCAGCTCGGACCGTTTCAGACGCTGACCCCCCAGTGGACCTCGGCGCAGTACGGGAACGTGCCGCCGAACGGGATCTCCTATGGCGTCGATCACGGTCGACCGCTGTACGTGTGCCGCGCGCTGACCCCCTCGTTCCAGTGGCAGACCGGCAAGGTCGGCGCTGGGATCGCCGGGTGCGACTACCCGTACGGCGGAAGAGAGGTCACGGCCGCGTCGTACGAGGTCCTCACGAACAAGACCCAGTTCGACATCGCCCCTGTCTTCGTCGCGCGCGGCGCAGCGCTCCCCTACAACGCGATCCGCGGCGGCACCGACTCCAACGGCGCGGCGATCTATCCGTGCATCGCTCCGTACAACGGTGACCAGCACCCCGGGAAGACCGAGCCGGGATGGGGAGTCTGCGACATCTCCTACGCCGGGAGTGAGGTCTACGTGTCGAGCGGGTATCAGGTCCTGGTGCCGCAGCTCACCGCGCCGCCGCTCGGCGTCGCCGTCAACGAGTACGTCGGCGGGACGGACACCAACGGCACCTCGCTGGGGATCTGCACGGCGCCGTACGGCAGCAGTCTCCAGGTCGGCAAGTACCTCTCCAGCGGCGTCTGCGACTTCGGCTACGGCGGTCACGAGATGCCGGTGACGAGCGGCGTTCAGGTCCTGGCGATCCACCTGGACCCGTCTCCGATCGTCTACACCTTCAGCAACATCACCTTCCCGTCCGGGACCGCGATCGGCGGGAGCGCGCAGCTCACACTCAACCCCGACGGCTCGTGGTTGTTCACCGGCGGCTTCCACGACTCGGGCGCCGTCGACTACAACGAGAGCACGCTCGTGGCCGTACAGATCGAGAGCGGGCTGACGTTCACGTTCGGGCGCAACGGGCACACGAGCGGAACCGTCGACTGCCCCATCTTCGATTCGTGCCCGAATCGCAACGACACGTGGTCGCTCGGCGGCAACAACCCGGGGATCGCGCAGCACTGGGCCGATCTGAAACGCGACGCCATCGTGTCGCAGACGAGCACTGTGACCCCGACGTACACGCCCGACTGGAGCCAGCTCTGGACCGACGTCAAGACCGGGCTCGAGACCGTCGGGTCGGTCATCGCCGTCGTGGGCCCCATCCTCGCCGGGAGCTCGGGCGGCGACGGGGGCACCTGACGGCGAACGGGGGCCGGCCGCGGACCGCGCTAGCATGCGGTCTGCGTGCCCGCTGAAGACTGCCTGAGCGAAGACGTCGTCGCGCGCTTCCTCGAGGGAAACCTCGAGGGGGCGCAGCTCGCGAGCGCCGAGGCGCACATGGCCGGTTGCCGGACCTGTCTGCGCCTCGTGGCCGACGCGGCGACGTCGCTCCGGAGCCACGACGATCCTGAAGAAGAAGATGGAACGCCCGATCTGCCGCCGCTCGTACCGGGCGTCGAGGTCGGGCGTTACGTCATTCTGGAGCCGGTTGGCGCGGGGGGAATGGGGCGCGTCTATGCGGCGCGCGACCCGGCGCTCGATCGGAAGGTGGCGCTCAAGCTGTTGCATCGTCATACGACGGGGCCCGAGCTCGAAGCGCGGCTCCTCCGCGAAGCGAAGGCGATGGCGCGGCTCGCGCACCCGGCGGTCATCGGCGTCTACGACGTGGGGCACTACGGCGAGCAGCTGTTCATCGCGATGGAGTTCATCGACGGCGGCACAGTCCGCCAGTGGCTCGCGGCCGCGCCGCGCCCGTGGCGCGAGGTGCTCGACGTGTTCGTCCGCGCCGGGCGCGGGCTCGCGCGCGCGCACGCCAGCGGGATCATCCACCGCGACTTCAAGCCGGACAACGTCCTCGTCGGCAAGGACGGCGAGGTGCGCGTCACCGACTTCGGCCTCGCGCTCACGGCGCAGGACGGCGCCGGCGACGCGATCGTCGCCGGGGCGAGCGAGGAGGAGAGCCGCGTCGACGAGAGCGCGCCGCTCACGCGAACCGGAATGCTCGTGGGGACGCCCGCGTACATGGCACCCGAGCAGCTCGACGGGCGACCGGCCGACGCCCGCTCGGATCTCTACGGCTTCTGCATCGCGCTCTGGGAGGCGCTCTACGGCGAGCGCCCCTTCCGGAGTCGGACGTTCAAGGAGCTTCAAGCGGAGAAGAAGGCCGGCGCGCCGCACGTCGCCGCGTCGGATCGGCGCGTCCCGGCGAAGCTGCGGCGCGCGCTGCTCGTCGGGCTCCGCCCGCGGCCGGAGGAGCGATACGCCTCGATGGACGCGCTGCTCGTCGCCCTCGAGCGCGCCTCCCGCGCGCCCCGCGCGACGCGTCTCGTCGGTGCGGCGGCCTTCGTCGTGCTCGCCGGTGGAGTCGCGTACGGCGCGAGCGTCCTGCGTCACGCGACCACCACGACCAGTGCAGCGGTTGCGTCCGGGTGCGCGAGCAACGCGTCGTGCGTCGCGTCGCACGGCGGCGAGCCCTGGGTCTGCCGCGCCTCCGATCACGCGTGCGTCGCGCTCGCGTCGGAGGACTGCACGCCGCGCTTCGAGCCGGCGGATCTGCGGAGCGACGACACCGTGTGGCTGGGCGCGCTCCTACCCGCGAAGGGGCCGCTCGCCGAGGATCTCGGAAAGATGAACCTCGACGGCGCCGATCTCGCTCGTACGGAGATCGCCTCGGCGACGAGCGCGCTGTCCGGCTCGAACGCGTCGGTGCACGTGCGCCGCATCGCGATCGTGGCCTGCGATGACAGCGTCGATCCCATGCGCGCCGCGAGGCATCTCGTCGACGACGTCGGCGTGCCGGCCATCCTCGGGTTCCGCTCGGGCAAGGAGGTCATCGACGTCGCCGGCTCGTTCCTCATTCAGCGGCGTGTGCTCACGATGTCGACGTTGACCCAGAGCTCGGCGATCACGCGGCTCCCGCAGCCGCCGGATCTGCCGCGCATGGTGTGGCGCAGCACGAACAACTTCGAGTCCTCGGGCGTGGCGGCGGCGCATTTCATCCACGACGTGCTCGAGCCGGCGGCCGGCGCAAAGCCGACGCGGGTGCTGCTGGTTCGCGACGACAACACGGTGTCGCTGCTCCCGTTCGCCGAGACGTTCTATCGGACGCTCGTCATCAACGGTCGCCCGGCCGTCGAGAACGGGACGAGCTACGCCGAGGTGACGCTCGCCGCCGACGATCCCTCGCACGCGGCCGAAGCGCGGGTGCTCGCCGCGTCGCCCACCGTCGTCGTGCTGCTCGCGGACAAGTCACGCGCTGCGCCTCTCGTGGACGCGGTCGAGGGAAGATGGCCTGCTGCGACCGCGCGCCCCGTGTACGTCATCGCCGAAGAGTCGACGGCGATCCTCCACGACTTCATGGGAGCGAGCGCGAAGCGGCGGCACCGCGTCTTCTCGATCTCGTCGGTCGCAGTGCCGACGACGACGGGGCGCTTTCTCATGCGCTTCGAGGCCGCACACCCCGGCGAAGCGACGCCGATGATCAACCCGGGGGCGACGTACGACGGTTTCTACGCGCTCGCGTACGCGACGTTCGCCGCCGGCGCGCGCGCCGTGACCGGGCCGACGCTCGCCGAGGGGCTGGCCCGGCTCGCGACACCGGGGCACCGCATCGAGAGCGGGCCGACGGATCTCTTCGCGGGGATCACGACGCTGACGCGCGGCGAGTCGATCGATCTCGACGGCCCCTCCGGTCAGCTCGACTTCGATCCGGCGACCGGCGAGCTGACGAGCGACTTCAGTCTTCTCTGCCCCGGGCTCGTCGAGACGGGCGAGACCTCGGGCGACGTGGAGTCCGGGGTCGTCTTCCACGCGACCGACCGGAGTACGACGGGCACACTCAAGTGTCCGTGAGGCTAGAAGCCGGGGCCTGGGCAGCCGCCGCCGCAGCTGTGATTGATGACCAGCTCGGTCTGGACGATGTACTCCCAACCGCCGCTCCAGGGGAACGGCGGCATCGGATACCCGAGACACTGGCTATCGAACGCCGACCTCCCCTGTGAGCCCAGGTCGATCGTGATGAGGTAGCCGTACGTCGCCTCCGGCCAGGCGATCGTCTTGGGCGCCGGCGTTCCTGCGGGGCACGCCCAGATGCGCTGCCCACCATTGTAGAGCGTACCCAGCGTACAGTTCTTTCCCGCGAGCTCCGGCGGGACGGGGAGAGGGGACGACAGCGTGCAGCCCGGATCGGGCCCGTTCGGATCGGGGGCGGTGGCTTCGACCTGAATCTCGGGCTGGCAGGGGCAGAGGCCCTGATAGCCAGGCGCGCAGACGCGCGCGTAGTTCGCCGGACAGAAAGGGAGCCAGATGCTCATCGCCTGATCGCCCGACTCGGTGGACTCGCCCGCCTCTGGCGCGCTGCTGCACGCCACGCTGCCGACGAGCGCGATGAGGGAGAGGGAAGAGAGGGCAACTCGCAGAGAGAACTTCGCGTGGGTCATTTGGTTTCCCCGAGGACCGGCTTGGATTGGCACTACACCGACTCCTACTCGCTGGAGTGCCGGTGAGCGAGGCGCCGTCCCACGGAAATCGACCGCGGCCTTCAGGTGGCTGAAATGGAAGGGCTTTGTCTCTGTCGCCCAGATGGGTGACACGCCGCGATCACCGCTGCTCGACGCTCCCTTTGCGCTCGTCGCCGTCGTCGCCATCCTCGCCGAGGAGGCGGAGCAAGCTCAGTTGGATGTTGCTCTGGAGGAGGACCACCAGGCTTTCGAGCTCGCTCGGCGTGAGCCGGAGGCGCTCGCGGAGATCGCGCTTCGCCGTGTCGACGAGCTGATCGCGCGCGGCCGCGATCCAGCGCGCCGCGGTCGAGCGCCCGACGCGGTACAGCGGGCCGAGTCGATCGATCGACCACCCTTCGGCGTAGTGCAGCCGGAGGAGGACGAGCTGCCGAGGCTCGAGCGCCGCGACGGCCGTGCGAAGGGACGTGGCGAGCTCCGGACCGTGCTGTGCTTTGGCGAGCGCCAGCTCCGGCTCGTCGGCGAGGAAGCTCGCGGCGAGCCCTTCGAGCGACTCGTGTCCCTGGTCATCGAGGCGCCGGTGCAACTTCAGCGTCGTGCGCGTCGCGACGATCGCGAGCCACGTCTTCAGCGACGAGCGTCCGCTGTACCCCGCGATGCGCGGGCGCCCCTCGGGCGTCGTGACGAGCAACGACACGAGGACGATCTGCGTCCCCTCGTCGACCGAGGCGCGGTTGACCCGTGCGATCGCGCGCTCGAGGACGGGGCGGAACATGCGCTCGAACGCGGCAGCCGCGCCGTCCACGCCGTGGGTGCAGGCGCACGCGAGAAACAGGTCGGCGGCGTTCGCGATGGGCGGCGGCTCTCCCCCTTCGCTCCGCTCGCGCACGTACGCGAAGAACGTCTCGTCTTCGACCGCGAGCCCCGGCCACGGTGCCCTCCCGGCGGCGAGCAGGGCCACGAGAGTCGCGTCGCTCATTCGCCCAGTCTAGCCAGGCGCTTCGAATCAAGCACGACGCAGGTCGTTCGCCCGCGAGGCGTCGTCACTTGAACCATGTCTTGGGGGGCGGGATGTAGATGCCTCCCGGTCCCACGCGACGCGAGTGACCGGGTGGCGACGCGGATCGACCTGGCGACGAGCGCGGCCGAGGACCGGCGTCGACGGAGGCCGCTGGAGTGGGCGGGGTCTCGGCGGATGACGCTGCGCGGGGGTCGTTCTCCGGATCCGCGAGAGCCGCGGGCTCCGGCGCGGAGGGGGCACTCGTCTTCGTACTCGCGTCCGTCGTGGCGTTCGCCTGCAACACGACGACCGTGGCGGCGGCGACCACCAGCGCGACGGTCGCGATCACGATCCGGCGATGCGTCGTTCCGTCGGGCTTCGTTCGCGCGGCGGCTTGAACGAGGGAAGGGGAGCGCGGCGCCTGCGCGCCGGCGCACTCGTCGAGCGCGAGGATCAAGTCGGCGGCGCTCGAGAACCGATCTTCGGGACGCTTCGCCATCAGCCGCTCGAGAATGGATCGGACGGCGGAACCCGCGCTCGCCGCCACGTTGGAAGGGAGCTCCGGAATCGGGGCCACCGCGTGCTGCTGCAGCAAGCTGACCGCGCCGCCGGCGTAAGGGGCCGCCCCCGTGAGCATCTCGAAGAGAATGACCCCCACCGAGTAAAGGTCCGAGCGCGCATCGATCGGCTGCCCGAGCGCTTGCTCCGGGGACATGTAGTCGGGCGTACCGATGACCGCCCCCATCTGGGTGAGCGCCGTCGCCGGGCCCTTCTGACTGTCGCTTCGAGGGGACTCCACCTTCGCGATGCCGAAGTCCAGGACCTTCACGAAGTCGGGATCTCCGTTGCGCTCGATGAGCATGACGTTCTCGGGCTTCATGTCGCGGTGGACGATGCCGAGCTTGTGGGCCGCGTTGAGCGCCACCGCCATTCCTTTGAGAACGTGAACGGCGCGGAGTGGGTCCATTGGGCCCGAGGCGATGACGGATCGCAGCGTGCGTCCGTCGACGTAGTCCATCACCAGGAAGAAGGCGCCGCTGGGCAAGCGCCCGAAGTCGGTCGCCGCGGCGACGTGCGGGCAATCGATGTTCCCAGCGGCGACCGCTTCGCGTTCGAAGCGCGCCACGACCTCCGGCACCGAGACCCACTCCGGCAGCAGGACCTTCAGCGCATGGGGCTTGCGAAGATGGAGATGCTCGGCGCGGTATACGATGCCCATGCCGCCTTCGCCGAGGACCGCGTCGATGCGGTAGCGATTCGCGACGACGTCGCCCACTTCGAGCGCGGTGGGCGCGGGCGCTCGTGCTTCTGGAGTCACCATTCGCGGAGCGCGAGTCTATCACCAGGGCGGGAGAGGAGAGCCGCGGGGGGATCGCCCGATGCCGGTCTCGGTACTCGGGAGGGCGGACATTGCTCCAAAGCGAGCGGTACCGCCCTCCCTGCGCTCCGAGACCTTCATCGGGCTGTTGGGACCTAGCTGGGCTCGTCGTGCGCGACCCGATGTTGCCGCGCCGCTCGGTGCGGCCGCCGGATCCGCGGCTCATGCTCCGGCTCTTCGTCAGCGATGTCGTCGTCGACCTCGGGCTCGTCGTCCTCGACCCACGGCTCACCGTCAGCGAGCTCCTCGTCGTCGAGCGACGCGAGCACATCGATCGACGGCGCATCGTCCGCGTCCTCCGCGGCGAGGATCTCCTCGAGTGTCGGCGTCGACCCATCGGCCACGTACTGCGCCCAAAGCTCGGGGTGCTCACGCTCACACAGCTTTCGGAGCGCCGACGCGCGAATGCGAACGATGGGCTTGCCGTCGGTGCTGCTCCGCGGGCGATGACTGAGCTCGTTCGGCGCGTAGACGGTGAGCTCGAGAGGGAACAGATCGGCGACGAGGAGGTGCGTGAACTCCATCACCTTGCCGTGCTTCAAGATGCTCACCCGCTGCGGCTCGTACGCCCACTTGAGGGCGCGGACGTGCGCTTCGACGTCGGCTGCGTCCCACGCGAACACGTGCAGGTCGATGTCGCTCCCGCTCCGAACGTGACCGGTCGCGACCGATCCGATGAGGCGCGGAAGGAAAGGCTCGAGCGCCTCCATTGCCTCCAGCGCGACGACGCGCATCGCGAAGAGGCGCCGCGTGCGACCGTCCCCTTCGATCTCGGTGACGAGCTCGAGGAGCGCTTCCTTGATCTCGCCGTTCGACGGGAGGTCGTGCGGGCGATACCGGATCGCCTTCGCGTTCACTTGCCCCAGCAGGCGCTTGGCGGCGAGGCGCTTGGCGGTGAAGTACTGTTTGACGTCCTCGCCATACATGATCTGCGCGGCGAGCTGAGCGATCGCGGCGCGGAGGCCGCCGTAGCGTTCCCAGCTCATCGCGCGTCGGGGTCGAAGCTCCCGTCCTGGTCGTTCGTGTCGAAGATCGAATCGTCGCCATCGACGAGCTGATCGAGCGCCCCTTCGAGCGACACGACGCGCGCGTTCGGATCGCGCCCGCCGAGATCCCATCGCCGCAGCAGCTCGAGATCGCGGAGCGCCTGCGTGCCGAGGTAGCGGCGCCGCGCGGCGCGCGGGTCCTTCAGGAGATCGAGGTGGTGACGCACGAGCCACACTGCCTTCGGAGCGAGGAGCCCCTCGACGAGATCCGCGCCGACCTCGTCGTGGAGCGGTCCGTCGATCGCCTTGCCGACGTCGTGGAAGAGCGCGGCGGCCCAGAGCACGCGATCGGTCGTCGACCGTCGCGCGAGCTCGAAGACCTGGAGCGAGTGAAAGAGCGCGTCCCCTTCGGGGTGGTAGCGCGGGGACTGTTGGACGCCGTCGAGATCGTGGAGAAGCGAGAACAGATCGTCGTTCATTCACCAGCGGGGCTACTCGCCGCCGCGTAGCCGGATCGCGAGGGCGATCCATGGCTCGAGGAAGAGAGTAGCGCGCAGCGGGAAGTGAGGCGAGCGGGAGCGAGTTGGCGCTTCGTCGCCGTCACACTCTGCCAAGTCAGCGCTAGAACCAAGTGGAGGCACTCACCATGACGTCCGATCGACTGCGCGCTCTCTGGAAGAAACTCACCCCCTTCGTCGTCGCCGCAGCCGTTCTCGGCGGCGCCGGTGCGGTCGCGGCGAAGCACTACCTCGGCGGCGACTGCTGCGTCCGTGAGGCGTCGTGCTGCCATCCCGGCTCGCCCTGCTGCCACGGGCACGACGCGCCCGGCAGCGTCGCATCGCGATGACGTGAGCGGGCCGAGCGAGCGCGAGCTCGATGCGCTGATGGGGCGTTTGGCGGACGGGGATCGAACGGCGTTCGATCCACTGTTCGCCGCGCTCCATCCGCGCGCGCTCGCGCTCGCGCGACTTCGCCTCGCAGCCGGCGACGCGGACGATGCCGCGCAGCAGACGCTCGTTCGCGTCTTCGCGCGCGCCTCCGAGTTCACGCCGGGGCGCCCGGCGCTGCCGTGGTTCTACGCCGTCGCGGCGAACGAGGTTCATGCCGTGGCCCGGCGGTGCGCGCGCGGGCGTTCGCGCGACGCCGGGGTCGACGCCGCGGACCACCTCGCGTCGAACGACGATCCCGAAACGGATCTCCTGCGCGGCGAGATCCGCGCGAGCGTGCGCGCCGCGATCTCGGCGCTCGACGACGCATCGGCACAAGCCATTCGCTCGCTCCTCGGGGAGGAGCCGCACCCCGACATCGAGCCTCCCGCGTTTCGAAAGCGCGTCTCGCGCGCGTACGCGCGGCTCCGTGTGCTCCTCGGAGGTCGATCATGACGCCAGGCCCGATCTCGTTCGATTCCATGCGTCGTCGCGCGCGTCGCGCGTACGAGCTCGCGCGCGCGAGAGCCGGTGCGATGCGCGCGCTGGCGCTCGTCGTCCTCGTCGGCGCGACCGCGTTCTTCTCGTTCGGCCACGCAGACCTCGCGTGGTTGCCGATCACCGCGCTCGCCTGGACCGCGATCGAGTGGCGCGGAGGGGCGCTTCTTCGCGGCGGTCGCATCGGCGCAGGCGTCGGGTTGGTGGCGCTCGCCGTGCCCGTGTGGGCGTTTCGGACGTGCTGCCGCGCAGGCGACGCGATGATGGGGGGCGACTGCTGCAACATGACCAGCGCGTGCATGGCGATCGGCTTGCTGCTCGGTCTCAGCCTCGCGGTCTTCGTGGTGCGCGCGCCGCGCGAGCATCGCGTGGAGAACGCGATCGGAATGGGCCTCGCGCTGCTCGCCGTCGCGTCGGTGCGATGCGCGGAGCTCCTCGCGGGAGAGGCGCTCGGTCTCCTCGGCGGGCTCGCCGCGGGGGCCGTGGCGTCGAGCGTGCTCGCGGCGGTCGTGGATCGCGCGCGGCGGGTGGCGTGACCGCGCCGCTACTCCTGGACCGGCTCCGCGGCCGGTGCGCCGGGTCGCGGCCCCGGAACCGCGACGGGCTTCCTCGCCCCGGGCTGCGCGGCCGTCGATCCTTCCGTCCGAGCCGGGGAGACGACGACCGACGGATTCGGCGCAGCGATGACGAGGTTCCCGTCCACGCCGGCCTGCCGGTAGATCTCCGGCATCTTCTGCTGCATGTCGAACTGCAAGAACTCCGGATAGTGCCGCAGCGCTTCGCCGATCCGCTCGATGCGAATGGCTTGTGACTCGCCTTCCTTCTCGGAGAGGTCGCGTCGCATGCTCATCGTCTGGATCTCCGCCGTGACGCGCTCGCGCTCGGCGATCGCCTTGTCGCGGAGAATGGCCTGGACCGCGCGATCCGTGTTCGCCGTATCCATCTGATCCGGGAAATCGAGGTTCGACAGGTTCACCTCGTACACGAGCGCGAGGTTCTTCTCCCGGTGGGCGATGATCTCGATGAACCGCTTCCGGATGAGCGCCAGGATCTCCTCGCGCTTGTCGTTGATGTCGTTCGCGCGATACGGCGACACGACCTCCCGCACCGCCTCGCCGACGGCGGGCTGCACGTAGGTCTGATAGACGCGCATCGCCGTCACGATCTTGTGCTCGTCGGGCGGAAGGTTCGCGAGGAGCGTCTCCACGCCGGAGTCGGAGCAGTCCGCCGAGAAACGAACGTAGATGTTGAGGCCGAACTGCACGCCATCCTTGGTGAGCGCGTTGAGCGGCTCACGCATCGTGCTGGTCGAGCACTCGACGCCGTGCACCTCGTTGTAGGTGCCCGTGAAGTACGTGCCCGGGCCGAGGACCGGGCCATAAAATCCCGTCCTCCCCGCGTAGAAGGCGAGCATGCCGGTCCCACCGAACATTCGCCCACGATTCGCTTGCGCGATCTCGCCCGTTCCGCAGCCTCCTAAAAAGAGGGTCGCAGCGACCATTGCCAGCACTCGGCGTTCGACGTTCATGGCGTTCACCCTTTCTGTCGCGTCTGGCGCGTGCATGTAGCGGGCCGATGACGCGCGAAAGTGACGAGCGTCAATGCGTGACGTGCGGCTGCTCGTGCTCTCGCGCGATCGCCGGGATCTCGATGCACGCGCGCGTGCCCGATTCCCGCTCGCGCGGCTCGATCGCCAGAGAGCCGCGATGGTGTTTGACGATCTCGTTCGTGATGGCGAGCCCGAGGCCGGTCCCTTTTCCGTTCGCCTTCGTCGTGAAGAACGGCTCACCGACGCGCGCGGCCAGCTCTTTCGGAATGCCCGATCCATCGTCGATGACGACGAACGCGACGTGCTCCAGGTCGCCGCGGACGCTGAGCGCCACGTGTCCCCCGCGCGGGCATGCGTCGCAGGCGTTGAGCAGCAGGTTCGCCAGCGCCTGTTCGAGAAGGCGTGGCTCGCAGGCGATCGACGGGAGCGCGCGCGCGACGTCCGAGGTGAGCTCGACGCCCGCCTCGGCGAAGCGATGCTCGACGAGATCGACCGACGCGCGCGCGATCGCGCTCGGCTCTGCGCGATCGAACGCCGGGGACTCGCCGCGCGCGAGCGACAAGAAGCCGCGGATGACGCGCCCGATGCGCTCGCCTTGCTCGACGATGGCGTCGACCGCGCGGCGCGTCCGCTCGTCGTCATCGACCCTCCGGCGGAGCTGCTCGGCCCGGCCGAGGATCACGCCGAGCGGCGTCGACACCTCGTGCGCGATCCCGGTCGCCAGCGCGCCCAGCGTCGCGAGCTTGTCGGCGCGAACGAGCCGTTCGTCGAGCGTGCGCGCCGCTTCTGCGACGGCGAGCTCGCGTTCGAGCTCGAGCTGTTCACGCTGCTTCCGCAGGGCGAAGCCACCGAACGCGAACACCAGACCCGCGCTCAGCACCACCGCGAGGATCAGGCGCCGCTGCGCCCGCAGCTCGCGGTCGCGCTCTTCTTGAGCCGAGGCGACGACGGCGATCGTCCACGTCTTCGGAGCTCCCTCTGCGATCGACGCGAAGCCCACCATCGCCGTGCGCGCCGGAAGCCCGAGCGCAGCGGCTTCTTCGCGTGTGAGGCGCACCCACGAGTCGCCCCGCGCGATCGCGGCTTCGATCGCCGCGTGCCGGATCGTCGAGCCGTCGGTGCGAACCAGCCCCTCGTGCCCCGCCCGCGCGAAGAGGAGCTCGACGTGACCTGGCTTCTCGACGCGGTGCAGACCTCCGACGATGGTCGTCGACGGCGTCGCGTCGTCGCTCGCGGCGAGTCGCCGCGCCACCGGGTCGGCGAGCCCATTCGCGAGCGCGACCTGAGCCGAAGCGAAGTCCTCCAGAGCCGACGACGACTCGCGCCGCGCGTCCCAGTACGCGATCGCGGCGACGGCGCACACCGCGAGCACCATCGCGATCCAGACGCGCGCCGTCCCTCGGAGCGTGACCGCCGCGCTTCCACGCGGGCCTTGTGCGGGCACGGTCATGGGCATGCTGACCAGCAACCCACGTGCCTCGGGCGGCGACGGGCATTTCCGCGGTGAAATGAGCGACGATGCGTGACGTGCATCGGGAAATTTTCCGAATGCCATTCGGAAACTCTCCGTCCCGATCGGAGCCTCGACCCGCGTGCTCGATCGAATTCAGTCGAAATTCAGGAGGTGTCGTCATGGCACACAGACTGCGTTGAGCGGCCGGAACATGCCCCGGGCCGCCTCGACGATCTTCGCTTCCGCCCTCGCCATCACGCTCGGACCATCCGCGCTCGCCGAGCTCCCCGCGACTCCGGCGCCCGAGGTGTCCTTGCTGCCGGTGACGCGATCGATGTCGCTCGACGAAGCGCTGGCGTACGCGCGCGCGCATCAACCGGCGGTGCTCGCCGGGATCGCGCGCGTCGCTGCGGCGAAGGAAGCGGCGAACGTTCCGCGCGCGCAGTGGCAACCGCTCATCGGCGTCAGCGCGCAGCTCCTCGGCGCGACGGCGAACAACACGACGGCGTCGTACGTGAGCCCCACCTTCATGGACGTCCCGCGCATCGGCGCGACGCGCGCCGTGTCGACCGGAACGTGGCAGCCGTACCCCTCGACGTTCGTGGGAGCCGGCGTCGTCCAGGAGGCGTTCGACTTCGGGCGCATCGCGGCGCAAGCGGCGGCGGCCGACGCGCTCATCGACGTGCAGAAGCAGACGTCGGCCAACGCGCTCCTCGACGTCACGTACACCGTCGAAGAGGCGTACTTCGCGACCTACGCCGCCAAGGCCGTGCTGACGGCGTCCGAAGATGCGTTCACCCGCGCGAAGGCTCACCGCGATCTCGCCAAGTCCGGCGTCGACTCCGGGATGCGGCCGCCGATCGAGCTCACGCGCGCCGAGGCCGATCTCGCCCGCTTCGACGCCGGTCGGATCAAGGCGCGCGGCGGGCTGGAGACGGCGCGGGCGGTCTTCGCCGCGTCGGTCGGAGTGACGGACGCCGCGCTCGACGTCGCCGGGACGCCGCCGGTGCCGCTCGATCTCCCCGCGCTCAACGCCGCCATCGCGCAAGCGGGCGCGCGCGACCCGCGCATCCTGGCCGCGCTCGCGCAGCTCCGCGCGCAAGAGGAGCAGACACGCGCCATCCGCGCGACGACGCGACCCGATCTCTCCCTGACTGGAACCATCTCCGCGCGCGCAGGCGGAGCCCTTCCGTCGTCGGGCGTCGCCGCCAACCAGGACGGCTGGCTTCCCAACGTCCCCAACTGGGACGTCGGGCTCGTCCTCTCCTGGCCGCTCTTCGATCCCGTCGTCCATGCGCGCGCCGAGGCCTCGCATCTTGCGGAGGACGTACACCGCGAAGAGCTGAACCAGGCGCGCTTCGAAGAGGTCGCCGCCATTCGTGGCGCATACGTGGCGGCCGCGGTCGCGCGGAGCGAGCTCCCCGCGCTCCAGCAATCGCTCACCGCTGCGCGATCGAACTGGGCTCAGGCCGACGCGCGCTTCCGCGCGGGGCTCGGTACGGCCGTCGAGCTGGCCGACGCCGAAGCGTTGCTGGCCGACGCCGAGATCAACCTCGCGGTCGGCGTGTTCGAGGTCGCGCGCACGCGGGCCACCTTTGGAAGACGAGTCGCAGAGGCCATCTGAATGGAACCACTCATGAGCAAGCACGACGACGCTGCGCCGGAAGCCGCCGCGCCTGAAGCCACGAAGAAGGGATCGCCCATGATCCCGCTGACGATCGGCGGCGGAGTGCTGGTCGTGCTCGCGCTCGGCGCCGCGCTCATTCACCACGCCGAGTCCAAGACCAACCACGTCGCGCTCTCCGCCGAGCCCAAGCCCGTCACGGTCGTCGAGGCGAAGGCGAGCTCCTACCGTGCGCGCCGCAGCTACATCGGGCGGCTCGATCCGTGGGTCGCCGCCAGCGTCGGCCCGCAGTTCGTCTCGGCCTACGTGAGCACCGTGCTCGTGCGGCCCGGCGCGTTCGTGCGGCAAGGCCAGGTCCTGGCGACGCTCGATTGCCGGAACGCGAACGCGATGGCGCAGGCGGTCGACATGCAAGCGCGCGCGCTGAGCGATCAGCAGGTCGCGCTCTCGCACGAGTCGTCGCGCATCACGAGCATGCTCGACGGCGGCTTCGTGTCACCCAACGAAGCGGAGCAGAAGAGCGCGCAGAGCTCGTCGAAGCAGGCCGAGCTCCTCGCGCAGAAAGCGAAGCTGATCGGCACGTCGCTCGAGGTCAACGACTGCATCTTGCGCGCTCCGTTCGACGGCGACGTCGCGACGCGCTCTGCCGACCCCGGCGCGTTCGTGCGTCCGGGGACGGCGATCGTCTCGGTCGTCGATCGCAGCACCGTGCGGATGACGGTCGACGTCCCCGAGAACGATTTCGACATCGTCGCACCGGGCAAGGTCATCCGGCTCCTCGAGTATGCGACTGGGCAGGAGATCTTGGGATCGATCACGCGCCGGTCGCCGGCGGCCGATCCCGGCACGCGTACGGTTCACGTCGAGGTCGACATCCCCGATCCGACGCGCGAGATCCCCGTCGGCACGACGGGCGAGCTTCGCGTCGACGTCGGCGATGCCATGCCGGCGACCGAGGTCCCGCTGGCCGCCGCGAACGTCACCGACACCAAGTCGACGCTCTTCGTCATCGACGGCGACGTCGCGCACGCCAGGGTTTTCGTGGCCCTCGGCGAGGCGCAGGGGGTGCTGTACGTGAAGCCGAGCGATCTCGCGCCGGGGACGCGCGTCGTCACGCAGGGGCGCGCCGTCTTGAAGGACGGAGATCAGGTCATCGCCAAGATCGAAACGGCGGGCCCCCTCGATGCCGCGGCGATGGCCGCGCCGGCCGACACCACCGGAGCGACGCCGTGACCGGCTTCTCGCTGCGCAACCCGATCATGATCCTGATGCTCTGCATCGCGGTCATCGTCTTCGCCGGCGTCGTGACGCCGCGCATGCCCATCGACACGTTCCCCGAGCTCACGCCGCCGGTGCTCATCATCGGAACGCTCGCGCCGGGCCTCGGCCCCAAGGACGTCGAGAAGACGATCTCGTGGCGCCTCGAGAAGTACGTGAGCGCGACGCCGGGCGTCGATCACGTCGAGAGCCTCTCGCGGAACAACTTCAGCGTCATCTACGTGTGGCTGAAGTGGGGCACAGATCTCAACGCGGCGCAGACGCTCGTGCAATCGCAGGCCGGGTTCGCGATGGCCGCCGTTCCCAAATCGCTCGGCGTCCTTCCGCCGTTCGTCCTCCAGTACGATCCGTCGAACGCGCCGGTGATTCAGGTCGTCGTGAGCGGAGAGGGGTACACCGGTCCGCAGCTCTACGACTACGCCTTCAACAACGTCGAGCCGCTGCTCGAGGGGATCTCGGGCGTCGCCAGCGCCGCGCCCGACGGCGGGCGGAT
Organism: Myxococcales bacterium; assembly: GCA_003151595.1. The sequence continues at coordinate 24,072 of PLXW01000060.1, forward strand.
GCGGCAGATCAACGTGGTCGTCGATCCCGCGAAGGCGCAGGCCCGGAACGTCACCGCCAGTGACGTGGCCGCGGCCGTCGCCGGCTCCAACGCGCTCCTGCCGGCGGGAGAGTTCATCGCGCCGAAGTTCGACGCCAACGTCTACACGAACGCGATTCCGAAGCGCCCGTCCACGATCGGTGAGGCTCCCGTCAAGGTCGTGGACGGTCGCCCGGTTCTCATTCGAGACGTGGCGCACGTCGATGACGGAGGTACGCCGCTCACGCAGTCGGTGTCGGTCAACGGGAAGGCCGCGGTGTACCTCAACGTGCTGCGCGTCCCGGGTGGGAACACGATTCAGATCGTCGACGCCGTGAAGGACGTCGTCGCGAACCTCAAAGACCTGCCGCCCGGGGTGAAGGTGCAGGCCTTCTTCGATCAGTCGACGTTCGTGCGGACGACGTACGCGGGGCTCAAGAAAGAGATCATCCAGGCGCTCGTCCTCATCGGCCTCGTGATCTTGCTGTTCCTCCAGAGCCTGCGCGGCACGCTGATCGTGTCGGTCGCGATCCCGCTCTCATTCGCGATCACGCTCATCGTGCTCCACGCCAGCGGCCAGACGCTCAACGCCTTCACGCTCGGCGGGCTCACGCTCGCCATGGGGCGGCTCGTCGACGATGCGGTCGTCGTCCTGGAGTCGATCCATCGCCACCAGCGCATGGGCATGTCGCCGAGAGAGGCCGCGCTGGAGGGGGCGAACTCCGTCGCGCTCCCCGTGCTGGCGTCGACGTTGACGACGATGGCCGTGCTCCTCCCGGTCCTGCTCCTCGCCGGCCTCGCGAAGAAGCTCTTCGCGCCGCTCGCGCTCACCGTCGCCGTGGCGATGATCGCTTCGTACTTCGTCAGCATGATGGTGACGCCGGTGGCGTGCCGGTACTTCCTCGGCCACGCCGAGCACGGCAGGGTCGGCAAGTCGGTCGAGCAGGCGATCGACCGTCTCGCCGAGAGTTACTCGAAGCTCCTTCGCCGGACGCTCCCGTACCGATGGTCGATCGTTGGAGCGTCGGTCGTGCTCGTCCTCGCGAGCGGCGTGGCGGCGGCGCGCCTACCGAGCACGTTCTTCCCCGAGATCGACGAGTCGATGGACCAGATCTACGTCCGCTTCCAGCCGGGCGTGTCGATCGACGAGGCCGCCGCGAAGCTCAGCGCGATGGGCAAGACGCTCTCGCAGGAGCTCCCGGACGACTGCGTGAAGATGGTGATCGCGAACATCGGCATGCCGCAGAACGCGCGCGCCTTGCTCGTGAGCCCCAACGTCGGCCCGCACACCGGATACCTCCGCATCGCGTTCACCGATCCCGAGGAGAGGAAGCACTCGCAGGCGCAGCTCGCCGCCGAAGCGCGCGCCATCCTCAAACGGGAGTACCCCGGCGTGGAGACGCTGCAGGCGCCCGGAGGCCTCGTCGCGAGCGTCTTCGCGAACGGCTACGTCGCGCCGATCGTCGTCGAGGTGCGAGGCGAGAATCTCGCGGAGCTCGAGACCGAGTCGAAGGCCATCGCCGAGGTCGCGCGAACGGTGCCGGGCATTCGCGACGTGCGCGTCACGTTGCAGCTCGACTACCCCGAGCTCCACGTCGACATGGATCGCGAGAAGGCGGGGCTCGTCGGAGTCACGTCGAAGACCGCCGCCGAGGCGACGCTCGAAGCGACGCTCGGCAACATCAACGCGCCCGGCGTGTGGATCGACTCCAACAACGGCCAGTCGTATTACGTCGTCACGTTCTACGAAGGCTCGAAGGTCGCCGACACGCAGCAGATGGCCGGCCTCCCGGTGCGGGTCAGCGACGAGGGGCGCGCGGTCCTCCTCGGGGCGTACTCCGAGATTCACCGCCAGCTCGGCCCGATCGCCGTCGAGCGCAACCACCTCGAGCGCGCGGCGCACGTCCTCATGGTCACCGAAGGGCGCGACATGGGGAGCGCCGCGAACGATCTCGAGGAGGCGCTGCACCGCGACGTGAAGACCCAGAACGTCCACTGGTCCTTCGCCGGACAGATCGAGCTGATGAGGACGACGTTCTCCGGCCTCGGTCTCGCGCTGGCGCTGGCCGTGATGGTCGTCTTCATGATCATGGCGTCGCAGTTCAAGTCGCTGCGCCTCCCGTTCGTCATGCTGTTCACGATCCCGGTGTCGCTCGTGGGGATAGTGCTCGCGCTGATGGCGGCAGGGCAGGGGTTCTCGATCACGGCGCTCATGGGCGTTCTCATGGTCATCGGGATCGCCGTCTCGAACGGCATCCTCCTGGTCGACGACGCGAACCGGCGCTTCCTCGAAGGTGCGCAGAAGATCGACGCGGTCGTGGCGGGCGCGCGCTCGCGGTTCGTCCCCATCGTGATGACGAGCCTGGCGACGGTCATCGGGTTGATTCCGACGGCGATGGCGCTCGAGCACGGGTCGGAGGCGAACCAGCCGCTGGCGCTCGCCGTCGTCGGAGGGCTGACGTCGTCGACGCTCCTCTCGCTCTTCCTCGTGCCGGTGATGTTCCTCTTCTTCGCGAAGAAGCCCGCCGACGAGGCGGAGAGCGAGGCGTCGGCGGCGCTCGGAGAGGCGCACGCGTAGCCGCGGAATTTACCGCTCGAATCGCGGTGTCATCCCACGACACCGCGAGCCCCCCTCCGGTGTCGCCCGACGACACCTGCGCGCCTGATCCCGCGGACATGCGACCCGCGTCGGCGCGATCGTGCGACGGCCTGCCGGTTGCTCATGCACCGCGCGAGGTGGCGAGCATGATCATCCGGCGGCGCGCGTGGGGAGTACTCGGGGTCATCGGCGCGCTGGGGGCGGGGCTCGCCGCCTGCAGTAGCGGCGCACCGGAAGACGTCGGGAGCAGCAGCGCGCAGGTGACGTCGTGCGCCGGCGCTCAAGTGATCAAAGGAATCGACGTCTCGCACTGGGACGGCACCATCAACTGGAGCCACGTGAAGGCGACCGGCATCTCGTTCGCGTTCGCGAAGGCGACCGAGGGGACCGGCCTCGTCGATCAAGACTTCGCGGCCAACTGGTCGGCGATGAAATCGGCCGGCGTCGTGCGCGGCGCGTACCACTTCTTCGACGCCGCCGAAGACCCGAACGTGCAAGCGACCTACTTCGTGAAGACGGTGGGCGCGCTCGGCGCGGACGATCTACCGAGCGTGCTGGACTTCGAGACGCTCAACGGCGTGAGCGAAGCGGCGGCCGTGGCGCGCGCCGCGACGTTCCTTGCGTCGGTCACGGCGAGCACGGGCAAGACTGCCATCCTCTACATGAGCTCGGAGTTCCTCTCTCACTCGTATGCGTCGCTTGCGCCATACACGCTCTGGGTCGCGAACTATGGAGTGTCGTGTCCCGGCTTGCCGTCGGAGTGGTCGAAGTGGTCGTTCTGGCAGAACTCGGAGAGCGGCACCGTTAGCGGGATCTCCGACGCGGTCGATCTCGACTACTTCAACGGGACGCTCCAGCAACTCGGTGCGCTTGGCGGAAGCGGATCGAGCAGCGGCTCCAGTAGCGGAAGCAGCAGCGGTTCCAGTAGCGGAAGCAGCAGCGGCTCCTCGAGCGGCGGTGGCGCGGCGTGCACGTCGACCGGCCAATGCAATCCGGGCAGCGATGGCTCCGGACTGATCTGCGTCGCCGGCAAATGCGTCCCGGGGTGCAACGCGAGCTGGGAGTGCCCCGGCGATACAACGTGCGTCAGCGGGATGTGCCGCTGAGGCGCCGTTTGCGCGTCGGTGGTTTGCGCCGCCACACCTCGAGGTCCGCCCCCTCCGCCGAGAGCGTCGGTGACTGCGGTGCCGTGCGGTACGCCGGCTCGATCGTCGCGCCGCGCCGGATCGCCCCGCGCGCGACGACGCGATCGCCGGGCGCGATCGAGGTCTCGGCATAGAAGAGAGTCGCGCGCGTGTCCGTCGCCTTGTTGTGCGCGACGAGCAGATCGAAGAGGCGCGCGCGGAGCACCCCGTCGGCGCGAACGCGCGGACGGTCCATCACGTCCGGAAGCAACGTCCCTCGGGCAGGGAGCACGCGAAGCCGCTTGCCCGATCCGTCCTCGATCTCGAACGGCGTGCTCTCGACGAGCGCGAGGAGCGGCGACGGCGCAGTGGTCCCGTTCTCCGAGTCCTCGAAGCCGGCTTCGACGACACACTCGTACCAAACGAGGTTCGATGCGGTCGGCGACCTGACGGCCCGCTCGCACGCGACGACCACTCCTTCACACGCCACGACCCCCGCGACCGGCGCGCGCGCGATCGCGATCGGCTCGCCCGGACGCAGCGCCATCCGCGGGTCGGACTTCTTTGGTCTCTTTCTCGCGAGCTTCGCGCCGACGACGAGGCTGCCGGCGGCGACGAGGAGCGCGAGCAAAACGGCGCTCATGGAGGACTAGAGTCGAGACTCGGCTCCGTCGGGCAGCCGCGCCTCGTCCCGTTTCCGATCAGCGTCGGTTGCGACGCCGACGCCCGATGGCCGCGAGCCCGGCGAGGACGCCGAAGGCGCCTAGCTGCGTCTCGTGCTCACCACCGCTGCTGCTCCCCGCGGTCACGCATCCGCAACCCGAGCTGTCTCCCGTTCCGCCCGAGCCGCCGTCGGTGGAGGCGTCGTTCGACGTGACCGGGCCGCCGTCCTCTCCGAGCGGCACGCTCGAATCGGGCACCGACGACGCGGATCCGTCGTCACCCGTGCTTCCGCTGTCGTCGCCGACGACGCTACCGCTGTCGTCGTCGCCGGTGCTTCCGCTGTCGTCACCGGTGCTCCCGCTGTCGTCGCCGATCGCGCCGGAGTCGCTCGCCGTTCCGGAGTCGTGTCCGGTGCCCGAGTCGGTCGTGGCGCCCGAGTCGTGCGCCGTACCGGAGTCGGCCGTGGTCCCGGCATCGTGCGTCGTACCGGAGTCGGTCGTGCTGCCTGCGTCATGCACGGTGCCCGAGTCGGTCGTGGTGCCCGCGTCGTGCGCGGTGCCGGAGTCGATCGCCGTGCCGGCGTCGCTCGTGCCGGAGTCGCTGCTCGACCCCGCGTCGCTGGCGGTGGTGCCCCCGTCGGCGAGCGGAGGATTGCCGGGGCCGCCGGGCGGACCGGCATCGAACGTCGGGAAGTCGCCGGCGTCGACCGCCGTGCCTCCGATGGTGATCTTCGTGGTCGCTTCGTCACCGTTCACGTCGATCGCCATCACCGTCACCGTGCCGCCGACCGTCGGTCCGGCTTGCACGTACCCCTTCGTCGGGGTCTGTGCTTCGACGTACGTGCAGTTGAAGTTCACGTCGCACGTCTTGTCCGCGATGACGGTCCACGTGACCGGCGGCGTACCGCCCGAAGTGGAGAGCGTCGTGTGTGCGTAAGGCGCGAGCGTGATCAACTTTGGATCGATCGAGAGGGTCGACCCGCTCACCGTGACGAGCGACGGCGGAGACGAGTGCGACGGCAGGTAGTGTGAGTCGCCGTTGTACATCGCGACGACGTATGCCTTGCCTGTGAGCCCCGGCGGGATCGCGACGTCGAGCGACGCGCTCCCTTTCTCGGGCGTTCCAGCGAGCGCGGTCACGTTGACGGTGCCGAGGAGCCACGATTCGTCCTGGGCTCCCGCGTCCGATGCGCCATAGATGGGGCCGACACCTCCCGCGAACGTTTCGAACGTGAAGGTGACCGTGCCGCCGATTCCATTCGCGCTCGCGGTCGAGCCGACGTTCGCCGTGAGCGTGACCTTTGAGCCCACCGTCGCCGTGGCCGGCGCGGTGATCGTGGTGGTCGTGGGCGAGAGCGCGGTCCACGCGGCGACGAGCTTCGCCGCGTCGATCGTGCCCAGGCCGCTGGCGAGGTCGTAGCCGGTGGTCGCGTCGAAGCCGTACGTGGCGCCCGCGGGGCAACCGGGATCGGTGCCGACCGTGCACGGAACCTTGTTGCTCCCCGTGACGATGTCGTGGAACGCCTTGAGCGTGCCGTTGCTCCCGTAGAGCGAATAGAGCATCGGGTTGATGTTGCCGAGCCCCGCTTGCCCGCCCTTCGCGACCACCGCCTGATTGAGGATGGCGACGATGCCGGCGAACGACGGCGCCGACGCGGAGGTGCCACCGATCGGCGTGAGCCCTCCTTGCTCGTACGTCTCGTACGCGACGTTGTACTGCGAGGCGGTGAGCGAGACGTCCGGGACGTCGCGCGCGTTGTCGTTCGGAGTGACACCCTGCTGGTAGAACGGCTTGGGGAAGATGACGCTCGGTGCGCCACCGCCGCCGGAGACTCCGTCTTGATCCGAGTCGTTCCACACGGCCTCGAGGCTCACGCCCGCATTGCTGTTCGGGTACGCGAGCGCGACGTTGGTGGTCGTGTTGAAGAACGGCGACACCTGCGTCGTCGGGAAGAACTCGGTCCCGCCGACGCCGGTGACGCCGGGAAGGTCCGCTGGCGGGCCGGTGAAGATGCCGCCGAAGCCGGGCCCTGCCCAAGAGCAACCTGCCGCCCCCTGATCGCCGGACGATGCGACGTACGTGATCCCCTCGAGGTTCGCCGCCGCGGCGATCTCGCTATCGACGTCGGCGTCGACCGTCGTCTCGAACTGATCGCAGCCGCCATAGCTCTCGCTCATGATCTGCGCGCCGCCGTTGCCGACGCCGGGAGCGAGCTTGGTCCCCTGCTCGACGATGTACCTGGCGGAGTCGTCGACGTTGAAGTTGATCGTGTCCGCGCCGACGTAGACGAAGATGATGTTCGCTCCGCGCGCGACGGCGGCCGACCACTCGAGGTCGAGCTCGGCCTCCCCCTCGTTGTTGCTGTCCAGTACCGACTGTGCGCCCGTGCCCGGCACGAGCACGTTCGTCTGGTGCGCGGTGAGACCGAACTGCGTGCGAAACCCGGCGAGGTCGGTGGGATCGATCCACGTCTGGCCGATGATGGCGATGTTGATGCCCGACCCGTCGGTATTGGCGGCCAGCAGCGGCTTCGTGTTGTACAGCGTGGCGAAATCATCCGGGCCGAGCGTGAGGCCGTACGTCGGATCGTTGAACTGCGGCTTGGCGCGGTGATGCGCGACGGGGCGGAAATCGTGGAAGCCGCGGAGACCCATGACGATGGGCGCGAACTCCGTGGGGATCGTCGGCGCGCTCGCCATCGCGAAGTGCTTCTTCCCGCCGACCATGTAGTTGTGGAACTCGGTGTGGAACGCGGCCTCCACTTGCCCCGACGGGCCGCGGAACCCGATGCGGTCGCCGAGCGGTGACGGCGCATCGATCGTCAGTCCCTGCGACTCGAGCCATTGCGTGACGCGCGCGATGTCGCTCGGCTGCGCGCCGAAGCGGGCCCCGAGCTGCTCGGGCGTGAGCCACGTGTGGTAGCTCGGCGACGTCGGATCTTGCACCGCCGCGAGGAGCGCCTCGCGATCGATCTTCTGCTGCGCGGTGGGCTCGAAGTAGAGAGAGCCGGCCGCGAGGATCGACGGGTCGCGCCGTCCGATGTCCCACTCCGGCTTCGCCAGCTTCTGCGCGCTTCGCGTGAGCGCGGTGAACGCGGGAGCCGCCTTGGCAACGGGCTCGTCGCTCGTGCCTCCGGGCGAAGGCGGCGTGGAGCAGGCGACCCCTACGCCGAGCGCGAGTAGTGCGAGCGCGACGCGTCGCGGACTGCGAAGAATGCGCGTCGTGGTGGGCTTGGCAGCGCGATCGGATTTGGGCATTGAGGCGACCTCCAGCAGGCGAACTCGAGCGAGACCAGAAAAAGAGAACGCGACGGTATTCCTCGGATGAGCCGCTCGCCAGAGTGAAGCGGTATCTTCCGTAGGGTGAGCGGTCGCCGGGAATACCTCTGTTACACGGACGGCTCGTGCAAAGCGGGCGACCACGCCGCCGGAGGGTGGGGGTACTGCATCAAGGCCCCGACCGGGGAGCTGCTCCAGGGCTATGGCAAGTCGGCGCGCACGATGGCGAAAGTCATGGAGTACCAGGCCGTCGCCGAGGCTCTGTCGGTCTTGCCCGACTTCGCCGCGGCGACACTCTTCTCCGACAACCAGTCCTTGATCGAGAACCTGGGGAAGAAGCTCGAGGCGTGGCGCGCCGGCGACTTCGCGAAGGTGGACCCGCACGTGCTCGAGAGCGTGCGGCGCATCGACGCGTGCATCGCGTCGAAGTCGCTCGTCGTGCGCTGGCAGTGGGTGCGCGCTCACAACGGCAACGCCGGGAACGAGCGCGCCGATGCGCTCGCGGCGCAAGGAGCGCGCGAAGCGAAGGCCGAGCTCGAAGGCGAAGAGCGACGCGGTCGACGCTGCTAGAAGAGAGAGAAGAAAGAAGAGAGAAGAGCCAGACCATGCGAACCCATTCTGTCGCCGCGTGCCTCGTCGCTCTCTCGTGCTGTTGGGGATGTGGCGATTCGAGCGCGCCTTCGGCATCCGCGAGCCCGCTCGACGCGGCCGCGACCGACGGAGTCGATGGCAGGGTGGACGCCACGTCGGTCTCCTCGGCCGACTCCGGTGACGCCGGCGGCACGTCCAACGTCACGGGGGACGCGAGCGGCGACGATGGCGGCGCGAGCGATGCGAGTCGCTGGGCCCCCGCGAAGGGGACCACGTTCTTCTGGCAGCTTCAGACCACGCCGACCGACAACACGAAGAACGTGGGCGCGTACGACATCGACGGCTTCGACAACACCGCCGCCGAGGTGAGCGCGCTCCACGCGCTCGGCAAGAAAGTCGTTTGCTACATGGACGCAGGAACGTACGAACCCAATCGCCCCGACTCCGCGCAGTTCCCGAGCGCGCTCCTCGGCAGCGACGTGGCGGGGTGGCCCGGCGAGAAGTGGCTCGACATTCGACCTGCCGGCGCGAGCTACACGGCGCTTCAAGCGATCATGATCGCGCGGTTCAAGATCTGTCAGCAGAAGGGCTTCGACGCTGTGGAGCCCGACAACATCGACTCGTACCAGAACTCCGCCGGCTTCAACGCGACCGCCGCAGATCAGCTGGCGTACGACCAGTGGATCGCGACGACGGTGCACGGCCTCGGCATGGCCGTCTTCCAGAAGAACGACCTCGATCAGATCCCGCAGCTCGTGGGCGACTTCGACGGCGTGCTCGACGAGGAGTGCAACAAGTACTCGGAGTGCGCCACGCTCACGCCGTACCTCGCGGCCGGCAAGCCCGCGTGGGACGCCGAGTACACGGACGACGGCGAGACGACGGCCGCGTTTTGCGCGAGCGACGTCGACGCCGGGATCGTCGGCGCGCTATTCTCGCTCGCGCTCGACGGCACGGTCTTTCAGCCGTGCACGAGCGACGTCGGCCCGACGAACTGACGCCGCGTCACTGCACGTGATCGATCACACCGTTGACGTGCAGCGACGGACCTTCGGGCGGCCGCGCTCTACGGCAAAGCCGGAGTGACGCCGGCGATCAGCGCGTCGAACGCCGGGTGCGCCGCAGTCACGCTCTTCGCGGGGCCGGTCATCTTGAAGAAGTAGGGAGACCCCGGCGTCTCGACGATCGCCGCCAGGAGAGCCCATCCGGGGTGCGGCGATGCGGCGCTGCCCATCATCCCGCCGCCGAGGAACGTGCCGTGGACCTCGACGATCGTGATCGGCATGCCGTGAATCGTCTTCACCGTTCGCGTGTCTTTTCCCGCTTCGTCGAACTGACCGAGCCATCGATCGATGTTGGCCTCCACTCCGCCGCCCGCGCGAACGACGCTCAGCTCGGGGTCGGCTGTGTCCCCTTCGGCGCGGGGGATCCGGTACGTGGCGAGGCGCATGGTGCTCGGGTTCGACGCGGTCTTCCACGCGGCAGGAACCGTCCACGTGAGCGCGGCGGGCTCGTCGCTCGCGGGGGGCGCAGCGCCCTGGCTGCCGTTCATCGCGCCGATGGGCGGATGACCGGGCGGGAGCGTCGATGCTCCAGGCGCGGAGAGGCCGGCGTGCGGTTCGACCGGTGAGCCATCGACTCGCGCGCTCGCCGGCGACGCGGAGTGAAAGATGGCGAACGCTCCTGCGCCGATCAGCGACGCGCCCAAAACGAGGATCGGGATGCGCTTGAACATGGGGCCTCGCGAAAGCAATTCGCCGACCATACCCGAACAGCTCTCGCTGAACAAAGCCTTCCCCGGCGCGCTTTCTCCCCACTTCAGCGCGCACGCTTCACTTCGGTGAGGCGTTCTTGCTTTTCCGCCTCACGAGCTCGCGCTCCCGCGCGCGAGGGTTCGCCTTCTTGCCAGGATCTCCGCGCTCGCCACCAACACCCGATCGCGAAGGAGATTTGCAATGAAGACGATGACGAGCATTCACGCGTGGTCCATCACTCTCGCTCTGGTGGCCCCAATGGCCGCTTGCTCGGCGCCGCCTGTCGGCGACTCCGCGGAGAGCGCGACCAGCGGCTCCGAAGGGGTGACGATCGTTCATCGCCCGATCGTCCCCGCGGCCTTCCCCACGGGCGTCGCGATCGCCAGCGACGGTCACGCCTGCCTTCGCAACGGTGACGGCACCGTGCAGTGCTGGGGCGCGAACAACTTCGGCCAGCTCGGCGACGGCACCACGCTCGCGCGCGCGCTCCCCGTCTCCGTGCTCGGGCTCGCGGGCGCGGTTCAAGTGGCGACGTCTTATGGTTCGAGCTGCGCGCTTCTCGGCAACGGCACGGTCGAGTGTTGGGGCGAGCTGTTGCTGGCGAGCAACCTGAACGGCGTCACCACGCCGACGCCGATCCCTAACGTGACGAACGCCGTCTCGATCACCGCCGGCGACATGCACTTCTGCGTGGCCCTCGCGAGCGGAGGCGCGACCTGCTGGGGGCGCAACAGCGCCGGACAGATCGGCGTCCCTGTGTCCTCGTCGGGATACTTCGATGCGACGAGCGTGCCGGGCGTGGCCAACATCGTCTCGGTCACGGCGGGCATCTCGCACACGTGCGCGCTCGATCGCTATGGTCGCGTCTTCTGCTGGGGCGACGGCGGCTCGGGTCAGCTCGGGTCGTCGAACGCGACGTACAAGAGCAACGTCGCGGCCACGATGATGACTCCTCTCACGAGCACGCGGCAGATCAGCGCCGCCGGCAACAACACGTGCGCGCTCGGCTGGAACGGCGTGATCACGTGCTGGGGCGAGGATCGATACGAGACGGCAAGCGGCGCGTCGGCTCCCGGCCCGGCCGGCACCTTCCACGTGATCGCCGGGCTCGCGCCGGCGATCGACGTCGCGATGGCGCAGGATCACGCGTGCGCGATCCTCTCGGACGCCACGGTCCGTTGCTGGGGCATCACGTACGCGCTCGGCGACGGTCTCACGACGCCGCTCTACCGAACGGGTAGCGCGATCGCGCCGGTCACCGGTGCAGCGACGCTCTCCGCCGGCACGGGAGAAGAGACGTGCGCCGTCGTCGGCTCGAACGTCCTGTGCTGGGGCGACGGGGAGTTCATCACCACGGCGACGCCGACCACGATCTACTGACGCCGACTCGCCCCCTCGGCCGCTTTGGCTCGGGGTACTCTCGGCGCAGGTGATCTTCGCGCTCCGTCGAGAGTTTCGTCCCGCGTCGTGGCTCGTCGCGTGGATGCTCACCGCGGCTTGCCGCGACGGCAGTCACGCGCCGCCGATGGCGGAGCTGCGCGGCGTCGAGGTGGGCAACTGCGCGGAGGTCGTCGCCGGGCCCGTCTGTCGCGTGGGCGATCTCCGCACGCTCCGGATCTTCGTCCCCGCGAACGCGACGGAGCCCAAGGTCACGAGCGACGCGGGGCCGTTGCTCACGCGTGCGACCTCGCTCGCCGATGGCGCGCGTCTCGAGGTCGACGTCCCGGCGGGCGCCGCGAGGCTCGACGTCAGCGCGACGGTCGGAGGAGCGCCGGCGCAGTACACGCTCCGCCTCGGCGCGGTTCCGCCGCTTCCCGCATGGCTCGACGACGCCTTCAAGAGAGTTCGCGCGGGAGACGGGGAGGGGGCGACGCGCGAGCTCGATGAAGGGGAGAGAAGCAGCGACGCGAGCGACGGCTTCCTCGCCGCGCAGATCGCGAGCTTCCGTGCGCGCGACGCGCTGTCCAGCGGGGAAGCGGCGCGCGCCGCCGAGCTGTTCGCGAAGTCGGCGGACCTGCATGCCGCGCGAGGCGAGACGTCGGCCGCTTCGCTCGACGAGTCGGCGCGCGCGTACGTCCTCATCGACGGTCTGCACGACTTCGACGCCGCGCACGCCTCGCTCGCTCGCCTCGCGACCTTCGGGCGCGACTACCCCGAAGGGGGAGTCGCCGCGACGTACAACGAAGGGCTCCTCGCGCTCGCGACGCGGAACATCGGCGCGGGCCTCGCGTCGCTCGTGGCGGCCCTCGATCACGCGACGCATATCGGCGACGAATCGCTCGCCGCGGCCGCGGAGGACACGCGCGCCGCAGCGCTCACGTCCGTCGGTCGCATCGACGAGGCCTTCGCCATCCAGACCAAGATGGACGCCGAGCGCGGCCAGGGGATGCACCCGTGCGATCGCGCCGTGCTCCGCGTGAACCTCGGCGAAGCGATCCTCCTGGCGCGCGACCAGCGAGGCGTGACCGCGATGCGAAGCTCGCCCGCCGCGCCGCTGCACCTCGCCGAGGAGGCGTACCGCACGACGTGCCTCAACGCCGAACAGCGCGCGCAGGCGCTGCTCGATCTGGCGTGGGCGAGCTTGCAAGACGGCGCGCTGGCGGACGCCCGACGATCGATCGCCGCGGCGCACGCGGCTTCGCCGCACCTCGAGTGGCGTGCGGGATTGTTCGCCCTGGACCTCGAAGGTCAGGTGGCGCTCGCCGCGGGGAACGCGCGCGCCGCGCTGGCGACGTACCGTGATCTATCGGAGCGGGCGGCGGGCCTATCGACGCTCGACGAAGCGCGCGCGGCCCAGGGCGAGAGCCTCGCGCGCGAGCGGATGGGAGACCCTATCGGTGCGCTCTCGGCCGTCGCTCGTGCCGAGGCGCTCTTCGACGAAGCGGCGCTGTCGGTGCCGATCGGCGAAGGTCGCGGCGCCTTCTGGTGGCTGCGCGCCCGCGTGACCCGGCGGCGCGTCACCTTGTTGCTCGCAGCCGGCAAGGTCGACGAGGCCTTCGAGGTCGCGCGCGCGGCCCGCGCAAAGCTGCACGAGGACGTTCAACGCTCGTCCCGCGGCGCGACTCTCCCTCCCGACGCGCGCGCGCGCTGGGAGCACGCGCTCGCCGACTACGATCACGCACGCGACGATCTCGTGGCCTCGGCGCACGACGACTGGTCACTGTCGGCCGATGCTCTCGTGCGCGCCTCCGCGTCCCGGCACGTGCGCGACCTCGCCCTGCGCGACAAGCTCGACGCCGTCGCGCGCGACGTCTTCCCCGCCGCGAGCGAAGTCGGAACACCGCGCCCGGCGCTGGCGACGGAAGACGGCGCGATCGGTCTTGCCTGGTACCCGCTCGACGACGCGTGGGCCGCGTTTCGCGTCTTGCACGCGTCGATCACCGCCCACGTGATCGCCGCCCCGACGGATCCTGCGCGCGCCGGCGAGGCGGCCGCGATCCTCCTCGCTTCGGAGGCCGCTCCACTCCGCGCGGCGAAGCGCATTCGCTGGCTCCCGTTCGACGCCCTCGACGACGTGGACGTCGCTGCGCTCGTTCTCGACGGCGCGCCGCTCCTCGAACGCGCGCCGGTGGAGTACGTGCTCGAGAGCCGATTCGATGCGCCCCGGGGCGCCGGTGGCGCCGCGCTGGTCGTGGCCGATCCGACGGGAGCTCTCCCCGCCGCACGGCGCGAAGGCGTTGCGGTGGCGGCCGCGCTCGACGGCGGCTCGCGCGTCACGCTCCTCGTCGGCGCGGACGCGACCCGCGCGCGCGTGCTCGCCGAGCTCTCGCGCGCGTCGTCGTTCCACTACAGCGGCCACGCGGTCTACGCCGGCGCGGACGGATGGGACAGCGCGCTCCTCCTCGCGAACGGCGACAGCGTCGGAGTCGCCGACGTGCTCGCGCTCTCGCGTGCGCCGGGGCTCGTCGTTCTCTCCGGATGCGAAACCGGCACCGCGCGATCGCACGGCGGCGCGCCGGGCGTCGGCCTCTCCGAAGCGTTCATCGCCGCCGGATCGGGCGCCGTGATCGGCGCGAGCAGGCGCGTGCGCGACGAGGTCGCCGAGGCGCTCCTCGTCGCGTTGACCCCCGCGCTCGCCGTCCACCCGAACGACGCTGCGAGCGCGCTTCGCGACGCGCAGCTCGCGCTACGTCGCGATCAGCCGGGCGCGGACTGGAGCGCGTACCGCGCCTTCGTCCGTCACTGACGTCAGCTCACTGATCGGGGCAGGGGGGATTCGCGCACTGGTGCGGGCACCCGACGCAGTGAGCGAGCGGAGACGTGTTCGGAGAGCTTGCCGGCGCCACGGTCTCGCCCTTCGGCAGGGCGGCCGGATCGACCTCGGTCTTCTCGACCGCAGGCTCGTTCGTGGAGGAGGGGGAAGGCTCGCCGTCGGGGCTCCCGCCGCACGCCGCCAAGATCGTTCCAAGGACCAGAACCGCCGCCGCAAACCGATCCATACGCATCTTCTGTTCTCTCCTACCTGAGTCTCGTTTTGGGCGAGCTCGGCCGTGTGGGACCAGACCTTAGCAGAGCTTCGCCGCCCCGCCAGGTCACCGCTTCTCTCTTCGAGGACGCGACGGCGCCCTGAAGCGGTGTTGGTAGCGACCGCGCCGGATCTGGCAGCCATCGCGAACAAAGCGTCGGGCGACCGATGGAGCCCCTCACGACCGATCCAATTTCACGTTCTTCGCCAGACTCGCCCCCCTCGGGCCCAACACCTCCACGACGGACGATGAAGCGCAGCGCGGACCTCGCCAGTGAGGACCGCGCGGGGTCGCCGGTCGACGATCACGGAGCCAGCCCATGAGCCTCTCGAGTCACAGCCTCTCTCTCTCCCTCGCCCTCGCGGCGTTCCTTCCGCTCGCCGCCTGCGGCAGCCCGGCGCCCGACGGCGAGACCTCCGTCACGGCTGCGACCGACGAGGCGTTGACCAGCGTGTGCGCGAGCGGCGCGCGCCGCTGCGATCTTCTCCAGGACTCGGCGCTCACGTGCGTGAGCGGCCAGTGGCAAGCGACCGCCTGCGCGATCGGATGCGAGGCTGCTCAATGCGCGGTATGCACCGACGGCGATCTTCTTTGCACCGCAAGCCACACGGTGAGGAACTGCAGCGGGGGCCAGTGGCAGACGACGACGACGCCTTGCTCGAGCGCGAAGGTCGCGGTCGGCGAGGGGACGAGCTACTTGCTCGGCAACGCCTCGCTCACGGCCTGGGGTCGCGGCGCGGAAGGTGAGCTGGGCAATGGGACGGCACCGAAGAGCGGGACGGCCACGCCGATGCCCGTTTCGCTCGCCGGGAAGGTCTTCGACGTCGTAGCTGCCGGGCAGAACGCGTGCGCGCTCGTCACCGATGGAACGGTCTGGTGCTGGGGCGCACGCGATGGCGTGATCCCGGTCGACGGCAGCGACAGCGGCGCGGCGCAGTCGACGCCCGTACAGATCCCCCTCCTCGGGAACGTCACTCAGATCGCGATCGGCGGCATGAACGGCGCCCCGGCGCACGCCTGCGCGATCTCCAACGGCGCCGTCTACTGTTGGGGAGACAACTCGGAGTGGGAAGTTGGCGTCGCCTCGACGGCCCCGCAAAAGCCGACGGCCGTGGGGCTCACGGGCGTCACCCAGATTTCCCTCGGCGACCCCTTCTCGTGCGCGCTCCTCACGAACGGGGGCGTTCGTTGCTGGGGAGGCGACGACGAAGGTGAGCTCGCGATCGCACCCGCAGCCGGTGAGTCGTACACGCCCGTGACCATTCCGTTGCTCCCCGCGACGGAGATCTTCGCGGGACGCAACTCGGAGTGCGCGCTCACCAAGAGCGGCGTCTACGAGTGCTGGGGCGACAACGATCAGGGCGAGCTCGGTCTGGGCAACAAGGTGACGCCCATCACGACGCCGACGCAAGCCGCCAATCTCGCGACCGCGACTGCGCTGTCGCTCGGAGTCAACCACTCGTGCGGCATCTTCGCGGGCGCCGCCAAGTGCTGGGGCGACAACGCCAACAGCACGCTCGGCAACGGGACCCTCCCATCGCTCGTCCCCGTTCAAGCGCTCGCGCTCACGACCGGAGTCACGAGCATCGCCGTGGCGACCGATCACGTCTGCGCGTTGGCGAGCGGCGTCGCATCGTGCTGGGGCCTGAACGATCAAGGACAGCTCGGGAGCACGAAGTAGCCGCCCCACGACTCCGCCGTCACGCACTCAACAAACGAAAAACCGAAAAGGCATTCACGTGGGACCAGTCGACGCAGAGGGCGCGGCGGCCACGCTCGAGCTGGCTGCCGCGCCGATGCCACCGCGCCGATGTAGGTCACAGCGTTTCCGAGACGGAATGACTCGGTGACGATAGTCAGAAGGGCCGATCAATGGATCTCGTCGCCGCCGGAGGCTACGGTTTTCCATCGGAGGCTTCCTATGACACGCTTTGCACTTGCTTCGTTGGCGACCTGCGCCGCCCTATCCAGCGCGTGGATGGCGTGCTCCAGCTCCGACGAAACGAGCGGCTCCAAGGACGCCGGCCCTGCGACCGAGGGAGGCAATGGCGACGCCGCCCCGGCGGGCATCTTCACGCTGGCCATCCCCTGCACCGATTCGATCGCGTCGCTCTACGGCGACCCCGGCCCGCTCCCCGCGGGCAAGGGGGACATCATCAAGTGCGCGATCGATACCGACATCGCGAAGGCCGACATGCAGACGATCGCCAACAACGCGATCACCACCGACGATCCGCCGGCGACGGAGATCACCTACCAAGGAAAGAAGTTCACGAGCGGCGCGCACGTCTACCGCATCCTCTATCGCACCGAGCGCGGCGATACGGCGAACACGCCCGGCTACTCCGTCGCGAAGGTTCTCATCCCCGACACGCCGCGGGCTGCGGGTCCGTTGCCGCTCGTCGTCGTCTCGCACCAGACCTCGGGCCAAGCAGGAGTCTGCGCGCCGTCCGAAGCGTCGAGCACCGTGAGCGCGCCATGGGCGATCAACGACATCGATACGTACCTATTCCCGCTCGTCGGCGGCGGGCTTCCGATCATCGAGCCCGACCTCGCGGGCTATTCGAACTTCGGCGCGGCGGGGAATCCGATGAGCGCCTATGCGCAGTATCAGGACGTCGGCAAGAGCACGCTCGACGGCGCGCGCGCGCTGGCGAAGATGTTCCCCAACGCGTTCAGCGGGAAGGTCGCGCTCGTCGGACACTCCCAGGGGGGACACTCCTCGCTCTCGGCGCTCGCGATCCAGCCGACGTATGCGCCCGACGTGAAGATCGCCGCGGTCGCCACGCTCTCGCCGCTCTGGCTCTCCCAGCGCTCGTGGGGAGCGATTCTCTACGTACCGGGTGATTATCCGCTCGCGACGTCCCCCACGGCGGTCGCAGTCTCCATTTGGTATCACTACTCCCACGGCGAGCTGCTCGACGGGCCGGGGCACGGGCTGGATCCGTTCGCGGCGTCGAAGCAGGCGTTGATCAAGAGCTTCGTCAGCAACGACTGTGACTCTCAAGGGTGGGATGGTGCCACAGCGAGTGAGTACCCCGATCTCCAAGCGGCGGCGACGACCGCGGCCGATCTCTTCGACCCTGCGTTCATCAAATCGGTCAGCACCCGCGCAGCGCTGGGAGGCACTTGCCCTGCGGGCGACGCGGTCTGCGCGAAATGGATCCAGCGTTACGTCGAGGATCGCCCGCACCTCACGACCAAGGTCCCCGTGCTCGTCGAGTACGGGAGCGCAGACGAGACGATCCCGCCGGAGCGCATGGCGTGCGTGATCGAACGACTCAAGCAAGACAGCGTCGACTACACGTTCTGCCTGAAGCCGGGCGTTGGCCACGAAGGAATCCTGCGCGCGGCGGGGAGCGACGTCGCCGATTGGGTCGCCTACAAGACGATGGGCGAGGCGGCACCCCCGCCTTGTGCAGAGACCGACGTGAATCTCACCGACGACGCGGGCGTCGCGATTCAGTGCGCCGTGCCGCCTCCGAACGACTGAGCGTCAGCCTTTCACCGGGTGGAGCGTGCTCCGCATCCACTCGATGAGTCGTGGCATGTCGATCGGTTTGTCCAACCTGTGATTGGCTATCTGATCGAGGAAGGCCTTCGCGCGCGGCGTGAAGATCCCTCCGCTCATGAACACGATCTTCTTCGCGAGGTCCGGCGCCGTCCGCGCGAGCTCCTCGTAGACATCGATCCCGCTGACTTCGGGCATCATGACGTCGCATAGAATGAGCTGGAACTCGGCCCCCGAGGCCAGCAACGTGAGCGCCTCGCGGCCCCCGGTGCAGACGGTGACGTCGAAGTGCTGGCGCGACAGGATCCTCTTCAGTGAGGTCCCGATCATCACCTCGTCGTCCACGACGAGCACGTGACCTTGCTTCACCGGAGCCGGAACCGGCTTGGGTGCGGGCGCGACGCTCGCAGGACGGGGAGCGGACGGGTTGAGGATCACGCTGAACGTCGTGCCCACCCCCACGCTGCTCGCAACTCTGATGTCGCCTCCGAGCTTGGTGATGATTCCGTGGCAGACCGAGAGCCCGAGGCCGGTGCCCATGCCGACGGGCTTGGTCGTGAAGAACGGATCGAAGATGCGCGGTAGCACGCCCGGAGGAATGCCCGCCCCTGTGTCTCGAATTTCGACGACGGCGCGACCGTCGCGATCCGTCGAGGTCACGATCCGGATCTCGTGCTTGTCGGCGCTCCCCTCCGGAATGGCGTGGGCTGCGTTCACGAGGAGATTCAGGAACACCTGGCCGAGCTGCCCGTCGTTGGCTTCGACCATCGGCACCGGTCCGTAGTCCTTCACCAGGCGCGCGCGATGGCGGATCTCGTTCCACGCCATGTTGACCGTGGAGTCGATCACCTTGCGGACGTCGACCGCGCCCGACGTCGTGTCGTCCGGCCGAGAGAACATCTTCAGATCGCGAACGATGCGTCGTACGCGCTCGGCGCCGTCGCGAATGTCGGCCACCATCTCGATCAGCCCGGTGTGCGTCCCCTCGGCCGCGCCGGCGGCCAGCTCCGGGATCGACTCCTCGAGCAAGCTCGCGTTGGCGATCACGAACGAGAGCGGGTTGTTGATCTCGTGCGCGACCCCGGCGGCGAGCGTTCCCATGGACGCCATGCGGTCGGTGAGGAGGAGCCGCTGCTCCATCTCCTTCTGTTCCGTGATGTCGCGCACGAACCCGTGGAAGCCCGCGGCTTTCCCTTTGGCGCGGACGAGCAAGGCGCGGAGAAGGACGATCGATCCGTCCTTTCGAATCGCGCGCACTTCGAGCTCTTGTTTGCCCTCGGGGCCCATCTCCGCGCGCGCGGCGCCAAGGCGCGCGCGATCGTCGGGGTGGGTCAAGGAGCCCACGACGACCCCGAGGAGCTCGCTCGGGTCGTCATACCCGAGCATCTTGGCGAACACCGCGTTGACGGACGTGTATCGCCCTTCCTCGTCGAGTCGCGCGATGCCTTCGACGGCGTGCTCGATGCCCATGCTCAGGTGCTCGTGCAGCTCACGCTCCGCGCGCACGCGTTCGGTGACGTCGCGGAAGCTCCAGACGCGCCCTTCGCTTGCGGTTCCGATTCGCCGCGGGCGCGAGTAGCGCTCGAAGACTCGCCCGTCGCGCAGCGCCTGGACTTCGTAACGCTCGGCCTCCTCTGCTTCGCCCAGCTCGCGCGTCATCGGGAGATGCTCGGCGTTCGGCAGCAGCAGCGGCTCGCAGAAGCGATCGATCTCCTCGGGCCCGGCGAAGACGACGGCGTCGTCGACCCCCCAGAGCTCCAGAAACCTTCGATTGAACGTGACGACGTGGCCGGTCTTGTCGGCGACGAGGAGCCCGTCGGCGGTCGATTCGAGCGTCGCTTCGACGAGCGAGAGGGACGCCTCCATCTCGTGCTCCACCCACTTGCGCTCGGTCGCGTCGCGGAGCACGGCGGCGAACGATCGCTCGTCGTCGCGCGCGACGCACCACGCGATCCATCGGTACGTCTGGTCTTTGATGCGGCAGCGGCTCTCGAACCGGAGGGGGGGCGCGCCCGTGGAGAGCGCTGCGAGACGGGCCCGCGTGGCGGTGACTTCGTCGGGGTGCACGCGCTCGAACAGGTTCTCCCCGACCAGCTCGCCCGCCGAATGACCGAGCACTGCGAGCGCTCCTTCGGCCGAACGAACGACGCCATCGAGATCGAACACGCAGAGAAGGTCGCCCGCGAGCTCGACGAGCCGCGCAAACCTCGACGCGTGATCGCGCGCCTCGGCGTGAGAGGGCATCGCTTTCGCGATCACTGTGAGCTCTTCGTGCTGCCGGCGAGGAAGTCGCGCAGCCGAGTCGACTCGTCGGGCGCGAGGCTCTCGCTCAGCCACGCCTGGAGCTCGTTCGCGTCGGTGAAGATCCTTCGTCGCCCCGGGCTTCGCGCTTCGATGAGCAGCCGCTGAACTTGGAGCGTGAAGATCCCGCTCTCGTTGCCGAGGACGCCGTTGCGTTCGACGCGCGGGTTGTCCGACCGCATCAGATCGATGATTCGATTCGCGACCTCGGGCGCGAAGAGCTGCGTCGCGCGGAGGTCGGTGCAGAGGACGACGCGCCGCGCGTGGAGCGTCCAGCGTTCGGTCACGAGCGCAGCGGTCTCCGCTTTGAAGCGCTCGACGTCATCGAGTGAGGGGGTCCCTTCGAACCGAAGCTCGATCAGCACACCGACGTGGCACTCGACCGTGATCATGAGGCGCCGTGGGACGAGGTTCGACGGTAGCACGGGCTCCGGATCGGGGCGGAGTCCGGACGCAGAGTGCACCAGTCGAAGAGCGCTCGAACGATTTCTCACTTTTCGCCTAAAGGGGTCGCGGGAGCGGTCGTTAAGCGGGGTCTCAAGGCCGATGTCCGACATGGGCCACGATTCTCGACCCCAACCCCGGTGACCCATTGATCTCCAGTCGCATCGTTCGCAATCGCATTCCCAGCGCGCCGCCCGTCGCAACGAAAGCCGCCCCCGCCAGCCTCACGACATGGGTTGATCTCGTTCAACGGCTCGCCGCCGAGAAACCTGAGGAGCTCGCGTACACTTTTCTTCCGCCGGGGGGGACGAACGCGGGCGGCAAGGCCGGCGAGGGAGGGAAGGGGACCTCGCTCACGTTCAAGGCGCTCGACGAGCGGGCGCGCGCGATCGCGGCGCGGTTGCAGCAGGAAGGAGTGAAGGCGGCACCGGGCGCGCGCGCGCTCCTTCTGTACCCGCCGGGCCTCGAGTACATCACCGGGTTCTTCGGCTGCCTCTACGCCGGTGTGGTCGCCGTCCCGGCTTACCCGCCGGACCGAACGCGGCTGGCGCGAACGCTCCCGCGCATCAAGGCGATCGCGGCCGACGCGAAGGCGACGCTCGTTCTCACGACGCGCGCGATCCTCGCCGGCGGCGATCTGGAGGCCGCGCGCCTCGATCTCGACGGCCTCACCACCGTGACGACCGACGACGCGCGCTCGAGCGACGCAGGCGCGTGGCGCGATGTCGGAGTGACGGTCGATTCCGTCGCGCTCCTTCAGTACACGTCGGGGTCCACGTCGACTCCGTCGGGCGTCATCCTCACGCACGGCAACATGCTGCACAACGCGGCGATCCAGCAGCGCGCCTGGAGCCTCACGCCCGATTCGATCGGCGTCTCGTGGCTGCCGCTCTACCACGACCTCGGCGTCATCTCGTGTCTGCTCCAGCCCGTGTTCACCGGGTTTCACACGGTGATGCTCTCGCCGGCCGACTTCATTCAGAAGCCGCTCCGCTGGTTGGAAGCGATCGCGCGCTTCGGCGGAACCTTCTGCGGCGGTCCCAACTTCGCCTTCGAGCTGTGCGTGCAGAAGACGACCGAAGCGGAACGCGCGAAGCTCGACTTGAGCACGTGGGAGACGGCGTTCAACGGCGCCGAGCCGATCCGCCCCGAGTCGCTCGATCGCTTCGCCGAAGCGTTCGCGGTCGCGGGCTTCAAGAAGAGCGCGCTCTATCCTTGCTACGGGCTCGCCGAGACGAACTTCGTCTCCGGCATGCGCCCGGGCGCCGGCGCGACGATCGGCCGCTTCGAAGTCGCGGGGCTCGAGCGCGGTGACGTCGTCGTCGCGACCGGCGACGAAGACGCGAGCGTGAAGACGCGCGCGCTCGTGAGCTGCGGCGAGATCCCGACCGAGCAGACGCTGGCCATCGTCGATCCGGAGACGACCCTCGCGTGCGCCGCCGGCCGCGTCGGCGAAGTCTGGATCTCGGGCGGGAGCGTGGGGCTCGGCTACTGGGGGCGCCCCGAAGTCTCCGACGCGATCTTCCGCGCGCGCTCGTCTTCGTTCGGCGCGACCGAGTTCCTGCGCACGGGGGACCTCGGCTTCGTCGAAGGGGGCCACCTCTATCTGACGGGTCGCCTGAAGGACCTCATCATCGTCCGCGGCGCGAACCACTACCCGCAGGACATCGAGCACGTCGTCGAGCGGTCGCACGCAGCGATGCGCGCGGGTTGCTCGGCGGCGTTCGCCATCGAGCACGAGGACGGCGAGCGGGTCGTCGTGGTGCAAGAGGTCGCGAGCGCGACGCGCATCGAGCTCGACGCGGCCATCGAAGCGGCGCGCGCGGCGGTCCTTCGCGAGCACGAGATCGCGCTTCACGCGATCGTGCTGGTGAAGCCGGGGACGATCGCGAAGACGACGAGCGGCAAGATTCAGCGACGCGCGTGCAAGGCGTCGTTCCTCGAAGGGACGCTGGACGTCGTGGTCGAGTGGCATCGCGGCGTCCGGCCGTCGTCGGCGCCGCGCGCGTCGGTCGCTGCGCCCGCCGTCGCGCCCGCAGCAGTCGGAGGGAAGACGCGATCCGCGGTCGCGATCCAGGAGTGGCTGGTCGCCAACCTCTCCAGCCAGTTGAAGGTGGACCCGCGCCACGTCGACGTGCGCGAGCCGTTCGCCAGCTACGGCCTCGACTCGCTGGCCGCGACCGAGCTCTCCGGCGCGCTCGAAGCGTGGCTCGAACGCCGCGTCGAGCCGACCGCGGTCTACGAGCACCCGACGATCGAAGCGCTCGCCAAGCACCTCGCGACCGGCCTCACGCTCCCGTCGTGGACGCCGCCGAACCCGGGCCGCCCCGAGCGTCGTCCGGCCGAGGAGCCGATCGCGATCGTCGGGATCGGTTGCCGATTCCCCGGTGGCGATTCGCCCGCCGCCTTCTGGTCGATGCTTCGCGACGGCGTCGACGCCGTGACCGAGGTCCCCGCGTCGCGATGGAACGCCGCGCGGATCTTCGACGCCGATGCGTCGCAGGCCGGCAAGACGAACTCGCGCTGGGGAGGCTTCCTCGGCGAGGTCGATCGCTTCGACCCGCTCTTCTTCGGCATCTCGCCGCGTGAGGCGCGCCACATGGATCCGCAGCAACGACTGCTCCTCGAGGTGGCGTGGGAAGCGCTCGAGGACGCGGGGCAGATCCCCGACGCGCTGCGCGGAAGCGCGACGGGCGTGTTCCTGGGAATGACGACCGAAGACTACGGCCACATGCAGTGGAACCGCCCCGAAGCGATCGACATGTACTCGGCCACCGGCACGCTCAGCAGCGTCGCGGCCGGTCGCATCTCGTACGTGTTCGACCTCCGCGGACCGAGCTTGTCGATCGACACGGCGTGCTCGTCGTCGCTCGTCGCCATCCACTACGCCTGCCAGAGCCTGTGGAACGGCGAGGCCACGATGGCGCTCGCAGGCGGCGTGAACTTGATGCTCACGCCGGAGAACGGAATCAGCCAGACCAAGCTCGGCGCGCTCTCGGCCGACGGTCGATGCAAGGCCTTCGACGCCAGCGCCGACGGCTTCGTTCGCGGCGAAGGCGCGGGACTCGTCGTGCTCAAGCCCTTGTCGCAGGCGGTGGCCGACGGCGATCGCATCTACGCGGTCATCCGCGGATCGGCCGTCAACCAGGACGGCCGTTCGAACGGCCTCACCGCGCCGAACCCGCAAGCGCAGCGCGCGGTGCTCCGCGACGCCTACCGGCACGCGGGCGTCTCGCCGGGCGCAGTCCAGTACATCGAAGCGCACGGCACCGGGACGCCGCTCGGCGATCCGATGGAGCTCCAGGCGCTCGGTCGCGTGCTCGCCACCGATCGCGCTACGGACGACGTGTGCGCCATCGGATCGGTGAAGACGAACATCGGCCACCTCGAGTCGGCGGCGGGCATCGCCGGCATCCTCAAGACCGCGCTCGCCCTCCACCACGAGTCGATCCCGGCGAGCCTCCACTTCAAGCAAGCCAACCCGCTCATCGCCTTCGAGAAGCTCCACCTCCGCGTTCAAGATCAGACGGCCGATTGGTTCCGTGGCGACAAGCCGCGCATCGCGGGCGTCAGCGCCTTCGGAATCGGCGGCACCAACGCGCACGTCGTCCTCGCCGAAGCCCCGGTGAGTCTTCGCGCCAACGTCCGCGAGCCGTCGCGTTACGCGCTCCCCATCTCGGCTCGCACGCGCGACGCGCTCGTCGCCTTGGCGCGCGCTTACGCCGCGTCGTTGAACGTCGGGGCGCTCCGCGAAGTGCCGCTCTCCTCCATTTGCTACACCGCCGGCGCGCGGCGCGGACACATGGAGCATCGCCTCTGCGTCGTGGCGCGCGATCGCGCCGAGCTCGTGGCCCGGCTCACGGCGTTCGCCGCGGGCGAGATCGTGTCGGGCGTCTACACGGGGCGCGACGCGGGGCTCACGGTGAGCGACGTGGCGCCGGCGATGACGCACGACTCGCTCGCCGCGCTCTACGTGAGCGGTCACGACGTCGACTTCGCGGCGCTTCACGGCGGTGTGCGCGACGTGGTCACGCTCCCGTCGTACGCCTGGCAGCGCGCGCGTCACTGGCTCGCCGATCTCGCCCCTGTCTCCGCTGCCTCTGCGCCGACGCGCGAGGCGAGCGGCACGCACCCGCTCCTGGCGCGGCACATCGAGACGACCTCGCGCGAGCTGCTCTGGGAGGTCGACGTGACCCCCGACTCGCACGGGTTCGTCCAGGACCACGTCCTCGGTGGCGCGCGTGTCTTCCCGGGGCTGGCGTACGTCGCCATGGTGCTCGCAGGGGCGAGCGAAGCGCTCGGTGAAGGTCCCTTCGAAGCGAAGGACATCGAGCTGCTCGCGGCGATGTTCGTCGGCGACGACGAGGCGCGCGTCGTGCAGCTCTCGCTCGCGCCCGACGCGAACTTCGCAGGGGCCGCGTTCAGCGTCTCCAGCCGTGCGCGCACGGCGAGTCGCGCGAGTGCGCGCGCCGCGGAGTGGACGCTCCACGCCAGGGGGCGCGTCGAGCGTGCGAGCGACGATCGTGGAGCGGACGTGCACCTCGATGAAACGGTCGGCGACCGCTGCGACCAGCGCGTCTCGAGCGAGGCGTTCTACGAGAGCCTTCGCGCGGCCGGCACCGAGTACGGCCCGCGATTCCGCGGCGTGACGTCGATCGTGCGCCGCGACGGGGAGGCGCTCGGCGAGATCGTCGTGCCGGCGAGCCTCGCGTCCGAGCTCGGACCCTACTCGTTCCACCCCGCGCTCCTCGACGCCTGCGCGCAGGTCCTCCTGGCCACGCAAGCGTCGATGCACCCGTTCATGCCCGTTCGCATCGCGCGAATCCGGATCCATGCGCGCCCCCGCCTCGCGCCGGGCGACACGCTTCGGAGTCACGCGCGCATGACCGACGGCAACGCCGATGACGCGGGCGCGCTCCGCGGAGACGTGCGCGTGTACGACGGCGCGGAGCTCGTCGCCGAGATCGTCGGCGCGGACGTCCAGCGCCTCGATCGGATGCAGCGCGCGCGTACGTCGGACGTCACGTCGTACGACCTCGTGTGGAACGCGACCCCGCGCGCCAGCGTGACCCGCGGAGAGCCCGCGACCTGGCTGCTCCTCACCGATCGTCAGGGGGTCAGCGATTCGCTGGCGTCGCAGCTCGTCGCGCGCGGCGATGCGTGCGTCTTGATCGCTTCACGCGATCACGGCGCCGAAACGATTCGCGCCGCCCTGAAGCAGGCCACGGCCGCGGGCCGACCGCCGCTTCGCACCATCGTGCATCTCGCGAGCCTCGACGCGACCTCGCTCGCGCCGACGCACGCCGAGCTCCTCGCCGCGCGTGACCAGGGATGCGCGATGCTCGCCGCGATCACGCGAGAGCTCGTTGCGCTCCCGAACCCGCCGCGCGTGTGGACGGTGACGCGCGGAGCGCAGAGCGTGGGTGACGCGCAGGGCGAGGTCGCCGCCGCGCAAGCGCCGATCTGGGGCTTCGGACGCGCGCTCGGCATCGAGTGCCCGCAGGTCTGGGGAGGGCTCCTCGATCTCGATCGCACCGAGTCGTCCCCCGACGCGCATGCGCGCGCCATCGTCGAAGCGGTCGACGGCGGCGCCGGCGAAGATCAGCTCGCCGTTCGCGGGGATGCCCGCTACGTGGCGCGGATCGTTCCGCGCACCGAGGCGGCGGCGGGCGCTCCGTTCTCGTGTCGCGCCGACGGCGCGTACCTCGTCACCGGTGGCCTCGGTGGGCTCGGACTCAGCGTGGCCAAGCGCCTCGTCGATCGTGGCGCGCGCGAGCTCCTCTTGATGGGGCGAACGCCGCTCCCTCCGCGCGCGGAGTGGGACCAGCTCGAAGGAGAAGTCGCCACGCGCGTCGCCGCCGTTCGCGCGATGGAAGCGCTCGGCGCACGAGTGCACGTCGCGGCCTGCGACGTCGCCGACCAAGCCGACCTCGCGCGCGCTCTCGCCGCCTTCTCCAGGACGACGAAGACCCCGATTCGCGGAGTCGTTCACGCCGCCGGCGCCGGCCGCCTCTCGCCCGTCGCCGATCTGACGGACGCGGACTTCGACGCCGACTTCCGACCGAAGGTGCTCGGCGCTTCGAACCTCGACCGTCTCCTCGAAGGCCAGCCGCTCGACTTCTTCGTCCTCTACTCGTCGCTGTCCGCCGTCCTCCCGTCGCCGATGTTCGCGGGCTACGCGGCGTCGAACGCCTTCCTCGAGGCGCTCGCTCGCAATCGTCACGCGCACGGAAAGCCGGCGCTCTGCATCCACTGGGGGATGTGGGCCGAGACCGGCATGGCCGCGCGCGCGCATGCGAACGCGAAGCTCGATGGACGGGGACGCGACTGGAAGTCCGGGAGCCTCACCAACGACGAGGCGCTCGCTCTTCAAGAGAGCCTCCTCGCGCAGCACGCCACCGTCGCCATCGCGACGCGCACGCAGTGGAGCGAGCTCGCGCGCGATCCCGCGTTCGCGCGCCTGCCGCTCCTCTCATCGCTCCTTCGCCAGACGACGGCGCCTGCGCCCGCCGCTCCCACGGCGTCCACGCCGCCGAAGCTCGATCGCGTCGCCCTCACCTCGAGCCCGCCCGAAGCGCAGGTCGACCTGCTCACGGCGTATATGACCTCGATCGTCGAAGAGGTGCTGGCCCTCGACGCGCGCACGCTCGACGAAAAGGAACCGCTCGATACGGTCGGCTACGACTCGCTCGCGGCGGTCGACGTCCAGATGCGCATCGCGAAGGATCTCGCGCTCGACGTGCCGCTCCTCGGCCTGCTCCAGCGCGGCACGGCGCGCGATCTCGCGACGCGGATCGCGAAGCAGCTGCGCCCTGCGGCATCCACGGCGCCCGCCGCGCCGAGCGAGCCCGTGCCCGCGAACGTGGAGCCCATCAAGTCCGCGCTTCGCCCGATCGCAACGGCGAGCGATCGCTCGATCGCGCCGCGCGAGATCAACGCCTCGCTCTCCATGTACGCCGCGCGCACGCCGACGCTTCCGCCGGCGACGCACACCAACAGCTACGCCCTCGGTGGCCGCGACGTCGTCCTCGTCGAGCCTGCGACGCCGTTCGAGTCCGAGCAGCGCGCGTGGATCGAGTGGGTGCGCGGACTCGCCTCTTCGGGGCGTCGCCCCGTCGCGATCTTCGCCACGCACCACCACGACGATCACGTCGGCGGTCTCGACGTCCTCTCGCGTGAGCTCGATCTGCCGGTGTGGATGCACAAGGAGACGTGGGCTCGCATCGGCGGCGCCCAGCCCGGGCGCCTGCTCGAAGATGGCGACGCGATCCACCTCGACGGGCCCACGCCCGAAACGTGGACCGTGCTCCACACGCCCGGACACACGCACGGACACCTCTGCCTCTGGAACGCCGACACCAAGACGATCGTCGCCGGCGACATGGTTGCGAGCGTCGGGACGATCCTCATCGCGCCCGGCGACGGCGACATGCAGACGTACCTCGCGCAGCTCGATCGGCTCGCCAAGCTCGGCGCCGCGTGGGCGCTCCCGGCGCACGGCCCGGCGATCGAAGCGCCGACCGCCCTATTCCGCGAGTACATCCAGGAGCGCGTGACCCGCGAGCGGGACGTGTTTCAAGCGGTCGTCGACGCCGGCGCGCGCGGCGGCAGCCCCGAGAAGCTCGTCGGAGTCGCGTACGCCGATGCGCCCCCCCACACGTGGCCCATCGGGATGCTCAGCCTGCGCTCGCACCTCGAGAAGCTTCGGCGTGAAGGACGCGTCGTCGAGAGCGACGGTCTCTATCGCGCCTGCGGGTGAACGCGGCGCTCTCGCACCTCGTCCTTCGCGGGAATTCTCCGGACGCGATCGCTGTTCCCACGCGGCACGCGATGTGGAATGGAGAACGAGAGATGACCTCGCGCCGAAATCGTGGCTCACCGTGGCTCCCCGCGTGGCTCGCGCTTCTCGTCGCCCCCGCGGGGTGCGCGTTCACGGACATCACGGTGCATCCGCCGCAGGGCGCGAACATCGTGGCTCCGTCGAACGTCGGTCGCGGCCGCGAGATCGTCGTCGCGATGCCGTTCACCGACGCTCGCGAGAACCGCGACCGCTGCGGCATGAAGAAGAACGGCTACAACTCGGACACCGCCGACGTTCACTGCGCCGTCCCCCCGACCGAGTGGGTCGCGCGCGCGCTGGCTGACGGCCTGGCGTCCTCCGGTTTCCGCGTCCTCCTCGATCAGCCCGGCACGTCGCCGTCGACGCCGCGCATTAACGGCGACGTGATCCAGTTCTTCGTCGAGCCGAAGATCGACGCGCTCACGTTCGTCCCCGAAGCGGACATCGCCGTCACGCTGCACGTCACGTCGCCCACCGGGCTCGTCGCCGATCGCGAGTTCTATTTCAAGGCGGGCGAAGACACGTTCTTCGGCACCGACGACACGTTCCAGGACTCGGTCGACGCCGCGACGAAGAAGGCGGTCGCTGCGATGATCGGCGCGATCACCGAGCTGCTCGATCGGTATCCGCAGCTCGGAGCGCTCGCTCCGCCCGTCGCGGTCTCCATGAGCGGCGAGAACGAGAGGCGACCATGAGCGCGCGTCTTCTCTTCGTCGGCCTCGTCGCGATGGTCCTCGCGGGGTGTGCGCGCTACGTGGTCATCGATCCGGACCTCGTCGCCTCGCGCAACGCACGCGACTGGACGATCCGCCGCGAGCCCGCGGGGGCAACGGCGAACGCCGCGACTCCGCCCGCTCCGCCTCCTGCCATCGCTCGCTGACTAGGGCGCCTCGTACGGATCGTCGTCCGCGCTCGCCGGCGCAGGGTCGGCGACGGGCGAACTCGCGACCGGCGCGTTCGCCGCCGGTGCGCTTGCGACGGGCGTACGACGCTCGTGGTGACGCTTGACCGGCGGAGGAGGCGTCGGCGTGGGAGGCGACGGAGAGCTCGCTGCGGGACTCACCGGGACGCTGGACGCCGGGACCACCGCGCTGGCGATCGGCGCCGTAGGCGTCGGAAGAACGGGGAGCATCGCTGCCGTCAGAGGTTCGGGCGCCGGCGCGGCGGCGGCGATCGGCCACTCGAGATGAAGCGGACCGGCGCGATGGACCACGGTCCCCGTCGCTACTCCGATCGCCGCCAGCGCGAGGATCGATCCTACGAGGTAGCCGGACATTCGCGGGCGCCGCGCCGGAACATCCGCGAGGATCGCCGCGGCCGTCGGCTTCATCGTGCCGACCCCGCTCCCGCTCCACGACGGCGATCGCGACTTCGGCACTCCATCGATCACCCGCGCGATCGACTCGGCCGACGCACGCGCGCTCGCCGATCCGAACGGCGCCAGCGCGCGCGCGAGCTCGGCGACGTTCGCGAAGCGCTTGGCGCTCTCCTTCTCCAGGCAGCGCGCGATGACGACCGCGATCTCGCCCGGCGCATCCGCGCGCAGCTCGACGAGCGGGACGGGCGCCCCTTGAAGCACGCGCGCGCACACCTCGGTCGTCGACGAGCCGTCGAACGCGATCCGCCCAGTGAGCAGCTCATAGAGGAGCGTGCCCAGCGACCAGATGTCCGATCGCTGATCGGCGGTGGCCGACGACGTCATCTGCTCCGGCGACATGTACTGCGGCGACCCCATCACGAGCGACGGCAGCGTCGGGTGCGATCCCGGCTTGCTGGCACCCGACATCCCGCGCGGCATCTTCGAGATCCCGAAATCGAGAACCTTCACGCACGGCGACCCGTCGGCGCGGTGGGTGAGGAAGAGGTTCGCCGGCTTGAGATCGCGATGGATGATCCCGAGGGCGTGCGCCTCGCCGATCGCCTCACACGCCTGGAGGAGCATGTCGACCGCAGCGGGGACGGGGAGGGGGCCGATCTCGCGAAGGAGCGCGTCGAGATCCTTCCCGGCGAGGTACTCCATCACGAGATACGCGCGACCGGACACGACGCCCACGTCGAGCATCCGCACGACGTGCTCGCTGCGAATCTTGATCGCGGTCTTTCCTTCTTGAACGAAGCGCTCGACGACCGCGGGATCGTCGCAGCAATCCGGAAGAAGGATCTTGATGGCCACCATCTCGTCGAAACCCAGGTGCTTCGCGCCGACGACTGCGGCCATGCCGCCGACTCCGAGCACCGATCCGATGCGGTACTTGCCGTCGAAGAGCTCACCCTCGCGCGGGAGGTCGCGCATCAGGTTGGTGCTGGCCGGCGTCTCGTAAGTCATCCCACGTATCAAAGCGAATTCCGCGCCATGGTGCGTCACCTTCGGGGCCGCCGAGTCGAAGCGCTCGCGACCGCGCGAAACCGCGCGCTTTCGCCACACGGGGCGTGCATGCGCCACGAAAAGTCGCGTGCACGCGATCGCGGGTCGTGTGCACGCGACCTCGCATCGCCAGGCGTCGAGGCGATCCCCCACCAGCATGAACTAAGCGCCGACGCGCGCCCCGTTCGCCCCGTGCGTCCGGCGATCTAGTGCGGCTGCCACTTCCCGTGCGCCAGCGTGTACTGGCCGCGTTGCCCGTCACTCGCCGGATCGTGCTCGACGACGCGATTCGCCTGACCGAGGCGCAGGTCCCAACGTTCGTCCCACTTCCCATCCCGATCGAGGTCGATCATCACGAGCCCGTAGCGCCGCTCCACGACGCTGCCGACGAGGCGAACCTTGTAGGGCTTGTCGGGGAAAAGGTCGGTCAGGAGCTTGTAGTCGAGGTTCGGGTTCTGCATCTGCGCGAAAATGTCGCGATCCATGTCGCGCATCGGGACGCCCGCTTTCCACTTCGGATCTTCGACGGTGTCGAAGATCTGCGGTCCAGGGTCCACGACGGCGTGAGGCTGCATCCCCGACGGGACGGCTCCCACCGGAGCTGACGGAGACGACGCGACGGGAGCGGGGGTGGCGGCCGGAACGGCGGGCTCGGACGACCCGCGCGACCAGCGCCCGATGAAAATCCCAATTGCGGCAACCGCGACGACCGCCACGATCACGGTCCCCTTCGATCCCAGACCAAGCTTCGTCTTCGCCATCGCGTCACTCACCGGGCTCACCGCTCCCTCTTCTCGTTGCTTCTCTCGTTGCTTCCGCTTGCCCGCTTCCGCGAGCCGAATCCGCGCGCACATTCGCGCGCTTCCGCGGGTCTCTACCACGAGATCCGCCCCCGGCCAGCGACGCAAATCGGAGGTTCGATCGCGGAAGGGACCTCCCGGCGCCCTCCTCTATTTGATCGGCCGCACCCCTTCGTTTGAGCCGGCGCAATTCATTCCACACAAGCGCCGTTCGGGATTGATCTGGCGCACACGTGAGTCGTTTCCGCAACGCAGGGAGGCGGTTCACCTGTAAGTACCCACGCGCCGGTGGTGACGACGCTGCCGCCGGCGTCAGTGCGTGCTTTGGCGTCCGGTCGAGTCGACTCGGAAGGAGTCCTTATGCGGAAGTTGTGCCTGCCCCTCACTCTCATTGCGATCGCCTCAGCGGCCATCGCCATTGGCTGCGAAGACGGACCTGACCAGACGTTCCAGCCAGCCCCCTCGGGCGCGGCAGGAAACTGGAACAACGGCAACGTCGACGCTGCCGTTCTCACCGGCGTTACGGCCTCGTTCGACGCGGGTTTTCCCACGCAGAACGCCGTCACGCTCTGCAGCACCGACCTGAAACGACAGCGCTGGGCATGGATGCTCGCGCAGCCGATCCAGCCGCCGCGCAAGTACGCCGGCATCGACCTCGCGAAGGACAACCTTTGGGACGGTCTGACGATCGACGAGGCGGAGTCGCCCCCGAGCGATCCGAACTCGCCCGAAGGCGGTCTCTGCCAGTCGACGCCGCTCGGCTTCGAAGGCACGTGCCCGTCCGGCATCGGCGGCTGCAACGGCAACTACTGGGGTAACAACCAGGAAGTCGGCTTCAGCTGGAACGTCGCGACGCACGTCCTCGACCAGATGACGCTGAACCTCGGGTACACGGGGTCGCTTCAGACGAACAAGTACCCCGACAACAACGGGGAATCGCACGACTACACGCTCACGATCGGCGACATCTATCGTCGCGACGGAGCGCCGTTCGAGATCAACTGGAACTCGAAGACGGATCGCAACACGAAGATCACGAACATCTTCAACGCGATCATGTCGACGTACTCGCAGGCGGCCGGTGTCCCGTTCAACACCGCGAGCTGCACGAACGACGCGGCCTGCGTCGCTCCCGGTACGGTCTCCAACTGCCAGTGCCTTCACGCCACGACCGGCGACCTCACGCAGTGCAAGGCCGGCACCAAGGGCCAGTGCGGCACGACGAACTGCGCGACGGACGGCAACTGCCTCGTCAGCCCGAACAATGGTGGCGGCACCTACTTCGGCATCCGCCCGATGGTCGTTTACATCGTCGGCACCGCCGGCGTCCCGCAGCCGGCGCTCAGCACGCCCACGCTCATCTACAACTTCTTCACGAAGTGGGAGCCGTACTCGAACCTGAACCAGCTCGTGACGCTCGACGCCAACGGTCCGACCGCCTCCGGTATCCCGGTCGGTCAGCCGAAGTCGATCACGACGACCTGCATCCAGCAGATCGGTCAGAAGTTCTCGGACCTCCAGGCCAACTGCGTCCAGGTCACGGGCGACAAGGCGAATCCGGACGGAGTTGACGCGGTCAACCTCAACAAGATTCTCCACGGTCTCAGCCACGACCAGGAGCACTGGACCGCGAACGTCCTCGGCGTGAACCAGAACTTCACGTCGGCGAAGGTCGCCGGGAACCCCGAGCTCGTCGTGCTCGACACCGACATCCCGCAGGGGGGTGACATCACCCAGGACTACGAGTTCGACCTCCGCGCCCGTGGCAACCTCGCGAACGACTTCACCGCCAACGGTGAGGACAACCGCGGTTCGTCGCTCATGATGATCGAGTGGTCGCGTCTCCTCCTCGAGGACATCGCGGTGCAGCTCTCGACCCCCGGCGTGTGGAACCCGACGGGCGCGCCGGTCAAGCCGAAGAAGCTCGGCGACCCGGGTTGCATCGGTTTCAACGGCAGCCACATCCCGAACTACGTCGCGACGAACAAGGCCCCGGCGACGTTCGGCTGCTCCGGCGTCGAGGGGCTCATCATCCCGGTGAGCTACGACGCGGACGGCGCGAGCGAGTTCGCGAACGATCCCGAGATCGCGACGATCGATCCGCTCGCGGATCTCAACCCGGCCAACAACTTCGACGCGATTGGTTTCTACAACAGCGTGCTGAAGCCGGGCGACCTCGCCGGCGCGCTCTGCATCGACGGCAACGCGTCGTCGGACTGCATCACATCGCTCGCCCTCTGGACGAACACGCTCAACCAGGTGGTTCGCGTCCTCGGCAACGGCGACATCAACAACCTCCCGTCCGAGCTCCAGGACCGTCGCTACTACTTCAAGTTCTTCGGACAGGCGTTCGTGAAGTACCTGAAGGCGTACGGCAACTACAAGACGCTGTACCCGACCACGGTCAACAACTTCCCCGACGGAACGGTCGGCGGCGGTCTCGGCCCCTCGGACGTCGTCAAGACGCAGATCGACATGGAGTCGCTGTTCTTCGACTACCAGGTCTCTCCGGGCACCGGCGGCGCTCAGTCGTACGACAAGTTCGAGTACGTGGACCGCACCACGATCGGCCAAGGGGCCGGCGGTACGGAGAACTACATTCCCTGGGACTTTGAGTACGGCTGCGACCTCCTCGGCGGCAACCAGCGCTACGACAACTGGTTCCGTCGCATGGACCGCGAGGAAATCGGCCTCTACTCGGCGATGCTCGAGGACAAGGCGAAGACCCCGGGCGCGGAGAACAACGTCAACATCACCAACCTGTTCGGCAGCACGCTGCTCAACGGTAACCCGGCCGCGGGCGTCCCCGGCGCGTTCCCGAGCTTTGCGTGCGCAAGTGGCCAGGGGGGTGACCCGACGGCGAACTGCGGCGGGAACGCTCCCCTCGATCCCAACCAGACCGGGATGCTGCCCTGCCTCGCTGGCGGGACGTGCGCGACCGCGGGCAACATCTGCGTCACCGCCAAGAGCCTCGAGAACGGTCTCGTTCAGGCGTGCGGCACTCCGTGCGACTTCACGACGTACCCGGCCTCGGGTTGCCAGAGCAACTGGCAGGTGTGCGCGGACGACCTGCAGGGCGGCGGCGAAGGCTGCGTGGCTGCCATGATGGACAAGAACGGTCACCAGGCCAACGCGCTCCCCTACCTCGCCCACTACCCGGGTGCGTGGTCGCGGACGCCGTTCTCGGCGGGCCACAGCCCGATCACCATCGCGGACGCGGACAAGCACCCGGAAATCGGCGTCGCTCACGTCAACGTCCCGAACTTCAAGGGCGGCCCGTACACCAACAGCCCGACGGTTCAGTCGCAGGGCGCGGACGGCGGAATGTCTTGCGCGACCGGATGGACCTTCGGCGCCGACTTGCTCTGCCACGCTCCCCTCAACTCGGGGAAGGGCACGCTCGCGGCGACGTTCAACCCGCTCACGCCGTGGCTCGAAGTTCAGCCCGGTGTCGGCTTCCCGATCGCGGTCGACGGTCAGCGTGACCAGTGGGTCTCGGCCGGACAGTTCGACTTCACGGGCGTCCTCGAGGCGTACCTGATCGACTACAAACCGTGGGTCGACACCCTCAAGCCCGGCTGCGTCGAGAGCGACCCGGACGCGGCGACGGCGTGCAGCCCCGGCTTCACGTGCAACCCGGTCTCCAAGGCTTGCGAAGCTTCGGACGACAGCGTCCAGGTTCTCGCGATCGAAGGCGAAGACTTCCTCGGTCAGGCCTTCCTCTGCCAGGACCCGACGACGGGCGACATCCTCCACGTGGGTATGTACGACTCGGCTATCACGCTCGTGAACTGGCTGGCTGCCCACCCCGGAAACACGAACCCCAACGCCTCGACGGGTTCGAGCGCGCAGTTCGCCTGCCAGATCATCCTGCGACGGTCGCCTTACAACAACTACATCGATCAGATCACCGCGAAGGTCTACGGCGCAACCGTGAACATCAGCGGTGGGCAAGGCCTCGGCCGAGTCACCGACCTTGTGTTGTTCGATCCCAGCCTCATCCAGGCCCTCTGATGGAAGCGCACGTGGAGAAGAAACAGATGCTTGCTAGAAACTATCGTGCAGCTACTGCCATCACGGCACTCGCAGTCACTTGCGGACTCTGGGGTTGCGTTGCAGACCGCCCGTCTCGTAACGGCGTCTTCAACGAGAACCAGTACCTCCGAAAGGACTTCCTCATCGCCCCGGGTGACAACTCGGTTCCCGATCGAGGCTGGTACGTCAAGTCGACCATCACCCAGACGACGACGCCGAACCCGCTCGGGAGCGCCTTCGGCGCCGGTCTCTATGCCGGCGCAGAAGGGGGAGGGGCCGCAAACCTCGTCCGCTTCGCGGTGACGCAAGACAAACTCCAGATGCTCAACATGCGCGAGCTCAGCAATGATCCGACGATCCTTGCCCAGAATCAGCGCACGCCGGAAGTCGTCAACGCCTGGCCGGTCACGAACGTCGATCTGAAGTACCAGATCAACCTCGACGGCGAGAAAACGAACTTCTACCAGGAGAACCAGGAGCTCGACTGGCAGGTTCGTCAGTGGGTGAAGATCAACTTCGCCAAGAACGACATCAGCGATCTGTATGCGTTCGCGGCGAACACGAACGAGGTCATCCAGCACTGCACCGCCCTCGCGGATGCGTCGGTCACGCTGGTCGACGGCTCGTTCAAGGTCAACGAGGCGGACGAGCAGTTCCAGTTCGCCCTCAACATGACGATCCCGATCGCCTACGACTCGACGGTCACCACGGCGGCCGACGGTACGACGAGCAGCGACGCGGCGACCTGCGAAGCCGCGTTCGGTGGTTCCGCCCGGACGTTCGCGCTGATGGGGCGTCAGAACGTGACCCTCACGCTCCTCACGTCGTTCGTTCGACCTGAGAAGATCGTGAGCCCGACCTACGTTCCGATGCCGATCAGCGAGAAGGACCCGATTCAGCACAAGTACGGGGCGTTTCAGACCGTGCCGCTGGTTCGTGACGCCAACACGGGTCTTCTCAATGCGCAGCAGCTCGTGGGGCGTTTCGATCCCAACAAGCCGATCAAGTACTACTTCTCGCCCGGCATGCCGGCCATCTACCAGTCGTTCTTCCTCGGAACGGATCTCACTGGCAACACCAGCGGTCTCCAGTTCCAGACGAACCAGATCCTGACGAAGGCTGGCGCAACGGGGAAGCTCACGTTCCTCAACTACAACGACGCGGCGACCTTCAAGGACGCGGCGGGCCCGGTGCGTGAGGTTGGCGATCCTCGCTACAGCTTCATCAACTGGCACTCGGATCTCGATTCGGACTCCGGTCTCCTCGGCGTCGCGCAGTTCTTCACGAACCCGCTCACCGGTGAAACGCTGTCAGCGACGGTGAATCTCTGGGAAGGCAACTTCAAAGACACCGTTCAGCAGCGACTCGAGCTGTTCCTCCAGACGGTTGGCGCCGAATACCTCCTGCCTGACGGGAGCGACTTCGACGACAAGGCGTACGGCGGCTCGACGTGCACGACCGGCCAGCAGATGCCGCTCGTCCCGGCCGACATCGCGGCGAAGTTGAACGCCCAGTCGACGGTCTACAACAAGATGCAGGCGCAGCTGCAAAAGCCGTTCGCACAGTACGGCTACCTCGGCCCCGCCGACTTCGTTCCGGACCACCTGGACACCAAGGGGCAGCCCGATCAGGAGTTCTGGGCGCCGTACTACTCGGTCATCCCGTACATGACGTACGCGGACCCGGCGGCGAACATCTTCGTCAATCCTGAAGGGACGATCTTCATGTCCCAGCAGGCGCAGGAATGGCAGGCGCTTCAGAAGGTCGCCTCCTTCCAGCAGCTCGCCGGGCAGATCGACCAGGGCCTGACGCCCTTCGACACCGAAGGCGCGTCGAACGTCCAGGACGCCGTTGCGTTCGGGAACCGCTGGACCTCGCTCGGCGAGGCGGTCACCGATCACGAGTACACGAGCCGATATCTGCCGGGCCGCGCGGCCGCCGACGACATCGGTCTCTTCTCGTACTTCGACATCTACCAGAAGAACGGACGCCACTGCGTCAACGGCAAGTGGGAGAGTCTCGCGGACTACACCACGAGCCTGATCAGCAGCCTCAACATGGCCGTCGTGGCGCACGAGTTCGGGCACACGATGGGCCTCCGCCACAACTTCATGGGCTCGGTCGATCAGCGCAACTACCCGACGCAGGCGGACCCCGCCAACCCGGCGAAGAAGAACGTGACGCTCTATTCCTCGAGCATCATGGATTACAACCAGCCGATCGTTGAGGCCTTCTTCGAGTCGGCCGGCAACGCGCAAATCTGGGGCACATACGACGCGGCGGCGATCGCCTGGATCTACGGCAACGACCTGGACGCGACGAAGGTCGTGCCCCCGCACGGTCCGGCGACGCTCGACACCGGCGCCTCTGGCCAGCTGAGCCCCACGACTCCGTGGAACGATCCGCTCGGCTTCTCGACGGATGGCAAGGTGGAGACTCAGTTCCTCTACTGCAGCGACGAGCACATGAAGTTCACGCCGCTCTGCCGGCAGTACGACGTGGGCGCGACGCCGGCGGAAATCACGGCGAACGACATTCAGCGCCGCGAGTGGAACTACCTCTTCACGAACTTCCGCCTCTACCACAAGTTCTTCAGCGTCGCGAACTACCCCACGAGCGTCGTGAACGACTTCAACGAGATGCGTCGCTTCGCTTCTCTCTGGGCGTTCGACTGGTCGTCGGGTGAGCTGCAGAACACGCTCCGCCTCGTCGGTATCAACATCCCGATCACCGCGACGGCGAATGAGTACTACGACGAGATTACGAACAAGTTCAACACGGACATCTCCGCTGCAAACCAGCTCTCGCTGTCGTACCAGCGCGCGATTCTCGACCAGTCCTCTGGTGAGCGTCCGTACATCACCCAGTTCGACGGCTTCTACGGCGACGTCACGCAGCAGGGCATCCAGCTCGACAAGCTGCAGGTGACGGCGTCGGCGATGGAGAACTGGCCGGCCATCTCGAACTACGACCCGACGCAGGCGAACGGCGCCTACCTCACCAGCATCGCGGGTGGCATCGGAGACAACGCGTACAACGCGGTCGCTCAGGCGGCCATGTCCGACTATCTCGGAGCGGCGTTCGCGACGTTCTCGTACTCCCAGGTCGGCCCGATCGCGGAGTTCGCGGCCAACTCGCACAGCCAGAAGTTCGGCGGCAACCTGACGTACCGTGACTGGGTTGGCGGGTATGCGTTCTCTCGTGAACGCGACTTCCTCGACTACGTCCACGGCATCGCAGTCGCCCACGACTTCCCGAACTGCGACGAGAACGGCGACAACTGCGATCCCTGCACGTCGCTCGATCACTGCACCTGGGACCCCCGCACGCTCGCGGCGAACCCCATCGTCATCACCCAGTCGGACACGTACAACCGCTTCCAGGCGCCCGATGGACGTACGTACATCTGGGGCTACATCAGCAGCCGCAATCAGTGGGTGCTCGTCGATCGCGATCGCAACGTCGCGGCCTACGTGCAGTTCCTGAACTGGACCACGGACGTCGTGAACGGCCAGGACGACGGGTACAACGGCGCGAGCCCGCTCGAGAAGAACGTCCGCTTCGTCGTGGACGCCTTCACCTACTACAACGACCAGACGCTCTCGGCGCCCTGACCTGAGTCAGCGACACTGAGACCGCGGACGCGCGGCCTGTCCTCACGGACGGCCGCGCGTTCGTGTTTTGTGCGCGCTGCGACGACGCCGCTACGGTGAGGCGACTACTTCGGCGGCCAGCCGGTCGCGTCGAGGCAGTGCACGAACTTCACGCCCGAGAGCTTGCAGCTTCCGTCGGGGGCGAGCGTGCCGCAGATGCGGTTGAACGACGCGGTGTCGAGATCGAAGTGGGGGTGGTTGTTCGAGGCGCACCAGTCGCACTGTGGGTTCAGCGCGGTGGCGCAGCCGACTCCGCAGCAGCTCGTGTACGCGGGAGGAGCCGCTCCCACGCACGGGCAGCCGGGCTTCATGTCCGTGGCGTTCACGCACGGGCCGCACTCTTCGGTGCCGGAGCCCTTGCACGTGCAGTAGCCCCCGCAGCGATCGGTGAGCGCCACGAGAACGCTGCCGCCGGGGCCGGTGAGCTCGTAGCAGAGGCCCGAGGCTTCGGTGAGGCCCAGGCCCCAGTCGGTCACGGCCTTCTGCGAGAGCGAGTCGATCGCTTCCTGACTGTTGCCGACGATCATCGGAGGCGAGGCGGCGATGCCGACGCACTCGCTCGCGCCGCCGTCGAGGCCGTCGCAGACGGGGAGACTCATGGCGGTTGCGATCTTCTGCGCCGTGGCCTCGGGGAACTCGATCTGGGTGACACCGTGGCAGCCGCCCGCGGAGAGCTCGCAGTAGTAGGTCACCCAGGCTTCGGGCAGCGTGGCGACGCCCTGGTAGCCCGCGCCGAAGACGCAGGCGTCGTTGACGCACGAGCCAAGGCTCGGGGGGCACGTCTCGGCGGTGCATGCGACGTGGGGCATGCAGAGGTCGAGGTCGGTGGCGACGTGAAGCGTCGTGCCGGAGTCCAGGTACCCGCAGCCGGCGCCGGGGACTGGGGAAGGGGAGGCGTCTGCGGTGGCGGGGGATCCGTCAGTCGTCGATGGGCTCCCGTCGTCGCCCGCGGGCGGCGCTGCATCGACCGTGGCGTCGGGGCCGCCCACGCTCTCCGCCGAGGACGTTCCACAGGCGGAGAGCGCAGCGAGAGACGCGATGACGAGCACCCGCATGGGTCGACCCCCTCGTCCGAGTCTACCTTCAGGCGGCGGCGTCGAGGGGGACCTCCGCTGGAGCCGCTTGCGTCTCGTACGGCTTCCGCCAGGCGCCGTGCGACCAGCGCCGCGCGAAGAGGATCGACGAGAGGATCGTCTCCGCGAGGAAGCCGCACCACCCGCCGAGGGCGCCCCATCCTGCGACCCGCCCCAGGAAGTAGGCCGCCGTCGGCACGCAGGTCCACGTGATCGCGATGCCGAGCACTGCGGTCATGCGGACGTCCGCCGCGCCGCGGAGCGAGCCTCGCAGCACGACGTTGAAGGCGTCGAGGACCTGGAAGAGCGCGGCGACGATGAGGAGTCGCGTCGCGATGCGGACGACGTCCGAATCGCTGGTGAAGACGCGGGCGATCGCCGCCCCAAAGAAGCCGAAGACGATCCCGCACGCGGCCATGAACGTCGCCGCGGTGGCGAGCGCTGCGCGGTTCGCCCGATCGGCGCGATCGATTCGCCTCGCTCCGAGCGCGCGCCCCACCAGAATGCACGACGCTTCACCGACCGCCACGCCGGGGAGGAACGACGTACGAATCGTCGCCATGGCGATCTGGTGCGCAGCCATCTCGGCGCCGCCGATGCTGCCGAGGACCGCGGTGAAGGCGGTGAACGCGAGGCACTCGCCGCCGAAATGGAGGCCGCTCGGGATCCCCACGGACAAGACTTCGCGGACTGCGGCCCTGTACCGGAGGAGCGGCGCGTGCGCTCGTGCCCTTCGCAAGTCGCGCGCGAGGAACCCCGAGAGCGCGACGAGCTGGAACCACTGCACGCTCGCCGTGCCGAATCCCGCGCCGGCGACCCCCAGTCGAGGCAAGCCGAAGTGGCCGTAGATGAGGCCGAACGACAGGACGGCGTTGATGGCGTTCGCGATCATCCCGACCGCCATCGGCGTTCGCGTATCGCCCAGCGCCTGCCGGTGATTCACCAGCGCCGCGAGCGCACAGGTCGCCGGCGCGCCATACGTCACTGCGGCGAGGTAATCGCGCGCGTACGGCACGATCTGCGGATCGATCTGCAGGAGCCCGAGCAGCCCGCTCACATCGCGCGCGAGCGCCCATACGGCGACGCCGAACACCGCGCCCATGACGGCGCCGGACGCCGCGTATCGCACGCCGTCCGCCGGTCGGCCT
This sequence comes from Myxococcales bacterium, assembly GCA_003151595.1. The sequence continues at coordinate 65,735 of PLXW01000060.1, forward strand.
TCGCCGACGGCAAAGGACGTCCGCACCTTCACGGCGCGCATCACGCCGAAGATCGTCGAATAGTTCAGGTACATGAGCATCGCCGCGACGCCCACGCCGCCGAGCGCGCTCGCGCCCAGGCTGCCAACCAGCTTCGTGTCGACGAGCCCGAGCAGCGTCTCGCTGAGCATGGCGGCCGCGATCGGCCACGCCAGCACGACGAGCTCGCGCAGCGTGCTGGTCGCGCCGCCCGTCTCGGTTCGCAATTCACGCAGTTCGCTCTTCGCCGGTCGCCCGACCGCGTGCCCGATGGCCCGCTGCGCATGCAGCACGCCTCGTCTCGCGTGAGCGACCCACCGCCTCAGTCTCACCCTTCTCACGCTCGCCACGCTCGCCACGACGTCCACCTCTCGAGAGCCCTACTCACCGCCTGCATTCGCCAGGCGTCTCGGGGCTCGAGAAAGACGTCAGTGGCGATTCACGAAGAGGCCTCCGCGACGAGACCGCACGGGCGCTTGGCAGCTTGGCCAGCGCACGACATCGTCGGGAAGTTTCGGATCACCATCGTGTTTGAAACTTGGCAGGCGGAAGGCGCGTCGTCAAATCGATCCGCGCCGAGTGCGTGAGACCACAACGGGTGACGTCGTGAGGGGTGCGACGTCTCGACGGCAACGCGCTCAGGATTTCTCGAGCGCGGTCACGACGTCTTCGAGCTCGCGCGCCAGCGGGTGATCGCCGAGTCGCGCGCGCACGAGGTTCGCTACGGCGCGATGGATCCAGTGCTGATCGCTCTTCGGCGCGTTGAAACGCCCCCAAGCCGCGTCGCCGTGCTCTCTCACGTCGCGCAGCGTGCTCATCCCGTTGTGGAGCGCGTCGGCGGCCTTCAACGCCACCACGTCGAGCGGCGCCTTCGCCAGCGTCGCCAGCTGCTCTTCTTTCCGCACGCGCCACGGCCTGTGCCTGCCGGCGTCGGTCTTGGTCTCGCTCACCGCGCCCACGAGCTCCGCTACGCGCTCTCCGAACTCCGCGCGCACGTCGTCGAGCGTGACGCTCGTGTCTTCGACGACGTCGTGGAGCACGCCGGCGATGACCACCGCTTCGTCGAGCCCGTGCTTCAAGAGCAGGATGGCGACGTGCACCGGATGCTGCACGTACGGCACGTCGCCTCCTTTGCGCACCTGATCGCGATGCGCGCGCGCTGCCACGATGAGCGCGCGATCGAGCGCCTCGGAGTACGCGATCACGGCAGTCGCCGCGTCACGACAGGTGCTGCTTCAAGAACGCGAGCGTCCGCTCCCACGCCTTGGTCGCCGCAGCCTCGTGGTACTTCGCGGGATCGGTCGCGCGCATGAAGGCGTGGCCGGCCCCTTCGTAGACGTAGAGGTCCATCGTCTTTCCCTTCGCCTGCAGGTCCTTCTGAATCTGCCGCGCCTTGTCGGGGCTCGCCCAGTCGTCCTTCTCGGCGAAGTGCGCCTGGATCGGCGCCGTCACCTTGGAGAGGTCGAGCTTCGAGAGATCCGGCACGCCGTAGAACGGCACGACCGCCGCGAGGCCCGGGACGTTCGCCGCCGTCGCGAAGGAGAGCGCGCCGCCCAGGCAGAAGCCGAGGACCGCGACCTTGCCGTTCGATCGCGGCTGCTCCTTCAGCCACTGCGCCGCCGCGCCGATCTCGCCGACCGCGCGACCGAAGTCCAAAGCGTTCATCAGCTTGCCGGCCTCGTCGTCGTTCGTCGCGACCTTGCCGTGATAGAGGTCCGGCGCGAGCGCCAGGTACCCTTCGCTCGCGAAGCGCTCCACCTTCGCGCGCATCTCGGCGTTGATGCCGTGCCACTCCTGGATGATGACGACGCTGCCGACCTTGCCGCTGCCGCTCGGCTCGGCGAGCTCTCCCTCGCAGGTCCCCGTCTTCGAGTTGAACTGGATGCGCTTGGTCATCGATCGCTCCTCCGTTTGGTAGACGCGCGCAGGATACTCACCGCGCGTCGGAGTGCGCTACCGTCAGAGCATGAACCGACGGAAGCTCCTCGCCGCGGCCTCTCTCCTCGGCCTCATCTGCGCTTGTGCTGTCGCGTGCAGCAAGAGCGACGCGAACGCCTCGTCGTCGACGACGAGCGGTACGACCACGTCGCCCGAGGTGGCGTCGAAGCCCGGCATCATCAACGTCATCGCCAACGACAAGGGGTTCATCCCCGGCTCGGTCGACGTGAAGAAGGGGGCCGCCACGCAGCTCGTCTTCATGCGAACGACCGACGACACGTGCGCCAAGCAGGTGGTGTTCCCGGAGCTGAAGATCACGAAGGACCTCCCGCTGAACGAGAAGGTCGTCTTCGACGTGCCCGTCGCCGACGCGCGGACGCTGACGTTTCAGTGCGGGATGGGAATGTTCAAGGGGAAGGTCGTCATCCAGTGAGTGGTCATCCGGCCGTGGGGCGAACCGCGCGGATGCTCTCTTCGACGATCGCCAAGAGCGCTTCGAGATCCGCGTCTTCGGTCGTGAGCGGCGGGCAGACGTAGACCGTGTCGCCTAGCGGCCGAAGGTAAGCGCCGCGCGCGCGCGCTTCGTCGTACACGCGCCAGCCGGCGCCGCCGAGGTAGCTGCCGCCCGTCTCCAGGTCGGCCGCGCCGATCATGCCGATCGATCGCACGCGCGCGACGCCGGGGATCGTCGCGATGCGATCGAACGCGCGACGGATGGCGAGTGACTTCCTCGCGACCTGGCCGAGGACGTCTTCGTCGCGGTAGATGGCGAGGACTTCGCGCGCGAGCGCGGCGCCGAGCGGGTGACCGCAGAACGTGTGGCCGTAGTAGAGCGCGCGATCCTTCGAGCCGCGGAATGCGTCGAAGATCCGCTCGGTGGCGAGCGTCGCGGCCATGGGGAGGATCGAGGCGAAAACCTTCCCCACGCACATCAGGTCGGGCGCGATGCCGGCGTGCTCGCAGGCCCACATCGGTCCGGTGCGCCCGTAGCCGGTGAACACTTCGTCGACGATGAGGAGCACGTCGTGGCGATCGCACAGGCCGCGCAGCTCGCGGAGGTAGGTCGGGTCGTAGATGCGCATGCCCGAGGCGCCCTGCACGATCGGCTCGACGACGACGCCCGCGATCTCGTTCGCCCCTTCGCGCACCATCCGCGCGATGGCGTCGAACGCGCGCGCGTAGCCGTCGCGTTCGGGGAACGGAGCGTGGGCGCACTCGAAGAGCACGCCCGCGAACGGGCGACGAAAGACCTCGATCCCGCCGAGGCTCGCGGCGCCGATGGTGTCTCCGTGGAACGCGCCGTCGAGCGCGACGAAGCGCGTCTTCTTCGGCGCGCCCAGCTGGCGCCACGCCTGCACCGCCATCTTCACCGCGACCTCGATCGACCCCGAGCCGTTGTCCGTGAAGAACACGCGCGACAAGCCAGCGGGCGCGATCGCGCACAGCTCCTCGGCCAGGCGGGCGGCCGGCTCGTGCGCGATCCCGGCGAGCGCGCAATGCGCCAGCGCCTGCGCCTGCTCGGCGAGCACGCGAAGAAGGCGCGGGTGACCATGACCCAGAGCCGCGACCCACCACGAGCTCGTTCCGTCGATGTACCTACGCCCGTCGATGTCCTCGAGCCACGAGCCGCGCGCCTTGGCCACGACGATCGGATCGCCGCCGTCGATCCACTCGTCCATCGGCGTGTACGGGTGCCAGACGTGACGCTTGTCGAGCCGGACGATCTCGTCGCGCTTCTCGGTCATCGCTTCACGTGTCGCCCGACGCCTTGGCGTCTTCTTCCGCGGCCGGCGGCGGCGGCCTCACGCTCGGCGTCGAGCCGCGCTGTCGCGTGCCCGGCACGCGCGATCGCGGGGGAGGCTCGCTCTGGGAGCCGAACGGCAAGAACACGGTCGCCGTCGTCCCTTCGCCCGCGCGACTCTCGATCAGCAGGTGGCCGCCGTGCGCATCGACGATGCGATCGACGATCGCCAGGCCGAGCCCGGTGCCGCTCGGTCGCGTGGTGAAGAACGGATCGCGCGCGCGCGATCGCACGATGGTGTCCATCCCCTCGCCGGTGTCGATGATGTCGACGCCGAGCCCCTCGGTCCCTTCGTGTTGCATCGGGCGCACGCGCAAGGTGAGCAAGCCACCGTAGTGCATCGCCTGGCAGGCGTTGTCGATCAGGTTCTCGAACACCTGACGAAGGAGGTTCGCGTCGCCCCACAGCCGGAGATCGGGCGCGTCGACCTTGAAATCGACCTGGAGCGACTTCCGGTTCTCGACGATCTTGAGGCCGCGCTCGATCAAGTCGCGCAGCGAGATGCTCTGGCGCTGCACGTTCACCGGCCGCGCGTAGCGGAGCAGATCGGAGACGAGACGATTCAAGCGAGTCGTCTCTTCTTCCAGGATGGTGAGGAGGGTCACCTGATCGTCGCGCGTAAGCGTCGGCTTGCGGAGGCCGGCGACGGCGTTGGCGATGATCGCCAGCGGATTGCGGACCTCGTGTGCGATGACGGCGGCCAGCTCGCCGACGACCGCCAGCTGCTCTTTGCGCCCCAGCTCTTCTTGCGCCGCGGCGAGCTCGGCCATCGACTTTCGGAGCTCGCGCGTTCGTGCGCGCAGCTCCGCGCCGCGCTTGGTCGACTCGCGCGCGGCGGTCACGTACCGCGACAGGAGCGTGCTCGCCGATCCGGCCACGATCCCCAGGAAGCCGACCGCGGAGAGATACGTCGTCGCGAACAGCCCGGCGGCGAAGCCCGCGTCGTTGAGGAGCGTCGCGATCAAGATCGTGTCCCCCACGACGAGCGCCAGGGCTTCGCGGCGCCCGCCGAGGTACGCCCGCGCGAACAGCGTCAACGCCACGCCGGCCGCGCCCAGCCCCACGCCGTAGAGCGACAGGCCGAGCACGCCGAGCGGCGCGAACTTCGGCGGTACGCTGGTCGCGGCCATCGCCGCCACGTCGTGCAGAAGCCCGCGCGCGTTCAGCAGCTCGTAGACGACGGCGACGCCGTACGTCGCCACGAGCCACGTCTTCTTCGCCGGAACCGCCGCGTATTCCACCGCGAAGTGGCAGAGCAGCGCGAACGCCGCGATGAGCGCGACGTACGCCAGCCGCGACATCGCCAGCACCTCGGAGACGCTCGCGCCGTGCGTCTCGGCCACCCGCGAGGCCGCGAGGAACGCGACCGCGCCGCAGGCCGCGGCGAGCACACCGAACTCCGGCTCTTGCGGGCGGCGCAATCGCGCCGCGAGAAAGAGGACCGCGAATGCCGCATGAATGGCGATCGCGGCCCTGACGACGCCGGTGACGAGATCCACGGCTCCTATTGAAATACCACGTCGAGGCTCTCGTGGCTCAAGGCGTCGCCCTCGCGGCTAGACGTGAACTTCGGCTTACTTCGACGGGGCGGCGGAGGGGGCAGGCGCGGCTGACGAGGCGGCAGGGGGCGAGGCGGCGGGGGGCGTTCCCATGTTCATCCCCGGCATCGCATCGGCCTGCGCCTCGTGGTTGATCTTGATCTTCCGCGTCGTCGAGTTCCACGCGCCGCCGACGGCGTTGCCGTCCTTGTCGAGCAGATCGAGCTTCACGGTGTACTCGCCGTCCTGCAGGTTATCGAGGTAGTACGGCGTCCCGAACTTCGTCGCGTTCGCCGTGAGCTTGTCGGCGATGCCGGGGCCGGTGACCGCGATGGCGACGTGGTCTTTCCCGTCGGCGAGCGTGTCGTTCACCAGCTGGAAGTCGATGAGGACGTGGTTCGCCATGTCGCCGTTGTAGTCACCCTTCGGGCGGCTGTAGACAAGCATCGGCTTTTTGAGGTCGACCGTCGCGGTCCCCTTCTTGGCGCCGACCCAGAACTCGGAGACGACGAGCGACCCCTTGGTCTTCACCGACTCGTGGTTCGCGCGGCTCGGGAAGCTGACGAGCACGTGCTGCCCTTCGTCGAGCGTGCCGCCGCCGAGGAGCTCGGAGAGCTTCAGCGGTGCCTTCGGATCGAAGATCGCCTTGTACGGTTTGTTGTCGAGGATCAGGTGGACATGCGAGCTCCCCTTCGCCGTCTGCCACCCCTTCACGTCGATCTTCACCGCAGTGTCGGCGACCTTGTCGCTCTTGATGACGGCGTCCTTCGCCGGCGAAACGATCTTCACCGTCGGCGTCGGCGCGGCGGGATCGGGGCTCGGTGTTCCTTCCTGCAGCGTGACCGCAGGGGCCGGCGCGGCGGGCGCGGCGGCATCGACGTCGGTCGTCGTCGTGGCGACGGGGGCGGGGAGCGACGACGGAGCCGGAGGCGGCGGCGGAGGCGGCGGCGGAAGGTTGTTGGTCTCGCCACCGCAGGCCGCGAGCAAGACGAGGAGCGCCGAGGGGGCGAGCAAGAGGGAGGAAGTGCGTTTCATGGCGCGCGAGAATGGGGCTCGAAAGGCGCGCGGGCAAGCGCGTTCGTACGGATTTGCGGCTCTGCCGCGCGCGCGTCAGGCGTCCGGGGGCGCCCGGACATTGACTTGGAGCCTCTTCCGTCGGATTCGGTAGATCGAGATGCCTCATCGAAAGCGCTACCTCTTCGTTTGCACCAACCGCCGCGACGACGACAACCCGAAGGGCTCGTGCGCGCAGAAGGGTTCCGAGGAGGTCGCCAAGCGGCTCAAGGAGGCGATCAAGACGAAGGGGCTCGCGCTCGAGATCCGCGCGTGCACTACCAGCTGCCTCGACCTGTGCGAGAGCGGCATCGCCGTCGTCCAGGAGCCGAACCACGTGGCCTATGGCGGCGTTACACTCGACGACGTCGACGCCATCGCCGAGGCGTGCGGGCGCGGAGCGGTGGTCGAAAGACTCGTGGTGCATGGCGGCCAGGCGAACGGGAACGGGAACGGGAAGGAGACCTGAAGCATGGGCGCGCTCGATGCGATAATCTCACCGACGAAGATGAACCTCGGCTTCAGCTTCGAAGAGACGATGAGCGGGACGTACCACCTGCTCGCGTCGCCGCTCGTCGAGCGCACCATCGCGTTCTCGATCGGCGCGCGCGTGAAGGGCATTCGCCAGTTCTTGAAGGACAAGAACGCGCGCATCGAAGGGGACGTCGACATCGAAGGGTTCGCCGACAAGCGACCGCTCACCGGCACGCTCGGCCTGAAGCTCCTCGACGAGCGTCGCCTCGTCTACGACTTCATGTTCCGCGCGAACGACGGCCACGACTACCGCTTCCACGGCCAGAAGGACGTCACCGTGGTCGGCCTCCACGACACGATGACGACGCTCCCGGCGAGCCTCTACGACACCACCGGGCGCGAGATCGGTCGCGCCGTCCTGCGCTTCGACATGCAGAGGCATCTGCGTTCGTTCCTGCGCTCGTGGCGCCTTCGGTACGGCACCGACTGATGGATCGATTGACCAGCGCGCACACGGCGCTCCTCGTCGTCGACGTGCAAGAGAAGCTCGCCGCGGCGATGCAACCGGCGCGCATGGATACGCTCACGCGCAACGCGGGGATCCTGATCGACGCGGCGGCGATCTTGGGCGTGCGCGTCTTCGCGACCGAGCAGTACCCGAAGGGGCTCGGGCAGACGGTGGCGCCGCTCGCGGACAAGCTTCGCGCGGCCGGCGTCACGGCGATGCCGAAGATGACGTTCGACGCCTGCGGCGATCCCGCGGTCGCGCGCGCGCTGGCGGCGATGGCTCCGCGCGCGATCGTGATCGTCGGGATGGAGACGCACGTGTGCGTGTTTCAGACGGCGCGCGAGCTGTTTCGCCGCGGTGTCGAGGTGCACGTCGTGGCCGACGCAGTGGCGTCACGCCTGGAAGAGAGCCGCGCGACGGGGCTCTCGTTGTGCGAGCGCGCGGGAGCGTTCGTCACGACGACGGAGAGCGTGGTGTTCGATTGGCTCGAGCGCGCGGGGACCGACGCCTTCAAGGCGGTATCGAAGCTGGTGAAGTGACCCGCAGGCGCACTTCGAACCGCGCACCGCCGGGCCGTCGCTCGAACGTCACGCGCGAGTGGTTCTTCTTCGCGACCTTCAAGACCGCGTCCAACCCCGACGCGATCGCGTCGAGCTCGAAGTCAGGGACGTCGGGCCAGTCGGTGAGCACCACCTCGACGACGTCGCTCCCCACGAGCGCCGCGCGCATCGAGCCGCGGTCGAAGCTCTTGCCGTAGATCGCCGTCGCCCGCTTCACGATCGCCTCGATCGACGTGAGGCGCAGGAAGAACCTCCACACCGTGGTGAGCGTGCGCTCGATGCCGACGCGGACGATCGTGCGATGCCACGCCTTCACGTCCTGACCGATCTCGTCGGCGATGACCTGGTGGATGGCGAACGCCGTCGTGAGCTTGCACCACGCCATCGGGAGGAGCTCGTCGAGCTCGGCGCGATGCTCGGGGGCGAGGTGAGTCAAGGCGCGCGCGACCACGTCGGTGCCGACGATCTCTTTCGCGAGCTCGACCTGATCGAGGACGATCACGCCGGACACGTGGCCCGGTCCTGTCCCTGATTCGATCGCCATCGCCGGCGATCGTACGCGCACCAGCGGGCGTTCGTCGTCGCGCGCGGGAATACAGGTCGATCCTGCGCGTTTGACGAGATGTCACGTGCACGACAATCTTGCAGAAATGGTCGACGCCCCCGACGACAACGCCAGCGGCGCGCCCACGCCCACACCCGCGGCCGACGCGATCACGGTGCTCGTCGTCGACGACGAGCGCTCCAACGTCGAGTCGCTCGAGAAGATTTTCCTTCGCGAAGGGATGCGCGTCCTCACCGCGCACGACGCGCGGCACGCGCTCGATCAGGTGCGCACACATCGCGTGAACGTGCTGCTCACCGACTTGATGATGCCGGGGACGACGGGGCTCGAGCTCCTTCGCGCAGTGAAGCAGGTCGCGCCCGAGGTCGAGGTCGTGCTGATGACGGCGTACGGCTCGGTCGAAGCCGCCGTGAGCGCGATGCGCGAAGGGGCGTACGACTTCGTCGAGAAGCCGCTGAAGCGGATGAACATCGTGAAGAGCGTACGGAAGGCGGCCGAGAAGCAGCGCCTCGTCGCCGAGAATCGTTCCCTCAAGGACGAGATCAAGATCCTCACCAAGCGCGAGATCGTCGGCAGCTCGCCGACGTGGCGCCGCATCGTCGACGTGGCCACGCAGGCCGCGCCCAGCCTGGCCACAGTGCTGGTCCTCGGCGAGAGCGGCACGGGCAAAGAGCTCCTCGCGCGGTACATCCACGACAAGAGCGCGCGCGCGTCGCGCCCCTTCGTGGCCGTGAACTGCGCGGCGATCCCGGAGACGATCCTCGAGAGCGAGCTGTTCGGCCACGAACGCGGCGCGTTCACCGGAGCTGTGGCGAAGAAGGAAGGGCGCTTCGCCAAGGCGGGCGCCGGCACGCTGTTCCTCGACGAGATCGGCGAGCTCTCACCGGCCGTGCAGGTGAAGCTGCTGCGCGTGTTGCAAGAAGGGGAGTACGAGCCGCTGGGCGGGAACACTGTGAAGAGCGACGTGCGGATCGTGGCCGCGACGAACCGCGATCTCCGCGCCGAGGTGCAGGCCGGGCGCTTCCGCGAAGACCTCTATTACCGGCTCAACGTCATCGCCATCACCGCGCCTCCGCTCCGCGCGCGACGCGAGGACGTGCCGCTCCTGGTCGATCACTTCCTGGGCCTCTACTGCGCGAAGAACGGGCGCCAGCGCCTGAAGCCGACCCGCGGCGCGCTCGATCGCATGCTCGACTACCCGTGGCCGGGGAACGTGCGCGAGCTCGAGAACGTGATCGAGCGCGCGGTCGTCCTGTCGCGAAGCGATTCGCTGACCGAGCTCGACCTCCCCGAGGCCGTGGCCCAGGCCGCCGCGCCGCCCCCCACCAAGCTCGCGTTCGACATCGGTACGCCGCTCGACGAGATCGAGCTGCGCGTGATCCGCGAGACGCTCCGCTCGACCAAGGGGGACAAGTCGCTCGCCGCGCAGCTCCTCGGAATCTCCACGCGCACGATCTACCGGAAGCTCGACGGCGTCACCGAAGACGAGGGGCCGCTCGATCCCGCGCTCCCAGGCCCCGTTCGCCACGATTGACACTTTGTCGCACGCGCCCGAGCCTGGGCGCGGGCGTCGCCAAGCTGTCGAAGCGGCTCGCGTCCGGATCGCGTGAAACAAGCTGAAAAACGCGCGAATCCGCGTGGCATGCGGCTCGCTAATCGAGACGATCGGCCCCGCGTTCGTGCGTGGCCCGAGGTCATGAGATGGCGTTCGATCAGGTCCTCAAGAAAAACTTCTGGGCGGTGCTGCTGGTTCTGATCGCGATCGTCGCGTTCTTGAACGCGCGCGGCATCACCCAGCTCGTCGGCGCCGCCCTCGCGGCCGACGACAAGCAACTGTCGACTCCGCCTCCGTCGGTCCGCAGCGCGCCGGTCGCGCCCCAGGCGCCGTTCCACACGTCGAGCGCCAAGGCGATCATCGATCGCAACCCGTTCGACTCGGTGACCGGTCCGCTCAACGCCAAGCCGATCGACCTCACCGACGAAGCGGTCGGCGGAGCTGCTCCGCTCGACATGTCCGACCCGATGAACGCGCCGCAGTGCGAAGGGGTGAAGATCCTCATCATCACCGCGTCATCCGATCCCGAGTGGTCGTTCGTGGCGCTCACCGCCGGCAACGACAACAAGACGATGCTTCGCCGTCGCGGCGGAGACGTCGGCGCGAAGAAGGTCGAGTTCGTGGGGTGGGATCGCGTGTGGCTTTCGGGCGGCAACCAGCTCTGTCAGGCCGACATGTTTGCGCCGCCTCCCGCTGCGGGTGCGGTGCCCGTCGCGGCTCCGGCCGCAGCGCCTGCCCCGGGTGGCGCGCCGGGGCTCGACCCGGCGATCGCGAAGGGGATTCAGAAGGTCAGTGCGACCGAGTTCAACGTCGATCGCGGCGTGGTCGACAAGATCCTCGAGAACCAGGCGGAGCTGATGCGCCAGGCGCGCATCGTCCCCGAGCAAGAGAACGGGAAGATGGTCGGCATCCGGCTCTTCGGCGTTCGACCGGAGACGCTGCTCGGCGTGCTCGGCATGGAGAACGGCGATCGCCTCCAGACGATCAACGGCTTCGACATGACGAGCCCCGAGAAGGCGCTCGAGGCGTATGCGCGCCTGCGAACCGCCGACCACCTGACCGTATCCGTCAACCGGCGCGGGCAGGCGACCAACCTCGACTACAACATCAAGTGAGCAGCACATGCCCGACACCACACTCGATAACCGAACCTTGATCAGGCGCGCGCTCGTCTTCGCGGGCGTCATGGTGAGCGCGGGCGCCGTCGTCGTCGGGACCCTGACGCTCGTCGCGTCCGCCGTGACCGACCGGATCGTCGCGCCCCCTGGCGAGGCCGCCGACGACGCCGGCAGCCCCGTATCCATCCATCACCCAGTACCCGGTGCGAGGCCCTCGCCCGGGCCTGGTCAGACGGCCAAGTAGCAAGACAACGCGCCCCGAGACCCGATGAGAGCGAACGTCCTTTCGACCCTGCTGCTGTGCAACGCCTTCCTCGCCGCCGCGGCCACCGGGGCGAGCGCGGAGCCCCCGCGTCGCGTCGTCGGTCCAGCCGCCGTCGCGGCCGGTACGCCGGTGCCCGTCCCCGGGGGGGGAATGGTCACGGTCCCCGGCGCTGCGGCGGCCGCGACCCCGGGCGCGAAGCCCGACGCTGCCGCCGCGGGCGGCAAGGTCTCCGCCGACACGCAGGGCCTGCAGCAGTTCGAGCCGGGCGTCGAGTACCAGCCGCGACCCGCCGGGGACAAGGTCTCCTTCTCGCTCGAGGACGCGGACCTCTCGGAGCTCGTGCGCGTCATCGGCCAGCTGACGGGCAAGCGGTTCATCTTCGGCGGCAAGATCCGCAGCATCAAGGCGACGGTCTTCTCCCCCCAGAAGGTGACGGTGGCCGAGGCTTACCAGGCCTTCCTGTCGATCCTCGAAGCCAACGGCCTGACCGTCGTTCCGCACGGTCGCTTCTACAAGATCGTCGACTCGCCCGACGCCAAGATGGGCGCGCCGGTCTATCTCGCCGGCCAGGCGAGCACCGGCGAGGAGCGGTACGTCACGCGCCTGCACCGCCTGCGCAACCAGAGCGCCGACGACATCGCCAACCTCCTCGGTCACTTCAAGTCGAAGGACGGGGACATCACGGTCTACGGCCCCGGCAACCTGCTCATCATCACGGACACGGGTACGAACATCCAGCGCATGATGCGCATCCTGGAGGACATCGACGTCGGCGGCGTCGGCGACCAGATCTGGATCGAGCCGGTTCACTACGGCGTCGCCAGCGACATCACCTCGCGCCTCAACGAGGTGTTCGACATCAAGGGCGGCAAGCCGGCCGACAAGCCCGGCGCACCCGGCGCCGGCGCCGGCGCCGGCGACGTGCACGTCACGAAGATCCTCGCCGACGAGCGCAGCAACTCGATCGTGATCATCGGGACGGAGCGCGCGTACCTGCGCATCCTCGAGTTCATCAAGCGCCTCGACGTGCCTCACAGCGGGGAGGGCGAGATCCACGTCTTGCCGCTGCAGCACGCGGACTCCGTGGAGCTGGCGAAGACGCTGACCGACATCGTGTCGGGCGCGGCGTCGACCGGCGCGGCGCCGAAGGCGGGGGCGCCTCCGCTCACGATCTTCGAGTCCGGCGTCAAGGTCAGCGCCGACAAGTCGACGAACTCGATCGTCGTGACGTCGAGCCTGCGCGACTACGCGAACCTGCGGACCGTCATCGATCAGCTCGACCACCCGCGGCGCCAGGTCTTCATCGAAGCAGTCATCATGGACTTGACGATCATGCGTCAGAACGAACTCGGGATTGCCTTTCATGCGGGCGACATCGAGAACGGCCCGACGGCGGGAGGCCAGACGCTCCTCTACGGCGGCCTCAACCCGTTCAAGTCGATCTTCCTGCCGAGCCCGACCGACTCGACGCTGAACGCCTTCGCGCTCGGCATTCGCGGGCCGGGCCTGCCTGGCAGCGAGAACCTGCTGGGTACGGGCGTCTCGATCCCGGCATTCGGCGCAGTCATCAACGCGCTCGCTTCGACCAACGACGCGGACATCCTGTCGACGCCCCACATCCTGGCCACCGACAACGTACCGGCCGAGATCAGCGTCGGGCAGAACATCCCTCTGCAGACCAACTCGGGAGGGATCGGCCTCCCCGCGGGCTTGCCGGGGGCGGCGGGCGGGGCCAATCCGCTGGCGGCGCTGGGCGGCTTCGGCGGGTTCGGCGGCTTCACCGCGCCGCGCCAGGACATCGGTACGAAGATCAAGATCGTCCCGCACCTGAACGACTCGGACGAGGTGCGTCTCGAGGTCAATGAAGAGATCAGCGACATCAACGGTCAGACGCCCCAGGGGTCGCTGGGTGCGGTGCCGTTCTCGAAGCGAACCGCGCAGACCCAGCTGGTCGTCAAGGACCAGCAGACGGTGGTCATCGGGGGTCTCGTCCGCAACTTCGTGTCGCGCACCGACACCAAGATCCCCTTGCTCGGCGATATCCCCGTGCTGGGGGCGCTCTTCCGGTCTCGCTCGACTCAGATGCAGAAAGCGAACCTGATCCTCGTGCTGACTCCTTACATCGTGCGCGAGCAGGCCGATCTGCGGACGATCTTCGAGCGCAAGATGCAGGAGCGGCAGGAGTTTCTCGACCACTACTTCGTCTTCAGCGACCAGACCGAGTACGAAGCGCCCAAGGACTACTCGCGCACCAACGGCCTCCTCGAGGACGTCCGCCAGTCGTTCCTCGAGGTCGACGATCAGCGACATCTGGAGGTGCTGACCCGCCCGCGCGACGTCAAGACGCACGAGCCCGGGCTGCCGCTCGAGCTACCCGCTCCGATCGGGGGCTCCGCCGCGCCCGGCGCCGCTCCCGCTCCGAACCCGGCGCCGCCCGGCACGCCTCCTCCGAACCTCAACCTTGCGCCGCCCCCGCGCAGCGTCGAGAAGATCGAGAGGTGACCGATGGCCGCCGAGCAGCGTTTCCTCGGGGAGCTCCTGGCCAGGCGGGGCCTGGTGCCCGCCGACAAGCTCGAGTCGCTGTGGAGCGTCCAGCGCGAGCGCGGCACCGATCTGCTCGACCTGATCATCAACTCGAACCTCGCCGGTGAGATCGACCTCGCGCGCGTACTCGCCGACGAGGCGCAGGTTCCGCTGGTGGAGAAGCTCGATCCGGCGGAGATCGTGACGGCGCTCGCTGCGCGGGTCCCCATCCCGTTCGCCAAGGCCCACAGATTGCTGGTGGTGCGCGAGGACGAGCAATTCGTGCACGTGGTCTGCGGCGATCCGTTCGACACGCAGGCGTTCGACGACCTGCGCCTGATCTTCGGCAAGCCCGTGGAGGTCTCCGTCGGGGGGCGGGACCAGATCGAGAACGCGATCAACCGCGTCTACGAGAGGCAGGTGGGCGAGGAGCAGCAGCTCGAGACCGACGAGGACAACGTCGACGAGGAGGCCGCCGGCGACATCCTCGACTCGGACGAGGAGGCGCCCATCATCCGCTGGGTCAACTCGCTCTTCCTGGCAGCGATGAAGGAGCGCGCGAGCGACATCCACATCGAGCCGGAGGAGAAGGAGGTCATCGTCCGGTACCGGATCGACGGCGAGCTCTACGTGGCGCGCCGCGCGCCGCGCGCGTTCCTCAACAGCATCATCAGCCGCATCAAGATCGAGAGCTCGCTGAACATCGCCGAGAAGCGGCTGCCGCAGGACGGGCGCATCACGAAGAAGATCGCGGGGAAGGGCTTCGACATCCGCGTCAGCACCATCCCGACGAGCCGGGGCTACGAGCGGATCGTGATGCGTCTGCTGAACAAGTCCAGCGTCCTGCTCGACCTCCCGGACCTCGGCTTCAGTCCGCGCGAATACGCGCTGATGGACGGCCTCATCCGACGCCCGGACGGCATCATCCTGGTGACGGGTCCGACCGGCAGCGGAAAGACGACGACGCTGTACGCGTGCATCAACCGCATCAACCGCCCCAACCTCAACATCCTGACGGCCGAGGACCCGGTCGAGTACGAGATCGCGGGCATCCACCAGGTTCATGTCCAGCCGAAGATCGGACTGACCTTCGCCAGCGCGCTGCGCGCCTTTCTCCGGCAGGACCCGGACATCGTCATGGTCGGCGAGATCCGCGACCAGGAGACCCTGGAGATCGCGATCAACGCGTCTCTGACCGGGCACCTCGTGATGTCGACCATCCACACGAACGACGCGGCCGGCGCGATCACCCGGACGGTCGACATGGGCGCCGAGCCGTTCCTCCTGCGCTCCACGGTGATCGGTATCCTCGCGCAGCGCCTGGTGCGCGTCCTCTGTCCGGGGTGCAAGTACGCCTATCCCGCCGAGGATTTCGAGCTCGAGGAGCTCGGCCTCACCGAGGAGCGCATCCGGGCGCGCGTGGCGCGCCGCCAGAACCCGAACACCCGCTACTTCCCGCGCACGGTGGCCCCCGACTCCGACCCGATGGAGACCTTCGACCCGCGCGTCCGCCCGAGCTTCTACAAGGCGACGGGGTGCGACAAGTGCACGAACACGGGCTTCAGCGGGCGGCGCGGCATCTACGAGCTGCTTCTCATCGACGACGCGGTGGGCCCGCTCATCCTCAGGAAGTCCGACGCGCAGAGCATCAAGCGCGTCGCCTGGGAGCAGGGGATGGACACCTTGCGCGACGACGGCGCGCGCAAAGTCCTCGCCGGGATGACGAGCGTGGAGGAGGTCCTGGCCGCGACCCAGGAGGACGTGGACGCCGAGCCCGTGGCGCCGCCGTCGATGTCCAGTCAGTCGATGCGCGCGGGGGCGGTCTGACCCGCGCCGGATGAGCCATGGCTGTCTTCGAATACCGCGGAATTCTCGCTGCCTCCGGCAAGCAGGTGCGCGGCGTCCGCGACGCGGACAACGCCAAGGCCCTGCGCTCGACGCTGAAGCGCGAGGGCATCATGCTCACCGCCGCGCACGAAGAGCAGAAGGCGCGCGGCGGGGGCACCCGGAAGTCGCTCCGCGAGGTGTCTCTATTCAGGCGCGTCGGCGTGGCCGACGTCGCGATGATGACCCGCCAGCTCGCGACGCTGGTGACCGCCGGAATCCCCCTGGTCGAGGCGGTCAACGCCCTCACCGAGCAGGTCGAGAAGATCGAGCTGAAGCGCGTGCTCACGCAGATCGTCGACCGGCTCAACGAGGGAGGCTCGCTCGCGAAGGCGCTGGAGGCGCACCCTCACGTCTTCTCGAACCTGTACGTGAGCATGGTGGCCGCGGGCGAGGCCTCGGGCACCGTCGAGGGGGTGCTCGAGCGGCTCGCGGACTTCATGGAGTCGCAGTCGAAGCTGCGCGGCAAGGTGGGAGCGGCGCTCGCCTATCCGGCGGTGATGGTGGTCATCGGGTCCATCCTCATCTCGATCATGCTCGTCGTGGTCGTCCCGAAGGTGACGTCCATCTTCGAGAGCCTCGATCGCGCGCTGCCCTGGTACACGCAGGCGCTCATCGGCGTGTCTCACTTCGTGTCGTCCAACCAGCTGCTCGGGTTCGCCCTCGCCATGGTGGCGTTCACCTTCACGCGCTCCGCCCTGCGTGACTACAAGGAGAGCGAGAAGGCGAAGCATTTGCTGTTCGTCCTGCTGGCGGCGGGGGCGGGCGGCCTGCTCGTGCTGTGCGGGTTCCTGGTCGAGTCTCTCGGGGCCTATGCGATCGGCGTCGTCGTGGGCGCCGTGGCGGGCCTCGGCGTCGCCTGGCTGATGGCGTGGGTGACCACCCCCGAGGGGCGCATCGCGAAGGACAGCTTCATCCTCCGGTTGCCCATCTTCGGGACCCTGGTGCGGATGCTCGCGGTGTCCCGCTTCTCCCGCACCCTGGCCACGCTGCTGCGCGCCGGGGTGCCGCTCCTCAAGGCCATGGAGATCGTCAAGAGCGTGCTCGACAACGCCAAGCTCGAGAAGGTCATCGAGACGGCGGCGGGCAGCATCCGCGAAGGAGAGTCGATCGCGGGCCCGCTCAAGCGCAGCGGCGACTTCCCGCCCATCGTCACGCACATGATCGCCGTCGGCGAGCGCAGCGGCCAGCTGGAGCAGATGCTCGAGAACGTGTCCCGCGCCTACGACACTCAGGTCGAGACGCGCGTGCAGGCGCTCACCAGTCTTCTGGAGCCCCTGATGATCGTCGTGATGGGTGGCGGCGTGGCGTTCATCGCCTTCGCCATCCTCATGCCGCTCATCCAGATGAACGATTTCGTCCAGCAATGAGGAGCATGGCGACGATGGCGAGCAAGAGGGAACCGATGGTCTTCTTCCCGTGGGAGCGGCATCGCGGCGTGCGATCGCTCTTCATCCGGGCGAGGGCGCGTCAGGTGCTGCTCGTGGTGTGTGCTCTGACCGCGTTCGCCTGGCTCCGGGCGCGCCAGCGGCACGTGTCGCAGGTGCGGGCCACGCGGGCCACGATCACCCGGACGATCTACGCCATCGGGGCCTGGCGCGCCGATCACGATCGCGGTTGCCCGGGGTCGCTCGCCGACCTCGTCTCGGGCGGATACCTGTCCGAGCTTCCGCGCGACGCCTGGGCGCGACCGCTGCGCATGGTGTGTCCGGGACGCAAGGACCCGCAAGGGTTCGACCTCTCGAGCGATGGCCCCGACGGCGAGCCGGGGGGCCTCGATCGGGTGGAGTAACAGAGCGACGACTCTTGGCCTCATCGAAGGAGAAGCAGATGGAAGCGAATCAACACCTCAGAGCCATCCGGCGCGCGAGCACGCGCGGCCTGACGCTCGTCGAGATCATCATCACGATCACCATCATCGGCATGGTGACCGCGGCCATCGCCGTCGGCGTCCTCAAGGCGAAGGGGCACGCCGACGTGGGCGTGGCCAAGGCCGCCTGCAACACCATCCGGTCCACGACGACGCAGTGGAAGGCG
This sequence comes from Myxococcales bacterium, assembly GCA_003151595.1. The sequence continues at coordinate 83,572 of PLXW01000060.1, forward strand.
GTCCACCCGGGCGAGGATTGCCCGACGATGGACCAACTCAAAACCGAGGAGCTCGACAGGGGCTTCAGCGTCAAGGACCCGTGGGGCGTGCCCTACAGGCTCTCGTGCGAGTCCGGTGACGTCACCTGCACGAGCAACGGCCCCGACAAGAAAGAGGGGACCGACGACGACATCATCGTCCCCGCGCCGGAGGGCAAGTAGCCGCCAGCCATGGGCTCCGCGACGAGGACTCGACTGAAGGTCGCGCGCCGCCTTTCGCGGCGCGGCCTGACCCTCATCGAGATTCTCGTGGTGCTGGCGATCATCGCCGTGGTCAGCGGGGTCGCGATGAGCGGGTCGATGCAGCTGCCGTCGGCCCGGCTCCGGCGCTCGGCGACCATGATCGCCAGCGCGATCAAGGTGTCGTTCACGAGGGCGACGGCGACGTCCCGCAGCCTGCGCCTGGTGATGGATTTCGGTCAGCCCCGGATCTGGCTCGAAGAGAGCGACGTCCCGATGCTCGTTCAGTCGAGGGACACCGCCGGCACGGGCGGAGCGAGCGCCATCACCGAGGCGGAGAAGGCCGCGCTCCAGGAGGGCGAGAAGATCGTCAAGGGACCGGCCGTCTCCAAGCCGCAGTTCCATCCGATCGACGCGCTCGGCTTCGGCGACGCCGACACGTCGAGCAAGGGAGGCCGGCCGCTCCAGCGCGGCATCCAGTTCCGCGCCGTGCAGACCGGGCACGACGAGGTCCCGCGGACGTCGGGTCGGGCGTACCTCTACTTCTGGCCGGGCGGGATGACCGAGCGCGCGTCGATCCAGCTCCGGATCGGCGACTCCGCGGAGGACTACCAGACGCTGACCCTGCTGGTCTCGCCCCTCACCGGGAAGGTCTCCATGAAGGGCGGCCCTGTCGAGCTCGAGATACCGACGGACGACGAGCACGCGTCGGACCGGGAAGACACGGGGCTCTGAGCCATGTCCGTGAACCGCCGCGGCTTCTCGCTGCTCGAAGTCCTCTTCGCCGTCGCGCTCTTCGGCGCCGTGGTCACGGTCGTGCTCTCGGCCGAAGCGGGAGCCGTCTCGAGCAACAGGAGCGCGGCCAACATGAGCCAGGCGATCGAGCTGGCGCGCTGTCGTATGACCGAGGTGGAAGAGAAGCAGCTGAGGCTCGGCTTCCCGGAGATCGAGGAGAAGGACAGCAGCGAGGCCTGCTGCAACGACAACGAGACCCCCGGATACTCGTGCGAGTGGCGCGTCGAGCGCGTCAAGCTGCCGGAGGCAACGGCGCTGGGCGGGGACGCCGGCATCGGGGGTGCCGGCCTTTCCTCGCTGATGAGCCTCGGGCTCGACGGCGGGGTCGGCGGCTTGCTCGGCGGCGGGGGCGCTCTACCGGGGATGGTGAACCCCGCGGGCGGAGCGACGCTCGACCTGGACGCCGGGCTGCAGAACATCGGGCAGACGTTGCAGCAGAACCTCGGCGGCGGAGCCAGCGCGCAGGGGCTGCTGTCGATGGCGTTCAGCTTCGTCTATCCCACGCTCAAGCCGGTGCTCGAGTCGGCCATCCGTCGCCTCACCGTGGTCGTACGGTGGCACGAGGGTGCCGCCGACCGGGAGTTCACCCTGACCCAGTACGTCACGAACCCGTCGCGGGCCGGCCTGATAGCCGCGATGGCCGACGCCGGGCTCGGAGGCGACGGGGGGCTCTCGGGCATGGGGGCCATCCCCGGTCTGGGCGGCCTCGGCCTCCCACCGGGGCCTGGGGGGGCCAAATGAGGTCGCGCGGCGTCCGCCGGGCGCGCGGCATGACGATGCTGGAGGTCATCGTCGCGATAGCCATTCTCTCGATCGTGGCCGTGCTGATCCACGGAGTCATCGACTCGCTCGCTCGCGCCAAGAAGGGGGAGGGGATGCGCACCGACCGCGCCCACCAGGGCCGGGAGGCGATGCAGCGCATCGTGCGGGACCTCTCGTCGGCCTACCTGTCCTTGCACGTGCCGGCGAACCGCGCGCTGGTCACGGGCCTCACCGCGTTCGTCGGGCGCGACTCGAGCACGCTCGACCGCGTCGATTTCACCGCGTTCGCTCACAGGCGCACCGACCGCGACTCGCACGAGTCGGATCAGGCCGAGGTCGGCTACTTCAGCGTCAAGGACCCCGACGTGAGCGACAAGACGGACCTCGTGAGGCGCGAGCAGTCTCCGATCGACGTCTTTCCCGGCAAGGGCGGCGTCGTCAACGTCGTCGCCGAGGACATCGACGTCTTCGACCTCCAGTACCTCGACCCGTCGACCGGCCGGTGGACCGACTCCTGGGACTCGACGCAGGTGGCGGGGCAGCCCAATCGACTGCCCCTCGCCGTCAGCATCCACCTCGTCCTGCGGGGAGTCGGGGCCGGGCCGCCGTACGACTACACCACGAAGGTGTTTCTCCCCATCCAGCAACCTCTCGCCTTCGGGATCTCGCAGTGAGCCGCGCCGGCTCCCCCTCGAGGGCGGCCCGCAGGGCGCGCCTCCGGAAGAGAGAGGGCGGCGTCGCCCTCATCATGGTCCTCGGAGCCATCGCGATCATGATCGTGATGCTCGCCGAGCTGCAGGACGACGCCGGAGCGGAGCTGGCGGCGGCCACCTCCGTGCGCGACGGCGTCAAGGCCGAGTACTTCGCCCGCAGCGCCGTCAACCTCTCGCGCCTGCTCATCGCGGCGGAGCCGACGATGCGCTCGGCGATCGCCCCGCTCTTCATGTTCATGAAGCGCGCTCCGCCGCAGCTGCCGGTGTGGGAGTACGCGGACCGCATCCTCGGCGCGTTCAACGATCAGGAGGCGTCGCAGGACTTCGCCGGCTTCGCGGGCCTGGACCTCTCGCTGGGCAAGAACCTGGGCCTCAGCGGCGGGCGCTTCGACGTGGTGATCGTCGACGAGGACTCGAAGCTCAACGTCAACATGGGAGCGTCCAACTCGATCGCGCACCTTCGCCTCGCCAAGCTGCTCATGGGGCGGATGGCGCCGCTGCAGTACGGCCCCCTCTTCGAGCAGCGCGACCCGGGCGGCAACTTCAACGACCGGTTCGCCACGTGCTCGGCGATCATCGACTGGGCGGACCAGGACGAGCAGCTGTACTCGTGCGACGTGACGGCCGCGTCCTCGGCGAACGCCGCCGAGGACGCGTACTACCAGCTGCTCCCCAAGCCGTACCGCCGGAAGAACGCCCCGTACGACTCGCTCGAGGAGCTGCACATGGTGCGGGGCGTCACCGACGACTTCTGGGCCACCTTCGTCGACCCCGACCCGACCAACCCCAAGAAGCGCGAGGTGACGGTCTGGGGTCAGGGGCAGGTCAACGTGAACAGCGCCAACGCGATGACGCTGTTCTCCCTCGTCTGCGCCGGTGCACCCCAGGCCGAGGTGTGCACCGATCCGACGCAGCTGCAGCTCTTCATCACGGCGATCACCATGGCCCAGGGGATCTCGATGGGCGCGCCCCTTTACGGCTCGGCGAACGACTTCATCGCCACGATGAAGGGCGGAGGAATGCTCGGGCCGCTGTTCACGACGCTCGGGATCAAGCCGATCAAGTTCCAGTCCGACGCCGACATGGCCAGCAGCATCACGACGGAGAGCAAGGTCTTCTCGGTGTACTCGGTCGGCGTGGTGAAGGGATTCAAGCGCGAGACGCGCGTGAAGATCCACGCAGTCGTCGACTTCCGCGCCGCCGCGACCCTGTCGGGTCTCTCGTCGATGATCGGCTCCGCCGCGCCGGCCGGCTCCCAGGCGACGCCGCAGAGCAGCCAGGTCAATGCGGCGGGGCAGACCCAGAACGGCATCGCCGCCGCGCTGCAGCCGAGCGTCGGCGGACAGGTTCTCTATTACAACATCGAGTGAAGCGAGGAGAGATAGCGGCATGCCCACGTGGGTAGGCATCGACATAGGGAGCTCGAGCGTCAAGGCGGCGGTCGTGCGCTCGACGTACCGCAAGGTCGCGCTCGTGCGTCTGGCCGCCGCGGACGTCGCGGCGAGCGGGAGCGTGGTCGAGGCCGTGCGCGCCGCGACGCGCGAGGCGCTCGAGGGCGAGGCGCAGGGCGCCGACGCGGTCGCCGTGGCGATCGACGGCTCCCGCGCCGCGATCCACCGGCTGCTCCTCCCGGCCGCCGCGCAGAAGCAGCTCGCCGACGTCCTCACTTACGAGCTCGAGGCGCAGGTGCCGTTCGACCTCGCAGGCGCCGTGTTCGACTGGCGGCTCCTCGAGCACGGCGGCGAAGGGGGGCAGCTGCTTCTCGTCGCCGCGGTCGCGCGGGTCGAGGACGTGCGTGCGCGCATCGATCTCGTGAAGGAGGCGACTGGGCTCGAGCCAGAGCGTGTCGGCGTCGGCGCGCTCTCGCTCGGCGCCCTCGTGCCGTTCATCCCGGCCCTGTCGGAGGCCGAGAGCGTCGCCATCGTCGATCTGGGCGCGAAGGCGAGCGAAGTTCTCGTGCTCGAGCGGGGTGAGGCGGTCTTCGCGCGCACGCTGTCGCTCGGCACCGACGGGCTGCCGGCGACCGCGCCGAGGCTCGCGCGGGACATCCGGGTCAGCTTCGGGGCTCACCGGGCGCAGGGCGGTGCTGCGCCCACCCGCGTCTTCCTGTGCGGGGGCGGTGCGTTCGCGTCGGGCGCGGAGGGGTTCCTCTCCGGCGAGCTCGAGGTCCCGGTGCAGCTGTTGCCCGACCCTGCGCTGGGCGCGGAGGGCTTGCGCGAGGTCCCGCGATACGCCAAGGCGGTCGCCCTGGCGCTCTCGCTCGCAGGTCGCGGTGCGGGCATGAACCTGCGGCGCGGCGAGCTGGCCTTCGAGGGCGGCTACGCCTGGGTCCGCGAGCGCGTCCCGGTGCTCGCCGGGCTGGCTGCGGTCATCCTCGTCAGCTTCGCGTTCAGCGCTCTGGCGCGCTTGCACGCCGTGCACAAGGAGCGAGACGCACTCGAGGGCGCCCTCGGCGCCGTGACCCAGGAAGTCCTGGGGACCGAGGCGACGACCGCGCAGGATGCCCAGGACCTGCTCTCCAAAGAGGTCGCGCTTACCGACGAGGACCCGATGCCGCACGCCGACGCGTTCGACGTCATGGTGCGCCTGTCCGAGGCGGTGCCCACGACGATGACGCACGACGTCGAGGAGCTCGACGTCCAGAAGGGACACGTGGTCGTGCGCGGGATCGTGGGGTCGATCCCCGACGCGCAGTCGATCGCGTCCTCGCTGGCCGAGGACAAGTGCATGAAGGACGTCAAGATCAAGAACACCACGCAGGCCGTCGGGAGCGAGCGGCAGAAGTACTTGCTCGAGATGGACCTGAAGTGCGCGGCGGACGTGCACGTGGCCCCCAAGAAGAAGGGCGACGCTCAGAGCGGCGCGGGAGGGAAGTGACGTGGCCGGCCCCATCTTGACGATGAACCCTCGCGAGCGCAGGCTCCTCTCCGTGCTGGGCGCGGTGGGTGCGCTGGTCACGGTGCTCGCCGTACCCTTCGGGGTCGAGGCCATGGTCCACTCGAGCCGCTCGGACAACGACGAGCTGCGCCAGGCACTCGCCGACGTCCAGGACGCCCGCAGTCGCGTGAAGGAGCGGCAGGCCAAGAAGGAGGCGATCGCGGTCCGGTACGGCCGCAGGGCGCCCCCGCTCGCCGGCTACCTGGAGCAGGCCGCGCGCCAGCAGAAGCTCGAGGTGACCGAGGCCACTCCGCTGCCGGACGTGCCGCACGGCAAGCGCTACACGGAGCACGCCACCAACGTCCACCTGAAGAAAACGGGAATGCTGCCGCTCGCGCGCTTCCTCGAGGCCCTCGAGAAGAGCGGGTACCCGGTGGCCGTCACCCGGCTGGACCTCCGCAAGCGCAGCGGCGAGAGCGACTCCTACGACGTCGAGGTCGGGGTGTCTTCGTACGACAGGGCGGACGTGGCGGACGTCGCGCCGCCCGCGGGGAGCTCGCAGCCATGAAGGAACGCCTGCTCAAGTACTCCGGCTACGTCGGCTACGTCGGGTACCCGCTCTTTTACCTCTTCTGCCTCGGCCTGTTCGCGAGGCTGTGCTTCCCGTACGAGAGGGCCAAGGAGCGCGTCGTCGCTTCGTTCAACGACGGCCAGCGGGCCGCCGGAGGACGGATGGAGCTCCAGATCGACGAGATGAGCGGCCACTGGCTGACCGGCCTCGACCTGACGGGGATTCACCTCTTGCTCGCGCCGACCGAAGCGGGCAAGCCCATCGCCAAGCTCGAGGTCGACGAGGCCACGGTGCACGTCGGCGTGGGCGGCGTGAGCTTCGACGCCAGCGGATTCGGCGGGGAGGCGAGCGGCAGCCTCGAGCATTCGGACAAGGACGAGTCGATCGACCTGACGTTCGACTCGATCGAGCTCGGCAAGGTCGAGCCGATCGCGCGCGGCTTCGCGAATACGATCCGCGAGGCCCTGCGCCCGCTGCGCTCCGTCGAAGCCGGGGCCGAGCCGCCGCCGGTGCCGATCAAGGCCAAGCTGAGCGGCACGGTGCGGCTCGCCCTGCCGGGCGGCAAGGCGTCCAAGGCGACCGGGAGCATCGCCCTCGAGATCAAAGAGGCTGCGATCGGGGACGGCAATCCGAAGTCCACCGGGGGGCTAGCGCTCCCACGGCTCGACGTCGGCACGCTCACGTTCGCGGGCGAGGCGAAGGATGGGCTGCTCAAGATCACCAAGCTGACGGCGGGCGGAAAGGACCTCGACGTTCAGGGGGACGGCCGCATCACGCTTCGCGACAACTTGAGCGACTCACTCGCCGATCTGGTCGTCCGCTTCCGGCTCAGCGACGCCTACCGCGGGAAGAGCGACGTCACCAAGAGCCTCTTCGGCGCTCCCGGCTCCTCGGCGCCGGGTCTCCTGGAGCTGGCCGACGCGAGGGTCAAGCAGTCGAAGCGAGCCGACGGATTCCTCGTCTGGGCCGTGCGCGGGGTGTTCGACCACCTGGACTTCGTTCCCGCGGGCAATGGCGCGGGAGGAGGCGCCTTGCCCAGATTCGGGCCGTGATCGCGGGGAATCAGGCCTGGCGGCGGCGCTCGAGTATCCGTCTCACGGCGTCGGGGTCCAGCACCTTGGCGCGCGCGCGCAGCCGGTCGAGAAGGTCCTCGCGCTCGCCGGTCGGAGCGGCGGCGGGAGGGGACACCGGCTGCGACACGGCCGGGGCGGCGGGCACTGGAACTGGAAGGGGACGCGGCTGTAGAGCGGCTCCGGGCGGCGACGACGAGCGACGTTTCTCGCGAAGGCCGGCCGCCTTGTCGATGAGCGTCTTGGAGCGCGCGTCCAGCCGCGTGAAGCGGAGGGTGACCCCGCCCACGCCGTGATGTGCCTCCTGCTTGTAGCCCACGACGCGCCCCTCGCCGCGGACCAGGACGACTCCGGAGGGCAGGACGAGCTCGAAACGGAGCATCGCCCCCTCTGGCCGCGGCTGCGCGCCGACCAGCGTGATGCTCGTCCGCGTGATGGTGCCGAGCTCCTGATCGAGATACTCGTCCTCCGTCGTATATGGGCGGGTGATGCGAATGGCCGGAGGGGGGGACGCACCGTCGAGCACGGATCCGAGGATACGCTCTCGACCAGGTGCTTGGCGAGCGGCATGCCTCTGGCGCGCCGCCCGCTGCCGTGTTACCCGCTCGCGTCTTCGGGATGAGCAGCCGAGCGCGCGTCGTCATCGTCGGGGCCGGGGCGCGCGAGCACGCGCTGGGGACGGCGATCGCCGCCTCGGGCCACGACGTGCTCTTCGCCCCCGGCAACGCAGGAACGGCGGCGGTCGGCCGCAACGCTCCGGTCCGGGTCGACGACGTGCCGGGCCTCGTCGAGCTGGCCGTGAGCGAGAAGGCGGATCTGGTGGTCGTCGGGCCCGAGCTGCCGCTGACCCTGGGCCTGGTCGACGCCCTCGTCGCCCGGGGCGTACGCGCATTCGGACCGACCAGGGCCGCTGCCCGGCTCGAGGGGTCGAAGGCGTTCATGAAGAGGTTCTGCGAGCGCCACGCCGTTCCCACGGCCGGATTCGCCGTGTTCGAGGACGCCGACGCCGCGGAGCGCCACGTGCGCGCAGCGGCCCGCCCGCCCGTCGTGAAGGCCGACGGGCTCGCGGCCGGCAAGGGTGTCGTCGTCTCCGAGACCGTCGACGAGGCGTGCGACGCCATCGACCGGCTCATGCGCAAGCGCGAGTTCGGCGATGCCGGACGCGTCGTCGTCCTCGAGGAACGCCTGGCGGGCGAGGAGGCGAGCTTCCACGTCGTGTGCGACGGCATCGGCGCGGTGGCCCTCGCGCCGGCCCAGGACCACAAGCGCGTGGGCGACGGAGACCAGGGGCCGAATACCGGCGGGATGGGCGCCTATGCGCCCGCGCCGGTCGTCGATTCCGCGGTCCTCGAGAGCGTCACGCGTGAGATCGTCCGGCCGACGCTCGACGGGATGGCCGCCGAGGGGGCCCCTTTCCGCGGGGTGCTCTTCGTCGGTCTCATGATCGACCGCGGCCGGCCGCAGGTCCTCGAGTACAACGTGCGGTTCGGAGATCCGGAGACCGCCGTCCTCGTCCCGACGTACGCCGGCGACTGGTTCGAGCTGCTCCACGGTGCGGCCGGCGGCAAGGTCCCGCACGCGCCCGCGCAGGCCGCTCCGATCGCGGCCCTGTCGGTCGTCATGGCGGCGGCGGGGTATCCCGGCAAGCCGCGCGCCGGCGACCGGATCGAGGGCCTCGATCGGCCGCTTCCGCCGCGCGCATTCGTCCTGCATGCCGGCACCGCGCTCTCTGCGGACGGCGCCGTCGTGACGTCCGGAGGGCGCGTCCTCACGGTGGGCGCCTCCGGCGCCACGCTCGAGGACGCGGCGCGAGTCGCGTACGAGGTCGTCGATGGTATTCACTGGCCGGGGGAACACCACCGGCGAGACATCGGACGCCGTGCCCGGGGGGGCCGATAACCTACCAACCTGGGATGCCCATGGCCGAAATCGCCCCGCTAACCCCTCTACGCTACGACCTCGCTCGCTTGCCGGGCGGACTCGGGAGCGTCGTGGCACCCCCGTACGACGTCATCTCGCCCGAAGAGCGGGCCGCGCTCGCCGCGCGCGAGCCACACAACGTGGTGCGCTTGATCCTCCCGGAGGGCGAGGGGGACGCGAAGTACGCGAACGCGGCCGAGCTGTTCGAGCGCTGGAAGGGCGAAGGGACGCTCGCGCGCGATCCGGAGCCGGCGTTCTACCGTTACGACCAGACGTTTCTCCCCCCTGGAGGCGGCCCCGGCGCCCGCCCGTTGACGAGGAGGGGGTTCCTCGCGCTCGTCCGGCTCGTCCCGTTCTCCGAGCGCATCGTGCTTCCCCACGAGCGCACGCTGTCCGGTCCGAAAGAGGATCGGCTCAAGCTCTTCCGGGCGACGCAGGCGAACCTGAGCCCCGGGTTCATGCTCTATCGCGACCCGCGAGGTGAGCTGAACGCGCCTCTCGCCAGGGCGGACTCGCTCGCCGAGTTCACCACGCCCGACGGGGTCCGCCACGCCCTCGCCAAGGTGCGCGACCGCGACGCCGTGAGGGCCATCGTCGAGGGCGTCGCCCGCTCGACCTTGCTCATCGCCGACGGACACCACCGCTACGAGACGGCCGTGCGCTACGCCGAGGAGACGGGGGCCGCCCACCCCGGTGCGCACGAGCGAGCAGAGCACATGTACTTCATGACGTTCGTCGCGAACGGCGACGACCCGAACCTCGTGGTGTTCCCCACACACCGCCACGTGCACTCTCTGCCGACCTTCTCCTTCGATGATCTCGTGAAGCGAGCCGTTCCGTTCTTCTCCGCGCGGGAGCTCGAGCGCGGAGCGACCGCGGAGACCGTCCTCGACGCGCTGCGCCAGGCGGCGAGCATCGGGCCCAGCGTCGCCGCAGCCGGGGTCGACGGGCGGGTGGCCCTGCTCACGGTTCGCGCAGACGCGGACCTGAGCGCGCATCCGACCCTGGCGTCGAAGCACCCCGCGCTCCGCAAGACCGACGTCGCCGTACTGCATTCCGGCATCCTCGAGCACATCCTGGGCATCACCCCGGAGGCCCAGGCGGCGAAGACCAACCTCTGGTACCCGCAGGACGCTCCGGCGGCCCTCGCGCAGCTTCGCGGCGGCCGGGGTCAGGCGCTGTTCCTGATGAACGCGCCTCCCGTCGCCCAGGTGCGGGAAGTGGCTGAAGCCGGGGAGGTGATGCCCCAGAAGAGCACCTTCTTCCATCCCAAGATCGCCACCGGCCTCGCGATCCACACCCTCGATCCCGCTCGCACCGTCGCCGCCCCCTAATATCCGCGGTGGCGTGCCGGCAGAGGCGTGCTTAGGATGCGAAATGCGGGAGCAGAGCCCGCGAGGTCGCCCCCACCGAGAGGTAGCGAGACATGTCGGACAAGAAACAGACCCCCGGACGGCCCGACGAGGAAGCGATTCAGTTCGGCGAAGAGCTGCCCGTCCTGCCGATCCGCAACGCCGTGCTGTTTCCGGGTGCGGTGGCTCCGTTCGACGTCGGTCGCGAGAAGTCCGTCGCCCTCGTGGAGGACGTCGACAACCTGTCGGCCCCCGTCATAGCGATCTTCGCGCAGCGCGATCCCTCGACCGACGACCCCGGCAAGGACGACCTTCATCACGTCGGCTGCGCGGCGCGTGTCCTCAAGGCGCTCAAGCACAGCTCCGGCAACTACTCCCTCATCTTGCAGGGCCTCGAGCGAATCCGGCTCGAAGACGTCACCCAGTCGGCGCCGTATCTCAAGGCGAAGATCGGGCGCCTGAACGAGACCCACACGGGTGATGACGAGGCCGAGGCGCTGAGCATGAGCCTGCGCGACATCGCGAAGCAAGTGATCCAGCTCATGCCGGAGCTGCCTCGAGAGGCCGGCTCGCTCATCGACTCCATCCAGGCGCCGGGCGCTCTCGCCGACCTCGTGGCCGCCAACCTGGACGCGCCCGTCGACGAGAAGGCGGGGCTCCTCGAGACGGTGGACGTGAAGGAGCGGATCCGCAAGGTCCTCAAGCTCCTGACGCGTCAGCTCGAGATCCTCAAGATGCGCGAGCGCATCAACTCCCAGATCAAGGAGGAGATGGGGAAAAACCAGCGCGAGTATGTCCTGCGCCAGCAGCTGAAGGCCATCAAGGAGGAGCTCGGCGAGGACGACGGAGATCAGGGAGACCTCGACGGCCTCGAGGAGCGCATCGCGAAGGCGAACCTCCCCCAGGAGGCCGAGCAGGTTGCCAAGAAGCAGCTGAAGCGCCTGCGCAACATGCAGGTGGGCAGCGCGGAGTACACCGTCGTCCGTACGTACCTGGACTGGATCCTGGACCTGCCGTGGCACGTGCAGACGCCGGACAACATGGATATCAGCGCCGTTCGAAAGGTGCTGGACGAGGACCACTACGGGCTCGAAAAGGTCAAGAAGCGCATCCTCGAGTACCTGGCGGTCCGCAAGCTCAAGAAGGACAAGAAGGGGCCGATCCTCTGCCTCATCGGTCCGCCCGGCGTGGGCAAGACGTCTCTGGGCCGCAGCATCGCGCGCTCGCTGGGGCGCAAGTTCGTCCGCATCTCGCTCGGTGGAGTGCACGACGAAGCCGCGATCCGCGGCCACCGGCGCACGTACGTCGGCGCGCTCCCCGGCCAGATCGTGCAGGGGATGAAGAAGGGCGGGACGATCAACCCCGTCTTCATGATGGACGAGGTGGACAAGATCGGGCACGACTTCCGTGGCGATCCGGCCGCGGCGCTCCTCGAGGTGCTGGATCCGGAGCAGAACAACACGTTCGCGGATCATTACCTCGAGATCCCCTACGATCTGTCGAACGTCATGTTCGTGGCGACGGCGAACATCGCGGATCCCATCCCCGCTCCGCTCCGCGACCGCATGGAGATCCTCGAGATCCCCGGGTACACCAGGCGCGAGAAGCTCGCGATCGCCCGCCGGCACCTCATCCCGAAGCAGCTCGAGGAGCACGGGATCACCAAAGAGCAGCTCGACATCACCGACGCCGCGGTCGACATCGCGATCGACCAGTACACCCGCGAGGCCGGCGTGCGCACGCTCGAGCGCCAGATCGCGAGCATCATCCGCGGGGTCGCCGTGAAGATCGCCGAGGGCGACACGACGCCGCGCAAGATCGACGGCGAGGAGCAGGTCCGCGAGTTCCTCGGCGCGCAGAAGTTCACCAGCGAGGTCGCCGAGCGCACCGAAGAGGCGGGCGTCGCGACGGGCCTGGCCTGGACGAGCGTCGGCGGCGAGATCCTCTTCATCGAGGCGACGCGCATGTTCGGGACCGGCAAGCTCCAGCTGACCGGACAGCTCGGCGACGTGATGAAGGAGTCCGCGCAGGCTGCGCTCTCGTACGTCCGGACGAACGCCGAGAAGTACGGCATCGCGAAGGACTTCCTCGAGAAGAGCGATATTCACATCCACATTCCGGCCGGCGGGATGCCGAAGGACGGGCCGAGCGCCGGGGTGACGATGTTCACCGCGCTCGTGTCGATGCTGACCGGCATCCGGGTCAGGCACGACGTCGCCATGACCGGAGAGATCACTCTCCGGGGGCGCGTCCTGCCCATCGGCGGGCTGAAGGAGAAGGTGCTCGCCGCCCACCGGGCCGGCATCAAGCGCGTGCTGGTCCCCGAGCGGAACAAGGCGGACCTCGACGAGGTGCCGGCCGAAGTGAAGAGCGACCTCGAGTTCGTCTTCGTCAGCAAGATGGACCAGGTGCTCGAGGCGGCGCTCGAGGAGATGCCGAAGCCCAAGGCCGAGGAGAAGCCGGCGCAGCCCACGCCGGCCACCAACTGACGAGCGAAGCGGGAGCGCTCTTGCTGGTAGAGTGCGTCGGATGAAACCGATCCGTCTCGGCCTGCTGGGCTGCGGCACCGTCGGGGGAGGGGTCCTCCACCTGCTCCGGGCCAACGCGGCGTACCTGGCGCAGAGCGTCGGTGCGCCGCTCGAGGTCGCGCGCGTTCTCGTCCGCGACAAGGGCAAGAGCCGCGTTCCGGAGCTCGATCGCTCGCGGCTCACCACGGACGCCGAGGCGCTCCTCGGCGACGCGTCGATCGACGTGTACGTCGAGGTGATGGGCGGGGTGGCTCCGGCGCGCTCGTACGTCGAGCGCGTGATCGACTCCAAGCGCAGCGTCGTCACCGCCAACAAGATGCTCCTCGCGATGCATGGGCCGGCCCTCATCGACCGCGCCATTGCGAACGGCGTCGACCTGGGGTTCGAGGGGTCCGTCGGAGGCGGAATCCCGGTCGTTCGCGTCCTTCGCGACGCGCTCGCCGGCGACGGGGTCGTGCGCCTCGAAGGGATCGTCAACGGCACCTGCAACTACATGCTGACCCGCATGCGCACCGCCGGCCTCGATTTCGCCGCCGCCCTGCGCGAAGCGCAGGCGAAGGGTTACGCCGAAGCCGATCCGAGCCTCGACGTGGACGGGCACGACGCGGCCCACAAGCTGGTGGTCCTCGCGATGCTCGCGTTCGGGGCGAGAGTCGAAGCCGATCGCGTCGCGACCGAGGGCATCCGTGGCATCGATCCGGTCGACCACCGGTTCGCCGAGCGGTTCGGTTTCGTCGTCAAGCATCTGGCGATCGGGCGCGATCGCGACGAGGGCGTGGAGCTGCGCGTCCACCCCGCGCTCGTGCGACGGGACACTCCCCTGGCGAACGTCAACGGCGTCCTGAACGCGATCGCGCTCGAGGGCCGGGCGCTCGGGCCGTGCCTGCTCTCGGGACGCGGCGCCGGAGACATGCCGACCGCGGTGAGCGTCATAGCCGACGTGGCGGACGTCGCACGGGCGCGCCTGAGCGGTGTGGCGGGCCTCGCGACGCGGGGCATCCAGCCGAAGGTGCGGCCGCTGACGGCTCTCGACGACGTCCGGGGGCGCTACTACCTGCGCTTTCAGGTGCACGACCGGTCGGGGGTCCTCGCTCGCCTGGCGGGAGCCCTCGGCGAGGCGAGCGTCTCGATCGAACAGATGGTTCAGGACGGCGGCGGAGGGTCGAGCGGCGTTCCGGTCGACATCGTCATGCTGACCCACGAGGCCGTCGAGCGAGACGTGCGGCGCGCCCTGGACGCCATCGCGCGGAGCGGCGTGGCGGCAACGCCCCCGAAGTTGCTGCGCATCCAGGAGTGATGCCCCCCGGCGCGGCGGGGGCGCCTCAGAGGTTCACCTGCTCGACTTCGCCCACGTCGCTTCCCAGGAACCTCGACGCCACCTCGCGGAACGAGCTCGGCACGTCCGTCACGAGCAGCTGCACGGGGCTCGCGGGCGCTGGCGCCTGGCGGGCCAGGCCTCGGGCGCTCAGGAACGCCAGCACATCGGACGCCGTGGCGCGGGCGCTGTCGACCACGGCCACCTCGGGCCCGATCTGGGTGCGCACGGCATCCTCGATGATACCCCGTAGCAGCGGGTAGTGTGTGCAGCCGAGCACGACCACGTCGACCCCCGCGTGAGCGAGGGGCGCCACGTAGCGGCGTACCACCAGCCGGGGCACCTCGCCGTCGAGCCAGCCCTCCTCGGCGAGCGGCACCAGCAGCGGGGCGGCCTGCCCGACCACCTCGGCGCGTGTCGACAGCTGCGCCACGGCGCGCACGTACGCCCCGGACGCGATCGTTCCGGCCGTCGCCAGCACGCCGATGCGTCCGATGCGCGTCGCGGCCACCGCTGCCCGCGCGCCCGGCTCCACGACGCCCAGCACCGGCACGTCCAGCTCCACGCGAAGCCGCTCGGGCGCGACAGCGCTCACGGTGTTGCACGCGACGACCAGGGCCTTCACGTCGCGAGCGACGAGGTGGCGCGCGCACGCGAGCGCGTACTTGACGACCGTCGCCGCCCCCTTGGTGCCATAAGGGACGCGCGCGGTATCGCCGAGGTACACGATCCGTTCCAGAGGCATCAGCTCGCGCAGAGCGCGGACCACAGTCAGGCCCCCGAGGCCCGAGTCGAACACGCCGAGCGGCGCGTCGCTGTTTCCCTTCGTCATTGCCTCGCCCGCTGAGCGTCGCTCGCGGCGACCAGTCGCTCGAGGACGGCCATGCGCACCGCGACCCCGGCCTCCACCTGGTCGAGAATCACGCTCCGGTCGCCATCCGCGATCCGCGAGTCGATCTCGACGCCGCGGTTGATGGGACCCGGGTGCATGACGATGGCGTCCGGCCTGGCGCGCGCCAGCACGGCAGCGGTCAGCCCGAAGGTCCTCGCGTACTCGCGGGTCGTCGGGATCATGGCGCCGGAGAGGCGCTCGTTCTGGATGCGGAGCATCATCACGACGTCGGCGCCGTCGACCGCAGCTTCGACGCGGTCGAAGAGCCGCACGGTCGGCCCCAGCGTCCCGGCCTCGCGGGGCATCAAGGTCCGCGGGCCGCAGAGGCGGACCTCGGCCCCCATCGCCCCGAGCAGCAGGGCGTTCGACCTGGCCACCCGCGAATGCAGGATGTCGCCGCAGATCGCCACGACCAGTCCCTCGATCTTCGTCTTCTTGCGGCGAATGGTGAATCCGTCGAGGAGAGCCTGGGTAGGGTGCTCGTGAGAGCCGTCGCCGGCGTTCACGATCGAGGTGTGCGTGTGCGACGCGACGAAATCGGGGGCGCCCGACGACGCGTGCCTCAGGACGATCGCGTCGGCGCGCAATGCTTCGAGGTTTCGCACGGTGTCGAGGAGCGTCTCTCCCTTCGTGACGCTCGAAGTCTGCGGCGAGACGTTGATCACGTCGGCGCCGAGGCGCTTGCCTGCGACCTCGAACGACGTGCGCGTGCGCGTCGACGACTCGAAGAACAGGTTGATGATCGTCCGGCCGTGGAGCACCCTCGCGCCCTTCGCCTCTTCTCGCGGCATCGTGAAGAACCGCTCGGCGTCGTCGAGGAGGCGAACCATGTCTTCTCGCGCGAGCTGCGCGATGCCGAGCAGGTGGCGGTGGGTCCACATGGCTAGTTGAGGTACCGCTTGTCCTTGGGTGGCGTCCGCTTCTTCAGGACCTCCTCGAGGCCCCCGGGGACGACGCGAAGCGGAGGCGCGCCCGCCCGCTTGCGCGGCGGCTTTCGCGCCAGAACGTCATGAACGCTCACGGTCGTGGCCCGCCGCCGCAGAAGGGCCAGCCGGACGTGCAGCCAAGCGGTGCGAGCGATCGACGGAGAGCCCCCGAGGAGCAGGCCGGCGAGCACGCCGCCGAAAGGCGCGGCGACCCCCTCGGGCATTCCGGCCGGATACACCAGATCGAGCACGCAGAACCCGATCGTGATCCAGAGGAGAACCTTGCCGCGCACGGGGAGGAAGAACAGCAAGTTGACCGTCGACTGGGCGTACTCGCGGGACCAGGCGACGGCGACCGCTGCGATTGCGGCGGCTGGCCCGAACATCTCCTGAGGGTGGAAACGACCGAGCTTGTCGGCCGGGCCCAGCCTGTCGACGGCGATGGTCGTCAGATTGCCGAGCACGACGGCGACCGCCAGAAACCGCACGAGCCGCCACCCTCCCCAGCGGCGCTCGAGCGGCGCGCCCAGGAAGTAGAGGCCCATCAGGGAGAAGAGCAGGTGACTCCACTGAGCCGGGCTGGTGAGCAGGCCCGAGGTCAGGAGCCGCCAGGGCTCGAGGAACGCGGTGGACGGTCGGCACGCGAGCCCGCCGAAGATGGCGTCGCCCCCCGAGAAGAACGCCGTGAGAAACGCGATCGTGACGCCCAGCACCGCCATCGCGACCAGGACGGTCGAAAGCGCACGCCCGGGCCGCGGGAAGGCCAGGGAGACCGTCTGCGGTCGGTCCATCGCTCTTCACTTTAGTGGCGCGGGCCGGTAGCCGCCAGCGCTAGCGTTCGGTGGGGGCGGCTCAGCCCCCGCCGTCGGGCTCGTCGGGGGCCGCATCGGTGACATCCGCGCTGCTCGTGGCGTCCCACGCGTCCGCGACATCCGCCGCGTCCGAGCCGTCCACCTCCCCGCCGCCGGCCGTGCTCCCGCTCCCGAGCGGGCCGCACACGGCGAGGACGGGGATGCCCTGCTGCTGCGTCGCGGTGCACGTCGTCGTCCATCGGGCCTCCGGGGCGGCCGCCAGCACCGGGCACAGGCTCTGGACCGGGCACGCTCCTCCGTCCACGCACTGCAGGCTGGCGGGTAGCCCGCTGCCGTCGTAGCCGGACTTGGTGAAGGCGTAGACCTTCACGTCGAAGGATTGAACGCCGGTGTCCGACTGGGGCAGATTCTCGAACACGCCGTCCGTGAAGCAGTCGAAGACGTCGACCCAGTACGGATTGCCAGACGCGGTCCCGGCCGAGCACACGCCCCCGTCCGCTCCTCCGTCCGCGCTCGCATACGAAACGACGGCCGCGTACCGATAGACCTGGTCATCCGCCGTGCCGCATCCGTAGCCGGCGACCAGCGCGGACGAGCGAATGACGATGCCCGTGATCGGCGTGTACCCGGTCGCGACCGTCGTCGTCGGGCAGGCGGTGAGGGCGCACGCGATCGCGACGAGGCAGGCACCGCCAGCGAGCGGACGTGTGGCGTTCTTCACGGCGCCATCTCTACGCGAAAACCGGTCGCCGAGGTAGTCCGTCAAGGGTGCCAGCGAGCGCTGACCCGCTCGACGGTGCGCGTCGTCATCGTGCCGCTCACCACCTCGTGATCGGCGAGCAGGGCCTTGTGAAGCTCGATGTTCGTGCGGATCCCAGCCACGATGAACTCGTCGAGCGCGCGTCGCATGCGAATGATCGCCTTCTCGCGCGTCGACGCGTGAACGATGAGCTTCGCGATGAGAGAGTCGTAGTCCGCCGGCACCCGCCAGCCGCCGTACACGCCCGAGTCGACGCGCACGCCAGCCCCGCCTGGCGGGTTCCACTCGGTGATGAGGCCGGGCCAGGGCGCGAAGGTCTTCGGGTCCTCGGCGTTGATGCGGCACTCGATGGCGTGGCCGCGGAAGCTCCACGGGCGGGTGTCCGGCAGGTCCAGCCTCTCGCCGGCGGCGGCGCGAATCTGCAGGGCGACGAGGTCCACGCCGGTGACCATCTCGGTCACGGGGTGCTCGACCTGAACGCGCGTGTTCATCTCGAGGAAGTAGAGGTTGCGCTCCTCGTCCATCAAGAACTCGAGCGTACCGAGCGACGTGTACCCGGTCTCGCGCACGGCCCCGCGAATGATCTCGGCGATGGCCTGGCGCTTCTCTCGAGTCATCGCCGGGCTGGGGGCCTCCTCGACGATCTTCTGATGGCGACGCTGCAGGGAGCACTCGCGCTCGCCGAACGTCCATACGCCGCCGTGCCCGTCGGCGAGCACCTGGAACTCGATATGGCGTGGTCGCTCGACGAACTTCTCGCAGTACACGTCCGGGTTCTTGAACCACGTCTCCGCCTCGCGCTGGGCGCCCGCGAAGGCGTCGGGCATCTCTTCGTCGTTGCGGACGATGCGCATTCCGCGGCCTCCGCCGCCGCCGCTCGCCTTGAGAATGACCGGGTACCCGATCCTCTTGGCCTCGCGCGCGGCGTGTGCGGCCCCCTCGAGCACGGGGCTGCCGGGGAGCAGCGGGAGCCCGAACCGCTCCGCGTTCTTCCTCCCGCTCACCTTGTCGCCCCAGGCCTGCATGGCCTCCGGGGTGGGGCCAATGAACTTAATCGAGCACTTGGCGCAGATCCGCGCGAACTCGGCGTTCTCCGACAGAAAGCCGTACCCGGGATGGATGGCGTCGGCGCCCGTGATCTCAGCGGCGCTGATGATCGCCGGGATGTACAG
The DNA here is from genome assembly GCA_003151595.1 of Myxococcales bacterium. Next base: position 102,256 of record PLXW01000060.1, read on the forward strand.
GTAGCTCTTCTGCGCCGCGGCGGGACCTATGCAGACCGCCTCGTCGGCGAACCGCACGTGCAGGGCGCGGGCGTCGACCTCGGAGTGGACCGCCACCGTCTTGACCCCGAGCTCGCGGCAGGCCCGCAGGATTCTCAGGGCGATCTCGCCACGATTCGCGATCAGGATCTTCTTGAACATCGCGGCGGGGGACCGGGCGCGCCCCGGGGCTCAGGCCTTCTTGATCCGGAACAGGCGCTGCCCGTACTCGACGCTCTTGCCGTTCTGGGCGAAGACCTCGAGGACGGTTCCGGAGCACTCGGCCTCGATCTCGTTCATCAGCTTCAT
>PLXW01000062.1 GCA_003151595.1 Myxococcales bacterium
CGGGTTCTTGATCTCGTGCGCCAGCCGCTGCGCCATCTCTTGCCACGCGCCGATGCGCTGCAAGAACTCGATGCGCGCGCGCGACTGCGCCATCTCGCCGATCATGTCATTGAACGCGCGCGCGAGATCGCCGAGCTCGTCGTTGCCCGTCACGGGCACGCGCACGGACATGTCGCCGCCGGCCACGACGTTGATCGCCGCGCCGAGCCGGTTGATTCGCTTGGTCACGCCGCGCGCCAGGATGATGCCGAGGACGAGCGTGACGAACATCGTCCCGCCGAGGAGCGCGCCGAAGGCGTTCAGGTACCCGCGCACCAGGTCGCCGCGCGACTGCTCGAGCGCGTGGTACTTCGTGACGACGTTCGCCGTCTTCTCCAGCTCGTCGAGGCGCGTGCGGTCGATCGCGAACGTGGCCAGCACCGCGGCGCCGTCGGGATCGTCGGAGAGCGCGCGTCGCTGCTCGAGGCTCCGCTCCTTCGATTCGTCGACCGGCCTGCCGCGATCGCGCGTGGCGAGCGTGCGTCCGCCGTTCCCTTCGACCGTCAGCGTCACCAGCTCGGGGAAGCGCGGGAACAGCTCGTTCAGCTGCGCTTCGACCAGCTCGCTGTTGTGCTTCTTCGCGGCGATGCGGAGCATCTCGTCGGCGGCGATGGCGTCGGTCTGGTGACGCATGTCGTCTTTGATCGCCTTGACGTAGTCCTTGTAGACGTCGACGCCGCGATCGAGCTGCCGCCCCACCTCGGGATCGAACCAGACGGCCGACGCGGTCCGGAACAGCGACGTCGCCAGGAGCAACGCCGCCGCCAGCGGGAGCACCGCGGTGAGCAGGATCGCCAGCGCGAGCCGTCGCTCGATCTTTCCCGGGAGCCGCAACGCCACGCGGCCAGCTTAGTCCAAGCGCGCCGCGCGCTCACGGTGGTACGCTTTCGCTCGTGCGGACGCGATGGATCCACGCGGCATGCGCGAGCGCGATTGCGGCGTGCGCATCGCCCAGCTCGGCACCGCCGGCCACGCCCGCGACCGCGCCTGACGAATCGAAACCGACGACGGCGTCGGGACAGGGGCAGGGGCAGAGCATGAGCGCGCACGACGACCACGCAGCGACGTTCGAAGACGACGAAGCGTTCCTCTCCGCGTACGGCGACGTGCAGACGCTCGAGTCGCCGGGCGGGGGCCGCGTCGCGGTCTCGGCGAAGTACCAGGCGCGCGTCATGACGAGCGCCGTGGCGAAGGGCGGGCGGAGCCTCGGCTTCGTGCACCGCGCGTTCATCGAGGCCGGCAAGACGGGGACGAAGTTCGACAACTACGGCGGCGAAGATCGCTTCTGGCTCGGGCCAGAAGGGGGACAGTTCGGTCTGTATTTCCCGAAGGGGAGCGCGTTCACGTTCGATGCGTGGCAGACGCCGAGCGAGATGCAGCAAGGCACCTGGTCGATCGCGAAGCGAACGCCGAGCGAGATCGCGTTCACGCGCACGATGCGCGTCGCCAACGTGTCAGGAGCGTCGTTCACGGTCGACGTCGCGCGCACGGTGCGCATCCTCGATGCCAAGGATGCGGCGGCGCATCTCGGCGCGCCGATCGATCCGTCGATCGCCTGCGTGGCGTTCGAGAGCGTGAACCAGATCACCAACGCGGGCGACGCCGCGTGGACCGAAGACAAAGGGCTCGTCTCGGTCTGGATCCTCGGCATGTTCGCGCCGGCACCGGACGCGCGCATCGTCATCCCGTTCGATCCAGCGGGGGCTGGCCCCGTCGTCAACGATCGCTACTTCGGCAAGGTGCCTGCCGATCGCCTCGCGGTGCACGACCGCGAGGGGTACCTGGTCCTCTCGGCCGACGGTCACTACCGAAGCAAGATCGGCCTCTCGCCTTCACGCGCGCGGCAGGTCGCCGGCAGCTACAGCATCAGCGCCAACCTCCTCACGATCGTGCAGTACGACGAGTCGCCGAGCGGGCATCGCTACGTGAACAGCATGTGGGAAGCGCAGAAGGAGCCGTTCGGAGGCGACGTCGTCAACGCCTACAACGACGGCCCCACCGAGCCCGGCAAGCCTTCGCTCGGTGGCTTCTACGAGCTCGAGACGAGCTCGCCCGCCGCCGCGCTCGCGCCGCACGCGTCGCTCGTCCACACGCACCGCACATTCCACTTCGTCGGTCCGCGCGCGGCGCTCGATCCGATCGCCAAGCGCGTGCTCGGCGTGACGCTCGACGCCGTCACGCGCTGAGCTTCTTGCCGCGCAAGAACCACGTTCGCATCAGGCCCTTGCCCTTCACGTCGATCTCGCCGCGCGCTTCGAAGTCGTACTCGCGCTCGAGCAGCGCATGCGTCGCTTCGGTCACGTGAACCTGGCCAGGCAAGCCGTGCGACTCCATGCGGCTGGCGATGTTCACCGTGTCGCCCCAGACGTCATAGATGAACTTCTTCTTCCCGATGACCCCGGCCACCGCGGGTCCGGTGTGGATCCCGATGCGCACGTTGATCGGCTCGTCGAAGCGATTGAACTGCGCGACTCCGCGCACCATCCCCAGCGCCATCTCGGCGATCGTGCGCGCGTGATCTTTGTCCCCGCGTAAGCCGGCGACGGCCATGTAAGCGTCGCCGATCGTCTTGATCTTCTCCACGCCGAGCGAGTCCGCGAGATCGTCGAACGTCGAGAACATCTCGTTGAGCCCGCTCACCACGTCCTGCGGCGACATCCGCGCCGAGAGCTTCGTGAAGCCGACGATGTCGGCGAAGAGCACCGTGACTTCGGGGAAGCCGTCGGCGATCGCGCTGGCGCTCGATTTCAGGCGATCGGCGATGCTGCTGGGCAGGATGTTGAGGAGCAACGCCTCCGACTTCGCGCGCTCGGCGTCGAGCTCCTCCATCTGCGTCGCGATCGTCTGCCGCTGGATGAACACGCGGCGTGATTGAAGCTGCTCGGCGCGCGCGACGATCGCGCCGATGCCGCCGACGCACAGGAGCGTTCCGGCGATCGACACGGTGATCGGCGCGTCGGGGTGCGACACGGTGGCGGCGAAGAAGAGGAAGAGCGCCGTCGAGACGACCGTGTAGATCGATTGCGTCGTCACGTTCATCTTGGCGATGAACGGGCCCAGCGTGACGAAGAGCAGCGCGTACGACGTGTACAGAACGAACGCCGTCGGTGGCGCGATGGCGCCGATCCACAGCACGACGACGTTCACCGCCATCCCGAACACGAGCGCCACCGGCTGATGGAACCGCGCGAAGGCGCGCGTCTGCGCGAACACGAGCACGCCGACCGCGACGGGCAGGAAGATCGCATAGCGGATCAACCAGGCGCGCTCGCGCAGCTCGCCGAGGAAGAACGCGTCGTGAACGCCGTACGCAAGGAAGAAGAAGCTGGCGACCGCGAGGCTGAAGCGCGCGGTCCGCTTCACTTCGAGCTCGAAGTACGCCGCTTGAAACTCCGCTTCGAGATCCGGATCGACGAACGCCGCCGTGAGCGCGTTCGTCGGCGGCATCGGCAATTCGGACGGCGTGTCCGCGCGATGCGCGGCGCGGTCTACACTAGGAGCCCTTACGCCCACGTGATCTCGAAGGGCATCTTCACCAGGTCCATCCCCAACCGCTCGCCGTCCGGCTCCGTCGGCAACCAGCGAATCTGCGGATGCCGCGCGCCGGCCGTCAGCAGCACGTACTCGAAGTACCCCGTCGCCGCTGCGGCCCACCACTGAACGGTCACGCGCGGCATTCCGAAGCGGGTCACGCGAACGAGCTTGGCGCCGGCGACGCGCGATTCGGTCGACCCGAAATCGTAGAACGTCGACGAGAGGCGCGGGATCCAGACGGCGAGCATCTCCGAGCTCACGACCTTCAGCAGCGGGCGATAGATGCCGCTGAACTTGTCTTGCGCGTGCCAGCGCGAGAGCTCGCGGCAATGCACCTGGTACTCGAGCCCGCGGAGGCGCGCCGCGGCCTGGCTTTGATAGAGCTTCGGGATGACGTCGTACCAGCCGTCGGGCGTGAACTTGCGGCCGAGGAACGACGCCATCGCCGGATCCTTCTCGTGCACGAGCCTGATGATCCCGGCCGCGCCGCCGGGGACGAACTCTTCGTAGAAGCGCACGTCCCCTTCGTAGCCCCACCCCTTGATCCGGAACGGGCTCGAGCCCGGGGTGAACGGCGTCTCGTCGGGAAGCGCGAAGTACGGGTCCTCGATAGGGCGACCTCCGCCGGGCTTCAGCGACGGAGGCATCTGCGACGGCGGTTTCGCCGCGGGCGGCTTCGTCGAAGGAGGCTTCAGGGACCCCACCACAGCACCTCGTGCACGAGCTGTTTGCCTGAGACCGAGAGGATCGCGCGAATCGTCCGCGCGTCCACTTTCACGACGGGCTCAGGGAAAGCTTCGCACGGGAAGAAGGCGCTCTTCTCGAAGCCGGTCGATGTCAGCCAAAATAGGTGGAGGCCGTGTGCGTTGGCGCCGGACACGAGGAGCATGCGCCCTTCACCGACGAGCGTGAAATCGAGCCAGGAGAAGGCCAGCTCCTCGAACCGCTCGGGCGAGGGGAAGGCCTCGCCGAGATCGCGGAGCTCGGGGAGGTGGGCTTTGATCCATTTGTAGAGCGTGTCATAGCGAGGCTTCACGAGGCGCGGGAGCCTGCGGCCCTTTCCCTCATGATCGACAGGAGCGATCACCGGGAGCGACTCGGGCTGCGCCGTCGGGTTCTCGACGTGGGCGCGGTAGCGATCGGCGAGGCTCACGTCGTTGGCGTCATCGGCCAGGGATTTGAGCCACCAATGAAAGACCGCGAGCTCCGCGATCCCCGCGCGTGACTCGAGCCGCACGAGGCTCTCCCACAGCGGCCGGCGCACCGACCACGTGCCGGCGTGCGATCGCGCGATGCACTCGCCGACGTACGCCGCGCCGTGCACCACGACGTTGAACAGCTCGTCGTCCGGCGTCCCGGCTGCGGCGGCGCTCGCCCACGCATCGCGCCGCTCGCGCGTGATCGCCGCCGACAGCCGATGAACGCTCGCGTCGCTGAAGTCGAGCGCGAGCTCTTCATGACGCTCCGGAAACATCGCCGCGGCGCGCGCGACGAAGACCTCCGCCGCGTCTCCCAGGTGCGCCACGATCGACGGGTTTTTCCCTGGGTTCGCGTCCGTGGCACGGGCGCGCGCCAGATCGCTCTGCGCGTCCGGCGGGTAGAGCGGCAGGAAATGGGCGCGGAAGATCGACTCGGCCGTCGCCAGGGACGGCGAGCCCGCGCTTTGCGCCGATCGGTCCACACTTGGAATCATGGTCGGTCTATAGCAAACGAAGTCCCGTGCTGACGCCCGACGTCCGATTCGAAGGTTGGACCACCGACGATTGGATGAATTTGCTCCACCTCTGGAAGCCGCGTGCGGCTCCGGATCGCGAGCCCACTCGTCCGCGCGGCGGGATCATCGCCATCCACGACGGACGGCGCGTGCGGAAGATGCTGCACACGGGAAAGGGGCGCGTCGACATCCCGCCCGGGCGCTGGCCCATCGCGCTCCCCGAGCTGGCGCGCGATCACAGCGCGAGCTGGGCGATGGCAGCGCACGCGGGCGCGCTCGACGAGGTGATGGAGCGCTTCGGCGCGCGTTCGCGTCGCGGGCAGGATCTCGTGGAGCAGGCGCTGACGCTCGCCGCGATCGCGCGCGAGATGATCGCCGAAGGGGCGATCGACCACTGGCCGCGTCGCCTGCGCGGAGTGCCACCGCCCACCGACGCGATGGTCCGCCGCGCGATGGACGCGGTGTGTCCGCCCGGCAAAGCGATCGTGCTGGGGATGTTCCAGGACGGCGCGCTGTGGACCGCGTTCATCGCGCGCCGTCGCGCCGCGAACTTCGACGTCATCGCCGGCCCCGACGAGCTTCGTCGCGAGATGGGCCTGCTCGCCGGCGACTGGCGTCGCGACTACCGCCACCTCGCGCGCGCGGTCGAAGATCGCTACGCGCCGCTCGCCTTCGGTTGCTTCGCCGAAGTGGAGACGTTCCGCTCGCTCCAGGTCGACGCGCGCCCCGGCGCGTGGGCACGCGCAATGATCGTGCGCGACGTGATCCTCTCGCCGATTCCGGTGGCCGTGGGTCTCGCGCTCGGCGCGGACGGCGCGCGCTACGCCTTCGAGCACGTGCGCGTGATCACGAACCGGCTCGATCCGTTCGGCTTCATGGACCCTGTGCTGCGTGGCGTGCGCGGGCGACTGGGCGCGGCCGCGGGGGACAAGGACGTCACGGGGACGCTGGGGTTCGACCCGATGGCGGCGTTGAGGGCGTTGTTGAATCGGTAGGCTTGAGTCATGAGCGAACGAGCGCGGCGCGCGCTCATTCGTATTGAACGCGTCGGCCCTTCGACGCTAGAAGCCCCCCGTCCACAACGTGATCGAGACGGCGCCTGCACGCGCGTCGCTCGCGCGCTCGCAGCAACTCGCGCCGCTGGCGATGGTGCTCGAGTCGCTCGTCACGCGCGTGTCGGACGACATGCTCGCGTCGGCCGCGACGTCGAAGGACATGACCGTGCCGGCGTACGCGATCGGCAAGGCGAACGCTGCGTCGAATCCGAAGGTGCGGAAGACGCTGTCGGCCGCGATCGATTTCTACGCGAAGACCTCGCGTCACACGTCGAAGGCGGCGAAGACCGTGAAGCCGGCGAAATCCACGGCAACAACCGCGACGTCCTGATTTCGGCGGAAACTGGTCTCTTTTTGACCACCGTGGTCGAGCGATC
>PLXW01000111.1 GCA_003151595.1 Myxococcales bacterium
GAACCCGAGCCGCCGCCGGAGCCGGAGCCGCCACCGCTGCCGTTGCCGCAACCCGAGCCCTGGCAGTAACCGCCGCCGCTGCCGCAGCTTCCGCCGCCATCGCCGCCGGTGGTGCCGTTGCTGCCGCTGCTCGCGCCGCCGCCACTCGAGCTGGAGCTCGTCGAGCCGCCGCTGGAGGAGCCGCTGCTGCTGNNGCTCGACGAGCCGCTGCTGCTCCCGGTGGTGCCGCCGCTGCTCGAGCCCGAGCTGCTGCTGCTGGCCGTGCCGCCGCTACTCGAGCCCGAGCTCGAGCCCGAGCTCGCACCGCCGTCGCACGGAGGCGGAGGCGGCGGGGGCGGACCGGCGCTGTGGCAGTCGGAGGAGATGCTCGCGCTCACCGACGCGGTCGAGATCGTCGCCGCCGCGTTGCACGGCTCCTTGTCGCCGAGCCACTGCGCGATCATCTCGACGCGCGACGAGTACAGGAGCCCCGTCGCGTGACCGCGTCCCGAGACGACGCCGTAGATCTGGTTCGTCGTGGGATCGATGAGCGCCGAGCCGGTGTCGAGCGTCTCGCTGTCTTCGATCGTCGTGTAGTAGTAGTTCGGGAATCCCTTCGACGTTCCGTCGAACGCGCGGACGCCGACCGCTTCGAAGCCGCTGGCCGCGTTGGGACGGACGCGCATCGCCGCGGTGCCGTCGGCGAGCGGGCTGGTGGCGAGCGTCGGATACGCCGCGAGGTTCATCTCGCCGTCGAGCTTCACGATCGCGAGGTCGTGGTGAAGCGGATGAGAAAGGTCGGAGTTGAAGTTCTGCCAGTCGAACGTGTAGGCGATCGAGCTGTGCGCCGTTTGACCGGTCGTCGGCAGCGTGACCTGCCACCAGTACTTCCCGACGACGCAGTGGCCGGCGGTGAGCACCGTGTCCTTCGAGATGAGCGTGCCGGCGCACATGCCGACCTTCGCTCCATTACCGTCGTACAGGTCGAGCGACACCGTCGCGCTCGTAGTCGGGGTCGCGTTTCCCGTCGCGGGGGATCCGCAACCAACGAGACCGCCCATCAAACTGGTCGCGCCGAGAGCCGCAAGACACCGAAGCGTACGATTCAACATTGCCTTCATTCCTTCCGACGTGGATTCCGCTGGCAGACACTTGGGACCTGGCAGAGTCTCGAGACCCGATTGCCGGTCGCGTCGGGGTACATTGCATTCTCGAAGCCAACGGCCGGACTCCGTGGTTTCTCGCGATTTGACCGAGGGGGACCTGCTCGCGTTGCTGGCTCGCGCCCGCAGATCGGATCGCGAAAAGACCAGGGTCCGTGGCTCACTCACGCTTCACCAGGGGTCGACGAAACTCTGGAAAAATAGGATGATCATGCAATCGAAGGCTCGCCGCGACAGCTCTGGTTGGAAAATTTCGCTCACGCGAAATAGGCCCGTTCTTGCAATGAGGGCGGAGATGGCCATTCGACTTCTCTCCGCGTCCTTCGTCTTCGCGCCCATCGCGGTCATCGCGATCGCGGCATGTGGAGGCTCGGGAAACGACGGGAGCCTCTTTCCAACATCACCGCAGGACTCCGGTCCTCTCACTCCTCCTTATGACGGCGGGTCGCTGATCAACCCGGGCGACTCCGGTGGCGACGCCGCGGCGTCGTGCACGCCGGCTCCGCTGGGGAGCTTCAAAGCCGTTTGGAAGAAGCCGACGACGTCGCTGTCCGGCAAGTGCAGCACGACTCAGATCGAAGCCTTCTACGACGACTGCCTCAACGCGCCGCTCACGTCGATGGCGTGCAAGTCGTTCATCGCCGCGAACGGCGACTGCTCGACCTGCCTCCAATCGAACGACACCGACTCTCAATACTCGGCCGTCATCTGGCACTCCAACCTCGCCTTCTGGACGCTCAACACCGCCGGGTGCATCGCCAACGAGCTCAGCGACGACTCGCCGACCGGGTGCGGCGCGGCGTATCAAGGCGCCATCCAGTGCGAGGAGACCGCGTGCACGGCGTGCGGAGTCGCCGACTACGCGCTCTTCCCGGAGTGCGAGTCGAACGCCGCGACGGAGTGTGACAGCTACCTCAAGGCGAAGAGCGCGGCGTGCGGCACGTCGCTCAAGGACGCGAGCGATCCGGCGTCGGTCTGCACGTCGGCCACGAGCGCTCAGAACGCCTACCTGATCATCGCGCCGGTCTTCTGCGGCAGCGGGACCTGAGCGCGGCGACCGGGCGACGCGACGGCTACGTACTTGGGGGGAGCAGCTTCTCGAGGCGCTCGCCAAGCTCGCGGCAGCTCTGAATGCGCTTCTGGGGATCCTTCTCGAGCAAGCTGAGAATGATCGCGTCGAGCTCCGGAGGGAGGTTCGGATTGCGCGAGCGCGGCGGAGGCGGGACGGCGGTGAGGTGCATCATGAGGAGCTGCATCATCTCGTCGTGATCGAAGGGGACCGCGCCGGTGAAGATCTCGTACATGACGATGCCGAGCGCATACATGTCCGTGCGATGGCTGACCGCGGAGAAGTTATTGATCTGCTCGGGTGACATATAGGCCGGCGTCCCGGCGATGAAGCCCGCCTGCGTCATCGCCGCAGGCGAGGTCGACTTCTTGGCGATGCCGAAGTCCATCACCTTGAGGATGTCTTCCTTCGTGATGAAGAAGTTCGCCGGCTTGATGTCGCGGTGAATGACGCCTTTGTCGTGCGCCATGGCCAGCGCCGAGCAAGCCATCACCATGTACCGGAGACCGCGCGCCAGCTCGATGGCCTTGCCTTCGGTGATGCCGCTGAGGTCGGTCCCCTGAAGGAGCTCCATCGTGAGGAAGCGGCACCCCTGGTGCGAACCGATGTCGTAGAGGCGCACGATGTTCGGATGCGAGAGACCGCGCGAGAGCGTGAGCTCCTGCTTGAAGCGCGCGATGAGCTGCGCGTCTTCGCTCGGCTGGAGGAACAGCTTCATCGCGATGTCTTCGCCGAGCTCGAGATCGTGCGCGCGGTAGACCGAGGCCATGCCCCCCTGGCCGATCTTGGCCTCGATGCGATAGCGGTCGGCGATCATCGCCCCCTTCGCGATCTCGCCGGTCATCGTCGCAGCGGCGGCAGGCGCGGCGGGAGATCCTTGCGACGACGTCGGCGAGCGCGGCATCTCGATGCCGGGGTTGGAGCGGGCGGGCTGTCGCACGGCCGCGAACTGGCCCGACATCGGCGGGATGTAAGCGGTCTTCTGCGCCTTGGGGAGCGCGACGGGGGGCGGAGGGAGATCGGGGAGATCGGGGAAGGCGTCGTCCGAGAAGTCGGGCTTGTGCGGTGACGCGCCGGCGGTCGACCTGGGCACGCTGGCCACGTCGATCTCGAGCTGCGCGAGCACGACCGCGGTGTTGCGGTAGCCGGGGCGAACCGCGTTGATCTTGCGAAGTAGATCCCGCGCCTTCTCGAGAGAATGGTTGGCGCGATAGACCTTGGAGAGCGCGTAGAACGCTTCGATCTCGCGCTCGTCTTTCGGCCCGTCGGCCACGAACGGCGCGAGGAACGAATCGAGCTTTTCGTGGATCGCGTTGAGATCCGATGAGAGTCGGATGGCCTGCGCCGCCGCCGTTCGGTACTTCGGATGCTCGCGCGGGACGCGCACGACCGCTTCGAGGCATCGCCCCGTTTCGCCCCCTTCGGCGAAGCACGCGGCGGCTTCGAACGGCATCTTGGCCTCTTCGAAGAGCTGCGCGGCGTCGACGAACCGTTTGAGCTTGTACGCAGCGCGCGCGCGCTCCGCCGCGCTGGCGATCTCCGAACCCTGCGCACCGCCGCCCGATTTCTTTTCGATGCGCGCGCGTATTCGCGCGGCTTCCGCGGGATCGCCGGCGCGCTCCACCACTTCGGCTGCGCGCGCGAGATCGCCGAGCGCGAGGAACAGCTCGACGGCCTTCTTCGCCTCGCCCGCTTGCGCGAAGCAAACCGCCGCCTTCATCGCCAACCGCTTCTTGTGGTCGTCGAGCCCGCCCACCAGCGCCGGCCCAACCCCCAGCGACTCCATCACGAGGTGCCCGGCGTCCCCGTACCGCTTCGCCGACGCGAGCGCGCGCGCCGCTTCCTCCACCCCGCCGACGCGGAGATACCCGCGCACCGCCTGATCGATCTCCCCGCGCTTCTCGAGCGCGCGCGCCGCTTCGAGGGCCTGCTTGCGAACGTCGTCGCTCATGCGTCTTCCGGAAGCTCGGCGATCGCCCGCTTCAAGATGTCCGGGTAGCTCGCGATCGACAGCGCCTCTTCGGGCGTGATGAGGCTCGCCTTCACGTACTCGAAGATGGACGAGTCGAGGCTGCGCATGCCGCTGCCGGCGTGATCGCTCGCCTGGAGGAAGGAGTCGAGCTGGAAGACTTTGTTCTCGCGGATCATGTTCGCGGTCGCATACGTCTGCAGAAGCATCTCCGTCACCGCGAGCCGCCCTTCGCCGCTCGCGCGCTTGCACAAGTGTTGCGCCATCACCCCTTTCAAGAGGACCGAGACGATGCCGCGCACCTGATCGTGCACCTCCTCCGGGCAAACGTCGATGATGCGGTCGATGGCCTTGGCCGCGCTGTTCGTATGCAGGGTGCCGAAGACGAGAACGCCGGTCTCTGCCGCAGACAGACCGAGCTGGACGGTTTCGTAGTCGCGCATCTCGCCGACGACGACGACGTCAGGCGACTCGCGAAGCGCGGAGCGGAGCGCGCCGGCGAACGACTCGGTGTGCTTGCCGATCTGGCGCTGCGTGATGACGCTCTGGATCGGCGTGTGAACGAACTCGATTGGATCTTCGACGGTGATCACGTGACGCCGTGACGTGCGGTTGATCTCGTTGACCACGGCGGCGAGCGTCGTCGTCTTGCCGGAGCCGGTGGGCCCGGTGATGAGCACGAGGCCGTTGGTCTGCTGCGAGAGCTTCTTCAGCGCCGCCGGCAGACGGAGATCGTCCATCGTCGGGATCTTCGCGGGGATGACGCGGAAGACGGCGCCGATCCCGCGCGACTGCGTGAACACGTTCACCCGGAAGCGCGCGCCCCCTTCGAGCACGTATGCGAGGTCGACCTCGCGATCGCGCTCGAAGCGGGCGCGTTGCTCTTCGGTGAAGATCTCGAAGATGAAGCGGACGGTCTCGTCTTCGGTGAGGGCACGGAAAGGGAGCGGCACGAGATCGCCGTCGTGACGAATGACCGGGACGCTGCCGGCGTGAAAATGGAGATCGCTGGCGTGCTGATCGAGGACGAGTCGGAGAAACGAGTCGATTCGCGCCACGCTGATCAGTCCTCCGTTTACGACGTTGCCGTGCGCGGTCGAACGGCCGGCATCTGCGCCATGCTGAGCTTCGGCTCGGGCGCGCCGGCCGGCTTCGGCGGGTTGACCGCGGTCTCGAACGACTTCTTGTCGTTGGCCTTCGCGTACGCCTCCTCGGTCGACACGATGCCCGCCTTCACGAGGCGCACGAGCTCCGAGTCCATCGACTGCATTCCGACGTCGCGCCCCGACTGGATGACCGTCGGGATCTGGAACGTCTTCCCCTTGCGGATCATGTTCGAGATGGCGTCGTTGTTGATCATCACCTCGACGGCCAGCGTACGCCCCCCTTGCGCGTCGCATCGTCGCAGCAAGTGCTGGCAGACGACGGCCCGCAGCGTCTCGGCGAGCATCGAGCGGACCTGCGGCTGTTGCCCCGAGGGGAAGGCGTTGATCAAGCGATCGATGCTCGTGTCGGCCGAGACCGTGTGCACCGTTCCGAAGACGAGGTGGCCCGTTTCCGCCGCGCTCACGGCGAACGAGATCGTGTCGAGGTCACGCATCTCGCCGACGAGGAGCACGTCGGGGTCTTGCCGCAACGTCGAGCGGAGCGCGCCGGAGAACGCCTGCGTGTGCGTGCCGACCTCGCGCTGGTTGATGAGCGAGAGTTTCCGCGTGTGCACGACCTCGATGGGGTCTTCGATGCTGACGATGTGGTAGGCGTACGTGCGGTTGATGGCGTCGATCATCGCCGCGAGCGTGGTCGACTTGCCGGCGCCGGTCGGTCCGCCGACCAGCACGAGGCCGTTCTTCATCGTGGCGAACGTCTTCACGATCGGTGGCAGGCCGAGGTTCTCGATGTTCGGGATCTCGTTCTTCACGATCCGGAAGACCGAGCCGACGCCGGTTTGCTGGCTGAAGATGTGGCCGCGGAACCGAAGGCCGCGCGACTGAACCTCGTACGAGAAGTCGACGTCGCGCCCGTGCTCCAGCCCTTCGAGCTGCGGCGGCGTGAGGTGCGGCAGGACGATGGCGCGCACCTGCTCGTCGCTGAGCACCGTCTTGCTGAGCGGCTCCATCTTGCCCAGCTTCTTCACGTACGGCTGGCGCCCGGCGAGGAGCACGAGGTCGTCGGCCTGCTGCGTGTGCACCGCCGTGAGGAGGCGGTCGAGCAGGTTCATGTGCTTGTCGTCGACCGTCCCCCCTTCGGACGCGATGTTCCAGCGGCCGCGAATCTCGCGCGCGGCGCTGCGCACCTTGAAGACGGGATCGTTGTCGAGCTGCGTGAGCATGGCGCCGTACGAGCGCGCGTCGAACGCCCCCAGGCACTCGACCGCGGCCAGGCGCACGTCGGCGTCGTCGTCGCCCAGGAACGGCGCCACGTGCTGCGCGGCGTCGGTCGCTTCGAGCGCCTTCAGCGCGTGGATGCACATGAGGCGCTGCTCGGGGTGACGCTGCAGGATCTCGATGATGTACGGGACGGCGCGCTTGTCTTTCAGCTCGGCGATGGCCTCGATCGCCTGCTCGCGCACCCACCAGTCGGGATCGTTCATCGACGTACGGACGAACGAGCCGATGGTGCGCGGGTCTTTGAGCCGCGAGAGGCCGCCGATGGCGAAGCGCCGGATCACGTCCGACGGATCGTTCAGGTACTCGACGAGGTGACGCGCCAGCGTGGCGCCGGCCATCTCCACCAGCGCATCCATCACGCGCTCGCGCACCCACCAGTCCTCGTCGCGCAGGAACGCGAGCAGCTTCGGCGTGAGCTCTCCGCTCTTCTCGGGGCCGACCTTCTTCACCATCTCGGTCGCCAGGCGTCGCACGTTCAAGTCGCGCGAGCGGAGGAGCCACACGATCGTTCGCGCCAGATCGATCTTCCCGGCCAGCGCGAGCTGCGAGATGACCTCGCTCGCCTTCGTACGGACGGCCACGTTCCGGTGCGTGAGCGCCTCGACGAGGTGCGGGACCACCTTCTCGTCGGCGAGGCCGGCGAAGGCGTCGAGCACGAGGAGGCGAATCGAGTTCGGCCCCGAGAGAAAGAGGTTGGCGAGGTACTCGACCGTGCGATCCGACTTGAAGCGCTTGAGGCCCTCCAGGATCGCTTTCACGATCGTCGCGCTCGGCGACTCGAGTCGCGGTCCGAGCAAGCGGAAGTAGTCGTCTTCGGACGACACCGCGGACAGCGCTGCGATCGCGTGCGCCACGACGCGCTCGTCCGAATCTTCGAGCGCGACCGCGATCGTCCGCGCGGCGCCCGGGAGATCCTTCGCCATGAAGCGCGGATCGACCAGATACTTGAGCGCGTGCGCCTTCTCTTGAGGCTTGCCGTAGCGGAGCATGATCGTCAGCAGCGGGATGGCGTGGTGCCCGGCCTTCGGGACGAGCACATCCATCGTGTCGACGCGGCCGCAGAAGTCGGAGTCCTTGCACAGCTCGCCGAGCAGCTCGAACGCCGTCTTCCCCGCGACCTGACGAAGCACCGCCGCCGCCGCGCGACGCACCCCTTCGTCGGGCATGCCGAGCACTTCGCAGAGATCTTTGTGGGCGCCGACCTGGTTCACCTTCGGCAAGAGCGCGACCAGCATCGTGGCCGTCGCTCCGTCGGCCGTGCGCAGCGCCTTCACCCCGTGACGAAAGAGCTCCGGGTCACCCGACGCTTCGCCCATCTTGCCGAACGCCGCGCACCGGTTGGCGTGCGCCTGCGGAGCGGAGCCGGAGATGGAACGATCGAGGAGCACCGCCAGCATCTTCGACAGCTCGGCGGCCGGAAGCTGCCCGGCTTCCTGCACGAACGCGTCGATTTCCTGCGGCGTCGTCCACGCTGCGGCGCGGAAGATTCTCTGAGCGTCCTTCGGCGAAAGCAATCTTGGTCCCCTGCCCCCCGTTGCGAGATCGCCCGGATCTCGACAACCGATCGAGCATACCGAAGGGATTGCGCCACCGCGACAGGCAGAGCGTACGCGCACCCGCAGCTACATGCGGGGTGGGGGGACCGGGCGGGAGCGGGCTATTTTTTCGCGGCCGCGTCGTGTCCGATCGACTCGCCTTCGGGCTTGTACTCGGCCGGGAGCGCCGACCCTTCGCCGAAGAAGAACTTCTCGCACTCGCGGAGGATGAACGTCGTCCCCTCCTTCGAGATGAGGTCGATACGGTACTCGTTGATGAGCTTCTTCGAATGCTCGAGCCACTCGCGCCATGCGGGCTTCGACACGTGCTCGAAGAGACGCTGACCGAGCTCGTTCCGGAAGGGGGGGCGGTCGAGCCCTTCTTCTTCGCGACCGAGCTTCACGCACATCACTTTCCGAACGTCCGTCATGCCGGCCGTATAGTCCGGGAGCTTGAAATGCGCCACTCGGCGCGTGACGCAACGTGACAGTCGCGAGCGGGCTTTCGAGATCGCAAGGCGTGCGCTAAGAACGCGCCGTGACTCTCTATCCTCCGTTCGTGACACCCGAATCGCCGAACGGCGTCGAGCCGCATCTCCCGAGCGAGCTCCTCGTCAAGATTCACGATCTCATGCTTCAGACGCGCCTCCTCGAGGAGCGCTTGATCCGCATGCAGAAGCAAGGCGACGGCTACTTCTGGATCGGCGGCCCGGGCGAAGAAGCGTTCGCCGTTCCGCTCGGCCTCCTCGTCAACAAAGGCGAAGGGCTCGACTACGACTACCTGCACATGCACTACCGGTGCAGCGGGACGGTCCTGGCGATGGGCGCGAAGCCGATCGACTCGCTTCGTCAGATGAAGAACACGGCGACCGATCCGTACTCGGGCGGGCGCAACTTCGCCGGGCACCCGTCGATCAAAGAGTGGAACGTCGTGCCGGTGAGCTCGCCGATCGAAGTGCAGTACTCGATGGCCCCCGGCACCGCGCTCGCGCAGAAGCGACACGGCGGGCGCGGGATCACGATCGTGACCGGCGGCGACGCAGGCACGGCCGAGGGGGATTTCCCGACGTGCCTCGTGTGGTCGAGCCGGCCGGGGTGGGAACTTCCGCTCCTCATGATCGTGACGAACAACGAGTGGGGGATCTCCACGTCGGCGCGCACGCAGCACGGCGAGAAGCAGATCAGCGATCGCGGCGTGGCCTTCGGGATTCAGTCGAAGACGATCAACGGGAACGATCCCGAGACGTCGTACCGCGAGCTGAAGAAGGCGATGGACTACGTGCGCACCGAGCGGAAGCCGTTCCTGCTCGAAGCGCGCGTGTCGCGCCTCTACGGGCACTCGTCGTCGTCGGGGGCGAACTTCATCACCGAAGAGATCGATCCCTTGAAAGAGATGGAAGCGAAGCTGGAGCAGCGGTCGATCCTCACGCGCGCGCACATGGACCAGCTGCGCGCGAAGTACACCGAGGAGCTGCTCGAGGCTTCGAAGAAGGTTCGCACCGAGCCGCAGCCCGAGGGCTCCACGATCTGGAACCACGTGTTCGCCGAGCCGAACGGCGCGAGCCGAAACGCGAAGGGTCACTGAGATGTCGACCATCGTTCAAGCGATTCGCATGGCGCTCCACGTGGGCGAGACGCGCCTCGGCGTGACGGACATCTTCGGCGAAGACGTGGGCGCGCCGCTGGGTGGCGTGTTCACGGCAACGCAGGGGTTGAAGACGGCGTGGAACTCGCCGCTCGACGAGCGCGGCATCATCGGCGCGGCCATCGGGCTCGCGCTCGCGGGGCAGCGGCCGGTCGCGGAGATCCAGTTCTGCGACTACGCCTTCAACACGATCGATCTCATGAAGCTCGCCGGCGCGATGCGCTGGTCGTCGAACGGCGGCTGGTCGTGCCCGATGGTGGTGATGACGCCCGTCGGCAGCGGCATTCACGGGAGCATCTATCACTCGCACTCGTTCGACGGGCAGGCGACGCGGCTTCCGGGTTGGAAGATCGTGATGCCGTCGACGCCGCGCGACGCGTACGGGCTGATGCTGTCGGCGATCGTCGATCCCGATCCGGTGATGTTCCTGGCGCCGAAGGCGCTGATGCGCGCGAAGCACGGGCCGGGCGAAGAGATCCCGGGCGAGCCGGAAGAGAAGGCGCTGTCGAAGATGATCGACGCGCCGCTCGGCGATCGCACGAAGTGGGAGCCGCAGTGGCCGGCGCTGCCGGATCTGTTCATTCCGATCGGCGAAGCGAAGACCGTTCGGCGCGGGCGTGACGTGACGATCGTGGCCTACGGGCGAATGGTCGCGTTGTGCGCGAAGGCGGCTTCGCTGCTGGCGAAGGACGACGGGATCGAGGTCGAGGTGATCGATCTGCGATCGCTCTATCCGTACGACTGGAAGTGCCTGAAGGAGAGCATCAGCCGCACCAAGCGCGTCGTCTTCGTGAACGAAGACACCGAGGTGACGAACTTCGGCGAGCACCTGATTCGTCGCACGATCGAGGAGCTCTTCTACGAGCTCCACGCGCCGCCGAAGCTGCTCGCAGGGGCGAACGTTCCGGGCATCGGCCTCTCCGACAACCTGGAAGCGGCGAGCGTGCCGCAGCTCGCGGGGATCGTGAGCACCCTTCGCGAGATCGCTCGGCACGAGCCGTAGACGCGGGCGCTCCGATGAGCGACGCGGCCGAGGTTCGATCGCGCGGCGTGTGTCTCGAGTCGTTCCGGATCGACGCGTCGTCGCGCGCGTGGATGTATCTCGTGCCGGCGACGGTCGCAATTTTCCTGGGCGCGCTCGGAGTCTGCACGGCGTTCGTGACGCACGGCGTGTTCGCGCACACCGATTGGTTCGCGATCTTCGGGTCGGCGGCGATGCTGGCGGGGCTGGCGCTGGCGGCGCTCGTTGTGCTGCCGGTGATCACGCACGACGAGTACGTTGCCGCGCTCGAAGGGGGGCTCTTGTGGAAGCTCGCGGACGAAGAGCACTTCCTGCCGTGGGACGAGATGCAACACGTGAAGTGGGACGTGACGCAGGCGGCGATCGTGATCGCGCGGCGTGAGGGGGAGCCGATCGCGATCGCGCGAAAGTTCGGACGGATGAGCGCGGACCTCGTCGCGCCGCGGCTGGAAGACATTCGCCGGAAGGCGAGCTTCAACCTGGTGTGAGCGTCACTCTTCGGCGACGCCGCCCCACCACTCGGTTCCCGCCGCGTCGTGCCCGTGCTCGTGCGGCGCGCGCGCGCGGTCGACGCGAATGGCGTGCATCCCGGCGGCGCGCGCCGCCGCGATCTCGGCGGGCGCGTCGGAGAAGAAGCAGACCTCGCGCTCGTGCATGCCGAGCGCGCGCGCGATCACCGCGTACGACTCGACTCTCCCCTTCGCGCCGACCGCGGTGTCGAAGTACGACGCTACGAGGGACGTGAGATCGCCGGCCGACGAGTGCGTGAAGTAGAGGCGCTGCGCGACGACCGAGCCCGAGGAGTAGACGGACACGACGAGGCCGCGCGACGTCCATGCATGAAGACTGGGGGCGACGTCGTCGTAGAGGTGCGCGCGCAGAGCGCCCTCGCGGTACCCGTCTCGCCAAATGAGGCCTTGCAACGCTTTGAGGGGGCCGATCTTCGCGTTCGCGTCGGACCACGATTCGAGCGCGCGGACGACGGCGTCGCGATCGTCGCGAGGGACGCTCGCGAGTCGCGCGGTCTCCTCGAGGATCGGCGCGACCTCGGCGGAGGCGGCGTGGCGCGCGACGAAGGACGCGAGTCGCGCGCGCGCGTAGGGGAAGAGCACTTCGTGGACGAAGCGCACGTCGCCCACGGTGCCTTCCACGTCGAGGAGGACGGCGCGCGTACCCTTCGGGAGCGCTCTCATGGAAGGTAGAGAGGCACGCGCTCGGCGACGCGATCTCCGGTGAACCGCGCCACCCACCCTTCGGGGCTGGTGAAGATCCGGATGGCCGCGAAGTACGGATCGGGTCCCATGTCGAACCAGTGCCGCGTCCCGGCGGGGAGGCGCAGGAGGTCGCGGCGTTCGGCGACGATCTTGAGCACGTGCATGCCGTCGCGCACGTAGAACGCGCCGGCCCCTTCGACGAAGAACCGGACCTCGTCGTCGGCATGCGTGTGCTCGGCGAGGAATTTCGTGCGCATGGCGTCGCGGTCGGGGTGATCGGGGTGCATGCGCACGACGTCGGCGGAGCGGTACCCGCCGCGAGTCATGAGGCGATCGACGTCGGTTCGGTACGCTGCGAGCACATCGTCTTGCGTGGCGCTTGCAGTGAGCTCGGTCGACGCGCGCCATCGTTCGAGCTCCACGCCGACACGCGCGAGCTCGCGCGTGATCTCGGCGAGCGCCGACGTGGCGCGTTCGCGGCGAGCGGGGGCGCCAGCGTCGTCGACGTGAAAGACGGTGAGGATTGTCATCGTGCAAAGCCCTCCTCGTGCATTCGAACGGCGAGCAGAAACTCGAGCGCCTCGGCGTGTCGCCACGCCTCCGCCGGAGTCGTCCCCCACGCATAGAGACCGTGACCGGCGAGCAAGAACGCCCAGCTGGGCGCGAGCAGCGCCACATCGCGCTCGACGGCGCGCGCCAGCTCCGTCATGTCTTGCGTGTTCGGGTAGATGCGGAGATCGAGCCGCGCGTCGTGGGTCTCGATCCCGCGGAGCGCCTTCAGCATCTCCAGCCCCTCGACGCGCACGTGCCCGTGGCGTTCGTGGCGTCGCGAGAGGACCGTCGCCGCGATCGTGTGCACGTGGACGACCGCGGTCGCGTCGTCGAGGCCACGGTAGATCGCCGCGTGCACCGGCGCCTCGGCCGAGACGCGCGGGGGGAGCGGCGCGTTCACGTCGATGACGACCACGTCTGCTGGAGTGAGCGCGCCTTTGTCGCGACCGCTGAGCGTCATGACGGCGCGCCGCGCGTCGGCGCGCACCGAGAAATTCCCCGACGTGGCCGCGGTCCACCCGCGCACCGCCGACCTGGTCGCGAGGTCGAGCAACGCGCTCGTGGCGGCGACGATTTCGGGGGCTTCGGTCGTGGTCATGCGTGCGGCCTTCGACGGCTGCAAGTCTAGGCGATGCGCGGAGGATGCGCCCGAGCACTCGTGCTACGCGACGGCGATCGGTTCTCCTAGAATGAAGGCGATATGGAGCACGTGAGCAACCCGACCGCGATGTCCTTCGGCCCGGACACCTTCCTCCTGGTCCTGACCGGTGCGGGCGCTTCAGCCGAGAGCGGCGTTCCGACGTTCCGCGACGCGAACGGGCTCTGGGAGACGCACGCGGTCGAGAAGGTCGCGTCGCCCGCGGGCTTCCGCGAAGACCCCGCGCTCGTGTGGCGCTTCTATTCGCAGCGACGCGCACGCGCGAAGGGGGTCGTCCCCAACGCCGGCCACCATGCCATCGCGGACGTCGAGAAGCGACTCGGCGATCGGTTCCTCCTCGTCACGCAGAACGTCGACGGGCTCCACGGGCGCGCCGGCTCGCAGCGGCTGGTCGAGATGCACGGGAGCCTGTTTCGTACGCGTTGCTCGCGGTGCGATCGCCCTCCGTTCGAGGACGCGACGGTCTACGACGACGGCGCGGTGCCGGAGTGCGGAGGTCGCGGGCTCCTGCGCCCGGACATCGTGTGGTTCGGCGAGACGCTCGCCGCCGCGGACCTGACGCGCATCGAGCAGTTCGTGAACCGCGCCACGCGATCGGGGAAGCTGGTGTTCGTCGCGGCGGGGACGTCGGGAACGGTGTATCCGGCCGCCGGGATGGTCGACGACGTTCGCGCGATGGGCGCGGACACGTGGCTCGTCAACGCGGAGCCGGCCAGCAACGCGGCGCGCTTTCATCACTTCGTCCAAGGGAAAGGGGGCGAGGTGTTGCCGGTGCTGTTCGGCGTCCGCTAACCGACGAAGGCGAAAGCTCACTTGTGAGCCACCGGCGACTTGCCGAGCGTGAAGAAGAACGTTGCGCCGCCGTCGACCACCCCCTCGGCCCAGACGCGACCGCCGTGGCGATCGATCACGCGGTCGACCGTCGCCAGCCCGATGCCGGTGCCGGGGAACTCGGTGTCGTTATGGAGTCGACGAAACGGACGAAACAGCTTGTCGGCGTACTCCATGTTGAAGCCCGCGCCGTTGTCGTGGATGCGATAGACGGCGGCGCCGTCGACGTCGGAGCGCGTGAGCTCGATCTTCGCGTTCGCCACCTTGCTCGTGAACTTCCAGGCGTTGCCGAAGAGATTCTCGAGCGCGATCCGGATCAGTCGGGTGTCGGCGTCGGCGTGGAGATCTTCCTGGATGACGACCTCGACCTGTCTCTCGGGGTCGCGCCGCCGGAGGCCCTCCGCGACGAGGCGAGCTTCGGCCGAGAGGTCGACGCGGCTGCGCCGCAGATCCGCGCGACTCACGCGCGAGAGCGCGAGCATGTCGTCGATGAGCTCCGCCATGCGCTGCGCGCCTCCGCGGATGCTCTTGAGATAGCTCTGCGCCGTGGCGTCGAGCTCCGCTCCATAGTCTTCGAGCAACGCCTGGCTGTAGCCGTCGATCCCGCGAAGCGGCGCGCGGAGATCGTGCGAGACCGAGTAGC
The DNA here is from genome assembly GCA_003151595.1 of Myxococcales bacterium. The sequence continues at coordinate 14,667 of PLXW01000111.1, forward strand.
TGAACGCCTCGAGCTCGCGGTTCTTCCGTTCGAGCTCCTCGACGAGCCGGGCCCTGGTCTCGGCCAGCTCGCGCGCAGCTTCGGCCTCCTGGGTCTCGAGCTCCTTCTGGAGCAGCTCCTCGCGAATTCGGCGGTTCTCGTCTTCGAACTGCTTGCGGCGTATCTGAGCGCGCACGCGCGCCTTCAGGACCTCGAACTCGCTCGACTTCTGGATGTAGTCGTCCGCTCCGACGCTGAGCCCGTCGATCATCGCGGCGCGATCATCGAGCGCGGTCAGCATGATGAGCGGGATGTCGCGCACGACCGGGGAAGACTTGATGCGGCGGCAAGTCTCCTGTCCTCCGATGCCGGGCATCAGGAGATCGAGGAGGATGCAGTCGACGTGCTCGACGGCCAGGAGCTCCAGCGCCTCTTCGCCGCTGCGCGCGAGCACGACGTCGTAGCGGTCGTCGCGGAGGATGGATGCGAGCTCGTGCAAGTAGGTCGCGCTGTCATCGACCGCGAGGATCTTCTTCGGACTGAGCGTGCTCGTGGCGTCCTTCCCGGCGGTGGTCGCGCCTCGCCGAAGCGCGGCGCCGAGGCGCGCGAGGATGACGTCGAGGTCTTCGTCTTTGCGGACGAACGCGTCGGCTCCCGCGTCGAGGGCACGGAGCTCGGCGCCGCGATCCTCGGCGCCGGTGAGGAGCACGCACGGCACGTCGCGCAGCGCGGCGTCGAGGCGAAGGCTCCGGATCACGGTCGCGCCGTCGACGCCGGGGAGCACGCCGTCCACCACGATGCCGCGCGGCCTCTGCGACGCGGCCATGCGCAGCCCCTCCTCGCCCGTGCTGGCGACGAGCACGTCGTACCCCGCGGCCTCGAGCGCGCCTCGGAGCGCTTCGCGGAACGTGACGCTGTCGTCGATGACGAGCACCGTCGCGCGATCTGCGGCGTCGATGGCGTGCCCCACGCGCGCGAGCTCGCGCGCCTTGGCGACGACGTACCCGGTGTCGTACGGCTTGCCCACGTATTCGTTCGCGCCCATTCGCAGGCCGCGAATGCGATCGGCCACCTCGGCCTCGCTCGACAGCATGAGGATCGTGAGCGACGCCCCGAGCGGGGACGCGCGGAGCTCCTCCAGCAATGCGACGCCGTCGCCGTCGGGGAGGAGCACGTCGAGGACGATGATGGTGGGGGCGTCACGCGCGAACGCTTCGCGCGCCTCGGCGATGGTCGCGCACGGAGCAGTGCGAAACCCGGCCGCTTGAAAGGCGTCGGCGAGATCCATTCTGACCGTCAAGCTGTCGTCGACGATGAGGACGAGATCGCTCATGAGGCGTGCCCCTTGCTCTTCAAGTCGAGCAACGCGATCGCGCGCGCGATTCCGTCGAGCGGCAAGACCCGCTCGGCGGCGCCGAGGAGCACGGCCTCGCGTGGCATTCCGTAGATGACGGAGGTGGCCTCGTCTTGGGCGATCGTCATTCCCCCCGCGCGCCGGATCTGGAGGAGCCCCGCGGCGCCGTCTCGCCCCATGCCCGTGAGGAGACAACCGGCGGCCGCAGGGCCGAGCTCCGACGCCACCGACTCGAAGAGCACATCGACCGACGGGCGACACGAGTGTCGCTCCGGATCGCGCGTGAGCCGGAAGCGCCCCCCGCGGAGGACGAGGTGCATCTCGGGCGGCGCCATCACGACGCGGCCCACGGCGGAGGCCAGCGGCTCACCGTCCTTCGCGAACGCCACACGACGCCCCGTCTGACCGTCGAGCCAGTCGGCGAACCCGCCGCTGAAGACGGAGCTGATGTGGAGGACGAAGAGGAGCGGCAGGGAGAACTCGGGCGGAAGACCTCGGAGCAGATCCACGATCGCGGCGGGCCCGCCCGTCGATGCGCCGATGGCCACGGCTTCGATGCGTCGGGTCGGTGACTGCGTGATCGAAGAGACGTAGGCGTCCGGACGGAGCGATGGCTTCAGGCGAGCACGGACGTGCGTGATGACGAGGATGCGCGCGACCAGCTTCACGGTGGAGATGAACCGTTGCTCCCACTCGCCGTCGGCCTCGTCGCCCCGCGGCTTCTCGAGCACGTCGACGGCGCCGGCCGCGAGCGCTTCGTACGTCTTGAAGATCTCGCCGCGGTTGGTCGACGCCGAGACGACGAGGATCGGCGTGGGGCAGTGCGCCATGATGTACTCGGTCGCCGCAAGACCGCTCATCACGGGGAGCATCATGTCGAGCGTGATGATGTCGGGCCTCAGCTCCTGGCACAGCTCGATGGCCCTCCGGCCGTCGCCGGCTTCTCCGACGACCTCGACGCCGGGGTCGCGCGCCAGGACTTCGCACAGGCGCTTCCGCACCGTGAGCGAGTCTTCGACCACCAGCACTCGAACCTTCGGCATCGTCACCCCACGTGCTCGCGGATTCGTCCAAGCAGCGCACCTTGATCGAACTCGCTCTTGACCATGTAGTCGAGCGCGCCGACCTCTTCGCCTCGACGGCGATCTTCCAGCGACGCGCGTGAGCTCACGAGGATGGCCGGGATGTCGCGCAGCGCAGGATCGGCGCGCGTGCGCTCGATGAACGTGAAGCCGTCCATCCCCGGCATCTCGATGTCGACCAGGAAGAGCGCGTAGCGCCTCTGCCGAGCCTTCTCGAAGCCTTCTTCGCCCGAGGTCGCCACGTCGACCTCGTAGCCGGCCGATTCGAGGATGCTCCGCTCGAGCATCCGCGTGGTGAGCGAGTCGTCGATGACGAGGATCGGCGCGCGCCGAGCGGCCGTCTCTTGCTCCGCGGTCACGCGCTGGCGCGCGGCGTCGACGAGCGCGTCGGGATCGAGCACGAGGCGAGGTCTGCCTTCGGCGTCGAGAGAGGCGCCCGCCACGACGGACGAGGCCGGCGCGAGCTCGGGGAGCGGGCGCAGCACGACGTTCGCCGTCCCAAGAAGTCGCTCGACGCCGACGACCGCGATGCCCGCCGTGCCGCGAACGACGACCGCCGACCATGCACGCTCGCCCCGCGGCGGCATTCGGCGCGACGGCAGCACGCGCGACAGCGGAAGGAAGGGGACGGCGACTCCGTCGTGCACCACGGCGTCGCCGTCGGCGGTTCGCGCGATGTCGGTCACGCGGAGGCGCAACGTCTGCACCACGGAGTCGAGCGGGATGGTCGCCGCGACTCCTCCCGCGTCGACCACGAGACCGAGGAGCGACGCGACCGACACCGGAACGACGAGCTCGACCGACGTCCCCTCGCCCCGCTTCGTGCGAACGAGCACCTCGCCCCCCAGGCGCTCGGCGGTCTCGCGAACCACGTCGAGCCCGACCCCTCTCCCCGAGACCTCGGTGACGGCGGCGGACGTCGTGAGGCCCCCTTTGAGAAGCAACCGGAGGAGGTCCTCGGTTCCGAGCGCGCGCGCCTCGGCCGAGAGCAGCCCCTTCTGCTGAAGGACGCCCCGCACCGCGTCGAGATCGACGCCGCGCCCGTCGTCGCTGCCGATGAACGCGACGAAGCGACCGCGACGCACGACGTCGAGCACGACGCGCCCTTCGCGCGGCTTGCCGGCGGCTTCGCGCTCGTCTCCCGACTCGATGCCGTGCGCCACCGCGTTCCTGACGATCTGCACCAGCGCCCCTTGAACGCTCCCCAGCACCTGCGCATCGAGGCGAACGTCGCCGCCACGCCCCTCGAAGACGACCCCCTTTCGTAGCGCCTGCGCCGCGTCGCGCGCCGTTCGCTCGAGCGCGCTCCAGATCGCATTGGCCGGCGTGAGTCGCATCTGCTCGGCCGCGCGGCGCACCTGCGTCAGCTCCCGATCGATCTGATCGACGCCCGCCGACAGACTTCGCTCGAGGCCGACGAGCAGCGTGCCGAGCTCCTCGGCCATGGCGCGCGTCTTGTCGCCGCCGCCGCGATGAAGCGGCTCGGGCGCGTGCGGGGCTGCGAGCTGATCGACGATGAGCTCGGCGAGACGCTTCGCGCGCTCCACGGTTCCCAGCGCCCGGCGCGCCGGCGCGAGCTGCGCGTGAAGCTCGGTGACGCCGTCGAGGAGCTCGTCCATCTCGGCGACGTCGGCGTGAAGCGCGCGAACCGGCTCTTCAGCGAGCGCGCGAGGCACGGCGACGGCGTCGAGCTCGGGGCTCACGCCGAGAGCGGTCACGCGCGCGCTCATTTCGTCGACGAGCGCCAACAGGGCGTCGATGCGTTCGCGCGGCACGGGCGCGGTCGACGCGCGAAGCGGCGCGACCGCGTCTTCGAGCGTGTGCGCGCGATCGGCGATCTCGCGCTGCTTCACGACCCGCGCAGCCCCCTTCAGCGTGTGCGCGAGCCGCAAGAGCTTCGCGACGATCTCCGGCGTGGCACCTCGCTCCAGCTCGAGCACCCCCTTCGCGAGGTCGTCGACCAGCTCGCGCGCTTCGATCCGGAAATATTTGTACGGGTCTTGCATCATCTACGCGGTCGTCTCGGGTTGAACGAGCCGGAGCAGATCGCGCGAGAGCGACGCCAGCTGCGACGCCGTCAGGAGCGTTTGCCCCGAGCTGGCCTCCGTCTCGCGCGCTGCTTGCGCCGTGTTGGCGATGGCCACGTTCACCTGCTCGACGGCCGTGGTCTGCTGCTTGGTCGAGAGCTGGATCTCGCGCGCCGCGTCCGTCGTCGTCAGCACGAGATCGGCGACCTGCTTGAAGCTCGTGGTCACGTCGCCGAACTGCCGGTTGCCGGCATCGACGGCCTTCGAGCCCGTCTCGGTGGCCATCACCGTCGTGTTCACGGCGCTCCGCACGTCGTCGATGAGCCCGCGGATCTCCTTCGTCGAGACGGCGACCCTGTCGGCGAGCTTGCGGATCTCGTCGGCCACGACGCCGAAGCGCTTCCCCGTCTCGCCCGCGCCGGCCGCTTCGATGGTGGCGTTGATGGCGAGGATGTTCGTCTGTTCGGCCAGCTCGGACACGATGTCGAGGACCGATCCGATCTGCTGCGACTTCTTCCCCAGCTCGAGCATGTGGGAGACGACCAGGTCGACCTGCCGCCGGATCGCGAGGATCGAGTCGCTCGCGCGCTGCACGGTCCCTTCGCCGGATCGCGCCGCGCCCGCGGTCTGCTCGGCAACGGCGGCGACGCGCTGAGCGCTCTCCGCGATCTGCCGCGACGTGGCGAGCAGCTCGCTGATGGTCGTCGTGATCTCGTTCATGGACGTCGACGACTCCTTCGCCCCCGACGCCTGCTGATTCGCGACCGACTGAAGCTCCGCCGACGACGACTGGACGTGCCGTACCGCCGCGCCGATCTGCGACGTGAGAGACTGCGTGAGCACTGTTCCGGCAGCCGTCACGAACAAGAGGCAGAGGATGGTGCCGAACAAGAGCGTGCTCCGCGCGCCGCTCGACGCCGACTCCACGTCCGCGGCGCGCTGCTGGAGGAGCGCGCGCTCCTCGCGGTCCATCTCGTCGATGATGCGCCGAAGGTCGTCCATCGATCGCTTCCCCTCACCGCTCGCCACGATCTTCGCCGTCGCCTCGAAGCCTGCGCTCCTGCGCGTGTCGATCGTTCGCCGTAGCTCGGCGAGCTTGGCTTCGATGAGCGGCTCCGCACCGGCGATCCGTCGCTGCTGATTCGGATTGTCGGCGGTGAGGTCGCGAAGCTCCTCGATCAGCTTCGGCATCGCCGCGCTCCCGGTGCGGTACGGCTCGAGGTAGGCGTCGTCTCCGGTGATGACGAACCCGCGCTGGCCGGTCTCGGCGTCCGTGAGCCGATCGAGGACTCGCGTGAGGTGCTCGAGGACGGCGTGGGAGTGCGTGACCGCGTAGCTCGTCTTGGTGAGCGAATCGATGCTGCGGTACGCGACGACGCCGATCACGGCGAGGAGCACGAACGACATGGCGAATCCCGCCGCGATCTTCTTTCCGAACGTCCACATGTCATCGCTCCTTGGGCCGCGCGACGCTCTGCGCGCGCACTCTGATTGCTGCGAGTATGGAAGGGAGATGGATGACGGGGCGCACGCCGTCGGTCGTTCGCGCGATCTCTCGCACGTGCCGGTGCGCGTTCGAGTCGTCGGAGGCGAGCGCCGCCTGCGAGACGCGCACGTGCGCTTCGAACTGATCGAACGCCAGGCAGACGGTCGCTTCGCCGACCATCGACACCATCCATCGCGGAGCCTCGCCGCCGGCGTATCCGAGCAGCGCGCGAAGGTCGTAGACCGGCACCAGCGTGGCGCGAAACCCGGCGATGCCCAGGAGCTCCGGCACCTGCGTCGGCAGCGGCGTCACGGCGCGATCGACGAAGAGCCCCGCGACCTCGAGCAAGCGGAGGGCATACGCATCGCCGCCGACGCGTATTGCCAGCAGATCACAGCGCGCCTCGGTATCGACGCGCGGGGCCTCGGCGAACGAGCGATCGAACGCCCGCCGCAGCTCGAGGGCGCGATCGACGAGCGCCGTCCGATCTTCCTTCACGTCTGACCTCCGCACGCGGCGAGCTCCGCGCGGCACAGCGCCAGGAGCGCTTCCCGTCCGAAGCCGCCTCCGAAGAGGAGCAGCCGAGCGCCGTCCTCGCGCTGCAGGAGCACGAGCGCCTGCCCCAGCTCGCGTCGCGCCGTCTCGCGGTCGCCCCGCTTGCGCGTGACGAGACCGAGATGGAGGCGAGGCATCGCGAACGAGCGATCGAGGTAGATCGCCACCTGGTCGTGATCGAGCGCCCCTTGCCGATCGCCCCTCCCCTCGCGGCAGAGCGCGAGCGCGTAGTGCGCGCCGGCGTTGAGCTCGTCGATCGCGAGAAGCCGCAGACAGACCGCCTCGGCCTCTTCGAGCCGACCGCGGTGCGTGAGCAAGACCGCGCGCAAGAGGAGCGCGTCGGGATCGCCGGCAGCGGCCGTCGGGAGCGCGCTCACCCGATCGAGCGCCTCCGCGTACCGTTCCTTCACGAGGAGCTCGAGGGCCGCGCCGAGATCCGGGCGCACGCTCGCCGTCGCGCGCGGCGGCTCGCTCGCCGGTGGCCGGACGCTCGTGAGCGCGTCGATGCGCTCGGACGCCCGTTGAATCGTCTCGACCCAGGTGTCCGCGCCCTCCGGAACGAGAGCCGTCTCCGTCGAAAGGACGTCGTCACGCTGCAACCCGCCGTGCTCGCCGAGGCGTTCGCGGCGCTGATAGTAGAAAGTCTCGTGGGTGTGCCGGAGGTGGAAGTCGCCCGACAGCCCGCGAAGGGTCTCGGCGTGTCCGAGGAACAGGTAGCCGCCGGGCACGAGTGACCTCGCGATGTGCTCGATGACCGCCTGAGCCTTCTCGGGCGTGAAGTACATGATGACGTTGCGGCAGAAGACGACGTCGTAGGTCTCGGGCTGCCAGAGTCGGGGATCGTCCGCGATCAGATTTCGCTCTTCGAAGCGGACCAGGGCGCGCACCCCGTCGTCGAGCACGGACTCGCGCCCATCGGCTCGGAACCAGCGCCGCTCGACCTCGGGCGTCGTCTCGCGGAGCGCCCACGGCGAGAACCTCGCGCGCTGCGCCTTCTCGATCACCGACGAGTTCACGTCGACGCCGAGGATCGAGACGTCCCACGCCGTGCTCACGGCGGGCTGCGCGAGGATCGAGAGGGAGTACGCCTCCTCGCCCGACGCGCAGCCGGCCGAGAGGAACCGCAGCTTGTGGTTCGCGCCGCGCGCGCGCATGCGTTCCGGCAAGACGACGTCGGTCACCGCGCGAAACTGATCGTTGTTCCGAAAGAAGTACGTCTCGTTGACCGTGAGCTCTCGCGCCAGCTCGCGGAGCTCCGCGGCCGACTCCGCCTCGAGCTGGATGAGGTACGTCGAGCACGGTCGGTCGAGGGTCTCGACTCTCCTGCGGAGCACGTCTTCGAGGAAGGCGCACTTCGCGTCGTCGAACTGGAGCCCGAGCGCGCGGGCGATCGCGCTTCGAAAGCGCTCGACGTCGCCGGGCGTCACCGTGCTCTTCACGATGCGCTCTCTCCTCCGCGAAGACTCGACGGAACGAGGCGCGCGCTACGAAGGACGAGGAGCAGCTCGGCGTCGAGCGTGCCGATGGCATCGACGACGTCGACGTCCGCGTCGCGCAAGAGCGGAGGCATCTCGCGAAACGAGTCTCCGTCGATGAAACGAACACCGACCACGGCATCGACGGCGAGCGCGATGCCGCGATCGGCGATCCGCGTCATCACAAAGCGCGCCGACGCGGGCGTGAGCGCTTCGACGTCGGCCGGCGTGGAGTCGTCGCCGAGCAGGCACGCGACGTCGACAACGGGCACAGGAGCCCCGCGAATGATCGCTAGACCGCGAAGGGAGGGCGACGCGCCCGCCATGGGCTCGATGGGAAGCGGGCGCATCGTCTCCAGGACGTGCGCGAGTGGCAACGCGCACAGACGCGTTCGCACTCGAAACAGGAGCGACATCCCGCGCGTCTCGTGGACCAACGAGCACGGAGGGTACGCTGCACACGCTACGCGGCGGACGTTTTCGGCATGACTCTCCGAATATCACCCCAAGGGGTGATATTCGCGTCGGCAGAGCTTGGGTTACGTTGACGACACATCGCTCTATGAGCTCCCGCCGTACCGACTCCAATGAGAGATTCTCCAAAGTGGCAACTCCGCTGCGCGTCTTGCTCGTCGAAGACTCAGAGGCCGACGCGGGGCTCGTGATTCGCGAGCTCGAGCAGCGCGGATACTCTCCGAGCTTCGAACGGATCGAGGACGCGCAGGCGATGCGCGACGCGCTCGACCACGGAACCTGGGACGTGATCCTCAGCGACTGGGCGATGCCGAATTTCAGCGCGCCCGACGCGCTCGGCGTTCTCAAGGAGAAGCAGCTCGATATCCCGTTCATCATCGTCTCCGGGAGCATCGGAGAGGAGACGGCGGTCGAAGCCATGCGCGCCGGAGCGCACGACTTCGTGCTCAAAGACAGGCTCGCTCGCCTCGCGGCCTGCGTCGAGCGCGAGATGCGAGAGACCAAGGCGAGAGCGGCGGCGGGGGTCGCTCTTCTTCGCAGCCAGGACCAACGCCGGAACGACGAAGCTCGTTTCCGCGCGCTCATCGAGCGCAGCGCGGACATGATCACGCTGACGGGGGCCGATGGGACGATTCTCTATGTGAGCCCCGCCGTCGAATCGACCTTGGGTCATCCACCGTCCCATTTCATAGGGCAGTCCGTGCTCTCACTCTGTCACCCCGATGATCGCGAAACCTTCGACACCGTGAGAGAGACACTTCGGCGCGATCCGTCGGAGACCGTTCGGCTGGAGTTCCGGGGGGTGCATCGCGACGGTTCGGTGCGCTGGCTGGAGGCGACGGGGCGCAACATGCTCGCCGACCCTGCCGTCGGCGCGATCGTCGGCAACTTTCGCGACGTGACCGCAGTGGTCGCGCTGCGCCGGAGCGAGGAGCAGCTTCGCCAGGCTCAGAAGATGGACGCCATCGGGAACCTGGCCGGGGGCGTGGCTCACGATTTCAACAATCTGCTCTCCGTCATCCTCAGCTACAGCCACATGCTGGCCGAAGACCTGTCTCCGAGCGACCCGCGGCGCACCGATCTCGAAGAGATCGAGGCGGCGGGAAAGCGCGCGTCAGAGCTGACGCGACAGCTTCTTGCGTTCGGGCGCCAGCAGATCCTCCAGCCCAAGGTCGTGAACCTGGGGGACGTCGTCGCCGGGATGGCGCGCATGGTTCGTCGCTTGATCGGCGCCGACATCGAGGTGACGGTCCTCACCGCGCCACAGCTCGGTGCGGTGGTGGTCGACCCGGGACAGATCGAGCAAATCGTCATGAACCTGGTCGTGAACGCGCGCGACGCCATGCCGTCCGGAGGCAAGCTCACGATCGAGACCGACAACGTGGAGCTGGACGAGTCGTACGTGTCCGAGCACGTCGGTTCTTCCCCGGGCCCTCACGTGATGTTGGCCGTCACCGACACCGGAATGGGGATGGACAAGGCGACGCTCGCCCGGATGTATGAGCCTTTCTTCACCACCAAGGAAATGGGGAAGGGTACCGGGTTGGGTCTGGCAACGGTCTTCGGCATCGTGCAGCAGAGCGGAGGCAATATCTGGGTCTACAGCGAGGTCGGGAAAGGGACGGCCTTCAAGATTTACCTCCCTCGAACCGACTCGGCGCTCAGCTCGGAGGTGAGCACGGTGTCGATCCCCGTGCGGGGATCGCCGGCGGGTGGTGAGACCATTCTGCTCGTCGAGGACGAAGAGAGCGTGCGCGTCCTCACGGCCAGCATTCTTCGGCGCTCCGGGTACCACGTCATCGAGGCGCTGAGCGGAGGGGATGCGTTCCTCATCTGCGAGCAGCACGCAGCCAGCATCCATCTGCTTCTGACCGACGTGGTCATGCCGCGCATGAGCGGCCGCCAGCTCGCGGAGCGCCTCCAGCCGATCCGTCCGGAGATGAGGGTGCTCTACATGTCGGGGTATACGGACAATTCAATCATTCACCACGGCGTCCTGGATTCGGGGGTGGCTTTCCTTCAGAAGCCGATCACCCCGGCGACGTTGATAAAGAAGGTGCGCGAGGTGCTCGAGTCGCGGTGAGCCGTTTTGCGCGCGTACGGACGGATGTCCGTCACGGGGAGAGGATCCGCAGCAGCGGCTCGCAGAAGAGCGGGGAGCTCAGAGCGAGAACGCTCACCGTCCAGACGTGAGCTAGCGCCGGCCTCCATCGCGCGACCCGGAGCGGCCCCTCGGCGAGCGCCAGGAGCCCCTGCACGACGAAGAACGCGAAGACGAGCATCGCCCACGCCGGGCCGAGCGCCGGCGCCGCCACGTACCAATGAAGCGCCGCGCTCGCGACGAACGCGAGGAGCGCCCCGAGCTTCGGTCTCCCGCGCTTGGCGAGCGGACGGGCGAAGCGCGCGTCGAGCCACGCGCTCACGATGCGGTTCCAGCGGAGGCCCCAGAACTCGCGCACCGAACGCGCGAGGATGGGGTGGCGATGCATGACCGGCGGGACGAAGCCGATACCGCGGTAGACGAGGGAGAGCGCGGCCTCGAAGAGATCGACGAGCGCATAGGTGAAGACGAGCCCACCGAGCCATCGGACGGCGAGGCGCGGCGCGTGCGAGACGACGCGCGGCGCGAGGGTGAAGGAGACGGCGTAGCTCGCGACGAGGAGCGCCGCGAGGAAGACGGCGCGGATCGCCGCGCGTGCGTCGAACACCGGCGGCGCGCGTCGCAGTCGGAAGCTGTCGGCGATCGAGAGGACGTGCGTGACGCGACGAAGCAGCGGCGTGGGCTCGCGTCGCAGGACGAGGTCCGAATTCCGGATCACCGCAGCGAGCACCATCGCGGAGAGGAGCGCGCGCCACACCACGTGCGACGACGCGACGCCGTACGGCACGGCGCCGGCGGTGAGCACCAGCGCGAACGCCGCTGCACGCCGCGCGCGGCTCCCAGTGGCGAGCGATGCGCTGGCGATCGAGAGGCCGACGAGGACAGCGATGGCGAGCGCGAGCTCCAACGCTCACAGTCTACCCGCGCTCAGCGCATCTCGCGCGGAGCCCTCTTCCGACGTCGCACCACGCGCGCCACCACGAGCCCCGCGATCCCCGCGAGGATCGCGAAGCGCCCGATGCGTGCGTCGCTCGGCTGCGGAGACGCGACGCAGCCCCCTTTGTGCATGGCCGACGCGCCGAAGCTGGTCGACCCGGAGATGGCGACGGCCTGATCGGCCGAGCCGGTGCCGACGACGTTGCAGCTGTCGTAGATGGGGCACTGCTCGTTCACGCTCTTGGTCACGACGCGAATGTTCGAGAGCTCCGATTGGTCCTTCGACGCCTGGAGGACGAAGTCGGTCGTCATCGCCGCGTGCGAGATGTCGCTCCGCAATCGCGTGATGCGCACGTTCGGTCCCGCCATGCCTGCGAAGAGCGCGCCCACGTCGTCGGTGCGGACCTCTTCGGCCGTCCTGCTCACGCCGGCGTCGGGGTCGGTCACGGGCAGGTAGTCCTCGTTCGCGTCGGACGGCGTGTTCCCCGAGAACCCACCCTGGCCGTTGTACTGCCCGCCGCTGAGAACGACGCTCGTGAGGAGCTCCTCGGCGACGTCGATCGAGCTCTCGATCTCCCACCCCTTGCCGCCGAGCTTCGCCTCGCCCTGCGCGCGGAGCGTCGAGTAGTTGCTCGAGCTCGTGCTCCAGTCCCACACCAGCGCGCTGTCTTCGATGTGGAAGAACGGGAAGTTCTGCGGCTCGTAGCGCCCGTCGCTCACCACCCAGATCGTGACGCCCACCGTCGCGCCTGTGCCGACGGCGGCCATGCGCAGAGGCAAGGTGAAGGACGCGCCCGTCGTCGTGACGCGAACCGGGCGCATGGCCTGGATGCCCGCGTTCGGAAGGAGCTTCATCGCCAGGAAGTCGAAGCCCTCGGTCACGTACTCGTCGATGACCGGCACCACGTCGGCCGGGATGGCGAAGCCGTTCTGCGTGAGCCAGTCGTTGAGCGCGCTCGAGTCGGTGGCGTGAAGCTGCACGGTCGCATACGGGCCGACGTTCTGTTGCTTCGTGACGGTGACGGTCCCGGCGTTGGCGACGCCGTTGGGCGACGCGAAGCCGGACGCGGAGTTCGAGCTCGCGCCGCAGCCGCTGCGACCGTTGCAGTCGGAGGGGATCGGAGGGCACGACGATTCGGGCGGCTCGATCTGCGTCGTAGTCACGGCATCGACCGACGCGAAGAGGACGTCTGCGCTGAGGCCGACGTTCACCGTGCCGTGAATCGGCAACACCCACGCGAAGGACGACGGCGTCCCCGCGTAACGGATCTGATCGTAGAGCGTGGACTGCGTCGGCGAGACCGAGAGCAACATGCGCTCGTCGGTGATGTCCGAGACGGTCTGCGTCGGCGGATGGAAGCACCCGCCACAGGCAGCGGCCTGACGCTCGGCAAACGACGTGAGCGCCGCGGCCGAAGCCGCGAGCGCGAAGACAAGAAAGGATCGACGCATGGCACACCTCGGCGAGCTTCGTGAATAGTGGCAAGCGAACTGCACCTAACGCGCCAATCGTCGGGGAGCGGAAATCGTGCGGGGCTCGTCGACGAGTGGCGGGCATGGACTGACATTTCCGTCGCGGGGCCGACTACGATGCCCTTGTCGGGGGAGACCATGGCGAAGCTCGAGTGGGAGTGGACGGTGGGGTCGGACCGGGTGCGCGCCGTGCTCGAGATGCCCTCGGCCGTCGAGTCGGTGTTCCTCGGAGGGCGCCTCCTCTCGCGGTCCGCGCCCGGCGGGATACCCGGTGGTCACGCTGTGCCGCTCCCGGGGGTCGAAGCGCGCGTGCACTTCGGCGCCGCGACGCGCGAGTGCTTCCTCACGCTCAACGGCACCGCCGTCAATCCCACGCGCGTCAGCACGAAGTCGTCGTCGGCGCTCCCGATCATCGTCGCGCTCCTCGTGGGGGGCCTCTTCCTGATGGGGATCTTCGGCGCGCTCGCGGTCTACGGCGTCCGTAAGTACGCGGCCGACGCCAAAACCTCGCAAGCGAACGTCGCCCTCTCTCAGAAGTACGAGGGGCCGAACGGCCTGCTCGTCGCGCACTACCCCGCCGACTTCGCGGCGCAAGCGCGCGGTGAGGACGCGCTCCAGGTCAGTCGCGCCGGGCTTCGCGACGACAGCATTCTGCTCATCGCCATCAAGCGGCCGATCTCGAACGACCCGGCGGAGCTGAGTCGCGTCGTGCTCAAGCCGATCTTGGATGCGTTCGCGGCCAAGGGGAGCGTGACCACGAAGAGCGAAGGGGCCGGCCAGTGCCTCGATCGGATGGGGTACAAGACCGAGGGGGTCGCCACGGTGGGCGTCGAGGACGTGATCACGTGGTCGTGCACGTTCATGGAAGGGGGCCACGCGTACGTCTTCTTCGTCAGCGTGAACTCGCTCTTCGAGGGGGACATGCCGCTCGCGCAGCGGATCGTCGACGCCACCGACATCGTCGGCGCTCCGCGCGCGGCGCCCGCTCCGAGTCACAAGACGCGGTGAGGCGCGTCCGCGCGCGCGCTCACACGTAGCGCGCCCACCCGTCCGGATGCGCAGCCTTGTAGCGCCGGAAGCGCGCGCACGGCCACGCCAGGAGCGCGATCGTCGCCGCCGCGCCGAGCCACGTTTTCTCCAGCCCGTACGCGTTGCGATCCCAACCGAAGAGCAGCTGCGCGCCGGCCATGAGGTGAATGTGCAGCACGTAATAGAAGAACGCCGTCGCGCCGAAGAGCGACAGGAACGCGAGACCGCGGCGCGGGCGATCGGGATCGTCGAGCGCCATGAAGAGCGCGAAGAGCACGAACGCGATCCCGAGCTCGAGGGTCGTGAAGGCGAGGCTCGGGGGGTACTTGGCGACGTGGAGCCACTGGAGCCACGCGAGCGAGTCGCGGTGGAGTCCCCAGTTGCCGTAGCCGTCGATCCCGCGCACGACGAGGAACAGCGCGAGGAGGCTCACGCCCGTGAGCGCGAACGTGCGCACGCGAAGGGGGCGCGGGCGCGACTCGAGGAGCCAGCGCCCGATCACCCAGCCGAGCATCATGATCGCGAGCCACGGAAGGAGCGGATAGCCGCAGACCCACCCGGGGACGACCTGACCGGCGGCGAAGAGGAGGCTCCATAGCGCGTGCCACGGCTGCGCGGTCGGCTGCCACAGCGTCGAGAGCTCGCCGCCGACCTGGAGGACGATCGCACCGGCGAGGAGCACGCGCGACGGGAGTCGACGAAGCGCCGCCATGCACACCATCGACAGCCCGATGGCGTAGAGCACCTGGAAGATCATCGGGTGGTAGCCGGAGAAGGCGAGCGACATCCAGAGCGGATCGAGCGACGCGATGAGGAGCCCGCGCGTGACGATGAAGCGCGTCTGCCCCGGCTGCCCGCGTCGCCTCGAAGCCGAGAGCGCCAGCGAGACGCCGGCCAGCATCACGAAAGTCGGCGCGCAGAGGTGCGTGATCCAGCGCGTGAGGAACTCTCCCGCCGGCAACGCCGAGCCCCTCAGCCACTGCGCGCCGTTGTCGCCGTGCATGTGAGCCGCGTCGAACACGCTGCCGGAGTGGTCGACGGTCATGACCAGCATGACGAGCCCGCGGAGCCAGTCGATGGCGCGGATGCGCATAGATCAGTGCTGCCGGCGAGAGGGCCGGTGAAAAGGATACGTGAACTGCCCGCCGAGCGACTTGGGGAGCGCGTGCACCGTTCCGTATTCCTTGGGCCAGTGGTCGCCGGGGAGGTGGAAGGTGCCGAAGAGCTTGTCCCAGAGCGACAGGTGAACGGAGTAGTTCGTGTCGATCGCCGGCTTGTCCTTGCTGTGATGCCAGTGATGGAACTGTGGCGTCACGAACACGTAGCGGAGGAAGCCGAAACGAAAGCCGACGTTCGCGTGCACGAAGACCGCCTGGAACGCGGCGATGATGACGTACGCGTTGAGCGCGCCCGTCGATGGACCGAGCAGATAGAGCGGCACCATGACGAGCGAGCGATCGACCAGCTCTTGAACCAGATGCATGCGTGAGCCGGCGAGCCAGTCCATGTGCTCGGTGGAGTGGTGCACGGCGTGGATGGGCCACAGCACCGGGATTTCGTGGAACGCGCGGTGCACCCAGTACTGGACGAAGTCGGCCGCGAGCATGAGGAAGAGCACTTCGATCGCGAACGGAAGCGACTGAACCCAGTGGCGGACCGAGTCGTTCACCGCCCAGCCGAAGACGCGCGGCGCGAAGCCGTTCACCACGAGCATGACGACGCCGATGAGGAAGTGATTGATCGCGAAGTACGTGAGGTCGAGCGCCCACTCCGGACGGAGCACGGCCTGCTCCCGGTACTTGGGCCAGAGCTTCTCGATGAAGACGAAGAGGAGCGCCGAGCCGAGGAGATCGAGCACGAACCAATCGACGCCGAGGAAGAGGACCTCTTGCTTCACGGCGCGTCCGTGCACGTGGTAGCCGCCGAGCACGAACGCGAGACCCGTGAAGAGGAGACCGACGGCCGCGACCGATCGCCTGTCGCGACTCCGCACGAAGCTCACGATGCCGAGGACGAGCGCGGCGATCATCGTCACGCGCAGGAGCGTGCGGAGGAAGTCGACGTCGTAGACGTCACGCAGCTCGGGCGTCGTGAGGTACTCGGGGAAGCGGAAGCACAGGACCGCGAGCACGCTGAGCGCGCCGAGCGCACACGAGAGATAGGCCGAGCCGCGCCCTTCACCGAAGCGCACCTGGCGCGCGGCCATGTCGGGGACCTGGCGCTCGCCGTAACGGTAAGAGTCCGGCGGCGGCGGCGCGGGCGGATCGGGCGGAGGCATCAATGCCGAAGGTACGCGTGATCCGCGCGCAGAGCATCGCCCCGTGTTCGCGCTCACTCCCTTCGCAGCGCGTCGATCGGATCCAGCCGCGCTGCTCGCCATGCCGGGTAGAACCCGAACACCACGCCCACGCCCAGCGAGAACGCGATGGCCAGCAGGAGGGCCTGCGCCGGGATCGCGATCGGCCAACCAAGGACGCGCTCGAGCGCGAACGCTCCTCCGATGCTCGCGGCCACGCCGGTGAGACCTCCGAACAGACTGAGGAGCACGGCCTCGATCAGGAACTGCGCCCACACCGCGCGATCCGAGGCGCCGACGGCGAGGCGCACGCCGATCTCGCGCGTGCGCTCCGCGACCGAGGCGAGCATCACGTTCATCACGCCGACGCCTCCCACGAGCAACGCCACCGAGGCCACGCTGATGAGAAGAAGCGAGAACGTCTCGCTCGTCTCGAGCTGCGCCTTGATGACCTCCTCGGGGCGCCGGATGTTGAAGTCGTCCGCGTCGCCCGGACCGATGTGGTGACGCTGGCGGAGAAGGTCGATGACCTGATCGATGGCCGGCGCGATGTCGCTCGCCGACCTCGCCGAGCACATGATGTCGTCGAGCCACGTGACGCCGCGCGTGCGGAGCCGCTTCTGCGCGGTCGTGTACGGCATCATCACCGTGTCGTCCTGATCTTGCCCCGTCGCCGACTGCCCCTTTCGTGACAGCACACCGACGACCTCGAAGGGGACGATCCCGATGCGCACGATCTGTCCGACCGCCGAATCGGATCCGAAGAGCTGCTCCCGGACCGTCTCGCCGATGAGGCAAACGTTGTCGGCGTGGAGGACGGCGTCGTCGGTGAACGGCGCCCCTTCGGCGATCTCCCAGCGCTTGATGGGGAGGTAGTCGGGGGTCACGCCCCGGTAGTGCGAGGTCCAGTTTCGATCGCCGTGCATCAGCAGCAGCGTGCCGTCGATGTTGGGCGACAGGCTGGCGACGAGCGAGATCTCGTCGTGGATGGCCTGCTCGTCCCCCATCGTGAGGGTGTCCATCCCGTGCGTTCCGGTGCGCAGGCCGGCCACGTTGCGCGAGCCGGCCTCGATCCAGACGAGGTTGTCGCCGAGCGCGCGGAGCTGCTCCTCGGCGCGCGCGGATCCGGCGCGACCGATGGCGACGACCCACACCACCGCCGCGATGCCGATGGCGATCCCGAGCGCGGTGAGCGCGCTTCGCCCCTTGTAGCGGACCACTCCCGTGACCGCTTCTCCGAGGAGCGCGCCGATCGCGAGGGGCCGCTTCGTTCGCACGAGCATCGCCATAGCATCCATCGTCAGGCGCGTTGCGCGCGAGAGCCGCGCCGCGTCGATCCCTGCGCGCGCGACGCCTCCCGGCACCCCACCTGGTCACACACTTGTGAGCCGATGCGCTGCTTTTTCCGGTCGGGCGCAATGAGACTGCGCCTGTCGTTCGGCAGCGCGATCACCCGGCCGAGGACACGACCTTTCCTCGGGCGAGGCGATTCATGCACCCATCGAAGACCAGCATTTCATTCATCGTCGTGGCGCTCGTGGGGGCCGGATGCGCGACGAGCGCGGTCGGCTTCGGTCCGCAGCCGTCCGACGGCGGCGGCGGCGGCACGATCGCGTCGGGCTCGAGTGCAGCGTGCACCCCGTGCACGACCGACAAGGATTGCACCTCGGGCGCGACCTGCGCGCAGTTCCAGGGCGACACGTTCTGCGCGCAGCCGTGCCCCAACGGCGACGAGTGCGGGACCACCGACGCCTGCTCGCTGGAGACGTCGTTCGCCGGCGATCAAGTGAGCGTCTGCGTACCGACGATCGCCCTGTGCGGGACGGGCGTTGGCCCCGTCTCCGATGGCGGCGCGCCCACGCAACCGCCGGCTCCCGCAGGCTGCGACGCGGGGCCGTCGACCGCGTGCGGCACGCTCATCGCTCCCACGGCCCCCGCGTCGTGCAGCTCGTGCGGCGGCAAGAACACCTGCCAGACCAACGGCTGCTACGGCGGCTGGTGGTGCGACACGGCGACCTCGAAGTGCAGCGCGCCTCCAGTCAGCTGCTCGGCGGCGCCCGTGTGCAGCGGCGGCGGCGGCGACGCCGGCGGCGGTCGCATCGACATCGACGCGGGGGGCCCGGTCGTCGGGACCGTCGGTGCGACGGGAGGGACCGTGTCGCGCCTCTTCTTCACCGCCGTGGGGGACACGCGCCCGGCGAACGAAGACGACACCGCCGGGTATCCGAGCACGATCATCGGACAGATCTACTCCGGCATCGCCGCGCTCAATCCCATGCCGACGTTCTCGATCTCGACGGGCGACTACCAGTTCTCCAACCCGTCGGGGAGTCAGGCGTCGTCGCAGATGGATCTGTACCTGAGCGCGCGCGCGAAATTCCCCGGCGCGTTCTTCCCGGCCATGGGCAACCACGAGTGCACGGGAGCGACGGCGTCGAACTGCGGGTCCGGCAACACGAACGGGGTGACGTCGAACTACACGAGCTTCGTCACCAAGCTGCTCGGGCCGATCCAGCAGACCTCTCCGTATTACTCGATCGCGATCAACGCCGAGGACGGCTCGTGGACGAGCAAGTTCGTCTTCATTGCCGCGAACGCCTGGGACTCCACCCAGTCGAGCTGGCTCTCGAGCGCGATGGCCAAGGCGACCACGTACACGTTCGTCGTCCGTCATGAAGCGACGGGCACCAGCGGGCCGCCCGGCGTGAGCCCGTCGGACTCCATCATCAACGGGTTCCCGTACACGCTCCTCATCGTGGGGCACACGCACTCCTATGGACACAAGTCGACGAAGGAAGTGCTCTTCGGAAATGGCGGCGCGCCGCTGACCGGCTCGAGCAACTATGGCTATGGGCTCTTCTCCCAGCGCTCCGACGGCGCCATCGTCATCGATGCCATCGACTACCAGAGCGGTCAGGCCGACCCGAGCTTCCACTTCGCTGTCACGCCCGCCGGCGTGGTGACGCCGTGAGCGGCTCCTGGAGAAGGCTGCGGGCGCTCTCGCGAACGGAGCGCGTCGCGGCGGGCGCGCTCGTCGCGTCGCTCGCGCTGGCGTTCCTCGGTGGGCGAGGGATCGCGCGGCCGTCGACGCACGCGGCATCGCTCGCCGTGGCGCCTGCCGATGGGAGCGAGATCGAGCTTCGCGTGCCGCGTGCGGGGGGAGAGATCTCGCTCGACGGCGACACCGACGATCCCGGGTGGCAGGGGACCACCGCGCGAACCGGTGCCTTCGTGACCGCCGACGACGTCGCCGCGCGCCCTCACAGCGAAGCGCGCTTCGTGTGGGGCGACGGGCATCTCTTCGTCGAGCTGTACGCCGCCGACGAGGACATTCGCGCGAAGCACGAGACGGCCGACGGACCGGTGTGGACCGACGACGCCTTCCATCTCGTCTTCAGCGACGGCGTCACCGAGCGATCGTTCGACGTCTCCCCGCTCGGCGCCTTGACCGACGGCCGGCGCGCCGCAGGCGGCGTCGCGGGCGCCGCGCCGAGGCCCTTCGACTATTCGTGGAACAGCGGCGCGCACGTCTCGCACGAGCTCGACGGCACGCCCAACGACGCGACCGACGACGACGAAGAGTGGGTGATCGAAATGGCGATCCCGTTCGAAGCGCTCGGACTCCAGGGCGAGAAGGGCGAGCGAATCGGGGTGTGGATGCGACGGTGCGACACCGTCAAGTCGGGCGAGCGCTCGTGCGGAACATGGGGAAGCGGGGAGCGGCGGGGCACGTTTGTCCTGGACTGATGCGCGGTCCGCGGCGGCACTGCGGAGCATCGTGCGACGCTCCTGTGATCGCCGAGTCGCGTCCTCCGTCAATCGGGCGTCTCACGTTCGAGCGAGCCCTCGCCCCACCTGTCACCCGAACGAGTGACGTGCGTGCGCGAACCTATGCGGCGTGCGATCGATCGCTCTTCTTCGTTCGCGCTTCGCACGCCGGGCAGCGCCACGTGCTGAGCCCCGGCGCGAAGCGCGGGTTGTGTCTCTCCCAACCACACCGCGGCGGGTCGTCGTTGTACGCGTTAACTTCGAGAGTCTCCTCACACCTATCGCAGCTGACGAGCATGCACGCTCACGATGCAAAGGCGTGGCCACCGGCGCGGCGATGATTTTTCGGCGCGCACTCGGCACTGCGCGCTGCGCCAGCATGGGTCAGGCCTGACGGTGGCGCCTTTCACCCCGCCTTGATTCTCGGGTGATGGATCCGGCGCCCTACTTCGCTTTGTAAGCGTAGAGCTGGCCGTCGCCGCCGACGAACATCCGTCCGTGCACCGCGATCGGCGTCGTGAACCGACGGACGTTCGAGGCCGTGTCAGACGCGCCGCCACCGGTGAAGATCTTCTTCCCGCTGGTGAGGTCCCACGCGAAGAGCTGGTTCCCGTTGTCGGCCGCGAAGACCCAGACGAGCGGGTCCTTCGTCGTGCCGTCGCTCGACGTGATGCTCGGCGAGCCGACGCCGCCCGAGCTCGCGCACCACGCGACGCTCATCTTCTGCGGCGCGGTCGGGTCGAGCTTCACGACGATGAGATCCCCCGACGTCGGGGAAGGGCATCCGATGGCTGCGTTCTGGCCGTTCGGACGGACGACGACGTACGTCACGCCGCCGATGGTCGCCCACGCGCCGCCGTTGGTGATCTCTCCGGACTGCACCTGCAGCGCGCCCACGTTCGCGGGCTTCGCTTTGGTGGCGACGCCGCCGAGGTTCGTCCGGTCCATGAGATAGAGGAAGCCGTCTTTCCCCTGGGCCATGACGAGCGCCGACGGCGTCATCGAGGGCGCGTCGATGATGAGCGGTCCCGATCCGCTGAGATCGACGTCGCCGTCGTCGAGCGCGACCCAGTTGTAGGGAGCGAAGTAGTCGCCCGTCGTGCCGGCGTACGTCGGCCCGGGGTCGAGCCGGAAGATGCCTTCGCTCTCCGCCCACGAGGTGTTCCCGTTGTCGAACCCGTTGCCGGTCGTGACGTAGATGCTCTGCCCGTCGCTCGCCGGACCGCCCGGGCCCCAGATTCCCGCTCCCGCGACCTGTGTCGCCCACGCCTTCGCGCCCGTCCCCGACAGTGGCACGCCGATCACCCAGCCGTGGTACGTGCCGCAATCGCCGTAGTGGCCGCCGTACGGAACGTAGGCCACGCCGTTCACGATGAGCACCGCGCCGCGCTCGTTCTGCGGCTGCGGCGAGAAGGCGAGGCCCGTCGGGTCCTTCAACGTGGAGGCGTCGACGTGCCACGCCTCTACGCCCGTATCGATCGAGAGCGCATAGATCATGTGCGTCTTGATGTTGTTGTTGGCGTCGGCGATCGCCGAGTCGAACACGATGAGGCGCGTCGCGAGATCGATGGCCGGCGTCCCGGTGATGCCGATGGGGGTGATGTTGCCGCACCCGGCGCCGGTGTTGTCGGGCGCCGTTCCGACGTTCTTCTGCCAGTCCACCTTCCCCGTGGTCTCGTCGAGCGCGAAGATCGTCCCCGACTCGGTCGCGACGTAGAAGGTCCCCTTCCCCTGGTAGCCATTCTCGACGTAGACGGGCGAGGCGTAGACGTTGCCTGTGAACGTGCCGGCGAACGACGTGTCGCGTACGAACGTGGCGGCGGCGGTCTCGGTGATGTCCTTGTCGACGAAGAGGCCGTCGCGATTGATGTGGTTGTGAAACCCGAGGACCGAGGCGCCGACGGGAGGGCCGGCGTCGACGCCCGAGTCGCTCGCTCCGCCGCTGCTGCTCCCGCTGCCGCTACTTCCGCCGCTGCTCGATCCGCTGCCGCTACTCCCGCTGCCGCTGCTCCCACCGCTGCTCGATCCGCTGCCGCCACCGCCGCTGCCGCTCGAAGCGGAGCCGTCGGGCGGGGAGGAAGAATTGGAGGGAGAGGTGCCGCAGGCGACGAGCGGCGAGAGAGCGAGGAGAGCGAGAGAGGCGAGGCCGAGGGACGGGCGCATGAGAGACCTCCTCCAGAGAGCGTAGCTAGAGAGCGTACCCCTCGCGCGCTCACACGCCCTGTGCCGCTCCCGATTCATGCGCGCTCGTAACTTTCGCCGACGTGGATCGCAGCGCTCTCAGTGCGGCGATGTGGCCAAGCACCGCCAGGGGCACACCGAACGTCGGAATGAGCGAGAGGGGCAAGCATGTCATCAGCGCCGTCGACGGCTCGCCGCCGAAGAGCTGAAGGGCGCCGGGTGACGACGTGACCCCGAGGAAGACGGCGTTCGCAAGATCGGCGATCCCGGCGATGTTCCACACGACGGCGATCTCGCGCCAACCGCGAACGCGGCGCGCGACGGCGAGCGCGACGAGCGGCGCGGTCACGCCGATGAGCGCGTCGCCCCACCCTGCCGGAGCGGCGAAGAGGACGGGGAGAAGACCTCCGCGACCTGCGACCACGAACTCGAAGCCCACCACGCGCAAGAGCTGAAGCCCCATGAGCACCGCCAGCGACGCCTCCGGTGCGCGCTCGGGCGAGCGGAGCAAGACGAACGCGCCGACCACGATCGGCACGAAGACGGCGAGCCCGATGATCGGCGGCCCGCCCGGGCGCGGCGCGAAGACGCCCGAGAGGGCCAGCGCGATGGCGAGCCCTTGCCACACGACGAGGATCGCCGCGATGCGGAGCGCCCACGTGACGCTCATTCCGGCGTAGCGCCGGGCCCACCACGCGATGAGCGGAACGATCGCGGCTTGCGAGACCAACGTGACCACCCAGAATCCGATCGGCATCGTTTCCTCCGAAGTTGGTGTAGACGCACATCTCGTCGCCGAGGCGTGGCCGATTGCAGATAATTTGCCTTCAAACAGCGGGCATTTTGGCCATCTCGTGCCGCGATTCGTGCCTCACGAGACGTGATAGGTGTAGCTGCACGTATCGACTTGTCAACCGTGGCAAGTCACGACGGGTGCGGTACGTTTCACCCATGACCGATCTGCTCCGGGTGTCGCGCCAGATGTCTCGTGACTGCGCCTGGCTGCGCGTGCGTCAGGCGTCGCGCGCGTTGACGGCGATCTACGACGCTCGCCTCCAGCCGGCCGGGATCCTGTCGTCGCAGCTCTCGGTCCTGGTGGCCATCGCGGCGTTCGGGGAGCACGAAGCGGGGATCGGAGACCTCGCGGGTGAGCTGGCGATGGACCGCACGACGCTGACGCGAAACCTACGACCGCTGGAGAAGTCGGGGTTCGTGAGGGTCGCGCGATCGCCGTCGGATGCGCGCGCGCGGATCGTGCTCCTCACGCCGGCGGGGGCGCGCGCGATCGAGACGGCGTTCCCGCTATGGGAGCAGGCGCAGCGCGTGGTGCGCGAGACGCTCGGCGCGAAGCGACTGGGCGAGCTGCTGGCGCGGCTGGGGGAGATCACCGAGGGGCCGTCGCCGGCGCGATCGCGGTGAGTGGACGAGCAAGCCGCGCGACCACCTCCTTGCCCCGAGGTCGCGCGCGGCTACGTTCAAGGGCGATGCATCGCAGTCTCGTCGCGCTTCTCTTCCCCGCGATCGCGGGCTGCGGCGGAATCGTCGAGCGATCGAGCGGCGGCGGGTCTTCTGCTGACACCGGCGGGCGACCGAGCCCCACGACGGTCCTACCGAAACCCGACGCCGGCGGGTCGTGCTGGTCACCAGGTCCGGGCGGTTCGGAGACTCCAGTCGTCTACGCTTCGTGCTCTCTCGTGGGGACATGGGACTTCGTCGCCGACGACGGCCCCACAGGCTCTCTCTCGTTCGACGCTTACGGCAACTGGGTGGGCGGTGCTGCGGGGGCGAACCTGTGCGCGGGCACGACGATGAACGGCACGTACACGTTCGAAGACGGCACCCTGGAGTTCGTCACGATCCACGACTCGAGCATCTGTCACAGCGACTGGATATTGACGTACACCGTCGCGTTCGACGCGAATTGCGCGACCGCGCAACTCGACGACCACATCGACAACTGCACCGGCGGGCACCAGGAGCTCGGGCCGGAGATGGCGCTAACGAGGCGCTGACGACTCTCGCAAACGAACGTCACGCGGGTATCGCAAGGCTCCGCTCGCGCCACGCCTTGCCCGCGTCGATCCCGAACCGCTCGAGCCCCGGTACGACCGCGCCTTCGAGCGTCGCGTAGAACGTCTCCGGCAAGCGCGCCGGGTCGGGCACTCCGAGCGCGCGCTCGTCTTCGGTGATCGTTTTCCGCTCGCCGCCCACGCCCGAGAGCTGGCGTTCGAGCACCGCGAAGGCGTGCTTCAAGTAGCGCGCGAGCGAAGCGCGAACCTCGGGCGCCGCGTCGAGCCACGCGCGCCACTCTTCGAGGTAGTGGAACCCGAACTGACCGTGGAGCACCTCGTCGCTGAGGAGCTGGCGGGTGATGTCCTTCAGGAACGGGTCGCTCATGGTGTCGAGGACGTCGACGAACCGCGCCGTGTTCACGATCTCCGAGAGCGCGCAGCCGTAGAGGACGTTGCGCAGGGCACGCTCTTCGGGGCCGCATCCCGGGTGACGCGTGAGGGGCTGGACGTCGATCACGTCGTCGATGCGGGCCTCGCCTCCCAGCGCGACGATCGCTTCGCCGCAGACCTCCGCGTGGCGAAGCTCGTCTTGCCCCATGCGCAGCACGACTGCGGTCGACTCGATCGACGCGCGCGCCTCCATGAGCTGCGCGACGAGCGCACCGAACACGCACGTCGACCGGTACTCGGACGCGATGCGCACGCGCCACATCGCACGCGCTGTGTCGACCGCGCGCGGGTCGTACGTCTTCGCGTCGAACGTCCGCACGATGCGCGCGCACCGGATCATCGTCGTGGCGATGTGCGCGTACTCCTTGCCGAGCGCGGTCTCACGGGCCGGCATGGAGATGGCGCGAGGCGCGCCGATCACTGTCCGCATGCGATTGCTCCCGAGTCACAAGCTCCCTGGCTCTCGTACTCGGCCGACCAATAGCCGTGGTCGCACGCAAGCCGATCGCCGAGGCTCGGCACGGTGCAAGCGTTCCAGCCGTAATCGCAGATCTGGTTCGGCATCGAGCACGCTGTCCCGACGAGCGGTGCGGGATCCGGGCACCCTGCCGGCGTCACCCACTTCGCGCAGCTCCATCCCGTGCCGGCGTCTGCGCCCGCGGGGAAGCACGGCATGCAACCGCAACGTCCCTCCGGGTACGTGCACGTGGCATCGACCACACATGAAGAGGCTGTCTGCGCAGTCGAGAACGACGAAGGACAACCGGGGGCGCTCGTGACGCACGATTGCGCCAGCAAGTAGGAAGACCAGATGTTCTGGTTGCAGCTCAGCGCGACCGGGCAACGTGGATTGCCGTATTCACAAACGGGGTAGAAGACCGTATCGCCGCAGCCTTGTGTTCCGATCGCCGGTGCCGTCGGGGGACAGGGGCTCGCATCCGGTAGCGCACCATCGGAGCCCGTCGTCGAGCAGCCGGCGACGGTGCCCAATAGCACCGAGGCGACGGTGATGAGGGTGGCGATCCGATTGCGTTCGAAGCCGAGCGCGGCCTCACGCGCCGTCGTGACGTTCGCGCGCAGCGCGCTCATGCAGGGAGCTCGGGCGCGTGGAGCGGGCCGCCGCTGATGATGGTTCCGTCGGGAACGCCGCCGTCGTTCGAAGCGTCGGCGAGAGATCCATCGTCGCTTCCGTCGATCATGACGACGACCCCCGTCGGTCCGCCGTCGAAGGGGTACGCGATGATGCCGGAGTCTGGATACGCGAAGATGCCGGCGTCCTCGCTCCCCATGGGCCACCCGTCGTAGGCAAGAATGCCCGACGCATCGTCGGGATAGGCCACGGTCCCCTGCGGCCAGCCCGGGGGAGCACCGCATACGCCGCCGTAGCAGTTGTACGGGTCGCCGGGATCAGGCGAGGGCCGTCCTGCATCCGTCTGAAGAAGATCGCCCGTCGACGAGCAGCCGGCGACGTTCGCCCCCACGATCGCAGCCGGGCCCAGCCCGGACACGAACGCGAGCGCTTGAACGACGCGAAGGAAGTGCGGTGCACGTTCTTGGGGCATACACGCAGATAAGCAGCCCGCGTGCCGTGGCGGAATTCGGCTGCAAACGCGAAGCGCACCCGCCCAAAGACGACATTCGCCGTCATGCCCCGGCACACTCTGGCGCTCGGCTTTTCGCGCGAGCGGTGCGCGCGAGCGGCCGACGTGTACGGAGCACGGGCCGAGCGGACGCCCGGACGACCCACAGGAGACGCGCGAACGCGCCGACCGGTACCGCGTACAGGATGATCCTGTTCCGAGGTTCGGTAGCACCGAACCTGAGAACAGGATGGACCGAACCTGGGTTAGGTAGGACCGAACCTCAGTACCGGATCATCCTGTACCGAGTACCGGTGCTACCGGTTCCAGGTTCGGTAGCACCGAACCTGCGAACAGGATGGACCGAACCTGCGAACGGGATGGAGCGAACCTGGGTTCGGTAGGTCCGGTACGCGGGTTCGGTGGTACCGAACCTGGGTTCGGTGGATCCTGTAGGAAGGTGTCTGGTCGAGCGGATCGGAGGGCTGGACGAGAGGCACGGGAGTGCGGCCGAAGGCGTAGGCATCACACGGCGCGAGATGCCCCGAACGGGAGGCGCGGGACGCGGAACGGGACGTACCTGACGGAGATGGCCGTCATCCGTCCGGGCGACACGGAATCGGGTCGCGCAGCGCGCTGGTTCCGTCACGATGCGGATCACCCCTTTGAAAACCATCGCCTCGCTCTTCGCTTTCTCGATCTTGGCCTTCGCTTCGCTCGCGCGAGCGCAGAGCCCCGCGCTGCCGCCTCTCCCTCCGCCCACCCCCGAGCCCGCGTCGGTTCCGCCGGCGACGCCGCCTCCGCCACCGATCGTGTACACGCCCCCCGCGTCACCCGATCCGACGGAGACGTCCCCCGCGGAAGATGCCGCGCGTCCCGTCCCGCCGGCGCGCACCGGATTTCAGATGGCGCTCCGCACGGGGTACATGGTCCCTCTTGGGAACGCGTCGGGCGCGCCGGGCGACTCGATGGGCAACACTTTCTCCGGTCAGGTGCCGCTCCTCGTCGACCTCGGAGGCAAGCCCGATCCCCACCTCTTTCTCGGCGGCTACATCGGCATCGGCGTCGGAGGCACGAGCGGCCTGACGTCGGACCGATGCTCGGCGGGAAACATCACGTGCGTCACGGCGACCTTCCGTCTTGGGCTCGAGCTCCAAGTTCACCTCGCGCCCGCCGCCAGCGTGAACCCATGGCTCGGCTACGGCATCGGACTCGAGTCGACGGCTCTGAGCGCCTCCGGCGGCGGCGGCTCCGGATCGGTGGGCGTCACCGGCTGGGAGCTCGCGCACCTCATGGCCGGCGTCGACTTCCGCGTTTCGCGGAAGGTGGGCATCGGGCCGGTGCTCGACTTCTCGCTCGGCAAGTACACGCACGAAACGCAAACCGTGAACGGCACCGACTCGGGCGGCGATCTTCCAAACACGGCGATGCACGAGTGGCTCATGCTCGGCGTGCGCGTCGTGTTCTTTCCCTGAGCGCGCTCGGCTGACGTCTCGCTGCGGAGGCCTGGTTCGAAATCGTCAGTCCTCTCGGGAAGAATCGCCGCGGCGCGTGTTCTCCCAACGAGGGTGCGCACGATGAGCAGCGATCGTTTCACGGGATGGGCGGCCGCGGCGATCGCGGCGATGACGGCCGTCGGGTGCGGTGCAGCGCCGGGCGACGCGACGGAAGACACGGCCGCGACCGGGAGCGCGCTCACGCCGATCCACTGGCGCCCCCTCCCCCCGTGGGACACGTCGTCGAGCGGGAGTCAGTCGACGTGGGTCGACGCGAGCGGCAACACGCTGTCGAACATCACGCTCTCGTTCAACCACGCGTCAGGCGTCGCCACGCACTCGGGCACGCTCAGCGTCGCCATCTGGGACGACCGTGATCTGGGCGGCCCGACGGACGACTGCTCATACGCGCTCCTCATCAAGACCGCGACCGCACCGCTCGGAGCGTGGAGCTACCACTCGGACACGAAGGGCCCGCTGCTCTGCAACGGCACACCGTACTTCGCGTCTGCGCCGGCCAAGGCGCTCCCGCAGCTGCCGTGGATCGACATGCTCACGGCGGCGTTCGAAGAGACGGCGGGCGACACGCTCGCCAACATCTGCGCGGCGACGAACCAGCACGGCACCACGTTGCTGACGCCCATGTACGTGAACGTCTGGACGACGGGGACGAACCTGGCGTTCGGGATCATGAGCGTCGATGCGCTCACGCAGAATCAGGCGGTGTCGATCGAGGTCACGCTGCAGTGCTCGTGAGCGGCGCGCGTCATGAGGACTCGAGACAAGCCACGAGCGTCTCGATCACGCGCTTGGTCTCGTCGGGATCGCGGACCTGGATCGACGCGACACCGGCTTCCTTCGCGGGGTAGTCATTACCACCGGCGAACAGAGCGTCGCCGACGAACAACATCTCCTCGATGGCGATGCCGAGAACGTCGCGCAGCTTGCGGATGCCGTACGCCTTGTCGATCCCCTGCCTCGTGACGTCGATGGACGTCATGCCGCCGAGGCGCACGGAGAAGCCCGGAAGCAGAGCGTCGAGGACGACCTTGATCTTGGCCCGCTTGGCGAAGTCCGGATCCCACGCAGCTTTTGCCTCCAGGGGCGCTTCCTGGCCGAGCGCGGAGGAGGTGATCTGGCTGCCGCGGTCCTCGATGACGTCTCCCCAGACTCTTTCCACTTCGAACCCCGCTTCGCGAGCCGCGGTCTTCAGCGCGCCGATGATCTTCTCCTTGTCCGTCGCGCTCAGATCTTCGGAATAGAGCTCGCTCCAGCGTCCTTCGTAGGACCGAAACTTCGTTCCGCACGTGGGGAGCAGGGACAGTCTCGCGAGTCGCTCATCGGAGGAGAGCTTCGAGAGCACTTGTGTCTCGAACTGCGACCAAGCGCCTCCGGAGATGATGGCCACTCTGACGACGCCGAGGAGATCGTGGAGCAGCGTGGCCGTCTCGGCATCGAGAGGCGACTTGCTCTCGGCGAGCGTCCCATCGAGATCGAAGACGATGAGGCGCTTCATGGTCGCGAGGGCACGTTACACACAAACGTCAGCGGTCGGGATCGGGGTCCCGCTCGCGCTCACGGCCCAACATACAAATACATCGGCGCCCGCTCCGCCCCCGCCGCCCTCTCCACCACCGCCTTCACCGCCACCCTCACCCTCTCATACCCCGCCGTTCCCCCGAACAGCTGCCACGACGCCGTCGGAAACGCCCCGTTCATCCCCGCGAACGCGCAGCTCGTCCCGCTCCACGTCCCGTACGTCACGTGGCTATTCACCGCGATCCACTTCCCGGCCGTGTACACCACGAGCCCGTTCACCAGCGTCCACTCCGGCGGCTGCAGCCCCATCGTCTCGTAGTCCACGTAGCTCTCCGCGCACGCCGCCGCGTTCGCGATCCCCTGCGGCGGCAGCGCGTGCGACTGGTTCGGCTCGAGATCCGTCAGCCCCATCTGCAGCGGCTTCCCGAGCGTCCCGGTCACCTCCAGCACGTCGAAATCGCACGCGCGCGACGCGTCGCTCGTCCCGCCCATCGTGAAGTTCCCGTTCACGTACGAGAGACTCTCGTCGGCAGGGATGCTCGTGCAGAGCGTGAGCGGATCCGGCGGCAAACGACCGATCGCCATCGCGCTCTCGACGCGCCCCTCGGACCCCTCCTCGCCTTGCGGCGCGACGGCGCACCCCGCAAGCGCAGCAACGGACAAGAGACTGGCGACGCGAACGACCGAACGAGCAAACGACTTCGTGATCAAGATGCCTCCGTGCGCCGCGACTCTGCGACGCACGGCGTCTCATTGCAGACGGCGCGCCACGATTCACGGCGCGCGCCATCGCGCCATCCGCTCGGGTGATCGCGATCGATCCGCGCGCGCGCCTGACGCCGACGAGCTCGAAGTGCACGCGCTGCGCTGTGCAACGTGTGCGCGATGCGCAGGCGCACGCTTCTCAGTGCACGACGAACGTCGCCGACACCTTCGCCTCCCGCATCGTGCTTGTCCCCCGTTCGGCCGACCCCCTTTGGGTGACATGCTCTCTCGCGGGAATCTGCGAGCTTCTGCGCATGTTCAAACGCGCCGCCGTCCTCGGCCTCCTCGCTCCGCTCGCTGCCTGCTCCGTCAACACGTCGGAGCCGCTCGGGTCCTCGTCCGCCGCGATCACCACGTCGCTGGCGAACCTCCAGGTGTCTGCGACCGGGACGACGATGGCGTTCTCGTGGAGCGGCTCCGCGGCCTACACGATCGCGCTCTCCGGTCCCGGCGTCTCCAGCACGCTCGCCGCGACGCACATCGGGTCGAGTGAATCGGCGACGTTCAGCGGGCTCCCGCCGTGCGCTTCGCTGGCGTGGACCATCTCCGCGGGCGGCGTGCCGGTGCAGTCGGGCGTGTCGAACACGCGATCGGCGAGCGGCGGCGCGTGCGGCCTCATCGACGTCGTCATCGCCGACACGCTCTGGAGGTTCGAGGGGGTCGAGCACCAAGAGCAGCAGAACATCGGCTGCGGCAACTGGACCTACGCCAGCTGGCCCATCGGTTACGGATGGAACGCCATCCCCTACTCGGGTGGTGCGTACAGCTCGGCCGAGTGGGGCGCGTTCCACTTCAGCAACAACTCCAGCTTCTGCGCCGAGAGCACGATCCAGGCTTACCGGACGCAGCTCGAGTACCACCTCTCTGCCGCGCAGTGGGCGCGCGGCGTGACGAACGCCACGCTGAACGCGACGGTCACGAGCACCGGCAACGCCTGCGCGGCGAATGGCACCGCGGCGGCCAACGTCATGGGCCTGCGGCTCGCGACGTTCGGACAGAACACGCAAGGGCCGGCGTGGGCCGGGATCATGGGAGCACCCGAGACGGACCTGGGCCTCCTCGCGCAGCAGCCGGCCGACGCGCTCACGCCGATCACGACGTCGGGCAATCACCTCTCGGTGAACTACGGCGTGCCGGCGTATTCGACGGTCCTCGCCGGCTTCGAGGGGAACGACGGCTTCGCCGATCTCACCAACGGCGCGACCCAAACGTGGGCGGCCGACGACAACACCTGCGTGAGCACGATCACCAATGCTGCGCTCGACGTGATCTACGCCGGTCCGCTTCCCCCCGAGACGCCGCTCAACTGCATCGGCGCCGTCGCGTGCGGCGGAAGCACGACGGTCACGTGCAGCGCGTCGCCCGACGTCTTCCAGCTTCACGCCATCGACAGCTGGAACGGCAACCGCGTCGTCGCGACCTCCGACGTCACGAACGGCGGCACACCGACGATGACGTATCCGATCGGCTCGAGCGCGGAGAGTTATCAGGTCTGCACCATCAACGCCGTCGGCGCGTCTTCGTGCACGCCGGTCACGATCGCCAGCGTCACGGCGTGCCCCGCCGTCCCCTACTCGATCACCCTCGGCGCCGGCGTCTTGTGGACGAGCGAGACCGCGAACGTCGTCGTCACGTTGAACGAGACGGCGCCTGCCGGCG
Source organism: Myxococcales bacterium (assembly GCA_003151595.1). Next base: position 46,384 of record PLXW01000111.1, read on the forward strand.
GCACGCCCGTCGCGCTCAGCACGCTCGATCCGTGGAGCGAAGGTCGCGCCACGGGCGTGACGCTCCCCGCGACGGTCACCGTTCCCGCCGGGCAGGCGTCGATCAGCGTCCCCGTCACGGTGGCCGCGACCGCGCTCCCCGCCGTGGAGATTCTCGCCACCGCCAACGGGTCGTCCGCCTCCGCGGGCTTCCAGATCAACACCGGGAACGTCTACATGACCTTTTCGTCGGGAGACACGGACATCCTGGCCGTCGGGTCGTCGGGCTCACTCTCGATCTGGGTGCGCTACCCGGCACCGGCCGGCGGCGCGGCCATCACGCTCACGCAGAGCCTCCCGGGGACGATCAGCGTTCCGAGCAACGTCGCTCTGCAGCCCGGCGCGGCCACGGCGACCGTGGACGTCACCGGCCTCGCCTGGTCCAGGACGATCGACAACGTGACGGCGACCTATGAGGGGAGCGCCGCGGTCCAGGGGATCTCCACCGGCCCTGCGTTGAAGACGCCGCCGGTGAAGTGCAAAGGGCTGTGCCAGTAGGCACGAGCCTCGAGCCCCGTCACTGCGCCTGATATACCCGCACGTAATCCACGACCATCCGCTGCGGCCACATCGACGTCCCATCCGGCGACCCCGGCCACCCTCCCCCGACGGCGAAGTTCAACAGCACGAAGAACGGCTGGTTCCATACCCACGTCGCGCCCGCAGGCAGCTGCGCTTGCGTGACGGTCCAGTACAAGTCGCCGTCGACATAGAACCGCACAGAGCTCGCGTCCCACTCGGTCGCGTACACGTGAAAGCCGTTCCCCATCGGCGCGCCGCCGTTGAACGCGCCGGACAGTCCGACGCCGGGGTAGTCGCCGGGGCCGGGGCCGTGCGTCGTGCCGTACGTCGTGTCGGGCGTACGACCGATGTTCTCCATCACGTCGATCTCGCCGCACGCCGGCCACCCCACGTTCCCGATGTTCTCGCCGAGCAGCCAGAACGCGGGCCACACCCCTTGCCCCTCGGGGATCTGGATGCGCGCTTCGAAGCGTCCATATTGCTGTGAGAACTTCCCGGCCGTGTTCAACCGCGCCGACGTGTACTGACACGGGCCGTTCCAGCACGAGTAGCTCTCCGCGCCATCGCGCGTGGCGGTGATGACGAGCGCGCCGTTCTCGAGGACCGCGTTCGATGTGCCGCTCGTGTAGTACTCGAGCTCGCCGTTCCCCCATCCGCTGCCGCCGGTGTCGAAGCTCCACTTCGACGGATCGACGCCGGAGCCGTTCTCGCCGTCGAACTCGTCGGACCAGGTGAGCTGCCATCCCGGCGCGGGCGGCGCGCTACCGCCGCTGCCGGATCCGCCGCCCGCGTTCCCGCCGCCCGACGACGTCCCGATGACCGTCGGGTTCCACCGTTGCGCGTTGGTGCCGTTGCAGTCCCACAGGTCGACGACGGTGCCGTCGTTGGGATCGTCCCCCGCGACGTCCAGGCACTTGCCGCTGTTGGTGTTCACGAAGTTGATGAACCCGTCACCCGCGTCGCGCACGGTGAAGGTCTGCGCCGGGGTCTGGTTGCAGTCGAAGAGTTGAATCTTGGTCCCGTTGGCGGTGCCGCGCGCCTGCACGTCGACGCACTTGTTCGACTGCGTGTTGACGATCGTGAACGCGCCGTTCCCCGCGTCGTCGAGGCGATACGACTGCGCGCCGGTGCCGTTGCAGCTCCACTCCTGAATCTGCGTCCCGTTCGCGCTGCCGCTCCCTTGCGCGTCGAGGCACGAGCCGGAGTGGGCGATCGCACCGAAGTTGAAGATGTCGCCGGCGGTGACGGCCTGGCTGCCGCGTTCTGCGTTCTCGGTGGGAGGAGCGCCGCATGCGGCGGCAGTGAGCAGGACGACGAGGTGCGGGAGGCGGAGGCCGATCGATTTTGCTCGCATGCGTATGGCATTGAGCAACCGAGGTGCCACGACGCCTGAACTTCGCGAGCCGCGTTTTCCCGGCGTTTCGCGGGGTGTGCGACGACGATGGTCGCGGGGGTGACCGATGTCGTCGCGGCCGCGCGATCCACGCACGCGCGCGCCACCGAGAAAACGCTCACCCCAGCAGCACCACCTTGCCGCCGGGGTGTCTCTTTTCGGCGAACACCTGCGCCTCACCGGCCGACGCGAGCGGCATCCTCTTCGCGATCGGAATGACGAGCTTCCCTTGCGCCACGGCGGCCGCGTACCGCGCGAGCCCCCCGGGGTCGGGGTGCGCCAGGAAGGCGTGAACGACGATGCCGTACTCCCTCGCCCCCGCCGGCTCGCCGACGACGCTGCCGAGCACGCCGCCCGTCCGGAGCTTGCCGAAGAGTTTCTTGATCGTGTCGCCGCCGACCGTATCGGCGATCGCGTCGAGCGTCGGGAGCTTGGCGATGTCGGCGTCGTCGTCGAGCGCCACGACTCCATCGACGTCGAGCTTCACGGCCTCGGCGCGCTGCGACGTGCGGACGCCGGCCCAGACGATCGCGCCGCGCGTCTTCGCGGCGTAGACCGCGACGCGCCCGACGCTGCCGGTGGCCCCGGTCACGAGGAGCACGCTCCCCCTGCCGGGCTTCACGGCATGCTCGATGAGCTGCGCGCCCGTCAGGAGAATGAGCGGCAGCGCGCCGGCGTCGGCGACGTCGAGCCCCGGCGGGATCTTCGCCCACGCCTCGGCGGGGCCCGCGACGAGCTCCGCGTACCCTCCCCCGTTCACGAAGCCGAGCACGCGGTCGCCGACGGCGAACCGCGTGACGCCGCTCCCGATCTCCGCCACCTCGCCCGAAGCATCGCGCCCGAGGACGCCGGGGAAGTGGACCGGGAACCGCTCCTTCGCGGCTCCGCTCCGCATCTTCCAGTCGACCGGGTTGATGCTCGCGCCGGCCATGCGCACCACGATCTCGTCCGGGCCCGCGTGGGGATTGGGGAGCTCGCGGAGCTCGAGCTTGTCGACGTCGCCATAGGCCGTGAGAACGACAGCGTGCATGGGCTTCTCCTCTTCCGATGCACGGCGGATGCAAGCGGCATGCGTCGACCGGCGCGATCCTGGAAAATGCGCGCGAATCATCGCCGGGTTCCCGCGAACCGTTGAGCGCTCTGTAGCGGAGTGCCGCATCGAGGCCGCGTGACCGTGCGCTCCGGCGCACCCCAGCCGGTGACGGATCGCGACATCTCCATGGCCGCTTTCTGATGCGCGTCTTCCGCTCGTCGCGGAGGGACGGAGCGCCTCAGCCGGCGATCCTCCACGACCGCGACCGGTCGGGCCGCGCTCACATGGGCTGCACGCTCGAGGGGACGCTGCGCTCGTCAACGGGCCACGGCACCGTAGTGCCTGCGTCCCATTTGTCGTGACGACCGTCGAAATACACGACCGCCGACTCGACGACCTCGAAGTTGTCGATGCAGTTCACGTTCACCGCGACGTACGCGCCGCCGAGCTGCTCGAGGTCGCCGGGGGAGTAGCAATGGATCCCGCACGTCTTGCAGAAGACCCGCTCTGCCGTGTGACCCCCGAACTCGTAGACGCTCAGGTTGTCCTGGCCCGCGAGCAGCCGGAACGCGATCGGCTTGACCGTCGCGCTCGTCGCGCCCGTACGGCGGCAGATGGTGCAGTTGCACCGGCTGATGCGCGCGTCGGGCGCCATCTCGACCTCGAAACGGACGGCCCCGCAGTGACAGGTCCCCACGTAGTCCTTTTCATTCATGACGGCCTCCTTGGGACGCCGCGGAGATGCATCGGACGTACCGGCGAGCGCCGCTGGTGCGGCCTCGCGCACCGGCTCTACCTCGAGGTCTCCTTCCACGGCGCGATCGTCTGCGCCATGCGCTCCATGTCGACGATCGACTGCTCCTGCATCCACGTCACCGCCGCGGCGCGGATCAACTTCGACTCCTCCTCCGCGGCGATCTGCGAGCGGCGCCAGCGCGCGATCGCCACGTGGAGCGCCATGCGCTCGCCCAGGAACTCCGACTCCGCGGCCATCAACAGATCCGCCGCGTGCCGGCGATCGCCCCGCGCGGCGACGACGCCGGCGCGGAGCACCTTGGCCAGCGGCGCGCTCCAGCGCGTCCCCTCGGACTCGATGTCCGTCGCGCAGCGATCGGCCTCGCGCAGGTGCTCCATCGAGTCGCTCGCCGCGCCGACCGCGAGCGCCGCGCGTCCGCGCAGCTCGAGCATCTTGATGCGAATGAACTGCACGCGAAGGAGGAACGCCTTCGACAGCGCGTCCCACTTGTCGCAAACGCGCGCGTACGCGGCGCGCGGGTGCCCTTCATAGAGATCGATCTGCGCCTGCGCCAGCACGTCGAGGAAGTGCGGGAGGTGCGTCCCTTGCGTCGACCAGTGCGTGATCGCGTCGTCGGCTTCACGGCGCGCGACCGCCGCATCGCCGCGCGCGAGCCAGGCGATCGAGAGGACGCCGGTGCGGAGCTGCGTCATCGCGTAGCGATCGCCGCGCTGCGTGGCCTCTTCGAGGAGCGTCGGGATTCGCCGCCCGAGCTCCTTCAGCTCGCCGAGGTGGACCATCGAACCGAGCGAATAGAAGTTCGCTTGATCGATCGCCCACGCCTGGCCGGCGCACCGTTCGCGGAAGATGACGTTCGCTTCGGTGAAGACGTCGAGCGAGTCCTTCCATCGCCCCTCGAGGAACGCGGCGACGCCCGCGCCGGAGAGCGACCACGCTTGCGGCAGCGGCTCGTCCGGAAAGCGCGCCGCCAGCTCGCGTGAACGCGCGACGATCTTCGCGGTCCGCACCGCGGTGCGCGTACCGCTCGTCGCCGAGTACGCCGCCTCCAGCGCCAGCGCGCGCACGATGCGGCCCGGCTCGCCGGTCTTCAGCGCCAGGAGCGCGTGGCGCGTCTGGAAGTCGGCGCCGCGAACGGTGTCGACCATTCCCAGCGAGCCCGAGACCGCGGCGAGCATGTCGATGCGGCGCAGATCTTCTTCGGCGCACTCGGACTCCGCGCGCTCCTTGAAGTCGAGCCCGCGCAGGCGGAGCTGTCCGCGGCGAACGAGCAGCGAAGCGAGCGCGCTCCGGTTCGTCCGAGCGACCTCCATCCCCATCGCCGCCAGCACGTCGCGCAGCACGTTGAGCCCTTCGTCGAGGTGCCCCGCGAAGAGGAGCTGCTCGGCGGCGCGGCGTCGCAGATCGATCGCGTCGTCGTGCGATGCCCCCTCGGCCGACGCCAGGAACGCCTCGGCCGCTTCGGCCCCGCGACCGGCGTTGACGAGAGCGATGCCCAGGTTCGTGCGGATGGCGCGCACGTCTTCTTCCGAGCTGGCGTCGAACGAGAGCGCCAGCTTGTACAGGCGCGCGGCGCGATCGAAGGCGAGCGCATCGCTGGCGTGCGCGGCGGCGATCAGCGCGTAGCGCGAAGCCTTGTCCGAGTCCTGCGCGCCGCGCCAGTGCGCCACGAGCGCCTCGACGTCCTCGGGCGCGTGCGCCTCGATCGCCATCGCGATCCGCCGATGCCACGTGCGCCGGTCGTCGTCGGAGAGCTGGCCGAGCACCGCGTCGCGAACGCGGTCGTGGTACGCCTCGATCGAATCGACGCGACGCACTCCGCTCGCGCGCACCAGGTTCGCGATGCGCAGCCGCGACGCCGCGCGCGCCAGCCCGGCGAGCTCGATCGACGTCGCGTGCGCCGCGAGATCCATCCGCAGCGGGCCGCCGGCCACGGCCACCACGTCGAGCACCTGGCGCTGCGCTTCGTCGAGCCGATCGATGCGCGCCACCAGCGCGTCTTCGAGCCGCGCGGTCTTCGCCTGCTCTTCGCTCCCCTGCAGCGCGTGGCGCACCAGCTCGTCGATGAACAGCGGATGCCCGTTCGCCTCGCGCGCGATCCGCTGCGCCATCTCCTCGCCGCTCCACGGCACGCGATGAAGCAGCTTCCGCGCGAGCTCGCGCGCGTCGTCGGGATCGAGCCGACCGAGCTTCAGCGTTCGCACGTCGCCGAGCGCCGCCAGCATCTTCTCGGGCGCCGCGTCGCCGACCGGACGCGCCGTCGCCAGGAGCAAGATCGCCGGCGCGTCGGGCGGGCGGAGAATCTCGCGGAGCAGCGCAAGGCTGTCGGCGTCGGACCATTGCAGGTCGTCGATCACCAGCACCACCGGCAGCCGCGCCGCGAGGTTGCCGAGCAGCTCGCGCACCGCACCGAAGAGACGCACGCGTCGCTCCTTCGGATCGATCGACACAGCCTCCGACAGCGGCGACGCTTCGGCGAACGTCCGCACGCGACGCAGCACCGGAAACGCCTGCGCCAGGAGCGCCGCTCCCTTCGGCATGGCCTCGGCGAGGTCCATCGCCGGCATTCGCGCGAGCACGCGCGCCAGCGTGTCGATGATCCCGTCGACCGCCTTGTACGGCACGCTCTCGCGCTCGTAGCAGCGGCTCGTCAGCACGATGGCGCCCGTCTCCTCGGCGGCGACGTCGGCGAACCTCCGCGCCAGGGTCGACTTCCCCATCCCCGACTCGCCGAGCACCGCGATCGCGCACGACCCGCCGCGCAGCGTCTCGTCGAACGCATCGCGAAGAATGGCCAGCTCGAGATCGCGCCCCACGAACGCGGCCCCTGACGCTTGCGGCGTGGGCGCGCCGGGCATCAGCGATTCCCCGGTGGTGATCCCCCCCTTGGCGTTCAGCCGCTCGAGAATCTGGTCGCACGTCGGCCGCAGCTCGGGCGACACGCGGAGCAGATCGATGCACAGCGTGTTCAGATCCGCCGGAACGCCTTCGATCAGGTTGAGCGGCGGCGGCGGCTTGTGGCGCTGCTTCGCCACCAGCGCGTCGCCGGTCGCTTCGCCGAACGGGAACAACCCGGTGAGGGCGCGGTAGAGGACGACGCCGATCGAATAGCAGTCGGCTTGCGGGCCGATGGGGAGCGCCGCCGCTTGCTCGGGCGCCATGTACTTCTCGGTGCCGACGACGAGGTGCGTCTCCGCCTCTTCGCGCGCACGCCTCGTCTCCATGATGAGCCCGAAGTCGAGGAGCACGAGCCGCCCGTCGTCGGTCACGAGGATGTTCGAGGCCTTGATGTCGCGATGAATCTTCCCCGCGGCGTGCAGCGCGCGCACGCCGCGAACGAGCTGCGGCATCACGGCGCGCAGCTTCTTCTCGTCGAACGGCGGGAGCCAGCACAGGTCGGCGCGCTTCATCTCGTCTTCCACCACCGACCGCGCGACGGCCGGCGTGGCGATGAGATCGAGCGGAGGATCGACGAGCGTGTCGACGATCGTGCGGTCTTCCGAGTTTTCGCTGCCGCGCCGGTACCCGAGGCGATTCACGTACGAGAGGAGATCCTTGCCGTCGATGAACTCCATCGTGAAGAACCACTGCCCGTCTTCTTCGAAGAGCTCTCCGAGGCTCACCAGGTTCGGGTGGTGGATGTCCTGGAGCGCGCGGAACTCGTTCTTGAAGCGGAGCAGCGCGTCGGCGTGGAGCTTCTTCAGCACCTTCAGCGCAACGCGCCCCCCTTGCTCGCGGTCGTACGCCTCGTACACCACGCCCGCGCCGCCGGCACCGAGCCGCCGCAGGACCAGGAAGCGCTTCGTGCCTCGGAAGTCTTCCCCGTGCTGAGTCACGAGCATCGTCACGCTTCGTGAGTGTACCGCCCGCCCTAAATCGCCGAGCGCGATTCCGCACGAAACCACGCCGGCGTTTAGTTCGTTCTAGTGGGGACTGCGTCCCCCTCGGAAGCTTCGCTTCCGAGCCTCCCTTGCCTCGCCTTCGGCGAATCGTGCTTTCGCACGACAGGGAGAGGAGAGAGGCTTCTCGCGCGATCTGCCGTCTGGGGCTCGGTCTCCTTCTCGCCGTCGTGCGAAGCACGATTCGCCGTGGGCGATGCAGGGGAGGGCTCCAAGCGCAGCTTGGAGGGGACGCAGTCCCGGAAGGACGAGCTAAATCGCCGCAGTGCGCTCATCGCCGGATCGCGCTCGGCGATTTAGGGCGTGTCGTCACGCTTCGGGGGCGGCGGCTTCCGGCGCGATCACCGGCACGACGGCCTCGGCGAGCTTGCGTCGCGACTTCAAGAAGTAGTGGTCGGCGCCGGGGAAGACGGTGAGGCGCGCGCCGAGATCGCGCGCGAGCTCCTCGGCCTCGGACACGTCGCAGAACTCGTCGTCGTCGCCGACGAAGATCGCGAGGCGCCCCTGGAACGACGCGCCGTCCTCCTTCACGAAGTGAAAGACGCGCACGGCCGGCGCCACGAGCGTCACCCGCTCGACGTCCCCTTCGAGGACCGCCGCGCGCAAGCCGACGAACGTTCCGAACGAGTACCCGCACACCGTGACCTTCGCGCGCGGCGCGGCGACACGGAGCGCGCGGATCGCAGCGCGAGCGTCGTCGATCTCGCCGAGCCCTTCGCCGTACTTTCCTTCGCTCGTCCCCACGCCGCGATAGTTGAAGCGGAGATGCGCCACGCTCTCGCCGCCGCGCTCGACGAGCACCTTCGCGATCGCGAGCACGACCGCGCTGTGCATCGTCCCCCCATAAAGAGGATGAGGGTGGCAAAGCACGACCGCCCGTTTCGCCGCAGCTGGGGCGCGAATGCGTGCTTCGAGCGAGGGCCCACGCTCGAGCCCGGGGATGGTCACGAGCTCTTCCCCAGCGACCGTGGCCGGCGGAGATCGTTCGGGATTCGCGGGCGGAGGCGGCAGCTCTCGCACTCTCGGCATTGCGCGTGCACTAGCACGCGGCGTCGACACCGACCAACGCAAGAGGTGCCGCGGTCGGCGCACGACGGATGAGACAGCGGAAACGCGAACGAACGCGATCTAACGCGATGAGGAGAATTCGAACTATGCGCACTCGCACAACGATGTGGACGGCGGCGGCGGCGATCGCCGTTTTCGCAATGGGCTGCGACAACGCAACCAGCACTCCCACGCCTGCTCCGGCCCCCGCGCCGAACCCGGTCTCCAACACGAACGCCATGGTTCCCACGCCGACGGTCACCGATCCGATCGCGAACGTCGCGAATCACGATCGCATCAAGGCCGACCCGAACGCGACGGTCATCAACCCGCCGAAGGCCGCCACGCTAGTGACCGGCTTCGCGACGATCCTGCGCGAGTCGCCGCGTGGTGCACGGATGGAGACCATCGAGACCACCGCGAACGTGAACGAGGTGGAGCGCGACGGCGACTACTACATGATCACGTACCCGGACCCGAAGGGCACGACCAAGACGTACGCGGCCTGGGTCTACAAGGACGCGCTCGAGAGCGGGCAGTGGGCGTCGCAGGCGGCGAGCCAGACCAACAGCAACACCGTGCAGCTCACCAACGCGAACCCCGCGGCGGTGAACAAGCTCGGATGCACCAGCGGCCTGACGCACCTGCGGACGACGCGCGACTTCTGCGCGGCCACCTGCCAGGACGACACGAATTGCGACTCGAAGACGGATCAGATCTGCGACGGTCTCGCGTTCAAGGTCGACGAGAAGACCAACAAGACCGCCAGCGCGCGCTACTGCATCCCCGAAACCTCGCGCGCGGCCAACGACGCACACGCGACGGAGCACGGCGCGCTCCCCAAGTGATGCGTCGCCGCGGGTGATCCCGCGGTGTAGCGAGGGCCTCGCGAAGTCGCCGACCGTGATCCACGCGGATCCGATCGGCGATTTCGCCTGGCCCTGCTACATTCCGCCGCATGAGAAGCCTTTTCCTCTCCCTTGCATTGATTCTTCCCGTCGTCGGCGCGGTCACCGTGGCCGCTTGTTCGTCCAGCGACTCCACCACCTCCAGCGGCGGTTGCACCAAGAACGCCGACTGCAGCGGCGGCGAAGAGTGCGCGTTCGACATCTCCGCAGGCTGCTCCGCGAAGGGGCAGTGCATGGCGCCGGCCGGTGGACTGCCGTTCCTGGCGTGCGGGTGCGACGGCACCGGCGTCGCGTACGTCGCGCCGGGTTATGCGAACGCGGCCGTGACCAAGGGCACGGCGTGCACCGTGGACTCCGGTCCGCAGCCGGGCGAAGACGCCGGCACCGACTCCGCGACCGACGCCCCCACCGACGGCACCGCGCCGAGCGAGGCGGGCTCCGACGGCGGCGTCGACGGCTCGAACGACTCGGGCGACGACGGCGGCGACGCCAGCGACGCGGCCTCCGAGTAAGGGCGCCGCGCCGTCACTTCGGCGCGAACATCTCCTCTGCGATCAACGCAGGCACGATCGTGCCGTGCGAGAGGAGATCTTCGTGAAAGCGCTTGAGCGAGAAGTGCTCTCCTTCGCGCGCCTTGTACTTCTCGCGCAGCGCGAAGATCTTCTCGCGACCGACGATGTACGCGAGCGGCTGCGTGGGGTCGCTCGTGTACCGCTTCACTTCGCTCAGCGCGAGCGCGCGTTCGAGGTGAACTTTGTCCGTGAGGATGGCGACGGCCTGATCGAACGTCATCCCCTTGGTGTGCAGCCCGACGTCGATGATGACGCGCGCCGCGCGCACGAGCGTCCACTCCAGCTGAATCAACCGCTCTTCGTCGGTGTAGTAACCGAGCTCGGACATCAGCTCCTCGCTGTAGAGCGCCCACCCTTCGTCGAAGAGGCTCGTCTGGCTCATCTTGCGGATGATCGACGGGTGCCGGCGTGAGAACGACAGCTGCAGGTGGTGACCGGGGTACGTCTCGTGGACGACCGTATCGACCTGCTCGGCGTGCGCGTTCTCGCGGAGCATCTGCTGCTTCTCTTTGGCCGACATCGACGCTTCGATCGGCGTCACGAAGAAGAGCCCCTTGGTCGTCGTCGTGTCGAACGGCGGCGCGGCGTCGTAGGCCGCGGTGATCGTCGCGCGCTCGAACGGCGGGGTCTCGATCACGTCGCAGTCGTCGTTCGGCGGCATCGGCACCGCGTCCTTCGCCACCAGGAACGCGCGCGCGCGATCGAGCTCGCGCTTGTACGACGGGATCAGATCCTCCGCCGTCGGGTACTTCGCCTTCGCGCGCTTGGCGACCTCGGGCCAACCCTGTCCCTTTGGCGCCTTCGGATCCATCTTCTTCGCCAGCTCGGTCATCTGCGCGTCGGTGGCGTCGAACAGCTTCTGTCCGAGCGCCTGCACCGCGTCGGCGTCCTCGTCGAGGAAGTACGACTCGTGGAGCATGAAGTCGAAGAGCGGCCGCCCCGCGGCGAAGTCCCCCTTCGATCGCGGCAGCAGATCCTTCTTCAAGAACTGCTCGTAGTCGGCGAACGCGGCGTGCGCGGTCTGGAGCGCGTGCGTCACACGCGCCGAGTCGTGAGGAAGGGTCGGCTCGAGGAAGGCGTGCACCTGCGCGAGGAACGTGTACGCCTCGCGCGTCGACTCGATCGCCGTCTCGGTCCACACGCGCGGCGGGTTCTTCAGGTTCGTCTTCGCCGCCGCGATCACGTCCGGAATCTTCTCCAGCCGTGCCACCACGGCGTGTGCGCGATCTTCGGCCGGCGCGTACGGGCGAGCGATCATGAGAAAGATCGTCCCCAGCGGCGCCAGGTACGACTGCGGCGAGCGCACGTGCGGCTGCAGCTCGCGACCGACGCGCACGGCGACCGCCAAGGAGTGCTCCAGCAGCTCGAGGTCGACCTTCTTCGCCACCGAGAGGCGCGGCGAGGTGAACTGCGCCTTCAGCGACGCGAGCATCTTGTCCTCTTGTGCCAGTGCGGCGTCGAAGCCGGCGGTCGAGTAGTCGTCGAGCTCGGCGTCGCGCGTGTGAATGCCGAGCGCGGTCGCGTACGGGGGCGCGATCGAGACGAGCAGATCGAGGTACGCGCGCTCGGCGGCATCGACCGCGGCGTCATCGGCGTCGGCCGCAGGCGCGGCGGGCACCGGCGCTTGCGTGGCGACCGGCGCGGCGACGGGAAGCGGAGGGGCGACCGGCGGCGGCGGCTCGGTCGATGCGCAGGAGAGAGCGGCCAGCGCGGCAAGAACGATCGCGGACGAGTGCAGCTTCATCGCGCGCGTTTATAGCGCGAAGCGAAGGTCAGCGCTGAAAGTCGTAGACGCTGCCGAGGCCCAGGATGCGCGTGAGCTCGTCGAGCGCGGTCATCGTCTCGCGCGCGAGCTTGGGATCGGCGACGTCGCCGGGCGCGAGCGTCTCGCGGTAGTGGCTATCGACCCAGGAGACGAGCGTGTCGTGAAGCGCGTCGGTGAGAAGCACGTTCGCGCCGAGCGCCTTCGCCTCGCCGTCTTCGAGCGGAACGCGAAGGCGCAGACACGCCGGGCCGCCGCCGTTGTGCATCGACTGCCTGACGTCGCGGTAGAAGACGTTCTTCACGGGCCCGCCGCTGGCCACGACCTTCTCCAGGAAGGCCCGCGCGTGCGCGTCTTCACGCGCGTCTTCGGGGGCGATGATGCACATCGTTCCGTCGTCGCGCGTGAGCACTTGCGAGTTGAACGGGTACGCGCGGATCGCGCTCGCTGCGGGGAGCTCCGCTTTCGTCGCGGTCACGATCGCCAGCTCGTCGCCGAGCGTGGCGCGGAGATCGGCGAAGAGGGCCGGCGCATCGGCGAACGCCAGCTCGTGCACCATGAAGAAGCGTTCGTTGCCGACGGCGAGGACGTCGGTGTGAAACGCCCCTTCGTCGATCCCGCTGGGGTCTTGCTGCGGGAAGACGCAGCGCGCCGGATCGATCGCGTGAAGTCGCGCGATGGCTTCGCTCGCTTCGCGCGTCTGACGCGCCGGGAACTTCTTGGGAGCTGCCGCATCGCCCCACGAGCGCCGTCCCCACGCGAACACGTGGACCACGCCACGCGACGTCGCCAGCCGCGTGTGATTCGCCGCCCCTTCGTCGGCGAGCTGACCGCCGCCGGGCAACGGATCGTGCACCGTGAACTTCCCGCTCGCCTCCGGGAAGATCGCGCGCAGCACGCGCGTCGTCGTCTCCGGCTCGATCGCGCGGTGGAACATCTGCTGGAGGTTCGCCGGCGTGAAGTGCACCTTGCCGTCACGCGCATCGCACGACGGCGCGACGGTCGCGGCGTTCGCGGTCCACATGGCCGACGCGCTGCTCGTGAGCCGAAGGAAGAAGGCATCGCCCTTCCCTGCCGCGGCGATGATCTCTTCGTCGCTCCCTTTGAACCCGAGCTTCCGCAACGTCGACAGGTGCGGCCGATCGTGCGGCGGCAGCACCGCCTGGCGCACGCCGAGGTCGCGCACGAACTTCATCTTCGCCAGCCCCTGCTGCGCCGCCGCGCGCGGGTTCGACGTCTGTCCGCTGTGCGACGTGCTGGCCACGTTGCCGGGGCTCAGGCCGCCGTAGTTGTGCGTCGGGCCGACGAGGCCGTCGAACTGATGCTCGCGCATATCGAGTTAAACGTGACGGTAGAGCGCGACGGTCACGTTGTCATGCGCGCCGCACGCCAGCGTCGCGTTGACCAGCCGCTCGGCCGCTTCCGACGTGCCCATCGTGGGATCGATGATGCGCGCGATCTCGACCGCGGTCGGAAAGTAGTTCCACAGCCCGTCGCTGCAGAGCAGCAGGAATCCCGGGCCGTCGAGCGTCTTGGTGCATACGTCGGGATCGACCGTGCCCGCGCCGCCCCATTCGAGAGGCCCAAGGCATCGCGTGAGCGCGTGCGCCAGCGGCTGCATCATCGCTTCGTCTTCCGTCCACTCGCCGCTGGCCACCGCTTCGTTGACCCACGTGTGATCGCGCGTCAGCAGCTCGCCGCCGTCGCGCGTGACCCAGTAGGCGCGGCTGTCGCCGACCCACCCGATCGTCGCGCGATCTTTCGATACGAGCGCCACCACGATCGTCGTCCCCGGCGGCTCGCCCGTCTTCCGCTCCTCGAACTTGTGCGCGCACACCGCCGCGTGCGCCGCGCGGATCGCCGTCGTCACCGCTTGCAGCCCGACGCTCCCGGTGAGCTCGCGCGCCCGCGCGATGTGCGCGAGCGTGGCGCACGCCGTGGCCGACGCGATCTCCGACGCCTCGCGCGCGTGATTCGACGACGACACGCCGTCGCACGCCACGATCACCGTCCACCCCTCGCCCATCTCGACGGCCGCGGAGTCTTCGTTCTGCGCGCGCTTCATCCCCTTGTCCGACAGGAGCGCGGCGCGCGAGCGGTCGACGGCACGCGGCTGCGCCAGCTCTTCGATCACCGCCTCCAGCTCTTCGCGTTCGCCTTCGAGCGTGCACGCGCGCGTCGAGTCGACGACGTAGTGCGCCGACAACAGCCGCACGAGTCGCGGCGTGCCGCGCGTACCCGGCTCCGGCAGGAGCGCGCCGCCCACCGCCTCGGTCACCCCGCGCGCGTCGAGGCGCTCGCCGGGCGCGAGCCTTCGCATGCTCCGAAAGCGCGCGAAGACGAGCTTGCCGTCGGGGTCGAGGAACGTATCGGTCCGCATCGGCGTCCAGTCGAACCGCGCGCGCTCCACCCGCTCGGCGATGTCGAGCGCCTGCCTCACGATGTCGGCCGCCCCTTCGACCGACAGCGTGCGCGCCGCTTCGGCCAGCGTGCGCGATCCGCGCGGCGGCGGCGTCAGCGCGAGGTACGCGCCCCAGCGCGCGTCGATCGCGTGCTCCATCACGCGCGGGAAGGCGTGCGGCTCGCGCAGCGTCTCGAGCGCGAGCACCTCCGCGGCCAGCGCCTCGCGCGCGCCTACGACGACGATCGCGCGTGCGCCGTCGCCGGTTCGATCGGTCGCGTCGAAGTCGTCGGGCGCGCGCGCATCACGCACGGTCCACTTGCCTACGTGCTCGGCCGACGGGATCGTCGGCGCGCCACTGGCGAACACGAGCCGATGCCCGCACTCCGTACAGAACCCGTCGCCGTCGTCGCGATCGTCCGCGCCGCACGCCGGACACGACGCGCGCCGCGTGTTCGACCGCGCACCGAACGACCCCAACCCACCGACCCCGCCGGCCTGGGTCGTTCTTTCGCAGACATCGTCGTCACGCGGGTGCACCGACCCGCAGCGAGGGCATTCGTTCACGGACCGCTGATGCTAGCAGCACATCCGCGGATGAGTTCGAGCCGCACGCACACGATCGTGAAAGAAGTGTGGGGTGATGCCCCGTGGCCGAGGGGTAGACGCCTCAGCCCGCGGAGCCGACCGGGCCGCAAGCACCGAGGATGAATCGCGGCGATCGCGGGGGCGCGCTCGATGTGAGTCACGGACGCCATGGCGAAGATTCGGCCATGGCGTCGCGCGGCGACGCTCTCTCACGTCGGCGCCATTTCCTCCCAGGCTGCGCTTCGCCGTTCGCTTGCTCCGAGGGCATGGAACTGGCCTAGCATTTCGATCATGGCCGAAAAGTACACTGCGGTCCGTTCACTCGGATCGCGTGGTTCGTGGTCGCTCGTCGCCGCTCTTCTCCTCCCCCTCGCGTCGTGCGTAGCGCTCGCGTCGACCGGCTGCGGAGGATCCGAAGGGGTCATCAACGACGTCGATGGGAGCGCGGCGAGCGACGCGACGTCGAACAACAACGGTGACGGCTCGAACGTCGTGGGCGACGACAGCGGCAACGTCACGGGCGACGACGCCACGAGCAGCGGCGACGGCGCGGGCAACGGCGACGACGGATCGGCCAGCGGCGACGGCAGCCTGACCGACGGCGGCGCCGACGCGGGCGACGCCGATCCGTTCCTCCCCGACGGCGCCGTGGGCGGCGACGGTTGCGTACCGAACATCTGCTCGGACATCGGTCCCGGCGCGTGCGGCATCATCGACAACTGCGGGCAGTCGATCGTCTGCGGCGACGCCGGCGGCACCTGTCCGTCGACCGAGACGTGCAACGTCGATACGCACACGTGCGGCTCGAAGAACGCGTCGTGCGCGGCGCAAGGCGCGGAGTGCGGCGTCATCACCGACTCGTGCGGTGTGGAAGTGGCGTGTCCGTCGTGCCCTGCGCCGCAGGTCTGCAACGCGACGACGCATCAGTGCGTCGCCTGCGTGCCGCCGGCGCAAGCCGACTGCGCGGGCAAGTGCGTGACGTCGCTCACCGGATGCGGGACGACGATCACGTGCACGGCGACCGCGTGCACCGGCACCGCGAAGTGCAGCGCGCTTACCGGCTCGTGCTGCACGCCGCTCACGTGCGCCAGCGCGGGCGTGTGCGATCCGGGCGGCGGCGCGATCGTGAGCGACGGATGCGGCGGCAAGCTGACCGGCTGCACGAAGTGTCCCCCCGTCGCGCTCCCCCCGTTGTGCAACGGCAAGTGCGGCACGCTGAAGAACACGTGCGGCGACTCGGTGAACTGCGGAACCGTCGCGTGCAACATGGACGGCGGGCACGGACAACAGTGCGTGAACAACACCTGCACCTGCGTCTCGCCGTGCACCGGCAACGTTTGCGGCACGCACAACGACTCGTGCGGCAACCCGGTCAACTGCGGTTGCGCGACGGCGCCGGGCGGTCACACGTGCGGCGCGGCAGGCACCTGCTGCACGCCTGCGACGTGCGGGCCCGACGACTGCGGCACCAAGCACGACGCCTGCACCAACACGAATCTCAACTGCGGCGCGACGAACAACTGCTCCACCGACGGCACGAAGACCTTCTGCGGGAGCAACGGCCAGTGCTGCGCGTCCGCGACGTGCGGACCCGACGACTGCGGCGACAAGGTCGACTCGTGCACCGGCACCACCCTTCACTGCGGCGCGACCAACACCTGCGCCGCCGACGGCACGAAGACCTTCTGCGGAAGCAACGGCCAGTGTTGCGCGCCCGCCGTCTGCGGACCCGACGACTGCGGTACGAAGCACGACGACTGCACGAACACGGATCTCAACTGCGGCGCGACCAACAACTGCTCGACCGACGGCGCGAAGACGACCTGTGGAAGCAACGGCCAGTGCTGCGCGCCGGCCACGTGCGGACCGGACGATTGCGGAAACGCGAAGGCCGATCCATGCACGGGGACCACGATCGATTGCAGCGCGAACAACTGCGCGACCGACGGACCGAAGACCTTCTGCAGTGCGAGCGGCACCTGCTGCACGCCGAACACGACCTGCCCGACCGACAGCTGCACGTCGTTCACCGACTCGTGCACCGGCACGCAGGTCCAGTGCGGAGGCAACTGCGGCGGGAGCAGCGACGGCAAGACGACCTGCCGGAACGGCAACTGCTGCCAGCCGGCGACCGGATGCCCTGCGGGGCTGTGCGGGACCTACGTCGATCCGTGCAGCGGCACTTCGTTCGCGTGCTCGACGTCGTGCGGAACCAATCCGTGCATCGACAACCACTGCTGCACGCCGACGTCGTGCGCCAACGTGAAGTCGTGCAAGCCGATCAGCCCCGGCTGCGGGCTCCCCTCGGTCACGTGCGTGAAGTGCCCGACGGGCTCGGAGTGCCTGGCCGACGGCTCGTGCTGCGCGCCGGCGACGTGCCCGGCGGGGTTCGAGGGGTCGTTCGACGACGGGTGCGGTGACACCTTGTTCTGCGAACCGCACTAGGGATCGTTCCATCGCCGGCCGATAGCGTCGCGCTGCCGGCGTCGGCTCGTTGCGGCGTACCGTCGTACGCCTCACTCGCCTCCTTGGCATCGCTCGCTCTCGACCGACGCTGGAACGATCCCTCCTCGATCAAACGAGGTGAACTTCGCCGGCGATCCAGCGCGTCAGGAGTCCGTCGGCGCGGCGGACGAGCAGGCGGCCGTCGAGGTCGATTCCTTCGGCGACGCCTTCTCCCGACTCGCTGCGAACCTTCGCGCCGCGGAGGGCGTCGGCCTGGGCGAGGCGGGCGTGGACGAGGCCGAGGCCGCGGGCGGCGACGAGGGTGACGTCGCGATCGAGGGCGGTGAGGAGGTCGGCGAGGATCTCGGCGCGGTCGGCGGGGCGATCCGAGAGGAGCGCGACCGAGGTGGCGCGCGCGGCGAGGTCGTCGGGGAAGTGGCGCGTGTGGACATTGATGCCGACGCCGACGACGAGCGCCGACGACTTGCCGTGCGTGATCGCTTCGACGAGGACGCCGGCGATCTTCTTTCGATCGGCGCCGACGACGACGTCGTTCGGCCACTTGATGCGTACGTCGGCGGTGGGCGCGGCGATCGCGATCGCGTCGCGCGCAGCGAGGCCGGCGACGAGCGCCAGGAGCGGCAAGCGCGCCGGCGTGCAGTCGACCCGCACGAGCACCGACACGAGCACGTTCTCGCCTCGCGGAGAGACCCACGCACGCCCCTGCCTCCCCCGCCCCGCGGACTGCGACTCGGCGAGCCACGTCGATCCGTGAACCGCGCCTTCGCGTGCGGCGCGCTTGGCTTCGTCGTTCGTCGAGGTGGTCTCGTCCAGCACGTGGAGCGGCGTGCCGAGACCGATCCCGCGCTCGGCGATGAGCGCGGGGGCGCGGACGAGATCGGGCGAGGCGCGGCGATCGATCACGCGACGAAGTCGAGGCCGATGTCGGCCGCGGGCGAGGAGTGCGTGAGCGCGCCGACCGAGATGGCATCGACCCCGGCGCGCGAGAGCTCGGATACGCGCGCGAGCGTGATGCCGCCGGACGCTTCGAGGATCGCGCGACCGCGCGTGCGCTTGACGGCTTCGGTGACGGTCGCCGTATCCATGTTGTCGAGCAGGATGATGTCGGCCTTCGCCGCGATCGCTTCGTCGAGCTGCGCCAGCGTGTCCACTTCGCACTCGACGCGGGACGTGTGAGGCGCGTGATCGCGCGCGCGCTCGATCGCGCGGGCGATGCTGCCGCAGGCCGCGATGTGGTTGTCCTTGATGAGCACCGCGCTGCCCAGGTTGTCGCGATGATTCTTCCCGCCGCCGCAGCGAACTGCGTAGCGCTCCAGGAGTCGAAGACCGGGCGTCGTCTTTCGCGTGTCGGTGATTCGCGTGCTGGAGCCGGGCGCGAGCGCATCGACGTACGCGCGCGTCGACGTGGCGACGCCGCTCAGGCGTTGCGCGAAGTTCAAGGCGACCCGCTCGGCCATCAAGATCGATCGCGCGCTCCCCGACACGCGCCACAGCGTCGTCCCCTTCGTCACGCGCTCGCCGTCTCGCACGAGCACCTCGAAACGAAGCCCCGGATCGACCTGCGCGAAGACGCGCGCCACCACCGGCGCTCCGCACGCCGCGATCGATCCGCGCGCGACGCCGTTCGCCGACGCGGTCGCCTCAGCGTCGATGCACGCTTCGGTCGTCACGTCGCCCGAGACGAGGTCCTCGGCGAGCGCGCGAAGGACGATCGGATCGACGAGCGGGAGCGGCAAATCGTGGGTGATCATCGTGAGTGTGTCTCTCCGCGCGTTCGTAGCATCACCACGCTTCGACGCGCCAGCCGCGCTTCTTCGCCTCGCGCGCCAGGCGCGGATCGGGGTTCACGATGACCGGCTCGCCGACGCGAAGGAGGAGCGGGAGATCGGTGTACGAGTCGCTGTAGAAGACGGCCTCGCCGAGATCGAAGCCGAGCGATTTGGCCAGCTGCTCGGCGCGCACGACCTTCCCTTCGCCGAAGCAGAACGGCGGCACGATGCGCCCGGTGAAGCAGCCGTTGGCGTCGAGCTCGAGCTCGCTGGCGATCCAGTGATCGATGCGGAGCGACCGCGCGAGCGGGCGCGTGACGTACGGCGTCGCGGCGGTGGCGATGGCCAGAATGTCTCCGGCAGCCCGATGTCGTGCGACCGCCTCGCGACCGCGATCGGCCACGTGCTTCTCGACGTACGCCAGGAACCAGTCGTCGCATCGCGCGGCGAGCACGGTCTCGGCCATCCCCGCATAGCTCGCGAGCGCGCGCGTGGCGACGGCGGGCGCGTCGATGATCCCGAGCGTGTACTGCGCGACCCAGTACGAGACGCGGAGCGCGTCGCGCCACGTGGCCTCGCCGCGATCGCGCTGGTAGCGCACGTAGAGGCTCGCCGTCTCCTTGCGGACGAGCGTGCGATCGAGATCGAAGAGTGCTCCACGCGGCATCGTTGGTCCTCTTCAATACATCCCGAAGCCGCGGCCTAGCGCTTCGCTGAAGACGTTGCAAAGCGCGTGGTACGCGATGGACGCACCGACCCCGCCGGTGCGCGCGCGGAGCCAACCGAAGACGAGCGCGGGGAAGAAGACCGCGAGGCGCGCGGGCTGGTGAATCGTCGCCACGTGACCGAGCGCGAAGATGGCGCTCGCCAGCAAGATGCCCGGACCGACGTTCGCCCCCGCGATGCGCCAGCGCGGTGCCCATACGTCGTCGAGTCGCGACTGCAGGTACCCGCGGTAGAACGCCTCTTCCGGCAGGGCGATGATGACGAGCTGACCGACGACCTCGTTCGCGATCTCCGAAGGGTGCGGCGTGAGCGCGAACATCCCGTGCGCGTGCCACCAGTACCGCCACCCGAAATAGAACGGCACGAACGTCACCACGCAAAACGCGACCGCCCACCCGGCCGCACGCAGCGCGCTCTTCGTCACGCCCCGCACGTCGATCGACCCGCGCAGCACGAGCCCGCCGAACGCGAGCCCGGACCGCGCGACGAGCGCGTCGTCTCGCCGCCACACCAGCCACCACGTCGCCGCGAGGAACACGAACCCCACGCCCGTCGCCACGTACGACGACGGCATGCGCGCCGACACGAGCGTGACCGCCCCGGTGACCAGGATCGACGCGAGGAGCGCCTCCAGCAGCGCGCGGCGTCGTTCGGGGGTCACGCGGAGTGACTTATCACGCGGGGCCGGCGATGGCGCGTGGTCGCCAGCAGGGTTACGTCCTAGAGAAGAACCATGAGCGAAGGGATCGATCTCGAGTGCGCGCCGCGCGATGTCCTCCTCCAGCCCTCGGCGCGTCTCCTCCGTCTCCAGCGCGCGGTGCCGCAGATTCGCGCCGTGCTCGCCGGCGAGACCGACGCGGTCGCGCTGCAAGCGACGCTCGCCTGCCTGCTCTGGGAGGCGCTACCTCAGACGAACTGGTGCGGCTTCTATCGGCGCGTCGGACCGACGACGCTGGCGGTCGGCCCGTACCACGGCAACATGGGGTGCCTGCGCATCGAGTTCACGCGCGGCGTGTGCGGAGCGGCCGCGCGCACCGGAACCACGCAGCGCGTCGCCGACGTGCACGCTTTTGCGGGACACATCGCGTGCGACGACCGCACGCGGGCCGAGCTGGTCGTGCCGGTGGTCGCGCGCGGCGAGCTCCGCGCCGTGCTCGATCTCGACTCGCCGTTCGTCGACGCGTTCGGCGCGGAAGAAGCGACCCTCCTCGAGTCGCTCGTCGCCGAGATCTTCGACCGCGGCGACGTGGTGTGGTGAGACGCACCTCCGTCTTCGCCGTCCTCGCGCTCGCCGCCGTCGATTGCGGCAAGGCGCCGGCGCCCGCGACGCCGTCGGCGCCTCCGGTCACCGTCGAAGCGGGCTTCGTCGAGGTTCCGACGCGCGACGTGAGCGTGAAGGGGCAGCCCGTGCATATCGCCGCCACCGCTCGCCTCTTTTACAACCTCCGCCCGGCCGATCAGGATCCGGAGGACAAGCCGATCTTCTTCCTCTTCAACGGCTTCGCGGCCGAGGTGGTCCGCGCCTTCGGCACGGGTCCCACGACGGTCATCGAAGGGGGAACCGTCGTCGCGAATCCCTCGTCCTATACCCAGTTCGCGAACCTCGTGTATCTGGAGCCGCGGCAGGCCGGGTACTCCTACGACGTCATCGCCGGGCGCGCTCCCACCGCAGCCGACTGCGCGCCGACCATCTTCAACGAGTACGTCGATGCCGCGGACGTCCTCCTCGGCGCGCTCGCGTTCCTCGACGCGCACCCGCAGCTTCACGGCCCGGTCTACTGGATGGGAGAGAGCTACGCGGGGGTTCGCATCACATGGCTCCTCGCGTACCTCCGCGGTCGCTGGGATCTCGCCTCGTATGAAGACGCGACGCTGACGGCGAAGCTCGCGCAGACACCGCGAGCCGCGTCGCTGCGCGCGGGGGAGATCCTGATCGAGGCGTGGCTGGCCGGAGGCGCGCATGCGGCGGCGATCGGCGCCGAGTGCACCGATCCGGTTCTCCTCGCGGGCGTCGCGGGGAGCGTGAACGCGCCCTGCGCGGGCGACGACGCTTGCGCGTGCGCCAGCTCGAACGATCGGAGCCCCTACAACTACACGTACACGGTGGAGCGTCAGACCGCGCGCGAGACCGAGGCGTCCGCGGCGCACATCTTCCCGGATCGAGCCGCGGCGCTCCTCGGCGTGCCGTTGACGTCGATCCCGCTGCTCGCCGCCGCAGCGCGCGCGCAAGGGTTCAAGTGCAGTGCGCCCGACAGCACGGTCCCCGCCGAAGACGTCCTCGTCGCCGCGCTGGGTGCGCTCCCTGCGGGGCAGTCGTACTACGTTCCTTACTCACCGCTCTTGCCCGGCAAGGAGACCAGCGCGACGACCCTCGACTGGCGCACCGTGAACGACGAGGGGCTCGCCTTCGTCGACAACCTCCGCGACGTACCCACGTTCGTGACGGCCGGCGCGCGAGACCTCGTGGTGCCCCCGCGGGCGCTGGCGCCGGCGCTCGAAGCCATCTTGGGCGCGAACGCGGTCGATGCCAGCTCGCCGACGAAGCTCGGCGTGACGACCGCGGGCGGGGAACGATTCATCGATGTCTTCGCGTACCCGAGCGCGGGGCACATGGTCGAGATGATCGAGCCGGCGCAGCTCTCCGCCGACGTGCGCGCGTGGATCGCGTCCGCGGGACCGTGAACGCGAGCGCTGCGAGCGTCGCTCAGCGCGCTCTCACCACCAACACTCCATCCATCGGCCCCGTCAGCTCGACGTCGATCACCGGCTTCGCGTCGTGGTTCAGCGCGACCTGCTCGATCGTTCCGATGAGCCCGCAATCGATCCAAAGCCCTTCGAGCGCAGGGTCTTGCGGGCACTCTTGGCGCGCGACGGCGTGCAGCCAGCGGAGCGCATCGGCGAACGGGTAGCTCGTGCCGGCGGTCACGCGGAATCGGCGGGCGAGCGGCGCAGACATCAGCCCCTCCATGATCCGACGAGGGGAGCCGCGAGTCCACGAGCACGCGCTCGGAAATCACTTCAGCTCGGCTACGGGCCCATCGCGATCGGCTCGGGCACCACGAGGTCGTCGGCGCTCTCCTTCTTGTCGGGCCCGTAGCTGATCACGATCGTCTGCCTCTCCTGGCACACGATCTGGAACGGCGTGTTCCAGGCGTCCAAGAGCTTCGACGCCGAGTCGATCAGCTCGGCGTCGCGCAGCATCCGGGGGGTCGGACACTCGTCGGCGTGATCGCTCCGCCAGTCGCTCGCCGCCGTCCGCACGACGCTGGCGTTCGTGAGCGTCAGCCCGATCTTGGCCTTCAGGAGCATCGGAAAGACGGCGACCGCGACGCCGCCGGCGATGAGCCCGAGGATGACGACGACGATCATCACCTCGATCAGCGTGACGCCGCGCGACGGCGCGCGACGAACGTGACGGGGAGCGATGCGCTTCATGCGCGCGAGTAATGCGACGCTCGTGCCAGTCCTCGCTTCGCGGATTTCGCGCGCGATCCGATCGGCGCCCCGCTCGACACCGCGTCACTCTGACAACGGCGCACCTGCGCCGATGACATCTCGACAAGAAGCGCTGCCAAACCGCGTTTGACGATTCGTCCAGTCGTCGTCAGCGCGCGTTGGACGAGTCGTCCAACTCGCTGGCTCGAGAGCGTACACTGGGCTCGCTCCCGCACCTCCTCGCGCTCATGGACACGCTGCTCGCCGCGCTCGAATGCGCGCACGCGACGGGGATCGTTCAATCAAGACCGCGACCCGCCAGGCGCGATCGCTGGCCGAGGTCGCGCCGTGGGTTCCGAGCCCGATCGTCGCCGTCGTCGATCGCGCGCTGGCGTTTCAGCGCGAAGGGCGCTGGGAGAGCGCGGCGGCGATGCGCGAAGCGTTGCGCGCCGCTTCGGACGACGCTTTCGAATCACCGCTGAGCTACTCTCGGAGCCGCCATGAGCCCCAACCCGTATCAGCCGCCGGCCCCCGCTCCGATCGATCCTCGGAGCGCGGCCGCGCAGTCACCGGGTGATCGCTCGCTCTTCATCCTCGCCGGCGTCGGCGCGCTTCTCGCGAGCGCGTACTGGGCGGCGCTCACGCTGCTCATCGGCGTCGCTTCGGCCGTGGGGAACGTGTCGCCGACGCAGGTCCTGCTGCCGATCGTCCTCATCGTGCTGTACGCGCTGCGCGGCTTTCAGCTCGTCAAGGGGAACCCCGCGGCGGCGAAGAGGATCCTGTGGCTCCACGGCATCGGAGGCATCGTCGCCGTCCTTCAGATCATGTCGGGCGGGACGCTCGTGATGGTGCTCAACGTCATCAAGGTCGCCATCCACCTCTTTGGAGGCGTGACCGCGTTCCTCGCGCTTCGTTCGTACAACCGCGCCGTCGGCCTTTAGTCGCGGCGCGCTCGGCGACCTGGCGTCAGCTGCTCACGATCCCGGACCATCGCGCGATCCATACGCATCGCGCGTCGCCCGAGGAGCGGCACTCCACGTGCGTCGCCGCCGCGTTTCGCCCTCCCGCGGAGATCACGAGCTCGCGCGCCCAACCGGTGACCGTGTCGCAGAAGATCCGCGGCGTCCGCGGGGTGCCCGAGATGACGATGTGCACGCTGTTCTTCTCGGCCTTGCCGAGCGACAGGTCCCCTTCGTCGTTGAACTGGCGCCACATCGACGCCGCGCGACGGAGCACGTTCTCGGGGCGCGCGAGGAGCATCCCGATTCGCAGCATCACGCCGCGCGTGTTGGCGCGAGCGCCCGCCGCCCCGAGCTTCTCGCCGATGAGCGGGTCGGGAATCTTCACCGCCACCGCGCGGAGGAACTCGATGAACTCCTCCAGCGGGATCCAGGTGATCGCGATCCCCGTCGCGCACCGCTCGCGCACCGCGGGGCTGCACGCGGCGAGAATCTCGCGCAGGGCGTCGGCGCCGTACGTCTCCTCGACGTAACGTGCAGCGTTGAGCATGGCCTGCGCTTTTACGTTCACTCGTCTCCCTGAGCTTCGATTTTAGCCCGGGAGCGTCCAAAGACGAAGTGACCCTCGGAACGTGGGTCAGGTGAGCGCGTCGCGCGCGGCGTCGGCGACGTTCGGGAACGGGCACTGCCCGATCTGCGAGAGCAGTCGCTTCACGTCCTTGTTGTCGCGGTGATGACGAAGCCCGTTGAGCAGCGGCCACAGGTCCTGCTCGGTTCGCGCCTGCGTCATGAGCTGCCCGTAGAACGCGGCCGCGTCCTGCGCCGGCATCAGCGCCGACATCCCGCTGAGCGCGTCCTTGCGAACGTCGGGCGACACGTCGTGCTGCGCCATGTGCTGCGCGATGGGGAGGAGCTGCGGGAGCTTCTCCATGTTGTTGAACTCGAAGGCCAGCGCGCGACGCACTTCCTCTTCCGAGTCGACCGCGAGGCTCTGCGCGAGGCCCCACACGCGCTGGAGCGCGGCCGGCGGCTGTGAGCCGAGCTGGCGCGCGATCGATCGGCGCACTTGCGGATCGGGATCGGGAATGTGCTTCTCGAAGACGGCGAGGGCGAGCTCGCCCATCCCGTGATGGTGCGCGAGCGACAGCGCGGCGATGCACTCGGCGCGGACGTCGGCGCTCGGGTCTTGATCGCTCAGCGTCGCCACCCAGTACATGAGCTGCTGATCGTCACGGAAGCAGGTCATCGCGCCGACCGCCGCCTGCCGGACCTCGGGCGCCGGATCTTGCGCGAGCTGCACGACGAGCTCGCGCTTGCCG
Organism: Myxococcales bacterium; assembly: GCA_003151595.1. The sequence goes on from PLXW01000111.1 coordinate 71,975, forward strand.
TTGAACTTCTCGGCGGCGTTGAAGCGGAGGTTCTGCGCGACCTGCGCGCGCACGGTCGACGTGGGGTGCGCCGCGAGCTGCTGAACGAACGCGAGCGCGCCGTCGTCGGCGAACTTCGTGGCCGCGATGATCACCTGCTCGAACGTCCGGTCGTCGAGACCGGGCGTGTTCGCCAGCGCGTAGAGCGCCTGCAGGTGGCGCGGCTCGACGTGCTTGTCGACGAGGTTGGCCCACGCCTCGATGGCCTTCATCCGCAGCTCGCCCGTCGCGCCGTTCATGATGCGCGCGATGAGCGGCTCGACCTCGATGAGCTCGCCCGACTCGGCGTAGCAAGCGAGATGAAGCTGGTAGAGCGCCTGCTTCAACGCCTCTTCATCGGGGCTCTGCAACCCCGGGAAGCGCGAGATCACTTCGGCTAGAGGAAGCCGGCGCGTCTTGTCCTTCGAAGCCTCGACCACCTTCACGTCGACCTTCGCCGTCGGATCCTTCACGCCCGGAATGTCGGCCGTGGCCACGACCTGAAAGGAAACGTTGTGCGCCGACGGCGGCAGGTTCGTCGGCACCGTGAGCCGGAACGTGAACTGCTGCTGCGAGCCGGGCGGGATCTGCGCGCCGGCGGCGATGACCTGCTTCGCCAGCTCCTTCGCTTCGATGTTGGGAAGCGTCTGACCCGGCCGCGTCTCGACGCGCACGTAGAGGAACCGCACCGTGAGCTCCTTCAGGACGAGCGGCTTCTTGCCGCCGCCGAGATCGATCCGCCCCGACACGATGCTCCCGGGCGAGGCCGTGGGCGCATCCAGCGCGAGGTCGAGCTTCGTACCGCCGCCGAACATCGAATCGAGAAGACCCATTTGGAAATGCCTCCGGCGGGCGCGCGTCGACGCCTCTGCCGATCACACTTACGTCGCGAACGGCGCGGAGCTTCCTCAGGGTTTGGTATTCAAAAGGACATGCCCTCGACCGTCGCCACGTTCCTCTTCTCCGCGCACGACAAGCCCGGCCTCGTCGCGCGCCTCGCGGGGTTCTTCTACGAGCGCGGCCTGAACATCCTCGCCGCGAGCAACCACACCGATACTCACGCCGACGCGACGCCTCGGTTCTTCATGCGGATCGTCGTGGAGCTGGCGGGGCTGTCCTCACCCGGCGCCGACGCCGCGCTCGGCGGATCGGCGTCGCGACGCGGCGTCGAAGAAGCGTTCGGCGCGGCGGTGACCGCGCTCGGCGGCACGTGGTCGGTCGGGTACAGCGACGTCGTTCCGAAGGTCGCCATCCTCGTCACGAAAGAGAGCGCGTGCCTCTACGATCTCATCCTGCGCCAGCGCCAGGGCGAGCTGGCGTGCGAGATCGCGCTCGTCATCAGCAACCACGCCGCGCTCGAGAGCGTGGCCGAAGGGTTTCGCATTCCGTTCTACGCGCTCCCCGTCACGCCCGAGACGAAGCCCGCGCAAGAGCGACAGATCCTCGAGCTCGTGAAGCGCCACCACGTCGATCTCGTGGTGCTCGCGCGTTACATGCAAGTGCTCAGCGACGAGTTCCTCACCGACGCGCCGCGCGTGATCAACATCCACCACGGTTTTCTCCCCGCCTTCCAGGGGGGCAAGCCGTACCACCAGGCGTACGCGCGCGGCGTGAAGCTGATCGGCGCGACGGCGCACTACGCGACGAAGGACCTCGATCAGGGTCCGATCATCGAACAGGACGTGGCGCGCGTCGATCACACGATGGGCCCAGAGGAACTGGTACGCGTGGGGCGCGACGTCGAGCGCGTGGTGCTGGCGCGTGCGGTGCGCGCGCATCTCGAGCGGCGCGTGATCGTCGAAGGGCGGCGAACGATCGTCCTGTGATCTACGGATACGGAGAGGTGCGGAGAGTGTGCGGCGCTGGAGGACATCGACCCGCCTCGATCGCGCCGAGCAATCACAGCGGTAGTGACCCATCGGTCGAGCGGCTCATACTTGCCAACGGCGGCGGACGATCGCGGCCACGATCGACACGAGCGCGATCGCGGCGTCACCGAGATCGTGATCGCCGCCGACGTTGCATCCGTGACTTACGGGCGCGGCCCCGTCGGCTTTCGCATGCGATGCGGGCGCGAAGCACGCCGACGCGCCGCCATCGACGTCGGCGACGGGCGTGCACGCGTAGCCCGTGGCGCAAAAACCGGGGAGGTCGGAGAAACAGGTCACCGTGCACACGGTGTCTCCGCCGGAGGCAGGCGCGAAACAGGTGGCCGACGTGCAGTCGGTCGCGCCGTGACAGGCAGCGCCGATCGCGCCGGGGCTCGGCGTCGCGTGGCGACAGAGTCTTGTTCCATCGTTCCCGGCGAGGCACTGCAACCCCGCGGGGCACGCGTCGCTCGCTCCGCACGAGGGCGCGCAGAACGAGAGCGTCGCGTCGTCGAGCGCCGCGGTGCACGCCCCTGCCCCCGGCGCGCAGTTCGCCGCATACCAACAACGGTCGCCCGCTTGCGCCGCCCCCTCCGCGGTCGCCGCCAGCCATGGCGCGAGGAACGACTCGTAGGCATCCACGCGCGTGTCGCTCGCGGTCTGTGCGCAGCTCGGATCGCCCGACGACGTCACGCCGACGATCGCTTCGACGCCGCCGCGCGTCGCGAACGCCGGCCCGCCCGAGTCGCCGCTGCACGTCTGCGAAGGAGACGGCGCGAACGAGAGCTCCGTCGCCGTGAGCGCTCCGAGGCTCGCCGTGCCGACGCGCTTCTGCGCCGGAGTCGTGTCCGCAGGACCCGTGCGACCGAAGCCGACCAACCGGAGAGGGAGGCCGACCGAGCTCGCGTCGAGCGGCGTCGACGGCAGCGGCCAAGGGGTCGCTCCCGCAGGCGCGGCGCCATCGAGCAACACGATGGCGATGTCGTCGGTGAGCGTCGCCGCGTCGAAGGTCGGATGGCGAAGCACCGCCAGGACGTGAAGCCGTGTGCCGCCGGACGCGGGGGCGTCGCCGAAGAAGGCGTCGGGGAGCGCGCCGTCGGGGACGCAGTGCGCGGCGGTCAGGAGCACGCGCGGAGCCACGAGCGTCGCCGTGCAGATCAGCGTGTCACCTTGAACGAGAGCGGCGACGCCGAGATCCCCGGTCGTCGCCGTTCCGTCGGTGATGGCCGCTCGATTCGTCCCAACGCGCTCGCGCGGAACCGCGCTGCACGAGGCCAGCGCAACGGCAATCGCCGCTGCGCCGGCGACGCGCCCGATCAACAGCCGAAGAGCGCGATGACCGCGGTGATGTCGTAACAGAAGTACCACTCACCCTCCCGGCACCAGTTGTCGTGCACGGCGCAGCCGTAGTGATAACAGCAGTCGCCGCACACCCAGCTCCAACAGGAGCAGTCGGGTCCGCACATGCCGTAGCAGTCGTTGCCGGTGTTCGGGTAGGCCTGGCAGTAGCCGTCGGCGGCGCCGGGAGCATCGAGCGGCTTCAAGTGAATGCCGAGGGCGTCGGCCGACTGGCGACCCATCTTGTGCAAGACGAGCGACGCCGGGATGGGGCGACCGCCGTTGCCGGTGACGTCGGCGAAGATGTTGTCCGCGACCTTGGCGAGATCGAACTGCAACATATCGATGCCGTTGGCGTCGGCGTACACGCCCGTGACGCGCTCGGGGCTCGCCGTGGAGAGGGTGATGCCGTCGTTCGACGCGCTGAGCACGACGCTCGCGGCCGGCGGCCTGTTGGTCGCGGGCTTCGCGTCGCCTCCCGTCCGAGAATCACCGCATGCCACGAGGACCATCGCCAGCGCCGGGACGGCGAGCCAGGAGAACTTCATTCGTCACCTCCGAGCGGTGACCACTTCACGAACGGTAGCAGCGACGAATCGCCGCAAATCCTCGGACAATTCGCAATGCGCGACGCGCGCGCTGGTTCGCGATCCGACGATTAGTCCGTAGACGGACTTTGTGTTCGAAGACGAACTGCGCGAACCGCGACGCCCGCGGGCGTGTCGCGCGGCGTCAATTACTTCACCGAACCGCCGACCTCTTTGATCTCGGCGAACGCGAAGGCGTACCTGTCGGCCAGCCGCTCCACCCACGACTTCATCAGGTCGGCGCCGCCGTGCCCCGAGTGCCGCTCGATGCGAAGGACCACGGGGCCTCCCGTCGAATCGGCCTGGAGCGCGGCGGTGAACTTTCGCGCGTGCATGGGGTCGACGCGATCGTCGGCGTCGGCCGAGTCCATGAGCACCGACGGGTAGCGCACGCCGGGGGTGACGCGGTGGTACGGCGAGTACGCGAGGAGCGCGCGGAAGTCGTCTTCCTTCACGACCGTGCCGTACTCGCTGCTCCACGTTCGCCCCGATCCGAACTGCTCGTAGCGAACCATGTCGAGGAGCGGGACGCCGCAGATGGCCGCGCGATAGAGCTCGGGGTGCTGGGTGATGGCGGCGCCGATCAAGAGGCCGCCGTTCGAGGCGCCCTGGATGACGAGCCTGTCGGCGCTCGTGTACTTCTCCTTCGCGAGGTACTCGGCGGCGGCCGCGAAGTCGTCGAAGACGTTCTGCTTGGCGTGGAGCATCCCCGCGCGGTGCCACGCTTCGCCGTACTCGCTTCCGCCACGCAGCGCCGCGAAGGCGTAGACGCCGCCGCGCTCGAGCCACGGGAAGATCGCCTTCGAGAAGGCCGGCGTTTCAGATGCGTTGAAGCCGCCGTAGCCGGTGAGCATGGCCGGCGCGGTGCCGTCGCGCGGGGCGCTCTTGGCGTGCACGACGAACATCGGGATGCGCGTGCCGTCCCTCGAGGCGACGAAGACCTGGTCGACGGCGTACGCGCGCTGATCGATCGGGAGCTTCATCTTGAACCACACCGAGTCGCCGGCGTGCGCGATCGACGTGGCGTGGATCTCGATGGGGTAGTTGTACGTCTCGAAGGAGAAGTACGCCTCGTCGCGATCTTCATCGCCGGTCATCGTGGCGCTGCCGACCGCGGGGAGCGCGACGACGCGCGCGAGCTTGCCGTCGAGATCGTGGATCTCGATCTGCGTGACGACGTCCTTCAAGTACGTGAGGACGAGCTTGCCGCCGATGAGGGCGACGGAGTCGAGCGTCGCGTCGGCGCGCTCGGGGACGCTCTCTTTCCACGAGGCGCGATCGATGTGGGCAGGGTCGATCGAGAAGACACGCCACTTCGGCGCACCTTCGTTCGTGGCCAGGTACAGGTGTCCCTTGAACGACATCGGTGTGTACTGGGCGTCCTTGCCGACGGCGATCGGCGTCCACTCGGCGGTCTTCTTGGTCATGTCGCGGAACCACAGGTCGTTGGCCGACCATCCGTGCGCGACTTGAGAGAAGAGAAAGCGTCCGTCCCTCGAGATCCAACCGCCGATGAACGTCGCGGGGTCGCCCGTCTTCTCGTGCACGAGGCGGTCCTTCGCCGGCTCGGTGCCGATGGCGTGGAAGCGGACTTCGGCGTAGCCGGGGCGCTGGTCCGTGGGGATCTTCGGATCGACCGGGAGCCACGTGTAATAGAAGCCGTCGCCCCTGGGGGTCCACGAGGCGCGCGCGTATTTCGCGCCGGGGATGAGATCGATCGCCGAGTCCTTGCCGGAGGCGACGTCCATGACGTGCATCGTCGACTCGTCCGAGTTGTTCTCGGACATGGTGTACGCGACGCGTTTGCCGTCCCACGAGACCGACCACTCGTGGAGCGACTTGCTTCCGTCGGTGCTCCAGCCGTTCGGATCGAGGAGGACGTGCTCCGCGCCGGTCTTCCCGATGCGCCAGTAGACGGCGGTCTTCTCCTGCATACCGGTGCGACGGCCGTAGAAGAGGCGATCGCCGCGCGACGTCGGCATGCCTTGCGAGTCGACGTAGAAGAGCTCTTTCGCGCGCGCGGCGATGGCGGCGCGATCGGGGAGCGCGGTGAGCTTGGCGCGCGTGAGATCGTCTTGGCCCTTCATCCACGCTTGGACTTCGGGCGTGCTCGCGTCTTCGAGCCAGCGGTACGGATCGCGAACGTCGGTGCCGAAGAGCGTGTCCTTCGCGTCGGTGGTGCGCGTCGCGGGGTAGAGGCTCGCCCACGGCGGCAACGCCACTGAAGGTGCAGGTGCGGGCGTCGTGGCGACGGGTGCCGGCATGATCGCGGGCGGCGTCGGCGTCGCCGGTTGCGGCGCGTCGGCCCCGCAAGCGACGAGCGTGAACGCGAGGGCGAAAGTGACGGTGGGCCAGCTCATGGGCGCACGGTAGCGCAGGAGCGGGGGAGAGAGAGGGAGAGGGGAGAGGGAGAGGGAGAGGGGAGAGGGAGACTGCGACGCGATCGCCCGGCGCCGGTCTCGGTGCTCGGGAGGGCGGGCCCCTCCGCAAGTCGGCACCGCACTAGGTGCGCGCGCTATTTCTGCCTCCGCAGGCGGGTCCTCCCGCCCTCCCTGCGCTCCGAGACCGGCGCCGGGCTATGGGAAAGCGCTCGGTGGACGCCGAGAAGCGCTCGACGCACGTGGAGAAGTGCTCCGAGGCCTTGGAGAAGTGCTCCGAGCGCTCAGAGCACTTTTCGATGGGCGTGGAGCAGCGCTGCATCGGATACAGCGGGTTCGCTACTTCTTCCTCCGGGCGAAGTGGCGGCGGCGGACGCGATCTTCGATCGAGCACATCTCCAGCGGGTCGGGTGTGGGAGTGACCAGCGCCGTCTGGGCGTCGCCGGGGACGAACTGACGGAGGTGCCAGGTGTGCATGTAGAGGCGCTCTTCGGTCGCGACGAGCATGTCCTTGAAGCGGGCGACGAAGATCGCGGCGGTGACGAGGAGCGCGACGTTGCCGATGATCAGGAACGCGATCGAGGCACCCTTCGAGTCGAAGGAGAGGAGTCGGGGGAGGAGGACGATCGTTCCGTTGTGGAACTCCATCGACCGCGGCTCGAGGCCGAGCGATTCGCAGATCAATGGGCCGATGAAGGCGAGGCATCCCATGACGATGGCGGGGATGCGGCGGGTCTTGTCGGCGCCGACGATGAAGGCGAGCGTGTTCGCGGCGGCGAGCGCGGGGGCGAGGATGAACGGGCCGAAGAGCGAGGCAGAGCAGGCGATGGCGAGGTTGCTGACGATGATGATCGAGAACGGAGTGCGTCCCTGCGGGTGCGGATGGCGAGAGAAATGGAAGCTGAGCGCGGCGGCGGCGAGCCACAGGGCGTCGAGGAAGATCGCGGTGGGCCAGCTACGCACGCCCATGAGGACGCCGATCGGCGCGTAGAGCGCCCAGCTCAGGTAGGCCATGCCGGCGGTGTGGGCCCCCTTGCGTTGCCATTCGCGCGCGGCGACTTGAACCTCGCGTTGGGCATCGGCCGGGAGCTCGCGCGGCGGCTGCGTGAGCAGGCGCACGAGGGTCTTCATGGCGTCGCTGTTCTGGGGGTCGAGGGCGACGGCGCGGCTCACTTCGCGCATGGCGCGGCCTCGCTCTTCGATCGGTTTGTCACCGCTGAGCGCGCGCTCGGCGGCGTCGGCAGCGGCGGAGGCGTGCTCGCGTGAGAGCTCGCGGCGGCGCTCGAGATCGCG
>PLXW01000032.1 GCA_003151595.1 Myxococcales bacterium
ACGCCCACGAACATCTCGACGAAGTCGGAGCCCGAGATGCTGAAGAAGGGAACGCCTGCCTCGCCGGCGATGGCGCGCGCGAGCAAGGTCTTCCCCGTGCCGGGGGGACCGATCATGAGCACGCCCTTCGGGATGCGCCCGCCGAGCCGCTGGAACTTCTTCGGGTCCTTCAGGAAGGCGATGATCTCTTCGACCTCGTCCTTCGCTTCATCGACGCCGGCGACGTCCGCGAACGTCACCTTGTTCTGCGAGTCGTTCAGCATCCGCGCCTTCGACTTGCCGAACGACATGGCCTTCCCGCCGCCGGCCTGAAGCTGGCGCATGAAGAGGAAGAACATGAGGCCGATGAACACCATCGGCAGGAGCGTGATGAGCGTGCTCGACCAGAACGGCGAGGCGTCTTCCTTCTCGAAGAAGACCTTCGGCGCCGGGAGCGTCTTGTCGTCCGGGTGGAGATCGTCGAGGAGCTTCTCGTCGGCCACCGGGCCTACCGCTTCGCGCTGCGTCCCGACGCTCTTGGCGCCGTCGGGGCCCGTGGTCTTCATGCGGTAGGTGTAGTCGCGGTCCTTGATGTGGATGTCGTCGACGTGACCGGCATGGACGTCGTTCAAGAACTCGCTGAACGCGACGGGGGTCTTCGACTGCTGGGGCTGCAGGAACTGCCAGATCGCCAGGAACATGACGATGAGAACGACCCAGAGAAGAAGCGTTTTATGCGATTGCTTCACGTTGACCTCTGCCACCGCGATGGCCCGAAGGCCGGTGGCGCTACACGTTCAAGGTACACCCTATGATGCCGGCCATCGAGGCGCAGGTGCGAAAGGCCTGCCGCCTCGTCATTACTTAGTCAGTAATCTGTAGACGAAATTTCACCGCGCCAGCTTCACGCGGCGCATTTTTGAGAATCATTTCCGCCTCCGCGCGGGAGCAGGCTCGACGGCGACCGCGCCGGAACCGGCGTCCCAGCGCGCGACGAGTCCCCCTTTGAGCGCGACACGCGCGCGCGGTGAGCGCGTTCGCGCGAGCGATTCGAGCGCGTGACGCGACGCGCGAGGGAGCGCGGGATCGGCGGCGCGGGCTTCTTTTTCCGAGGCGCGCGGCGCGGAGTCGAAGGGCCCTTCGAGCTGGTCGGCGAGGGCGCACAGGTGATCGTCGATGGCGGGCGAGAGCGCGCGGAGGAGCGGGAGGAGCTCGTGACGGACGCGCGTGCGGAGGAAACGCGGGTCGCGGTTCGAGGGGTCGGTGGCGAAGAGGACGGCGTGACGCGCGACATGGGCGTCGATGGCGGCGCGCGAGGCGCGGATGAACGGGCGGACGAGGTCTCCCGCGCGGGGGGGAAGCACGGCGAGCCCGCGGGGGCCGGCGCCGCGAAGAAGACGCAGGAGGACGGTCTCGGCGCGGTCGTCGCGGTGGTGCGCGGTGGCGATGACCGAGGCGTTCGATGCGACGGCCGCCGCGCGGAGCGCCTCGTAACGGACAGCGCGGGCGCGCGCCTGGAGGTTCCCGCCGCGGGCGACCGCGACCCGCGTGCGCTCGAACGGGACCTCGAGCGCGCGCGCGAACTCGGCGGCGACGTCGAGCTCGTGCGCGGCGGCGTCGCGGAGGCCGTGGTCGACGCCGTGGGCCACGAGCGCGTGGCCGACCTTGTCGCGGAGGAGCGCGAGGACGTGGAGGAGCGCCATCGAGTCGGGGCCGCCGCTGACGGCGACGAGGACGCGATCGCCCCGGGCGAAGAGGCGCACCTCCGCGACGGTGCGGGCGGTGAGGGAGAGGAGCGAAGGGGGGTGAGTGGAGGGCATTACGTTCGGCGCGCCTCCGGGTTACCCAGCTCGAACTCTTTGCAGAAGGTGACCTCGTCGCCGGTGTCGATGGCGTCGCTCGCGACGTGCGTCGGCCAGGCGTTGCCGCAGCCCTCTCCGGTCCAGTGGGCGCAGTCGGCGCAGGCGAAGCGGAAGGAGAAGCGGCGCGCTTCGTCGCGGAGGACGAGATCGACGCGCGTCTTCACGGCCGCTCGCGGACGAGATGAACCACCGACTCGACGTGGCTCGTCTGCGGGAAGAGCTCGAAGAGATCGATGGATCGCGGCGTGAACGACGGCGCGAGGATGGCGAGGTCGCGCGCCAAGGTCGGCGTGTCGCAGCTCACGTACACGATGTGCTTGGCGGACGACGACACGAGGCGCGTGCACGCCTCGCGCGCGCCGGTGCGCGGAGGGTCGAGCACGACGACGTGGATCGGCTTCGGGATCTCGTACGCCGAGGCGTCGGCCTCGACGATCTTCGCGCGCGCTTCGACTCCGCGCGCCACGAGGTTCACGCGCGCCGCGTCGCACGCCTCGCGCGACGACTCGACCGCCACGACGCTCTTGGCGAGCGACGCCAACATCACCGTGAAGTTCCCGGCGCCCGCGTACAGCTCGAGGACGCGCGCGTCCGGCTTGTTCGCGCACGCGCCCTCGACGATCGCCGCTACGCGACGCGCGAGCGCCACGTTCCCCTCGTCCGACGCTTGCCCGAAGCCCCCCGGCGCGAGCTTCAACGGCGCGCCGTCGCCCGCCTCGATCCACGGCGTCGCGTCGCCGATCTTCGCCGGCACGCGCGTTTCGCCTGCCGTGATGCGCGCGCCCGCCAGCCAGCCGTCCTTCACCGCGGCGTCGATCTGCGCGAAGCATCGCGGCGCGAGCATGCCGCTCCACTGGAGATCGATCACCGCGGGGCGATGCGACGACCCGCTCTTCGAGCCCGTCATCGATTCCGTCATCGATCCCAGAGCGATCTGCACCTCGCCGCGTCCGTGCGCCCCTTCGAGCAGCGAGGCCACGCGCGCGCGCGCCGCTTCCAGCGCCGGGTGAAGGACGGCGCACACGTCGACCTCGACCGGGTCGCGCGTTCGCGCCTCGTTCATCCCGACGATCGCCCGCCCGCCGGTCGCTTGCACGTGAACGCGCGTGCGCGTGCGGTACGCGAATTCGTTCGCCGCCGGGTGCACGGCGATCGCGTGCTCGCGCCACGCGCTCGGCAGCGCCGCGCGCAGGTGCGCTTCGTGCGCGCGCAGCTGCGCGGCGTGCGAGACGTGCATCCAGTCGCATCCGCCGCACGCCCCGACCCACGCGCACCGCGCCTCGACGCGATCGGGGCTCTTCGTCAGCACCTCGCGCACGACGCCGCGCGCCGGACGCTTGGCGAGATCGACCGCGACCCGCACCCGATCGCCGGGCACCACGCCGGCCATGAACACAGCGCGCCGCTCCCCCTCGATGACCGCGATCGCCACGCCGTCCCCGCCGGGCGCGAGCTCGTGGACGGTGGCCTCGAGCTCGAGGCTCGGCTTTCCGCGGCGCGGTTTCACGCGCGGCACATAGCACGGGGTTGTCGTAGTGCCGCTCCCCTCTCCCCTTGCGGGAGAGGGGCTGGGGGCGAGGGTTCGCGGGGCGACGGTGAGGGCTCGTGTGTCACGGCGTCGTGCACGCGAAGAGCGCGTAGCCCCCCACGGCGTCGTTGAACGTGAGCACCTCTTCCGTCGTCCACGCCACGAGCACGCGCGTATCGGTGGCCAGCACGGCGACGCGCCCGTCGCGCACGCTCGAGATCGACGGCACGCGCGCGTCATTGGCCAGCTCGACGGTGCGAAGCGGCGTCGGCGTCGTGGTGGCGTGATCGAAGGCCACGAGCGCGATCGATCCCGGCCGCTCGACGGCGAAGAACACGTGGTCCTGATGAAACGCGACGTCCGTGTACAGGACCGGCCCGAGGTCCGCCGTCGTGAAGCCCGACGACACGGCCGCCGCCGCCGTCCCGACGTCGAACGCGCGGTACGCGATCGGCTGCGCGGTCGTCTGCCCGTCGGAGACGACGAAAACGCGCCCCTCTTGTGCCGACACCGAGGCCCATGTCCCCGGGAACGTCACCGGCGGGTCGAGCGTATCGAACGAGGTCCCCGCGTCGCTGGCGGCCACGACGTTCAGGCGCACGACGCCGATGGGGCCGGTGGGGACCGTCGCGTCGATCGCCGGCGTGCTCGCGTCCACGACCGTCGCGTCTGCGCCGAGCCCGCCATCGTCCCCCGCGCCCGCCTCTCCCGCGCCCGCCTCGCCAGCGCCCGCGTCGACGCCCGACCCGGCGTCCACGCCGCTCCCGTCGTCGTCCCCCGTTCCCGCCGCGACCAGCGCGACCACGCGATCCGACGCCGCCACCCACGCATCGCTCGATCGACTCCCTCCACCGAACGACGACGACGTCCCCGCGCCGAGCCCGCTCACCGGCGTGACCATCGCCATGTCGGCCTGCACGTACGCCAGGAACGTCCCCGCGCTCGACGACGCCAGCGCGTGCGACGTCGAGAACAGCACGCGCGACACCCCCTCCGAGGTGAACCCGGTCTTGCCGAAGGTGCCGGAGGCGTCGAGCGCGTAGAGATCGATGCCGCTGTCTCCTCCGCACCCCGCGCGCGCTTCGGCGACGACGCCGCTCGTGCCGGCGAAGACCATCCCCGTGGCGTCGCTCAGCTGGCTCGCGACGCACGCGGTCTCCTGCGTCACCTGCGGAGCGCCGGCGCCGCCCCCTTGATCGATCGGGATCGCGGTCACCTGCGCGAGCGCGTCGGGCGCGTCGTCTTCGCGGTACGCGATGAGAAAGCCGTTGCTCGTCGCGGCGATGGCGGGCGCGCTCACGACCGTGCCTCCGTTGGGGAGCAGTGGATCGGCCAGCGGCCCCGCGCCGATGAGCGCCAGCGAGCAGCCGGCGCCGACGCCCGGGTTGTTGTTCGTCCCGGGCGTGCAGCGACCGTCGTTGCACACGGCCCCCTCGATGCACGCGCCCTGCGCGGGCGACGGCGCGTCGTAGAGGAGAACGTCGACCGATTTGACCGACGTGAGATCCACGTCGGCGCACCCCGCGGCCACGATGGAGCAGTCTGCTGCCCGCGCGGCGACGGCGATCGAGTACGTCGCGCGCGGGAGGTTCTGCAGGAGCGGCGGCGTGGGGTCGCTCTTCAAGAAGGCCACCCGCTCGACGTACCCGCTCGCCGGCACTCCCCCCGCGAGCTGCGGCCCGAGCGTCTTGCACGCCGTGCCGTCGAACACGCCGACCTCGAACCACGTGACCTTCGACGCCACGTCAGTCGGCAGGCTCAACGAGAAGTCGAGCGACGGTGTCTTCTTGCACGCGGGGACGAGTCCCAGCGTGAAGGCGGCGATCAGGGCGATCGCCGGCGCGAGGCCACGACGGATCACGGGGTCATCGGCTGGCGCACCGTCGTCGTTTGATCACCCATGACGATCACGCTGACGATCTTGGTCGCCGGCGGATTCGAGCTCGTCATCTTGAGGCGGTGCTCACCGACCGAGACGCTGCGCTTGAAGATAGGGGAAGGGCCGATGGTCGTGCCGTTGTCGGAGACCGAGTCGCAAGCGGGGAAGCAGATGATCGTGAGCTGGCCGTGATCGCCGGCGGCCGCGGCCATGGGGGTGGGGGCCGGGGTGCGGCGGGGGGCGTGGGAGGGGGCGGCGGCGAGGGGGAGGGGCGGGGCCGGGCGTGGAGGCGGCGCCGCGCTGGCGTTCCCGTTGCCGTTCGCATTCGCATTCGCGTTCGCGGCCGGAGTCGGGTTCGTGGTCGCGGGCGGTGCCGGGGTCGGGGCCGCGATCGGGGCGGGGCTGGCGGTGACGGCGATCGCGTTCGTGAACGCGGCGCGCGCGGACCCGAACGGCCCCGAGGTGACGG
>PLXW01000038.1 GCA_003151595.1 Myxococcales bacterium
GCGAGACGCTGCTCGAGATGCAGCGAAGCTCGCCGGCGCCGAAGCCGCGCTCCATCAAGCCCGACATCCTGCCGGCCGCCGAGCTGATGGTCCTGAAGCTCCTCGAGAAGGATCGTCGCAAGCGCTACCAGGACGCCCACCACTTGCATGAAGAGCTGAAGGCCCTTCAGCGCTCGCTGCCGGCGACGCCGTGGGAGGTCGCCGCCTCGGGCGATGCCGCCGCTCCTCCGCCTCCGCCGCCGCCGCAATCGCCGGGCGTCATCGAGTGGGCGAACCGCGCGGCGCTGTTCTCGCGCATGGTGAGCCGCTGCTACCCGCAGGGGAACGCGCCGTCGGAGATTCAGAGCGCGGTGGCGCAGGCGTGGGATCTCGCATCGCGCGCGACGCGGCTCGAAGGCGAAGTGGCCAGCCACACGCGCAAGCTCGAGTCGCTCGAGCGACGGGGGCGCGCGCTGCGCGCCGAGATCGGGCGAAAGGTCGAAGAGCTGGCGCACGAAGAATCGCGCGCGCTCCGCGACGCGAACGCCGAACAGACCGAGGCCGTGCGTTTGCGCGAGCTCGTGCAGGCGGCCGAGAAGGGCGCGGCGACGGCGAAGCAAGCGGCCGACTCCGGCGGGGGTGGCCCGGCGGCAGGACTTCGTGCGCTCTACGAGCGCGCGGGGGCGGCGCAGGCGCTGCTCGACGCGCGACGCGAGCAGCTCACCGAGCGCGATCAGAAGGCGACCGTGAAGGACCAGCAGGCGCGCGACCTGCGCCGTCAGATCGACGAGCTCCGCGCGCAGCTCTCGCGCTACGCCGAGGCGCTCGAAGAAGATCTCACGTCGGGTCGCGAGAAGGTCGCGGCGCGCACGCGCGAAGGGCTCGCGTTCGAGAAGGCGTTCAGCGAAGTCTCGACGCTTCTCTTGAATCACCTGAAGGCGAAGCCCGAGGCGCGCGACCTCCTGCAAGACTTGATGATTGCGATGCACGGCGGCTCAGCGGCGCAGCCGAAGCCTGCCGGTCCGGAGTCGCGAAGCCCGGGGGGGTGAGATGCGGGTGAGCCCGGTCGTCGAAGCGAACGCGCGCTAGACGAGCTTCGCGCTCAGGAACGCGCGGAGCTTGATCAGCGTCTTCACGTCGCGCGCGAAGCTCGGCACCTGGTAGTCCTTCGCCCACGCGGTGACTTCGTGCACGAACGTGTCGCGCGTCTCGTTGCTGGCAAGCACCTCGTCGACCGTGCGCCCGCGGGCCGCGCCCTTGCGCAGGTTCTTCACGTACGCCTCGAGCCGCGGGTACACGTCGCCGAGGAAGGCGCGCACCTGCGTCGCGTCGTGCGCGAGGCGAGCGAGCTGCTCGTTCGACGCCGCGTCGGGCGACTCTTCGGCCGCGAGCGAGGCCGCCACGCGCAAGACGAAGGCGTCGTCGAGAAAGCCAAGGTCGTCGATGCCGTCCGGAATCAGGTCGAGCGACTTGAAGATGTAGCTGAGCCCCGCGACGGCGTAGCGCCGCACGGGCTCGGGCGCGTCGGACGACGTGATCGCTCCGAGCGCGTTGGCGTCTTCGCCCAGCGTGCGAAGGAACGAGGGGAAGATCTCCAGGTAGCGAGCGTCGAGCGTGGGATCCAGGTCGGTCATGGCGTGAGGCTCCGCGAGTAGGCCCTCACGCTATCACCGCCCGGGGCGGCGCTACATCGATCGCGCGACGGCGATGCCCAGGAGCAGCCCGGCCGCCATCGCCGCGACCACCAGGATGACGACGACCCACGCCGTCACCGACCGCCGGAGCACCGGCCCGCCCGGCGCCTCGAGCACGGGGAGGTCTTTCGAGGGCATCGTGTGATCGCGCGGCTCCACCACGACGACGCGCGGCGCCGGGATCGGCGTGTTGATCTGCACCGCGCCGCCTGCGCTCTGAAGCGTGCCGCCCGGAGACTTCCCGTCGAGCGGATGCGGCGTCGGGTCGAGCGTGGGCGCGACGGACGCGATCGGCGTGTGCCGCTCGCTCGACGCGCCGGGCGAAATCCCCGCGCTCCCCGGCCCGAAGATCGACGGCACCGAAGGCAAGCGGCTGAGCGGAATCCCGTGGCCGCGCGACGTGTCGGTGGTCGCGGACGGCGACGTCGTCCCCACGGGGAGCGCGCGCGCCATCTCCAGCGCCGACGAGAACCGCCGCGTCATGTCCTTCTGCATCGCGCGCTCGACGATGGGCGAAATCGACGACAGGTTCGGATCGACCTTCTCCAGCGTGTCCGGATTGAGCGTCATCACCGCCGCGAGCCGCGCGTACTCGGTGGGCGCGGGGAACGCGACACGCCCGGTGAGCATCTCCCACGTCATCACGCCCGCGCTCCACAGATCGCTCCGCGGGTCCACGTCGCGCGGGTTCTTCACCTGCTCCGGGCTCATGTACGCCGGCGTCCCGAGCAGCGCGCCCGTGCGCGTGCGCGACCCCATGCCGCCGGCCGTGTCCATGACCTTGGCGATCCCGAAGTCGAGCAGCTTGATCTGGAACTGCCCGTTCGGCTCACGAGCGAGGAACACGTTCTCGGGTTTCAAGTCGCGGTGCACGATCCCCTGCGCGTGCGCTGCCGCGAGGCCGGCGAGGATCCCCTGGAGGATCGTCAGCGCCTGCTGCATCGGCACCCGCCCGCCGTTCGCCGTGTAGGCCGAGAGCGGCACCCCTTCGAGCAGCTCCATCACGATGTACGGCGTCCCCTCTTCGGCCTGCGCGGCCTCGAAGACGCGGAGGATGTTCGGATGGATCAACCGCTGGCAAGTGCGCCCCTCTTCGACGAACCGCGCGAGCACGTCGATGTCGCCGATGAACTCGGGACGAAGGACCTTGATGGCGAATTGTTTGGCGTCGACCGGATAGTTCCCGCTCCCCGACGACATCGGGCCCAGCGACTCGGCGGCGAAGACCGCGCCCATGCCCCCTTCGCCGATCAAGCGCGTGAGCTTGAAGCGCTTGGACAGCACCGCACCTACGAGGGTCTCCGCGCTCGCCACCATCACGTCAGCTCATGCTCGCAGGGTCGCGCCGAAACGCGCCGTGACTTCGGACACCACCTTCGCATGCTGCGCGTCGACCTCGGCGTCGGTCAACGTGCGATCGGGGCGCCGGTAGACGACGCGGAAGGCGAGGCTGGCGTGATCGGTCGGAATGGCGCCGCCGGTGAAGCGGTCGAAGAGGCGCACGTCCTCGGCGAGGTCTCCCGCCGCGGAGCGAACCGCCGCTTCCACTTCGCCGGCCGCGACCGCGTCGCTCACGACGAGCGCGATGTCGCGTGCGCTCGCAGGGAGGCGCGGGATCGCGCGGTAGACGGACGGCGCGCGACCGATCGACTCGAGCGCGTCGAGATCGATCTCGACGACGGCGATGTCGCCCGCGATGTCGAGCGCGAGGGCGTCGCGCACGTCCGGGTGCAGGAGGCCGAGTCGACCGACCGACTTCCCATCGACGAGGATCTCGGCGGCGGCGCGCGGGTGAAGATGCGCCGGTCGCTCGCTCGTGATCGCGCGCACGGTCGATGCGCGGTTGGCGAAGCTGTGCACGATCGACTCCGCGATCCCCTTGGCGTCCCACACGTCGACCGCTTCGGGCTTCGTGAGCCACGCCGCGCGCTCTCCGGTGACGACCGCGGCGAACGACGCGCGCTCCTCGGGGAGCTTCGAGCCTGCGAGCGGCGCAAGGAACAGCGCGCCGAGCGTGAAGAAGCGCGCGTCGCGCTCTCCGCGACGCGACGCGAGGTCCGCCGCGCGAAGGAGCCCCGGGAGGAGGCTCGTGCGCATCACTTCCTGATTCTCGTTGAGCGGGTTCTTCACCCGAACCGACGGCGCGGGCGCGCCGAGCTTGGCGAGGACGGCGGCATCGACGAAGGCGTAGGTCACCGCCTCGAAGAGCCCGACGGTCACGGCGCACGAACGCGCGCGCGCATACAGCCCCTCGCGCGTCGCCCCTTCGCGCGTCGGGCGGATGTGCGGGAGCACGCCCGGGATGGCGTCGAAGCCGTGCACGCGGCCGATCTCCTCGATGAGATCGATCTCGCGCGCCAGGTCGGGGCGATGCGTGGGGATGTCGAAGCGCGCGCCCCCTTCGATCGGCCCGTTCACGGCGCATCCGAGACGCTCGAGGATCGCCATGGCGACGTTCCACGGAATCTCGACGCCCAGGATCCGCTTCAAGCGCTCTTCGCGCAGCGGCACTACGCGCCGCACGAACGGCTTCTCGACGACGTGAATCGACCCCGACACCGCGTGCGCGCCCGCCAGCTCCGTCGCCAGCGACGCGGCGTGCGCCAGGACGTCGGCCACGTCCCCCGGATCGACGCCGCGCTCGAACCTGTGGCTCGACTCGGTGTGGAGCCCGTAGCGCCGCGCCGCGCGACGCACGCCCCGCGGCTCGAAGTACGCGCACTCGAAGAGCACGCGCTTGGTGGTCGCCTCGATCTCGCTGTTCGCCGCCCCCATCACCCCCGCGAGCGCCACGGGCAACGCTCCGTCGGCGATCACCAGGTCGTCAGCGGTCAGCGTGCGGGCCACGCCGTCGAGCGTCGTCATCGCTTCGCCTTCGCGCGCGCGCCGCACGATGATCGTTCCCCCCTTCACGCGGTCGAGATCGAACGCGTGCATCGGGTGCCCGTACTCGAGCATCACGAGGTTCGTGATGTCGACCACGTTGGAGATCGAACGGACGCCGAGCGACGCCAGGCGGTACCGGAGCCACAAAGGTGATGGGCCGATCGTCACGTCGACCACTGCGGTCGCGCCGTAATGCGGGCAACGCTCGCCGTCTTCCACGACGACCTTCGCCATCGCGTCGATCGTCGTCCCCGTCGCCACGCGCGACGGCGCGTGCGCTTCCGGCGCCACGAACTTCACGCCCAGGAGCGCCGCGATCTCGCGCGCGAGGCCGATGTGCCCGAGGCCGTCGGGGCGATTCGGCGTGAGCCCGATCTCGAGGATGGTGTCGCGCGCGCTCGGCACGACGTCGACGAACTTGTCGCCGACCTTCGCGCTCTTCGCCGGGAGCACCAGGATCCCGTCGCTGTCGTCGGTGAGCCCCAGCTCCGCTTCGCTGCAGAGCATCCCTTCGCTCGTCACGCCGGCGATGGCGCGCGACTCGATCTTCATCTTCTTCGCCGGGAGATAGGCCCCCAGCGGCGCCAGCACGACGAGCCCGCCGGGCGCCGGCACGTTCGGCGCGCCGCAGACGATCTCGATCGAGCCCGCCGGGCCGCGATCGACCATCACCAGGTTCAGCCCCGACTTCGAAGGATGCGGCCGCACGGACACGACGGCCACCACCACGCACGCTTCGGCCCCCTCGCCGTACTCGTGCATCGCTTCCACTTCGAGCCCCGCGGCCGTGAAGCGCGCGGCGATCTCTTTGGGTGTCGCCGTGAGCTGCGGAACGAGGGCGCGGAGCCACTGAATCGAGGCCTTCATCGCGGCCGAGGGATAGCACGAGTGGCCCCGGGAGCGCCCTTCGGAGGTCGGCAGGTCGATTTCTAGCAACGTTTGCTGCGGATGATCCGATGGGAAGTTTGTGAGGGAAATTCTCACCAAAGACCCGAATTCCAAGAAGGCCCCTTCGGCCGCACGAGAGGACGAACCCATGAACACGACGACGACGACCCCGACGAAGAAGACGAAGAACGCGAAAACGAAGGCCGCCAAGGCCGAGTCCGCACCGGCGGCGGCGACGGGCGACCACACGCCGGTGAACGAAATGAAGCTCTTGGGAACGAAAGCGATAGGGCTGTGCACGCAGATCCGCGCGCTCTTCCCGAAGCTCGTGAGCATGACGGAGGAGGACAGGAAGCTGTCGCCGGGGAAGTTCCGCCTGGGCGAGCTCGAGGCGCTCACGGCCGTCATCAAGGCGACGGCGGCGTTTCCGCAGTACTTCGCCGCGCTCGGCGACCAGGACTTCGGAGACGACCCGAGCACGTTCGAGTCGCAGCTCCTCCTCGATCGCATCGCGCGCCGCGAGGTGCTCGTGAGCGTTGCCGCCGCGCTCCACGAAGCGGCGACCCTGTTCGACGACACGGTTCTCAAGGTCGGCGAGGTGATTCGCTCGCCGGCGCTCGCCGCGTACCAGGTGGCCGCGCCGCTCGCGAAGAGCAACGCGCAGCTTCGAACGAAGCTCCAACCCGCGCTGGTCTTCTACGGGAAACTCGGGAAGAAGTCGGCCCGGACCCGCAAGAAGAACAAGGCCTCGAAGAAGGTTCTCGCTTCCTGACGTCTGCGCTCGGACTCCTCTTCGGGGCAGTTCGACTGCTGATTTGTGCAGTTCGACTCCTCATTTGTGGAGTCGGACTGCCCTTCGGTGGAGTCTGACTCCACAAATGTGGAGTCGGTCTCCACAAATGTGGAGTCGGCGTGCTCTTCCAGGCGCATCGCGCGCGCTCAGAACTGCGCCAAGAACCTCGGGTCGTTCTCGAAGAACAAGCGCAGGTCGGGGAGGTCGTACCGGACCATCGCCATCCGCTCGATTCCCATCCCCAGCGCGAAGCCGGTCCACTCCTCGGGATCGATTCCGCACTGCTCGAAGACGACGGGATGGATCATCCCGCAGCCGAGGATCTCGACCCAGCCGGTGTGCTTGCACACGTTGCATCCGGCGCGCGTTCCGTCGGGCTGACGGCAGCGGGCGCAGGCGACATCGACCTCCGCGCCTGGCTCGACGAACGGGAAGTAGCTCGGACGCCAGCGCACGGGGCTTCCGGCGCCAAAGAAGCGCTCGGCGAACTCGCCGAGGACGCCGCGCAGGTGGGCCATCGAGACGTCGCGGTCGACGAGGAACGCTTCGAGCTGGTGGAACATCGCCGAGTGGGTCGCGTCGTCGTCGCGGCGGTAGACCGCGCCCGGCGCGATGAACGCGAACGGGGGCTTGCGTGAGCTCATCGCGCGAATCTGGACGTTGCTCGTGTGCGTCCGGAGCAGGAGCCCGTCGGTCGTCCAGAAGCTGTCCTGCATGTCCGTCGCGGGGTGGTCGGGAGGGAAGCCGAGCTTCGTGAAATTGTTCTCCTCGAGCTCCACCTCGGGCCCGTCGTGAACGGCGAAGCCCATTCCGCGGAACACGTCGACGATCTCCTCGCGCACGATCGAGAGCGGGTGCTTGTGCCCGAGCGGCGCGGGCATGCGGGCGGGCATCGTGAGGTCGAACGGCCGCGCGTTCAGCTCCGCAGCGCGCTTGGTTCGCGCGAGCAACGAGAGGCACTCGTCGAACTTGCGCTCCACTTCGGTCTTCAGCGCGTTCACCTTCTCGCCGATGGCCTTGCGCGCGTCGGCCGGGACGCCGCCCATGCCTTTCAGGATGGCGGTGAGCTCGCCTTTCTTTCCGAGGATCTTCGCGTTCTCGTCGCGCAGGACCTGCTCGGTCTCGGCGTGCTCGAACCGTGCCGGAAACTGCGCGCGAAGCTGCGCGAGCGCCGCGTCGATCGAGCCTTCTTGGGGCGTGGACGTCGTGGTCATGGGGACGCGGGTTTGGGTAGCACGCTTGGGGCAGGGATTGGGCGGCGAACGGCCGGCGATCACGACCGCGACGCGGTTCGAAACCGCACGGAGCGACGGTCGGCCCCGGGAGGCGCTAAGCTGAGCCTTACGCGTGCAGATCAAGGCGCAAGGGCTGCTCAACGCAGCGAAGTTCATCGAGGCCGAATACGGGCGTGACGCGCTCGGAGCCGTGATCCGCGCGTGCAGCGAGCCCGTGCGCGACCGGTACATCTCCGCCATCGCCATCAACTGGCACCCGGTCGAGGAGTTCCTCGAGTTCGTGGAGACCGCGGACAAGATCCTGGGGCACGGCAAGGGGCGGCTCATCGAAGAGATCGGCGCCGCCGGGGCCCGCGCGAACATGAAGGGGATCGTCGTGCGCGTCGCCTTCTACATGGCGCAGCCCGAGTTCTTTCTGCGCCGCGTGGCGGGCCTCTGGCGCCAGTTCAACGACGAAGGGGAGATGCTCGCCCACGGGATTGGCGAACGCTCCGGCGCCATGGAGGTCGTCGGCATCGAGAAACCCAATGCCGTGTTCTGCATGGTGCTCACGGGCTGGATCCGCGAGGTCGCGCTGGCGCTCGGCATCCAGAACCCGTCGCCACGCCACACGCAGTGCCGCACGCGCGGCGACGCCCGCTGCTACTGGGACGTGCGCTGGAGCGGCCTCCGCCCCGACCAGCAAGGGGTCAAGGAGGCGCGCGACAGCATCCGCCGGCTCCAATCGAGGCCGCCCTCGGCGCCGCCGCCCGCGCCGTCGTCGGGCTCGCTACCGAGCTCCCCGCCGTCCGCCGCATGGACCGCGGCCGCCCCGCGATCGTCGCAGGGGGCCGTCAGGGTGGCGTCGAAGCCGCCGCCCTCCAAAGACAAGAAACGCTGAGCCGACTACGCCTTCGCGGAGATGCCGGCCGACTTCACGACCTGCGTGAACGCGGCCGCGTCGGTGATCGCGATGTCGCTGAGGACCTTGCGATCGAGCGTGATCTTCGCCGTCTTGAGCCCGTGCATCAGGCGCGAGTACGACGTGCCGTTCTGGCGCGCCGCCGCGTTGATGCGGGCGATCCACAGGCGGCGGAAGTCGCGCTTCTTGAGCTTGCGGTGGGCGTAGGCGTAGACCCACGACTTCATCACGACTTCCTTCGCGTACGCGAAGAGGCGTGAACGGGCGCTGTGGAAGCCTTCAGCGTGCTTCAACCAGCGATTACGACGGCGACGAGCCTTGAAACCTTTTTTTGCGCGCGGCATGGGGGACTCCGATCAACCGTAAGGGAGAAGCTTCTTCACGTGCTTCTCCATGGTCTTGTGGACCATGTCGTTGTTGCGGGTGCGGCGAAGACGCTTGCGCGACTTCTCCTGCATCCCGTGGTTCCCGCCGGCTTTGGAGCGACGAACGCGCCCCTTCCCCGTCACCTTGAACCGCTTCGAAGCGGCTTTGTTCGTCTTCATCTTCGGCATGACTGCCTTGCTTGCCGCTCCGAGATGGCCGCCGCGCGAAACGCACGGGCAGTTGAGGGCCACAGGGATGCGGAAGGGAGCGGCGTTATGGTCGGCGCCACCGGATTTGTCAAGCGAGGGACAGAGCCCGCGCGGTGACGATTCTTAGCAACGTTCCTCGCCATTGATCCGATGGGACCTGTGAAGGCCATGGAGGGCCTCACGCATGAATCCCATCGTCCGTTCGACTTCGACGCTGATTCCCGTTCTTTTTTCAGCGTTTGCGTTCGCTACGGTCGCACACGCCCAGCCGATGACGGCGCCCGGAATGCCGTTGACTCCCGCGGGTCCTTCCGCGACCCCGGCGTTCAGCGGGCACGCGCCCGATCCGTCCGACCCCTCGTCGCCGTACTACGTGCCGCCGCCCGCCTCGCAGTCGCAGCACGCCGACCCCGAGCAGCCGCCGGCTCCCATCGTCGGCGGTGTGGCGCCGGGCGCGGCGCGCGACGCGGATCTCGCCTCGGATCAACCGGCGGATCGAACCGGGCTCGAAGTCGGCCTTCGCAGCGGCGTTGGATTTCCGATGAGCGCAATCAAGAGCGCGGCGCCAATGAGCTCGTTCGTCTCGACCGAGTTCCCGATCTGGCTCTCCGTCGGCTACCGCGCGACGGAGAACCTCTACGTCGGCATCTATGGGCAGTACGGGTTCCTCGGCGTGAACGCCTGTGCCCCGGGCGAGAGCTGCAGCGCCTACGACCTGCGCGCCGGAATCGACGTGCACTACCACCTGCGGCCACGCGAGCAGCTCGACCCGTGGTTCGGGTACGGCGCGGGGTTCGAGCAGCTCGGCTACAGCGGGAGCGCAGGCGGCGACCCCCAGCACTTCAACGGGTTCGAGCTGGCGAACCTGCAGCTCGGCGCAGACTGGCGCGTCGCGCGCGCGCTCACGGTGGGGCCCTTCGGGAGCTTCTCGATTGGAGAATACAGCTCGGTGAGCGAGGGAACGGCCGCCAGCGCCGACCTCGGGCAGAAGACGATGCACGAGTGGTTCATGATCGGGCTGCGCGCCCAGCTGATGTGATGATGAGGAGAGATCACGCCGGCTGCGCGGCCGCGACGAAGAGGCGAGACAGCTCGCTCATCGTCGCGTTCGCGCGCGCCTCGGCGTCCTTCATCGGCTCGCCTTCGGCGACGACGGCGCGGACGTCGAAGTAGAATTTGATCTTCGGCTCCGTGCCGCTGGGGCGCGCGATGATCCGGCTCCCCGAGACGAGCTCGAAGGAGAGGACGTTGCTCTTCGGGAGCGTGAGCCTGGTGACCTTGCCGTCCGCGAGGCGCGTCGCGGTCTGGGCTTCGTAGTCGCGCACGACGGCGACCTCGTGCGCGCCGAACGCGCGAGGCGACGACGCGCGCAGTCGCTCCATGATGGCGCGAATCTCGGCGACGCCGCTCGCGCCGGGGCGCGTGATGTTCACCTGCGAGCTCACGAAGAGGCCGTATTTGCGGTGGATCGCGTCGAGCTCGCCCAGGAGCGTGCGCTTCTCGTCGCGCAGCCAGGCGACCATCTCGGCCATCACCACCGCGGCGCTGACGCCGTCCTTGTCGCGTACGACGTCGCCGATCGTGTACCCGAGCGCCTCTTCGTAACCGAACACGAAGCGCTTCGGGTTCTCCGCCTGGCGTTCGAGCTCCATCGCGCGGTTGGCGATCCACTTGAAGCCGGTGAGCGTCTCGTCGTACGCGACGCCGAGCGCGCCGGCGATGACGCCGAGGAGCGGCGACGACACGATCGAGACGAGCACGCAGCGGTCGGCGCCGCGGTCCTTCGCCTCGGTGAGGACGTAGTGGCCGAGGAGCACGCCGACCTGATTGCCGGTGAGCTGCACGTAACCCGTGGCGCTCTCCTTCGACGGGACGGCGACGGCCAGGCGATCGGCGTCGGGATCGTTGGCGAGGACGACCTCGGCGCCGGTCTTTCGCGCGAGCGCGAAGGAGAGGTCCATCGCGCCTTTCTCTTCCGGATTCGGGAACGCGACCGTGGGGAACGTGGGGTCGGGGTGCTCTTGCTCGGCGACGAAGGCGACGCGCGTGAAGCCGTCGCGGTCGAACGCGGCGCGCGCGAGCTTGGCGCCGACGCCATGCATGGCGGTGTAGACGATGGGGAGGGCGCGCCCTTCGGCGCTCGGGGCGTGGAGCGTGAGGGCGTGGACGCGATCGAGGTAGGCGGTCGTGACGGCGGGCGCGACGGACGTGACGAGCCTCTCGGCGCGCGCGCGATCGATGGGCATGCGCGGCACTTCGCGGGCGGCGGGGGCGAGCTCGATCTCCTTGGCGATCCACGAGTCGGTCGGCGGGATGATCTGCGCCGCGTTCTCCCAGTAGACTTTGTACCCGTTGTACTCGCGCGGGTTGTGGCTGGCGGTGACCATGACGCCGGCCGCCGCTCCGAGCGCACCGACGGCGAACGCGGTGAGCGGCGTGGGGGCGAAGTCGTCGAACACGTGCGCACGAATGCCGTGCGCGGCGAGCACGCACGCCGTGTCCTCGGCGAACTCGCGGCTCATGTGTCGCCCGTCGAACCCGATGACCACGCCGCGCGCGCGCGCGTCCTTGGCGTGCGCCAGGAGCGCCTTGGCCAGCCCGTGCGTCGTGCGCAACACGACCGCGCGGTTCATCCGGTTGGGGCCCGCGCCCACGATGCCGCGAAGCCCCGCGGTTCCGAACTCGAGCGAGCCTGCGAAGCGGTCGGCGAGATCGGTCTTCGACGAGTCGGGCGCGGCGAGGAGCGCGCGAAGCTCTTCCTGCGTCGTCGGGTCTACGTCGTCCGCCATGAATTGCATCGCGCGCGCACGGAGCTCGCGGTCGGTCTCGCTCGTCATGCAGGTGAACTAACGCGGCTTCGTGAGATAGTCGATGGCGTCCGGAATGCTGCGCTACGCCCTTCGTCGAATGCTCTGGGCCATCCCGACGTTGTTCGGGATCAGCTTGGTCGTGTTCTTCGTGACGTCGTTGCTCCCGGACCCTGCGGCTGACCTACCGAAGCGCGCGGCGGCGCTCGCAGCGAGCGATCCCGATGCGTACGACGCGCTGGAAGAGCAGCGGCGCGCGCGGTTCCTCGACCTCCCCGCGTTCTTCAACGCGACCCCGAAGGACGTGCGCGCGCGCGCCACCGAGGCCATGCACCACGTCGCGGTCGACGACGAGAGCGCGGCGCTCGGCGCGCACGTGCTGGCGAAGCTGGGAGGCGCGGCGCTGCCGTACGTGCTCCCGTCGCTCGACGATCTCCCCCCCGCCGAGCGCGCACGCGTGGCGATCGCCTTGGCGCCGGTCGGCCTGCGAATGGGGACGGCGGAGGAAGATCGGCTCAGCGTCCCGAGCTCGGCGGTTCTCTTCTGGTCACGCTTCTGGGAGGACCGCGCGCTCGACTTCACGGGGCCCGCACTTCATCGCGCGGTGCATCGGCTGGTGCTTCACACGACTGACCTTCGCGAGCGCGATCTCCTCGAGGTCGATACCTACGCGCTCTCGGCGGTGATCCCGGCGATGCATGAGACCGACGATCGCGAGGCGATCCGCGCGCTGGCCGCGCTGGCGTCGCACGTGAGCGGGAGGAGCGCGGAGATCGCGTTCGACGCGGACGACGACGCGCTTCATCGCGCGGTGAACGGGTGGGACGCCTGGTGGCAGGTGCACGAGAGCGACTACGTCGCGTACGACGGCGCGGCGCGCATCGCCGCCACGACGCTGCAGACCCGGTACGGCAAGTGGATCTTCGGCGCGACGACCGGGCGGCTCGGCACGAGCGCGATCGACGGCGTCCCCATCGCCGACAAGCTCCGCGCGCGGACGCCCGTGACGCTGCTGCTGACGGCGCTGGCGCTGCTCGCGAGCTACGCCATCGCGGTGCCGATCGGCGCGCTCACGGCGTGGTGGCGCGGGCGCCCGGTCGACGTGACGCTCGCGATCGTGCTCTTCGCCATGTACTCGCTGCCGACGTTCTGGGCGGCGCAGCTCCTGGCGCACACGTACGCGCCGACGCACGGGGTCGCGCGGCCGGTGGACCTCGGGCACACCGCCGAGACGCTATGGCGGTTGGCGCTGCCGGTCGTTGCGTTGATGCTGGGATCGCTGGCCACGCTGTCGCGGTACCAGCGCGCTGCGGTGCTGGAGACGATTCGTCAGGACTACGTGCGAACGGCGAAGGCGAAGGGCGCGTCCGCGTTTCGGCAAGTCGTGGTGCACGCGCTGCGGAACGCGATGCTGCCGGTGGTGACGCTGGCGGGGCTGCAGTTTCCGGCGCTGCTCGGCGGCGCGTTCGTGGTGGAGGAGGTCTTCGCGGTGCCGGGGATCGGCTACGAGACGATGCGCGCGGTCGAGGCGCACGACGTGGCGTGGCTGGTGGCGATCGCGCTGGTGACGGCGGTGATCACGACGATCGCGCTCATCGCCAGCGACGTGGCGTACGGCATGCTCGACCCGCGCGTGCGCGAGGCGACCGCGACGCCGCGTGGGGGACGCGCGTGAACGAGCGCCCGTCGTCCAGCCCGCTGTCGCCGAACCCGCGCAGCCGCCGTCGCTCGCGCGAGGCGGGGTCGACGCTCGCGCGCCTGCGAGGCGATCGCACGGCGCGCATCGGGATCATCGCCATCGCGTGCATCGCGCTGGTCGGAATCTTCGCCGACGTGCTGGCGAGCGATCTCCCGCTCCTCTGTCACTTCCACGGCACCACGTACGTCATGCCGGCGGTCACGCGCCCGGCCGCGCTCGCGGCGTACGACAACGTGCGCCTCGCCGCCGAGCGCGCGCCCGGCGACTGGGCGCTCTTTCCGCTGGTCCACTTCGGCCCGCAGCAGACCTCGACGCGAGGGCAGCTCGCCGTCCTCCGATCGCCCACGATCTTCGGCGAGCACCCGCTCGGCACCGACGCCTTCGGGCGCGACGTCTTCGCGCGCCTGGTCCACGGCGCACGCACCTCGCTCGGCGCGGCGTTCATCGCAGCCGCGGCGTTCGTCGCCATCGGGACGCTCCTCGGCGCGCTCGCCGGCTTCTTCGGCGGCGTGCTCGACGCCGTCATCGCGCGCCTCATCGAGACGCTCACCGCGTTCCCCACGCTCGTCCTGGTCCTCGTCGTTCAAGCGCTCGTGGCGCACCCGTCGCTCACGACGCTCCTCACGGCGATCGCGTTCACGCGCTGGCCAGAGGTCGCGCGCCTCGTGCGGGCCGAGGTGCTGCTGGTGTCGTCGCAGGACTACGTGCTCGCGGCGCGGGCGCTCGGCGCAGGGCCGTGGCGCATCCTGCGGAGGCACGTGGGGCCGAACGCTTTCGCGCCGATGCTCGTGGCCGCGACGTTCGGGGTGGCGTCTGTGGTCCTGGTCGAAGCGTCGCTCGACTTCCTGCGCGTCGGCCTCCCGCCGGCGAGCGCGTCGTGGGGCGAGACGCTGAGCGAGACGCGCGAGCACATCGGCGCGTGGTGGCTCCTCGTGTTCCCCGGGCTCGCGGTGTTCGTGACGGTGATGGCGCTCAACCTGGTGGGCGAAGCGCTCCGCGACGCGCTCGACCCGCGCCTCGTGGCGGCGGTCGGCGGCGTCATCGATCGCGAGCCCGACAGCACCAATCGCCTGGGCGACGGCCCCCCCTCGAGCACCGCCTACGACGAGACCCCGCACGCCTGAACCGACGCCACCCCCCTGGCGCTCTTCGCCATCGCGCTTACGTTGAGCGGCGAAGATCGAGTAAAGACGCGAGCGAGAGGCCAGAAGATGACGATGCTAGGCGGCCCCGGAGCGGGCAAAGGACCGGGGAACAAGGGCGCAGCGGGCGCATCCACGATCCCGTACGTGACCGAGCGCGAGTTCGAAGCCGCGGTGCTTCGAAGCGAGGTGCCGGTGATGGTCCAGTTCACGGCCGAGAGGAGCCAGCAGTGCCGCCAGGTCGCTCCCGAGGTGGAAGCCTTCGCGCGCGAGATGGAGGGGAAGGTCAGCGTCGTCTACGTCGACATCGAGAAGTCGCCGGTGCTGGCGCGCGAGCTGCGCGTCCAGTCGGTGCCGATGTTCGTGCTCTTCGCCGAGCAGCGGATCGTCGACGGCGTCGTCGGGGTGGTCGCGAAGAAGAAGCTCCGCGAGATGGTGGAGCCGTTCCTTCCGCGCGCCGCAGGTGCCTTGAAGGCGCCGGAGCTGGCGCAGCTGCTGAAGGAAGGGGCGGTCGTTCCGGTCGATACGCGCGAGGCATCGGCCTTCGGGCGCGCGCACATTCCGGGCGCGATCAACATGCCCTTCGAGACGATCGAGGGGCGCCTGGCCGAGCTGCACATGCTCGCCGGTCAACCGGTCGTGTACTGCCGCGCCGGCGACAAGACGAAGACGCTCGCCGCGACGCTGGCCGAGCAAGGGGTGCCGGTCGCGTTCCTCGAAGGCGGGTTCCTCGCGTGGGAGAGCGAGGGTCTCCCCATTCAGCGCTGACGTGACCACGTGAAGCCGCCGCGCCCCCTCACGTTCACCGGAACGCTCGAGAAGGTCGTGCGCGGCGTCATCCAGAACGTCGTCGTCGTTCCGCGGTCGGTGAGCGCGGCGTTCGGAAAGCGCGGCCCCGTGCCCGTGGTCGCGACGTTGTGGCCGGCGACGGAGGGGGCGGCGACGAAGTCGAAAGGGATCGAGGGTCACCTGACGCTCGTTCCGTCGGGCGGAGGGCGTCACAAGCTGATCTTGAACGCGCGCCTCCGGAAGCGGGTGGGCCTCGCCGAAGGGGCGCGCGTGCGGATCCGCGTGGTGCTCGACGAGGCGCCGCCCGAGGATCCCATCCCGGAAGACCTCGCCGATGCGCTGCGCGAAGCCGATGCCTTCGTGGCGTTCGCGGCGATCGTGCGCAGCAAGAGAAACGCGATCCTTCGCTGGCTCGATCAGGCCGTGGCCGACGCGACGCGGGCGAAGCGAATCGCGCGGCTGGTCGAGATCGGGCTCGAGGAGCGCGAGAAGCGGACGGACCGGGTCTAGCGGCGCCGAAGGCGTCCGCGTCTACATGACCGTCCTAGACTAGCGGCGCCGAAGGCGTCCGCGTCTACATGACCCGTCCTAGGCGCCCTTCACGCGCAGCCGCGGGATCGCGATGCGCGAGCTCTGCGGCACGGTCGCGTCGAGCCGGTCGCGGTGAGCGCCGAGCACGTCGCTGCGCGTGAGAAAGCCCACGAGCTTCTTCGGGTCGTCGCCGCTGACGACGGGGAATCGGCCGACGCCGGTGCGGACCATCTTGTCGGCCGCGTCGCGAAGCGTGGCGTCGTCGCGGACGACGAGCGGCTCACGCATGATCAGGTCGCGCACCGTGAGATCGTCGTTCGTGAGCGGGGCGACGAGGTTACGGCGCGTCACCACCCCCACGATGCGATCGCCGTCGAGCACGGGGAACCCCTGGTGCGTCGCTGCGTCTTCGCTTGAGACGAGCCACTCGCGCACGCGCATCACGGCGTCGCTGGCCGCGAGCGTGATCACCGCGCGGGTCATGGCGTCGCGCACGAGCACGGTGTCGAGGTAGTCGGCCGCGTACTCGCTCGGGACGCGCACGCCGCGCCGGACGATCTTCTCGGTCATGATCGTGTTCTGCATCAGCAGGCACGAGACGAGGTATGCGCCGGTGCATCCGCCGAGCAGCGGGAGAAGCCCCATCGGTTGCCGCGTGGTCTCGAACGCGAACACCACCGACGCCAGGAGCGCGCGTGACGCCCCCGCGAAGATCGACGCCATCCCGACGAGCGCCGCGACGCGCAGGTCGATCCCCGCGCTCGGCACCAGGCGCGCCAGCAGCATTCCCAGCGCCGAGCCGAGGCCGCCGCCGATCGTGAAGAGCGGAGCGAGCGTTCCGCCCGACGTGCCGCTGCCGAGCGAGATCGACCACGAGATGAGCTTCATCGCGCAGAGAAAGAGCATCGCGCCGCCGACGAGATCGCCGGAGAGGATGTGCTCGATGTTGTCGTAGCCGACGCCGAGCGTGTGCGGCGCGTAAAGCCCGCAGACTCCGACGGCGACCGCTCCCATCGCGGGCCACCACATCCAGTGAACGGGGAGCTTCTCGAAGGCGTCTTCGACCCAGTAGACGAGCTTCGTCACGTACACGGACGCGACGCCGACGAGCGCGCCGATCGCCGCGTACCACGCGAGCGCGCTCCCGGACGGGGCGACGAGGTCGGGCATCGGAAACACGGGCGACGATCCGATGAAGGCGATGCGCACGCCGGTGGCGACGACGGTCGCGAGCGCGACGGGGATGATCGATCGCGGGCGATACTCGAAGAGGAGAAGCTCGACGGCGAGGAGCACCGCCGACACCGGCGTTCCGAACGTGGCCGCCATTCCCGCAGCGGCGCCAGCAGCGAGGAGCGTCTTTCGTTCGTCGGCCGTCGTCTTCACGATCTGCCCCACGAGCGAACCGAGCGCGCCACCCGTGGCGATGATCGGCCCCTCGGCGCCGAACGGGCCGCCGGTGCCGATCGCCACCGCGGCCGAGAGCGGCTTCAAGAACGTCATGCGCGCCGGGATGCGGCTCTCGTTGAGAAGGACCTGCTCCATCGCTTCGGGGATGCCGTGACCGCGAATCGCTTTCGATCCGTACCGCGCCATGAAGCCGACGACGATCGCGCCGGCGATCGGCACGGCGATGACGAACGGCCCCAGGTGATTGTTCGCCGGCGACACGAACGACGTGTCGAAGCGACCATAGAACGAGAGGTTCGTGATGAGCCCGATGAGCCCCGTGAGCAGGCGCGCGATGATCCCGGCCGCGAAGGCCACGCCGACCGACAGCGCGCAGATGAGGACGACCCGCCGGTCCACGGCCGCGAGCTGCCTCGACGCGTGCGTGGCTTCGAGCGCAGGTCCCATCGACGGCGCGACGGGGAGCCCTTCGGTCGTCGAGGCTTCGCGCGCTCCGTCGGACGGTCGGTCGGGTTCCATGGGGCCTAGCTAGGGTCGGGCGCTCCTTTGGCGCAAGCGCTGCCGCCTGCATGTGTCAGGATGACTCCCCCGATGCGACTTGACGCCGTGAGCGCGGCTCGACGACCTTGGTGCGCGTGGCCCGCATGAAGCAGCAGACGTACGAAGACCACCGGCACGACTCGCCGAACCTGGAACACTTCCGGGTGCTGCTGCACGACCACATGGTTAAGAAGGGGCTGCGCTCGACGGACCAGCGACGCCTCATCGTGGAGACGTTCTTCCGCTCACCGAACCACGTGAGCATCGAAGAGCTCCTGGCGCAGGTACGGCGCGAAGACTCGAAGGTCGGCTACGCGACGGTGTATCGAACGCTGAAGCTGCTCGCGGAGTGCGGCGTCGCCAACGAGCGGAAGTTCGGCGACGGGCTCACGCGGTACGAGCTGGCCGACGAGGCGTCGCACCACGACCACCTGATCTGCGTCGAGTGCGGGACGATCGTCGAGTTCGAGGAGCCGCGGATCGAGGCGTTGCAAGAAGAGGTCGCCGAGCGTCACGGCTTCACGCTGCGAAGCCACAAGCACGAGATGTACGGCCTGTGCCCGAAGTGCCAGGCGGCGCGGAAGAGCGCCGACACGAAGGCGGCGAACGGGCGGAAGAAGAACTGACCGCTACGGTCATCCTGAGGAGCGCAGCGACGAAGGATCCAGCGCGACTACGAGCTCGCGACCGTCGGTGACGACGAACGGGAGCGCGACGTCATGCTGCGTGAACGGGACTTCAGCGACGAGCTGGAAGTCGTACGCCACGCCGATCGCGATCGCCGGCGGCGAGAAGAGCGGGAGCGTGCGATCGTAGAAGCCGGCGCCGTAGCCGATGCGATGACCGGTGGGATCGAGCGCGATCGCGGGGACGATGATGACGTCGAGGTCTCCGCGAACCGCCTCGCGCGCGGTGAGGTGCGGCTCGCGGAAGCCGAAGCCGCGTTCGTCCAGATCGCTCTCGGCGGCGAAGCGGAAGGTCATGAGGCGCGTCTCGGGATCGATGGCGGGGTAAGCGATCGAGACGCCGCGCGCGCGGAGCGAGGCGTCGAGCGGGCGGAGATCGATCTCGTGCTTCTCGACGATGGGCCAGAAGAGCGCGACCGACTTCGCGGCGACGACGCTCGGGTGCGCGGCGAGCCTCTCCACGATGCGCACCGATCGCTTGGCGCACGCATCGGCGGGCATCGTCATGCGGAGCCCGCGCAGGCGCTTTCGCAGCTCCCCCTTCACGCGAACGCGGATGACGTCGTCGGGGGGCAAGCGCGATTCGGACATGGCGCCGCGTACCCTAGCGGACGCAGAGCTGACCGGCCACGCGCGGCGGCGTTCACCCCGCGGTGCGGAGCGGTTCGTAGAGTCCGGGCGACTCCCAGGTCGTCACCACGAGCTCGCCGGCGTCGCCGCGGTTCGCGCCGTCGCACGAGATCGATCGCGGCGCGCGCACGACGTGGAGCGCCAGACCGTCGTAGAGATCGCGCGTCGTCTGCGTGTCGGCGTTCGAGAGCATCGCCTTCGCGCCGCGGCGCTTCAGCGCGTGGAGCTCGGTGGCGAGCCGCTCTTGATCACGAGGCGTGAACCCGTCTTTGGCGTACGCCGTGAACGAGGCCGTGCGCGAGACGGGGACGTACGGCGGGTCGAGGTAGACGAAGTCGTTCTTCTTGAGGCGACCTGTAATGTCGGCGAAGTCGCGCGACACGACGTCCACGCCGGCGAGCGCGCGCGATGCGGCGCGGAGCCCGGCTTCGTCGAGGATGCGCGGGTTCTTGTACTTGCCGAAGGGGACGTTGAAGCGCCCGCCGGAGTTCACCCGCCACAGGCCGTTGAAGCACGTGCGATTGAGGAACACGAAGCGCGCGGCGCGCTCGACGTCGCTCATGCCGTGCGTGTCTTTCGCGCGGACGGCGTAGAAGAGATCGCGATCGTGGCGGTACTCGGCGAGCGCGTCGATGACGGCGGACACGTCGTCGCGGATCGCGGTGTAGAGGGCGACGAGCTCCTCGTTCCTGTCGGCGAGGACGGCGTGTTTGAACTTGCGGAGGCCACGCGATCGTTCGGAGGCGAGCGCGAAGAACAGCGCCGCGCCGCCGGCGAACGGCTCGGCGTACGTGCCGAGGTCGCGCGGAACGCGATCGAGGAGCTCGCCCAGGAGGCGCGACTTGCCTCCCGCCCATTTCACGATCGGCTTTGCGTCGATCGGCTTCGAAGCCATGACTACGCCCTAGCTACATTGCCTAGCACCGGCCAAGAGAACGGCGAGGCACGCCCGCGAGCTCTCACGCCCGGGCGCTCAGAAGCGATCGAAGAATGCCTTCACTCGATCGCGATCCACGGCGAACGTGGCCTCGATGCCGGTGACGCGGGCGAGGACGGTCTTGGCGTCGTTGGTGACGGCCTCGCGGCCGAAGGTAATGCGTTTCGAGCTCGTTTTCCCACTGATGGTTAGGACGAGCGAGGGTTGCCCGAAGCCTTCGTCGGCGAGCGGAGCGCCGAGGTGGACGACCGAGTCGGCGCGAAGGACGTTGGCCGCGCGGAGGATCGCGTCGGTCGTGTCGTCACCGGCGTCGGCGGAGAAGCCCAGGCGCTTGCCGTTGCGCTCGAGGGTCACGAGCGCGACGTCGGGGGGCGCGAAGCCGTGGAGGTCGACCAGCCACGCGCGCGCTCGATCGCGGAGCGCTCTCGGTGCGACGAAGACGGCGGGGCCGTCGCTCGTGCGCGCATAGACGCCCCCTTCCCCTTCACGACCGAACTCGATTCGCGCGGTCCGCGCGCCGCCGTCGCTGGCGACCTCGAGCGCGATGGCGCACGACCCGAATCCGAATCGTCCTTCGTCGGCGTCCGCGATCCACGACTCGGCGCGCGCGCGCGTCGCGGCGTCGATCGCGTCGGTCACGGCCGCGTTGTCCACGCCGTAGTCGGCGGGCGTGCGCATCGTCCATGCATCGGCGTCGTGCGTCGCGCGCTGGTCGACGCCGTCGCAGTGCGTCTCGATCGCCGTCACCGGCGCCCCTTCGATCCGCGGCCCCCACAGCTCTTTCCCGCGCAGCGCGATCGCGCTCGGAACGAGCTTCCGCGCGACGGCTGCCGACACGTGCAAGCGCGCGCCGTCGAACGCGCGACGAACGATGACGTCGCCGTTCGCGTCGGGCGCCCCCACGTCGATCACTTCGGTCACGTCGTTGTCGGCGCGGTGCACCGTAATGCGCCCCTTCGCGTCGAACGGCGCGTCGCTCTTCTGCGGATCGATCCCCTCGCCTCGCGCGATGGCCGCCACCAGCGCCGACGCCGCCTCGGCGTCCTCGCCCGAGAGGTCGCGATCCATCGGCGCCTTCTCGCGCCATGCGCTCTCTTTTCGCGCCAGCTCGACGGCTGCTCCCTTCGGCAGCGTCTCGATCCGCAGCTCGGCGATCTCGTCGTCGTGTGCCGCGAAGAGGCGCGCGTCGACCAGCGCTGCGTCGTTCGTCGCCAACCCCTCGAGCACGGCCTTCGGGGCGCAGGCCGCGAGCTTCGTCGGCGCATCGCGCGTCACCACGATGTCCGTCTCGTTCGCCGGGCAAGCTCCGCCCACGCGAAGCACGCCGGCCGGGCGCGTCGCGTCCTTCGGCGTCATCGCGATCGTCACCCGCGGCGTCGCCACGAGCGGCGCGGCCACGGCGTCGCCGACGAACACGTCGGCCCGCATCTCGGCGAGCGCGCTCCAGATCGTGTCGAGCTTCGAGCGCGAGGCACGAAGCCCGTTGCCCAGCGTGAAGCTCACATCATCGGCGCGCGTGATCGCCACCGTGCCGGCGTCGCTCTTCACGTCGAGCCGCGCGAGCTCGATCGACAGGTACGGGACGAGCGACCGTGATCGGTAGGCGTCGCTCTTCTGCATGAGCGCTGTGACCACGTCGCGCGTCACGACCACCGTACCGAGATCATCCACGCGCAGATACGCCGCGCCCTCGGGCGTAGGCGCGTCGCCACCGAGCGCGAAGCGGTACGACAGCGCGCCCATCGCGACCACGCCGTGCGCGCGCGGCGCATCGATCTTCGTCGCGCTCGCCGGGGTGCTGGCGTCGACCTTGCGCACGACGTTCGCGAACTCGAGCACGCTGGCCAGCTTGTCGACCGCTTCCTGATTTGCCTTCTCGTGATCGAACGGCGCGCGCATCCGCCACTCGGGATCGCCGGCGTCGTCTTTCGATCGCTCGAGCACGATGCTCTCGCCGTCGTGATCGATCGCGAGCCGCGTGAGCTCTTCGCGCCGCCACGCAGGGAAGACGTTCGATGCGCGCGACTTCTTCTCCGACTCGGTCACCCGATCGCGATCGACGTAGGCGTAGACCACCGCGCCCATCGCTGCGATCACGAGAGCGATCGACGTCGCGTGCGCACGCAGCTTCACGCGCGCTCTTTCTTCTTACCCGCGCCCGCGCGCGGAGCCCCTTCGGTCCCTCGCCTCCGCAGCGCGACCGCGATCCCGAGCAGCGCCGCCGCGAGCGGCATGAAGATGAGCACGTAGCGCCGCACCTCCGAGCGCGACTCGTCGGTGATCCGAATCCCCGCGGCCACGCTCGGTCGCGCGGGCACGTCGAGGATCGCCGGCTTCGACGCCAGCCACGAGATCGCGCTCTCGGTGAAGAGCGCCGCGCCGCGGATCGGGAGCGGCTCCATCCAGTCGCGACGAATGACGGCGCTCCCGGTCCCCACCACGATCGCGCGCGGCCCGTGCGGCCCGCTGGGCGACGTCTTCGGCCGTTCGCTCGCCATGGCGACGACGAGCGGCCCGCCGAGATCGTGCGGCTTGCGCTCGGGGACGTCGGTCCAGTCGGCGGCGCCGGCGATGTTCACCACGCCGAACGACTGCTCGCTCGACGCCAGCAGATCGACCGCGCTGCTCGCCCCCGGCGGCGACACGTGATGGAGCGACCGCGCGAAGTTCAACATCACCCGCGGCACTTCGCGCGGCATGGCCTCGTCGTGAACGAGCGCGGCGGTCACCGGGTGCGGCTTCGCAGTGGCGATGAAGCGAATGCCGCGCGAGTCGGGGATCGCAAGCTTAGCGTCGAGCTCGAAGACGAGATCGTCGTCGAGCGCGATCCCGAACGGCGCCAGCGCCTCGTCGAGCCCCGCGGACGCCATCCCGTTCTCGGTCTGCGCGTTGATCGGCGATACGGCGAGGAACAAGCTCCCGCCGTCCATCAAGTACGTGCGCAACCGGTTGGTCTCGCCCTTCGCGAACGACCCGCGCGCCCCCGCGATCACGGCGACGCTGCATCCCTTGAAAGGTTCGTGCGCGTCGGGCGCCGTCGTATCGACCGCGACCGTCTCGTAGTTGTCCTTCTGCAGGATGTCCGCGAAGAAGCCGAGCCCCTCTTCGCTCGAGTCGGTGAGCTCGAGCTCTCCGTGCCCGGCGGTGAAGCACAGCTTCGCCTTCTCGCCGCCGATCACGTTTCGAATCGCGCCGGTGATCGCCTGCTCTTCACGCGGCTGCGCGCGTCCGTCGTCGGCGTCGCTCACGGCCACGAGATCGCTCGCGCCGATGAACCAGTGCTTGTCACCCTTGGCGACGACCATGAGCGCGTCGGTGACGACGTGACCGTCTTCGGTGCGCCCCGTGTCGATCCGGAATCGCTTCCGCACGTCTTCGAGCGCCGCCGTGTCGCGATCGGGATCGACGAGGTGCACCTTGAGCACGTCGGTCTCCGCGGCGTAGCTCACGAGGAGCTGCTTGACGCTCTGCTCGAGCGGGTCGGCGCCGCCCATCAGGATCCACAGGTCGACCGGCTCCTGCAGCGAGTGCAACGTCGACAGCGTCGCCGGCGTCAGCGTGTACCGCTTCGTCTTGGTCCAGTCCCACCGCTTGTAGTGCCGCGCGACGACCACGTTCATCACGACCGCGAGCACGACCGCCGCCACGATCCCCACGAGCGCCGTCGCCTGCGACGCATCGATGCCGAGCCCTGCGCGCTTCTTCATCAGCCCCACCGCCAGGCATCGACCGCGCGCGTCGTCACGAAGAGCGGGAGCACGATCAACGTCGCGTTGAACGCCACGTGCCGCAGGTCGACGATGCCGCTCGCGAAGTCGTTCATCTGCGCCCACACCGAGACGTACGCGCAGACGTCGTGCGCCATGGTTCCCTCGGCCGTCACGAACTCGGCGATCCCGAGGATGAAGAGGACCAGGATGACCATCGCGCTCAAGACGAGCGCCAGGAACTGACTCTTCGTCACGGCGCTGGTGAGCAAGCCGAGCGACAGGTACGAGCCGCCCACGAGCAGAACGCCGAGGTAGCTCGACGCGGCCACGTGCCAATCGAGCTCGCCGGTGCGCGAGAGGATCACGAGATAGAGCGTGGTCGGCGCCCACATCGCGACGTACGTCGTGAGGGCCGAGGCGTACTTCGCCAGGACGACCGCGGCGCTCGAGACGGGCGCGGTCATCAGCGACTCGATGGTGCCGCTGCGGCGCTCCTCGGCGAAGAGGCGCATCGTCATCGCCGGCACGAGCAGGAAGAGGACGAGGTAGAGGAGCACGGTGTTGCCGAAGAACGCCTGCACGGGCGTTTGATCGCTGGCGACCTCACCCATGTTCGAGAAGTGATCGACGAGCAGGTAGAAGTGCATCCCTTGAACGAGCAAGAAGACGCAGATGAGCACCCACGCCAGCGGCGTTACGAAGAACGCGAAGAGCTCGCGCTTGTAGATCGGCCAGAAGGACCTCACGAGGCGCGCGCCTCTTCGGCTGCGTGAGCGCCGCGCGTGAGATCGCGGAACACGTCTTCGAGCGACCCGCCCGCGGCGCGCGCTTCGCGAACGGCGAATCCGCCGGCGATGAGGAGCGCGACGATCGCTTCACTGGCCTTGGCGATGTCGGCGTCAGAGAGCTTCTTCGTCCACGCGCACCGGTACGTGATGACGTCCGCTTCGTCGGCGACGGCGTCGAGGCGCTTCACGCTGGCCACGCCGTCGATCTTCTTGAGGATCGCCACGACCGCGTCTTCCGCGCCGCGCACCGTCACGTCGATCGCGGGCGCGCGACGCATGCGGCGGATGTCGCGCGTGGAACCTTCGGCGACGAGCTTTCCGCGATCGATGACGACGACGCGCGTGCAGCTGGCCTCGACTTCGCTGAGGATGTGCGTCGAGAGGAGGACGGTGTGCTCGCGGCCGAGGGCCTTGATGAGATCGCGCACCTCGACGATCTGGTTTGGATCGAGCCCGGCGGTCGGCTCGTCGAGCACGAGGAGCGGCGGCCTGGCGACGAGTGCATCGGCGAGCCCGACGCGCTGGCGGTAGCCTTTGGAGAGGTTGCCGATGACGACGTTGGCGACGTCGATCACGTTGGCCTTCTCCATCGCGGCATCGACCCACGCGCGTCGATCCTTCCGCGCGACCCCTTTGAGCTCGGCGCGGAACGTGAGGTACTCGGCGACCCGCATCTCGGGATAGAGCGGGACGGCCTCGGGCATGTAGCCGATGCAGGCGCGGGCGGCGTACGAGTCGTCTTTGACGTCGTGGCCGTCGATCGTGACCTTGCCGCTCGTCATACCGAGGAAGCCGGCGAGGACGCGGAGCGTGGTGCTCTTACCCGCCCCGTTCGGCCCCAGGAAGCCGACGACTTCGCCGCGGGCGACGGAGAACGAAAGATCGTCGACAGCCAGCCGGGCGCCGTAACGTTTGACGAGGTGCTCCACCGAGACCATCTGGGCGCGCAGTCCCTACCATTTTTCGTGGCGCTTTTCGGAGTCGCGCTGATTTCAGCGGGCTGTGCGAAGCAGGCGAGCGAAGCGGCGACGCGACCCGCAGTCGCAGACGCGAACCCTCACCCCCCCGCCCCCTCTCCCGTAAAGGGAGAGGGGGAGAAGACGAACGATCTCCTCCCCTCTCCCCTTGCGGGAGAGGGGCCGGGGGTGAGGGTGAGTGAGGCGAGCGCGAGCGACCCAGCGCCAGCCGCCCCACCCGACGGCATGCTCCCCGTCCCCGGCGGCATCTTCACGATGGGCGCGACCACCGGCGGCCAAGAAGACGAGCGCCCCGCGCACTCGGTCACCCTCGCCCCCTTCTTCCTCGATCGCACCGAGGTCACCAACGCCGCCTACGACGCCTGCGTCCAGGCCCGCGCCTGCCAACCCAACGCGCGCAACCTCGCCGGCCTCACCCACGCCGGAGACGACGCCCGCTTCCATCGCCCCGCGCAACCGGTGAACGGTGTCACGTGGTTCGATGCGACCGCCTACTGCGCCTGGCGAGGCGCGCGCTTGCCCACGGAGGCCGAGTTCGAACGCGCGATCCGCGACGACGACGGGCGACGCTTCCCGTGGGGGAACGATCCGCCGACGGCCGAGCGCACCGTCTT
This sequence comes from Myxococcales bacterium, assembly GCA_003151595.1. The sequence goes on from PLXW01000038.1 coordinate 26,212, forward strand.
CGGACGCCTCCTCGCGAGTGGAGCGACCGACGACGTCGGCGCGCATCCGTCGGGGAAGGGCCCCTACGGTCACGACGATCTCGCGGGCAACGTCTGGGAGTGGACGGCCGACGCGTACGACCCCTACGCCTACCGACGCGCCACCGCGCCCGCGGGAAAACCGGGCGTGTGCGACGAGATCCTCGCCACGCAAGACGAGCTTCGCCGCGCGCACCAGGAGGGGTTCACGGGATCGAACCCGATCCCTCACGAGTGCGAACGTTCGCTCCGCGCCGGCGCGTTCAACTACGACGCCGACGGCCTCCGCAGCACGAACCGCGTGCACCATCCGCCGAAGTTCCGGCTGTTGATGGCCGGCTTCCGCTGCGCGAAGGACGCCGGCGCGCGCTGATGCTCAGCTACGAACGCGCCAGTTGCCGATGAACGTCTTGCCGACGTCGTCGCACGTCGGGTCGGTCACGATGAGCTCGGGGCGACCGTTCTTGCACATCACGATCGTGTTCTGTCGGAACACGCGGCCGAACGCGATCGCCTCGTCGCGATCCATCGCGTGCGCGATCCACGCCGGCTCGCGCCACGTCCCTTCCGGATCCTCTTCGAACCCGACGCACCCTTCGACGCGGTAGCACCCGAGGATGAGCAGATCGCGCAGCACGTTGTGACGCGCGTCGTTCACCTTGCGCGGCAGGAGCATCGACCGCGGGTTGTACGCGGTGAGGATCGCGAACGGGCGCGTGAGCACTTCGGAGAGCGTCGACGGGTCGGTCACGACGTCGCCGTCGAGCGAGGCGCGCACCGGGCCGTTGGGCGTCGGGAGCTCGTAGACGGTGGCGAGGTACTGACGGAGGAGCGGGTTTTCCATGGTGATGCGTGCTCGGGGGAGGGGGCGTACGGCGTAGCCTTGGCCCTCCTGTCCGTCAACCCGACCAACTTGACCATGGAAAATGGTCCGTGGGACGCTGTTCGCATGATCGCGACGCGTCGATGGGTGGGGTTCGCAGGAAGCGTGGGCGTCGCGTGGTCCGTGATCGCCGCATGCTCGGGTGCGCCCGATCAACCACCGATCGACACGAGCGCGACGGGGAAGCCGCACATCACAATCGTGGCCGAGGCAGGCGCGGAAGCGGGAGGGACGATCTCGTCGGAATGCGTCGTCGCCGACGCCGGGTCGAATTGCAACGACCTCGCGCTCTGTGGAGCGGAGGTGCTGGAGACGGGTATCCAGGGGTCGCCGCCCGCTCCGGCCGGCGGAGCTATCACCCCCGGCCTGTACGTGCTCACGAGCTTCGTGGTCTACACCGGCGGCGACGCTGGAATCGCGGCAGCGTCTTTCCGGCAGACGATCCGAATCGGGGCAACGAGCACGTCGAACGACGCCGGCTCCACGAGCGGTGATGCTTCGGACGCCGAGGTCTCGGACGCCGCGGCCTCGGACGCCGGAACACCCCTCCCCAGCGCGTTCACCTTCGATGAGATCGATCAGGAGGGAACCGGCGCGATCGGTCAGTCGAGCGGCACCCTCATCCCGACCTACGCGGGCGCGACCTACCTGATCGAGAAGACGTGCCCGAGCACGTCGAATCTCGGCCCGTTCAGCTACACGGCGACGCTGACCACCTTCACGCTCTTCAACGACTTGGGCGCGAGCCAGAACGTGGTGAACGTCTTCACGCGCATGCCGTGACCGCGTCCCCCAAACGGCTGACGGCGCCCCCGCCCTCGCCCACCGCGAACGCGCGATTACATCGATCGCGAATCGCCGGTAATTCAAGCGTTCTCGTGAGACTGCGGACGTGGTCCAGCAGTTGCTCTTCCCCAGGTCAACGGCCTCGAGGCCGCCCGAAGGAAGACCATCATGCTCACGCTCAAACGCACTCTCGTACCCGCCATCCTCGCCATCCTCGCCACCGCGTTCGCGCTCCCCGGCTGCGCCACCGAAGCGCTCAGCCCCGAAGGCGCGCACGTCGCCGTCACGCGCAACCCGCCGACGCCCGACTGCACGCCCGCCGGATACATCGTCGGCGAAGGGGGCGGGACGTTCGGCGGCAAGTGGCTGAAGAACGATTCGCTCATCGAGTACGCGATGAACGATCTCCGCAACAAGGCGGCGCAGCTCGGCGCGAACTACGTGCAGTCGGATCCGCCGACGCTCGGCGAAGGGCACGGCACGACGACGACGGCGACCGTCACCGGCACCGCATACCGATGCCGCGCGTCGTTCTGATCGCGGTGTGCGTCAGCCAGTGAACCGATACCCGATGCCGCGCACGGTCTGAAAGTGCGCGGGGGCCTGCGGGTCGATCTCGAGCTTCGCGCGGAGCTGCTGGATGAAGTTGTCGATGGTGCGCGGCGTGCCGTGATGGTTGGGGCCCCACACGCGCTGGAAGATCTCGTCGCGCGCCATCGCGCGCCCCCGGTTGTCGATGAGGCACATGAGCACGTCGAACTCGCGCGCCGTCATCTCCACCGGCTCGCTCGCGCGGGTGACCGTGCGCGCGTTGGTGTCGATGACGACGTCGGCGAACGTGTGGAGCGTCACGGGGATCGCCGTGTCCTCACGAGGCATCGGCGCGCGACGAAGACCCGCGCGGACGCGCGCGAGGAGCTCGGCGAGGCTGAAGGGCTTGGCCACGTAGTCCTCGGCGCCGAGCTCGAGCCCCGTGACCTTGTCCATCTCGCCGGTGCGCGCGGACAGGATGATGATCGGCATCGTGCGCCCTTCGCTGCGTAGCGCCTGGAGCACCTCGAGGCCGTTCATCTTGGGGAGCATCACGTCGAGCACGATCAGGTCGGGTGACTCGTCGCGCGCCAGCTGGAGACCGAGCTCGCCGTCTTCGGCGAGGAGCACGCGGTACCCCTCGCCTTGCAGGTTGATCCGGAGACCGAGGGCGATGCTGGCGTCGTCTTCCACGACGAGCACGGTGCGCGGCGCCTGCGAGTCACGAGCGCGATTGGTCACGCTTCACTCCTTCGTACGCCGTCTCGCGGCTCCCACTTCGGGAAGACGAGACGGAACTTGCTCCCGCGCCCCACTTCGCTGTCGACCTCGATGCGCCCGCGGTGTGCGCGCATGATGTGCTTGGCGATCGCGAGCCCCAGCCCCGAGCCTTCGCGCGTGCGCGAGAGGCGATCGTCGATGCGATAGAACTTCTCGAAGATGCGGCGATGCTCTCCGCGCGCGATGCCGGCGCCGTTGTCGCTGACCTCGATGATCGCCTGGCTCCCTCTCCTGAACGCGCGGAGCGCCACGCGCGGCGGCGTTCCGCCGTATTTCTGGGCGTTGGTGAGCAAGTTGAGGAGCGTGTCGACGATGGCGTGGTGATCGACGAGCACCAGCGGGACGTCGTCGTCGCACGTGGCGGAGATCTCGACCTCGCCCGTGGCGAACGAGCGGAACTGCGCGTGCGCTTCGTCGACGATCGGCTTCACGCGCTCCTCTTTGAGGTCGTAGAGCTTGCGCCCTGCCTCCATGCGCCCCCAGTCGAGCAAGCGATCGATCCGCGCGCCGAGCCGGTCCGACTCGGAGATGAGGCGTTCGACGCACTGGCGGCGCGTGTCGTCGTCGCTCGCGCGCTCGAGCGTCTCGGCGAAGAGGCGAATCGCGGTGAGCGGCGTGCGGAGCTCGTGGCTGACCTTGGAGACGAAGTCGGCTTGCAGCTCGCTCAGGTTCGCTTCGCGACGGACGAACACGATGGTCAGGATGACGCCGGTGACGACGAGCGCCACGAAGCTGATCGTGAGAATGCCGATGACGAGGTTGTACCGCTCGCCGACGAACATGAGCCCGATGCCGAGCGCGAGGAGCAGCACCGTGGGGATGATGACGAGCCAGATGAGGAGCTGAACGACGCGCCGGTACCCGATGCGCGTGCGGTTCTTCGTCGCGACGCGCTCGAGGGTCCAGTTGCTGGCGCTGCGGTTGCTCATCGCGGTACGGCGAGCGCCGCGAGCATCGCCTCGCGCGGCGCGGGGATGCCGAGCCACAGCTCGAAGGCGAGCGCGCCTTGCTCGGCGAGCATGCCGAGGCCGTTGGCGCAGCGGAGGCCGCGCGCGCTGGCGGCGCGAAGGAACGGGGTCTCGGCGGGGGCGTAGACGACGTCGAGCGCGATGGCGGCGGCGGGGAGATCGTTCCACGCGATCGCGCTGGCGATCGCATCGCCGGGATCGGCGCCGTCCATGCCGGCGCTGGTGGCCTGGATGATCGTGAGCGCCGTGGCATCGCGCGCGGAGGGGAAGAGCGGCTCGGCCTTGACCAGCGGGCGCGATTCGACCGAGAGGAGCGCGGGGTTGCGGGCGCGCACGGTGATCATGGCGACGCCGATCGCTTTGGAGAGCGCGAGGATCGCCGCGTGCGCCGCGCCACCGGTGCCGAGGACGATCGCCTCGGACGCGGCCCACTCCGCGGTCGTGCGCGCAGGAGCGAGGCGCGCGAGCTCGGAGGCGAGCGCGGGCACGTCCGTGTTCTGCGCGACGATGCGGCCGTCCGGCGCGCGGACGAGCGTGTTGGCGGCTTCGGCGGCGACGGCGCTGGGGGCGACGACGTCGACGTGGTCGAGGATGCGGAGCTTGTGCGGGACGGTCACGTTGAAGCCGTCGTAATCGCCGTCGCGAAGCGCGCGAACGAGGCGCGGAAGGTCCGCCGCGGTGGCTTGGATCGCTTCGTACGTGTGGGGAAGCTCGAGCGCGCGGTACGCAGCCATATGCATCGCAGGGCTTCGCGAGTGCGCGACGGGATCGCCGATCACGGCGAATTTCAGCGGTCTCGTCGCGCTCATCGCTTCTCGTCTTTCACATCGACCACGTCGGCTGCGACCACCGCGCTCTCCACGCGCACCGTGATCCGGTCGCCCGGCACGACATCCGACGCCGCACGGATCGCGCGACCGTCTGGCCGCGTGGCGATCGCGTAGCCGCGACCGAGGACCTTCAATGGGCTCATGGCGTGGAGATGCGCCGCGTTCGTTCCCAGCGTCGCGCGATGCGTAGCGAGCGCCGCGCGCATCACCGCGGTCATGCGATCCGACGCGCGCACGATCGCGCTCCGCTCGCGCGCGATGACGAGCCGCGGGTGCTGGGCGGCGAGACGCGCCGTCCCTCGCGCCAGACGATCGCGACGCGCGCCGATCGAGACGCGCGACCACCCCACGAGCNNCGTCGAGTCGCTGCTGCTGCGACGCGATCGCCAGACGCGGGTCGCCGATCTTCCGCTCGATGACCTGAAGGCGCACGCGCTCCTCGGCGAAGCGCGCACGCATGGCATGCACCAGCCTCCCCCGACACTGCGCGATCATCGCCACGCGCGCGCGCGTATCGGCCACGAGCATCTCTGCGGCTTGTGACGGCGTCGAGGCGCGCTGGTCCGCCGCGAAGTCCACCAGCGTCACGTCGACCTCGTGACCGACGGCGCTCACGATCGGCACGCGGCACGAGGCGACCGCGCGCACCAGCGCTTCGTCGTTGAACGCGGAGAGGTCGTCGCTCGAGCCTCCGCCGCGACCGATCACGATCACGTCGACCTCGCTCACGCGCTGAAGCGCTTTCAGCGCGCGACAGAGCGACTCGGCCGCGCCTTGCCCCTGCACCTGCGCCGCCGCGAGCAAGATGCGCGCGCCGCCGCGCCGAAAGGCCACCTTGCAGATGTCGTGAATGACCGCGCCCGTCGCGCTCGTGACGACGCCGATGACGCGCGGCTCCTTCGGCAGCGCGCGCTTTCGCTCCGGCGCGAAGAGCCCCTCCGCCGCGAGCTTCTCCTTCAGCTTCTCGAGCGCCTCGAGCAGCGCACCGCGCCCGGCTGCATCGACGCGATCGGCGACGAGCTGCAAGCGGCCGCGCGGCACCCAGAACGTGGGCTTGCCCCGAAGACGAACGCGCGCCCCGTCTTTCAAGAGCGCGCGCGCGCGGGCGGTGAGGCTCGTGCGGTAGACGACGACGTCGATCGACGCTTCGTCCACCTCGTCCTTCAACGCGAAGTAAGCGTGCCCGCTCTGCGCCGGTCGCATGCCGGTCACTTCCCCTTCGACCCACACGGCCTTCTCGAACGCCGTCTCGAGCGACCCGCGAATGGCGCGATCGAGCTCGCCCACGGTGAGCGTGCGCGGCCCTTCGGTCGTCGCCCCTTCCGCCGCCCCTTCCGGAGTGAGAGGCGCCGTGAAATCGAACGTGAGATTCCGCTCGGCCACAGCTTTTACTACTCGAATCCCCCTCGTTGTCATCCTGAGGAGCGCTCCCCACCTTGGCGAGGAGCGCTCCCCAACTCGTCATCCTGAGGAGCGCAGCGACGAAGGACCCCCCTGTTGACCCGGGGGTCCTTCGCTGCGCTCAGGATGACGATGGGTAATTTCTCGTGGTAGTCGTGGGCGCAATGCCCAAGCCCTTTCGCAAGGTGCTCATCGCGAACCGCGGCGAAATCGCGGTCCGCGTGACGCGGACGCTTCACGAGATGGGAATCGGCGCCGTCGCCGTTTATTCAGACGCCGACCGCGCTTCGCTCCACGTTCGCGTGGCGGACGAGGCGTACCCCATCGGCCCCGCGCCCGCCGGCGAGAGCTACCTGCGCATCGACAAGATCGTACAGACCGCCAAGCGCGCCGGGTGCGACGCGATTCATCCCGGCTACGGCTTCCTCAGCGAGAACCCGCTGATGCCCGAGGCGTGCGAGAAGGCGGGGATCGTCTTCATCGGTCCGCCCGCGAGCGCCATGCGCCAGATGGGATCGAAGACCGCCGCGCGCGACAGGATGCAAGCGGCCGGCGTGCCGATCGTGCCGGGCGCGACGTGCAGCACGACCGACGAAGCGGTCGCCGCGGCGAAGAAGATCGGCTTCCCGGTGATGCTCAAGGCGTCGGCGGGAGGTGGCGGAAAAGGGATGCGCCTCGTCGAGCGCGCGGAAGACATGGCGAGCGCGTGGGAGCGGGCGCGAAGCGAAGCGAAGAAATTCTTCGGCGACGACACCGTCTATCTCGAGAAGGCGATCATCAAGCCGCGCCATGTCGAGATTCAGGTGCTCGGCGATCGCGACGGGAACATCGTTCACTGCTTCGAGCGCGACTGCTCCATCCAGCGCCGGAACCAGAAGGTCGTCGAGGAGACGCCGTCGCCCGCCGCGTCGCGCGAGCTCGTCGCGAAGATGGGAGCCATCGCCGTGCAAGGGGCGAAGGCGGTCGGGTACTTCAGCGCGGGGACGTTCGAGTTCCTGCTGGCGCAAGACGGCAGCTTCTACTTCCTGGAGATGAACACGCGCCTCCAGGTCGAGCATCCGATCACCGAGCTGGTGACCGGGCTCGATCTCGTGCGCGAGATGGTGCTCGTGGCGCAAGGCGAGAAGCTCGCGTTCAAGCAGAACGATCTGCAGGCGCGCGGCGCGGCGATCGAGTGCCGCGTGTACGCCGAGGATCCGTCGAGCGGGTTCTTGCCGTCGCCCGGGAAGGTGGAGAGCCTCGTGACTCCGGCTGGGCCGGGCGTTCGCGACGACGGCGGCGCGTATCCGGGGTGCACGATCTCGAGCTTCTACGACCCGCTCATCTCGAAGCTGAGCGTGTGGGCCCCGAATCGCGAACGCGCCGTGGCGCGCATGCGTCGGGCGCTCGGCGAGTACGTCGTCACCGGGATTCGCACGAACCTCGCGTTCCACGAGAAGCTGTTCGCGCACCCCGACTTCGTCGCCGGCAACTACGACACGGGCTTCCTCGATCGCCACAGCGACGAGCTGCTCGGCTATCCGCGCGTGCCGGCAGGAGACGAGCAGTCAGTGGCCGTGGCCGTGGCCATCGCCGCGTCACGCATGGAACGCGCGACGGGCGTGAGCGTCGCGACCAGCGGCGAGAGCGGATCGCGCCTCGCGCCGTGGGTCGCGCAGCACCGCGCCCGTACGTTGCGGAGCTAGCTACTCGCTCGCGCCGTCGGTCGAAGAGCCGCCGTCGTCGCCCGCGTCGTTGCCGCCGTCGGTTCCGCCGCCGTCTTTGTTGCCGCCGCCGCCGCCGTCTTTCTTGCCGCCGCCGCCGAGCAGACCCGATGCGCCACACTGCGTGCCGCACGACTGACCCGCGCAGGTGACGACGCCGAGCTCCGTCGGATTGGCTTCGAGCGCGGCGAGACTGCCAAAGCAGGAACCGGCGCACGACAGCAGCGAGTTACCAATGCCGCCGATGCAGTTGGCGAAGCAGGTGAAGCCTTGATTGCAAGTGCAGTCGGCGTTGCAGGTGTCGAGCTGCGAGGTGCACGTCGTCTGGGCGCACGCCAGGCAAGCGCCGACCGATGCGCCCGCGTCGTCGATCGCCGCGTCGGGCGGCGCGAGCTTGAGGATGTCGGCATCGATGACGCATGCCGCGGCGTCGTCGCCAGCTTCGGAAGAGACAGCGGAGTCATCGCCGCTGTCGACGACGTTGTTGTTCGACGTTGCGTCGTTCCCTGCGTCGACTCCGCTGCCGGGCGGGTTCTCCGAGGTCGCGGTTCCGCCGCAGGCGATCGCGATGACCGCTCCGAACAAGCTGACCCCAAGCGTGTGCATCTTTCGCATGACGACGGTCTCCTCGCGTTTCTACGTGATGTTCCCTAGCCGAAACGAACGAGCGCGGGGATAGCCATCTGCTAGAAAACGCGGGCTATCCGCTTAGGAGGAAAGATGCGATTCGGCCGCGCCGCCCCGCTTACGATTGGAATTCTCACGCTCTTGGCCGCTTGTACGAGCACGGGCAACGTCGACACGACGCCCGACGGCGGGCTCGCCGAAGCCGGTGCACCCGAGGCCGGAGCGCCCGACGCGGGAGCCGATGCCGCGGTGGCGCTCGGTCCGACGCCGCGCTTCAAGCTCGCCGGGAGCGCGCCTCCGCAGTTCCTCGACGTGCCGTTTCCGTCCGACGTCTACGTGGCGAACGGCAAGGTCGTCGATCCGCTCCCGGGGCTCGACAACGTCGTCACGCGCAACTCGAGCTTCGTCTCGCACGCGCTCGGGACGATGAACGGCTTCTCGCGCGTCGCGCTCTCGCTCTTCGCGGTCGATGACACGAGCGCGCCGTTGAACTCCGACGGCACGGCCGTGTCGGCCTTGATCGATCCCGCGTCGCTCCCCGTCGCCGAGACCGACTGCATGACCGCGACGAGCTCGGTCTACATGCTCGACCTCACGCCCGGCGCGTCGCCGGCGATCCTGCCGTGCCGCACCGAGTTCCACGACGATCAACCGGGCGCGTCGACGATTCCGGTGATCGCCGCCGGGCCTGCGCGCGGGTACTTGCTGCAAGAGTCGCATCCGTACGCCGTCGTCCTCACGAGCCGCATCAAGGACACGAAGGGGCACGCGCTCCTCGCGAGCGCGGACATGAACGCGGTCGCGTCGGGGAACGTGAGCGCGGACGGCGCGGTGGGGACGACGTACGGGCAGGCGTATTCATCGGCGAAGTCGATCCTGGCGACGAACCTGGCGACCGACGGCGCGACGATCGTGGCCATCGCGCCGTACACGACGATGCACAAGACGGGCGAGCTGTTCGCCATGCGCGAGGCGCTCGAGACCGCGACGGCGCCGACGCTGGCGTGGGACGCGGCGACGATGGCGCCGATGGGGGCGATCAAGTTCGCGAAGGCCGTGAACGGCGTCACGCCGGCGGGGTTCACCGCGAGCACGGACGCCTGGCTCGGCGTCGCGACGCAGAAGCTCTCCGACGGCACCGACAATCCGGACACCGAGCTGCCGGTCCGCGCACACGATCAGATCGCCGCCATCGGCACCGCCGTCTTCAACGCCACGAGCTACTTGCAGGTGAAGCCGACGAGCTACAGCGACCCGGCGCACGGCACGTTTCAGTACGACGCTTCGGGCAACCCCGTCGCGCAGACGCCCGTGAAGATCTGGATCACGTTCGGCGTGCCGACGACGCCGATGCCCGCGGGGGGCTACCCCACCGTCATCCTGCAGCACGGCATCAGCGGGTCGCGGCGATGGATCATGAGCCTGGCCAACGTCTTCGCGGCGCACGGGTGGATGTTCGCGGCCATCGACAGCGTCACGTTCGGCGCGCGCGCTCCCGAGGCGCAGTTCCACACCGACACGATCAACGACTTCGCCGACGGCTCGGGCGCCACCTACGTCGGACCCGATGGCTTCGCGGACGCCGACAACGGCTCGAACGATTTCTTCGGGAGCCTGCTCAACGTGCTCGCCATCGGCGATCAGTTTCGCCAGGCGGGGTTCGACGCCGCGCAGGTCGTGAAGCTCCTGCGCTCGTCGCCCGATCTGTCGCAGCTCGACACGGGGAGCGGCGCGCCGAAGATCGATTCCGATCGGATCGCGTACGTGGGCGACTCGCTCGGCGCGATGCAAGGGACCATCGGCGCGGCGATCGAGCCGCGCGTGAAGGCGTGGTTCATGAACGTGAACGCCGGCTCGCTGATGCACGAGCTGGTGGCGCACTCGCCGAACATCGGCAAGGTGCTCGGCGGCGCGGCGACGCTCAACTTCGGGATCACAGGCGACACGTTCTCGTGGTCGCACCCGCTCATCGCCATGCTGCAGCAGACGGTGGAGCCGGGCGATCCGATCTCGTACGCGACGTACCTGACGACGGCGCCCAAGACGATCGCCGGCGTGGCGCCGCAAGCGCGCAACCTGCTGCAGACCGAGGTGCTGTGGGACGAGCTCGTGACCGACGAAGGGAGCGAAGCGCTCGCGCGCGCGGCCGGCTGGGGGCTCGCGGTGCCGAACGTGGGATCGAACGCGGACATCATCGATCTGAAGAACCCGAGCGCGAACCCTCGCAAGACGCCGCTCGCGAACATCGACCCCGACGACGCCGGTGCGATCCACGACACGCCGAAGGCGGGCGCGACGTCGGTGGTCGTGCAGTGCTCGCCGTGCGCCCACGGGTCGAACCTCAACGACTCGATCGGCGAGGACGACTACGTGCTGCCGTACGCGCCGCCGATCCAGGCGCTGCCGATGCCGCTGACGTTCACGCAGGACTACCGATCGATCCAGATCATGGCCGGCGCGTTCATCACCGATGCGTTCGCGGGGACGGTCCCGCGCGTCGTCGGGATCGCCACCCCGGTGCGAACGCGCTGAAGGAGAAGCTCACTCGGCGGCGAGCGTGAGGAGCCACCCGTGCGGCTCGAACGTCTCGTCGTCGGGGTCGAACGGCGCGAAGGGGTCGCCCACGTTCGTCGCGACGATGAGGAGCGAGGCGACGTCGTCGAGGTTGACCATCGTCATCTGCGCTTCGGTCGCGCGCGGTGCAGCGGCGACGGCGACGCGGCCCATCTCGCGCCCGCGCGCGTCGAGCTTCACGACGAACCAGCGGATGGCGGCGTGCTGCTCCCACGTCGCTTCGATGCGTAGCCGCGCGCCCGCCGCAGCGCCGGTGCGATGCACGAGCACGTACGACGATCCGGTCGGCGCGATCGGCACCGGCGACGAGAGCCGGCGCGGCGACGCGGGCCACTCGATCTCCCACGCCAGCGGCGGCGCGAGCGACGGGCCGAGGACGCGCGCCTCGGGGAGCTCGAGACCGTTCTCGCGTGGTCCCATGAGCGCGCGCGTGGTGCCGAACTCCGCGTAGAGGTCTTCGACCTTGGAGCCGCTCGTGAGCGCGTCTTTGAACGAGGCGGCCAGAACGTCGAAGCCGTCCGGCTCGTCGCGCCAGCGCTCGGCGGCGAACGGCGTCGTCGTGGGCGAGAGGGCCCATAGCGCGCGCACGAGCGATCCGGGGGATGCGCCGTACGTCGCGTCGAGCCACCAGAAGAAGAGCGATGCGCCTTGATCGACGTCGAGGCCGACGCGCGGTTCGAGAGGCCACGTGTCGACGATGGCGTGATCGGCGGTCGCCTGGAACGCGGCGATCCCGTCGTCGCACGTCATCGCGCACGGAACGGCGAGGCGCGCGAGGTACGAGGTCTCGGCGCGCGCGCTCCCTTCGTCGGTCGCGGGCGCGGCACGGAAGAGCGAGGCGCGGGCGAGCGATCGCGCCATGGCGAAATCGAGGGCGCACGACTCGTGCGCCAAGGGGGCGCCGAGGAGGGTGAAGGCGCTCGCGCGATCGAACGCGGAGCGCGGGTCGCGGGTCGATGGCGCGGTGACCGAACCGCCCTCGACCGCGTCGACGACGTAGACGTCGTACGCGCGCGTATCGAGATCGGCGTCGGGCTCGGGGAGCTCGAGCGCGCCGGTGATCACGTCCCATGCGCGATCGGCCGACGCGATCACCGCGAGGATCGACGACGCCGGAGCGCGACCGTGGACGCAGATCGGATGTCGCGTCGAGCACGCGCGCATCGCGCTCGGGTCCGTCGGGCGCGAAGGCCAAGCGTAGACGGGCGGCCCCGTGGGAGGAGCGTGCGACACGTCTTCCGCACGCGCGGCGCGGCACGAAAGAAGAGAAAACGCGACGGACGCGAGCGACGCGCTCGCGATCGTGATGCACGCGCGCTTGCGCATTTGACCCCTGTTTGTACCCTCGTATACCAGCTGAGCATGGCAGGGTTCGATCCCACGCACGCGGTACGCTTCGATCTGCCTCGCGGAAGCGTGACCGCAGGGAGCGACGAGCGTCACGTGCTGTTGCCGTGCGCGGCGCTCGACGACCTCGTGCTGATCGCCGGACCGGAAGCCGCGAGCTCGGTGGGGCGCGCGCTGGGGTCGTCGATCGGGAAGCGAATCGCGTCGCGTCTCGGCGGCGCGGACGCGCTGCGCGGGTCGTCGATCGAGCGCGTCATCACGGACATCGCGCGCGAGCTGGCGGTGACGGGGCTCGGCGCGGCGTCGATCGAGCGATGGGGGCGCGCGCTCGTCGTCGCGGTCGATCGGCCGGCAGTCGCGGATCTGTCCTTCCTCGCGGCGATCCTGGAAGGGATGCTCGAGGGGGCGACCGATACGCCGGTGAGGTGCGCATCGCTGGGTCGCGAGGGGACGGTCGTGCGCGTGCTGGTGGCGAGCGACAGCGCGGTGACGCGCGCGCGCGCGATGTTGAATCAAGGGGCGGCGTGGGGCGACGTCCTCGCGCGCTTGCATCCCGCGACGCGCGAGAAGGGCGGGGACCCGTGACCACCGAGGATCGCATCGCGATGCTCGAGGCGCTGCTCGCGCGCGTGAGGAGTCGGGATCGAGCGAGCGCGGGCCCGAACGCGAGCGCGAACGCGAGCGCGAGCGCGAGCGCGAACGCGAGCGCGAATGGGAGTGCGAACGGAAACGGAAACGGGGCGAGGGCCTACGAGGACGACTCCTCCTCGGGCCCCGCCAGCCCGCTCGATGTGCCGACGCCGATGGCTGCGTTTCGCCCGAGCCCGGTGCCGCCGCCGCCGTTGGGCGCCGAGCGTGGCTCCTTTGCGCCGAGCGCGCCGCGCTTCTCGCAGCGTCCCGAGGCGCCGCAGATCTTCGCGGCGAAGCCGACCGCGCCCCCCACGCGCGCGCCGAGCGATGCGTCGATCGATCAAACGCTGGTCGAGGCGAGCACGTCGTCGCGTCGTCTCCCGCCGCGCCCCGAGCCGTCGGGCGTGCGCGCGGTGGAGCCACCGCCGATGGAGGTCATCGAGCTCGACGTCGATCCCGATCCGTCGATACCGCCGCCGTCGGTGTCGCCCGTATCCGGCTCGGCGAAGAGCGAAGAGGGGCTCGAGAGTCGATCGCGCCTCGTGAGCGCGCCGCCCGTGGCGCTCGGGTCGGGCGATCGGGGGGACGACGACTTGGGGGACGACGACGTGGGGGACGACGACGGCGCCGAGCTCCTCGACGACGACGAGGACGAAGAGCCCTTCGCGCTGAGCGTCCCGCCGGGCCACGCCGCCAGCGATCCGACGATCGAAGCCGTGCCGGCCGAAGTCTCGCAAGCCGAGATGGACGCCATCGAGGAGGCCGATCGCGCGCCCACGTCGTCGCGCCGCCCCATCTCGATGGAAGAGAAGATGAGCGAGCTCGAGGAAGACTCGCCACCGCTCCATTCGCCGCCGCCGGCCTCGGGCAAGCTCCCCGCCGCGTCCCCGGCGCTCGAGCTCGAGCCGCTCGACTCGCAGCCCATGCCGATCGCCGCGCCGGTGGCCGTCGCGAGCCCCAGGCTCACGCGCGAAGCGCTGCGCGCCGATCCGCTCCCGCAGACCGAGGTCGCCGTCTTCGTCGGCCGCACGCCGAGCGATCTGGCCGCGAAGACGTTCGGGGATCTGTTGGACGCGACGTTGGCGCTGTGACCGAGGCGTCCGTGGACACCTCGAAATTCGTCACGGACACTTCGGCGCAGGCGCAACCCTTCGACATCGCTGCGTCGCGCCGCTGGCACGCGGATCGCTGAAGTGCCTTCGCGCCCGCCATGCCGCATACTTCGCTCATGACCGAGGTTCAGACCTCACTCGGCCCCTACACCTGGGACGACTTCATCGCCCTCGAAGAGGACGACCTGCGCGAGCTCATCGACGGCGAGCTCGTGGAGGTCGAGGTGCCGACGAAGATGCACGAGTACATCGTGTGGCTGCTGGGCCACTACCTGGCGACGTGGGCGCTCCCGCGCAAAGCGGGCTTCGGCGTCGTCTCGGGCTTCAAGGTCCGAATCTCCGAGCGCCGCGGCGTGATGCCTGATCTCCAATTCTTTCGGACCAGCAACCCCGCGGCCAAAGGCGACGCGGTCGGTCTCGCGTCGGGGCGGCCCGATCTCGCCATCGAGATCATCTCCGAGTCGAGCCGGCGCTACGACCGGATGACCAAGCTCGCCTGGTACGCGTCGATCGGCGTGCCCGAATACTGGATCATCGACGCGAGCGCGCGAACGCTCGATCGTCTCGTGCTCCAGGGTGACAAGTACCTGGTGGCCGAGGTCGTCGGCGACGACACGACGTTCCGCCCCGAATCGTTCGAAGGGATGGAGATCCCCCTCGGCAGTCTGTGGCGACTGCCGGAAGGGGACTGATCGCCCGCGATTCCTACAGGTTGAACTGGCCGCGGACGCCGAGCGTCAGCCACTCGTGCATCGTGCTCGTCATCGGGACGTCGCTCGACACCGCGTTCTGATCGCGCAGCGACTCCTTCGAGAACTGGCCGATGCTCAGGTCGATGAAGGGGCCGAAGGGGACGCGCTCCGACGCGCGGATGTCGGCGCCGAGCTGGATGTCGACGAACTGGAGGCCGTGGTAAATCGTGCTCGTCTCGTCGAACGAAGCCGACTCGTTGAACACGCGCGTCGACTCGTAACCGATGCCGAGACCGGCCCACGGATCGAACTTCGTGTGCGGCATGAAGTGGTACTGAAAGTCGATGCCGCCCTTCAGGTCGTTGCCGTTGCACGAGCCGCCCGGCGGGCACGAGTGCGTGGGGGGGAACGTGAGGCCGTACTGGAAGAAGCCGCCGACGTAGAGGTTCGGCGAGAAGCGGTACCCAACGTCCAACCAGAACGGGATCATGCCGCCGTCGAGCGAGGCCAGCGTGAGGCCCGATTTCGCGGAGCCCATCGGCACGCTGTAACCCGTGCGCACGCCCAACGCGAAGCCACTCTCGGTGTCGGCTTTCGCCGGCATGCTCGCGAGCGCCATCGCCGCCGCGACTCCCGCGGCCAGGGTGATGCGAAGTCCGTTCATCGGTTTCCTCGTAGACCTTTCGTTGCGAAAGCCCTCCTAGGGCGTCCCGCGGCGCGCACATTGCGACGATCACAAGCGCAAAGTCGAGCGGATTTTCGCGATCAAGTTAGAGCCAGGTCACGTTCGAGTGATGAAGCCACGTGCGCTGCCTGCGAGCGAAAATGCGCGTGGCGCGGACGATCTCGGCTTCGAGGTCGCGAAGATCGGGTCTTTCGGCTTCCGGCTTGGCGAGATGCGCGTGGATTTCGCCATAACCGACCGAGCCCATGGCGCGCGCGTTCTCGAAGCCGGCGGCGGTGAGCGCGCGGACTTCGTCGAGCCATCCGGCCTCCATGAAGGCGTGGACGCGCGCGGCGATGCGGCGCGTGAGCTCCTCGGGATCGACGGTGAGGCCGACGAGGCGGGCGTCGAGGCGCGGAGTGGCGAAGCCGTGGCGCGCTTGCCAGGCGCTCATCGGTTCTTGCGTGAGCTCGAAGACTTCGAGGGCACGGCTGACGCGCACGAAGTCGTTCGGATGGAGGCGCGTGGCGATCGCGGGGTCGACGAGCGCGAGCTGGGCGTGGAGCGCGGGGCGCCCTTCGGCGTCGACGATGGCGCGGTGGCGGGCGCGGATCTCGTCGCTGGCGGGGGGCGCGTCGGCGAGGCCGAAGAGGAGCGCTTTGACCCAGAGGTACGTGCCGCCGCACAAGATGGGGCGCTTGCCGCGCGCGCGAACGTCGTCGATCGCGGCGCGCGCGATCTCGGCGAAGCGCGCGGCGTCGATCTTGTCGAGCGGGCCCACGATGTCGATGAGGTGATGCGGGACGCGCGCGCGCTCGGCGAGCGTGGGCTTGCCGGAGCCGATGTCGAAGCCGCGGTAGATCTGGACGCTGTCGGCGCTGACGATCTCGCCGTTCGCACGCTCGGCGAGGCGCATGGCGAGATCGCTCTTGCCGCTGGCCGTGGGGCCGACGATCGCGAGGAGCGCGTCGGGCGCGGCGTCGAGGACGCGGAGCGCGTGGACGATCGGGTCTTCAGCGTCCAACGCGTCTCTCCAGCTCGCCCCAGGCGAGGCGCGTGATCACCGGTCGGCCGTGCGGGCAGTGACCGGCGAAGTCGACTGTGTCGAGCGCGCGCAGCAGCGCCTCGGCTTCTTCGCGCGCGAGCAGGTCGCCGGCGCGCGTGGAGCCGTGGCAGGCCATCGTCGCCAGCACGAGATCGGCGGCGGCGCTGAACGGCCGCGCCGCCGCGCGCGAGAGCTCGGCGACGAGATCGCGAACGAGCTGCGTGGGCGAAGCGCGCGCGACGAGCGCGGGGACGGCGTGCACGGCGACGGCGTTGGTGCCGACGGCGCGCACGTCGAGGCCGAGCGCTGCGATCGCGTCGGCGTGCTCTTCGATCGCGGCGATCTCGGCGGGGACCAGCGAGATGAGATCGGCGACGAGGAGGCGTTGCGAGGGGACGCCGCGCGCGGCGTAGGCGGCGCGGAGGCGATCGAAGGTGACGCGCTCGGCGGCGGCGTGCTGGTCGAGGACGTAGAGACCGTCGTCGCCTTCGCAGACGAGGAAGGTGGCGCGGGATTGGCCGATGTAGCGGAGGCGCGAGTAGAAGCCGCTGCCGTGGAAGAGGGGTTCGTTCGAGGGCGGGGTCGGGGCCGAGGCGAGGGACCAGGGGTCGGGGTCGAAGGTCGCGTTCGCGTTCGCGCTCGCGTTCGCGTTCGCGTTCGCGTTGGCGCTCGCGTTCGCGTTCGCGCTCGCGTTCGCGTTCGCGCTCGCGTTCGCGTTCGCCCACCCCTGAAACACCCTCGAGTACGGCGTCGGCCCCAAGGCCGGCACCGCGAACGCCTTCCCCAGCGCGATGTGCAGCTCGCGTGTCACCGAGTCGAACATCCCGCGCGCGTCCGCGAACCGGACCTCCGCCTTCTGCGGATGCACGTTCACGTCGACGCTCTCCGGCGGCAGATCGAAATACGCGACGCCCACCGGATACCGCCCGGGCTCGAGCACCGATCCGTACGCCTGCGCCACCGCGCGCGCGAGCTGGCGATCCTTCACCGGTCGACCGTTCACGAACAGATGCAACGCCACCGCTCCCGCGCGCCCCTTCTCCGGCGCGGCCAGGTGCGCCTCGATCCGGAGCGGCCCGCGCGCGCCGGTGCACGGCTCGAGCGCTTCGTCGGCGATCACCTGCTTCGCGCGCTCCGCACGCGTCGCGACACGCAGGTACTCACGCGCCACGCGACCGTCGCGCACCAGCACGAACGTCACGTCAGGACGCGCCAGCGCCGCGAGCAGCACCGCTTCGCCCACGTGCGCGCTCTCCGTCCCCGTCGACTTCAAGAACTTGCGCCGCGCCGGGACATTGAAGAACAGCTCGCGCACGTCGACCGTCGTGCCCGGCGCGCACCCGCACGGCTTGGCGCGTAGCTCGCCCCCGCCGTCGATCGCCAGCTCGATCCCCTCGTCGCGCTCGCGCGTTCGCGACGACAGCGTCAGCTTCGCCACCGAGCCGATGCTCGGGAGCGCCTCGCCTCGAAAGCCGAACGTAGCGATCGCCTGAAGGTCCTCGATGCGCGCGATCTTGCTCGTCGCGTGGCGCTCCAGTGCAAGACGCGCGTCGTCCTCGTCCATCCCTTCGCCGTCGTCGGTCACGCAGATGCGCGCCGTGCCGCCCAGCTCGATCTCCACCCGCACGCGCGTCGCGCCGGCGTCGAGCGCGTTCTCCACGAGCTCCTTCACGACGCTCGCCGGTCGCTCCACCACTTCGCCTGCCGCGATCTGGTTCGCCAGATCGTTCGGCAGCCGCCGAACCTTCCCCATCGCGCTCCTCTCGCCCTCGCCGGGGGGCTACCCTTCTCCGAGCGGTCCCGGCGGAGACGCGGGGAAGAACGCGCGCACGCGCGGTCGCGTCAGCGCGAGCACGATGAGGCCCGAGAAGATCGTCTGCACGGCGATCTCGAACGGCGCCCACACGCGCGAGATCCACTGCGTCACCTGCTCGGCGCGCGCTTGCACCGCGGGGTCGTTCATTCCTTGCGTGAGCCCCTCGGCCATCCGCGTGCGGAACTCGGCGTCGGCGCGCGCGACCGTCGTCGTGAGGAGATACCCCGCGACCACGATCCCGGCGTGCACCAGCACGACCTGAACGAGCGCGCTTCGGGCGCCTTCGCGGCCGGTCATCGATCGCGCCGACAGGAGGACCATCGCCGCGCCGAGGAGCAGCGTGGCCACGCCGATAGGCATCTCGCGGTTCTGCGACGACTGCTTCATCGCCAGCCAGCGCTCGCCCGCCGCCACGGCCACGTCGCGCAGCTTCGTGTCGGGGATCTGCTCGGCGACCGTGTGCACGTCGGTCTGCTCACCGCGGTAGAAGGCGATCGCCTCGTATCCTTCGCTGAGCGCCTGCGCGCCGTAGACCCAGCCCGCGACGAGCGCGGCCACGAGGTACCACGGGCGTTTCGAAGGAGGTGCTGCCGCCATGCGTCGTGGGGATAGCACGCCGCGGCGGCGCTCGCGATGAACCGCAGGCCGGGCAAAGCGCTGCGCGCGCTCGTCTCGCTGGCGGCGACGTGGTAATTGGCGGGCAAATTCCCACGAAACCCTGAGACGAGAGACCTTCCCCGATGCGGCGCCTAGTCCGTTGCTTGTCTGCCCTTTCTACCTTCTCCGTCGCGCTGGCCGCTTGCGCGATGATCTCCACGTCCAACGCCGAGGCCGCCGGCGCCAAACCGAAGGCGAAGCCCGCGGCCGAAGCGCGCGTGACGCTCCCGGCGGGGGTGCTCGAGAAGCTGCACTCGGGGGACGAGGCGACCATCAAGGGGGCGCTGGATGATCTGCGCATGGCGGGCAAATCGGCCTCGGGCGCGACGCCGGTGATCGCGGAGCTGCTCCTTCGCGGGCTCACGACCGAGCTGACGGTCGCGGCGATCGAGACGCTGGGCGATCTCGAGTCGGAGGCGGCGTCGCCCGCGCTCGCGGCGTATGCGGTGCATCGCACGCCGCCGATCCGGCAGGCCGCGGTGAAGGCGCTGGCCAAGACGCGCGGCGAGACGGCGGTGGCGGCGCTTCGTCACGCGCTGTCGGACGACGACGCGATGGTCCGCGGGATCGCGGCGACGGGACTGGGCTCGCTGAAGGCGAAAGAGGCGGTGCGCGATCTGTTCGTGGCGCTCGATCATCACGTGAGCGAAGCGGCGACGTCGATCGGCGAGCTGTGCGCGCCGGCAGAGTGCGACGAGCTCGCGGGGAAGCTCGGGAAGCTGCAGTTCGACGTGGTGACGGGCGGGCTCGATCAGGTGCTGTTTCGCCCGGTGAGCGAAGTGGACGACGATCAGAAGGTGAAGATGATCGGCCGCGTGCGCGAGCTCGGCACGGCGGAGGCGAATCGCTTCCTCAAAGACGTGCAGAAGCGATGGCCCACGTCGTGGTCGCCGCGCGTGAAGCAAGCGATCGATCAAGGCGTGCTGGCGACGAGCGGGGTGTCGCAATGAGGCGCGTTGCTCCTCTCCTGCTTTCGGCGGCGGCAGCGGCAGCGGCGCTGGCGCTCGGCGCGTGCGGCGGCGGCTACACCTCGATCAGCTTGTTCACGACCGACTGGACCGACGACGGCGGCAAGTCGATCGAGAACATCCGGAAGAAGCTCGCCAGCGCGCACGCGGCGCAGGGGACGGACATCGCCGTCGCGGTCGCGGGGAACAGCGACAAGCTGATCGGGCAGCCGCTGGGCGGCGTCGCGATCGCGAAGTGGACGTACGCGCATCCGTTGAGCGCGCGTCCGGTGATCGCGGGGAACGTCGTCATCGGCTCGGGCGGCGGCGAGCTGTTCGCGCTCGACGCGCCGACCGGCAAGCGTCTGTGGGCGCGGCCGACGGGAGACCTCAAGGTGCGCGGTGCGGGCGACGACGGGTTCGTCACGGTCATCACGATGTCGGGCGCGAACGGCGTCGGCTCGGTGCTGCTCGCGGTGGCGCGCGACGGGAGCGTCGTGCGTCAGATCGAGACCGACAGATCGCTCGGCGCCCCCGCGGTGCTCGGCGGGTTCGCGTTCGTGCCGTGGAACAGCGTGTACGTCTCGGCGATCGATCTCGCGAACGGCGACGAGGCCGCGCGCGTCGTGCTCCGCGAGAAGACGAGCCGCGCGTGGACCGAGCAGCGCGAGCTGTACTTCGGCGAGATCGGCATCTTCCGGTGGGACGAGCACATCAAGGACGCGCCGAAGAACCAGGCCTCGCACGTCGCGCTCCCCGTCCGCGAGCTCCCCGGCTCACCGAAGCTGATGGAGCCCGGCACGGAGAACCCCGGACCGTCGGCCGAAGCGCCGGATCGCATCCGAATCTACGCGCGCCCGACGCCGGGCGACGCCGAGGCGCTGGGGATCGACAGCGGCCGCTACTACGCGACGTACTTCCGCATCGCGATGGGCTTCGAGGCCGGCAAGGGGACGCTGGCCTGGGTGCACACGCACGGGAGCGACATCATCGGCGGCGCGGCGGGTCAGGGGAGCGTCGTGCTGTGCGACGAGGAGGGGCACGTCACGGCGCTCGACGCGAAGACCGGCGGCGCGATGGCCGACGTGGATCTGGGCGAGCCGGTGAAAGGGTGCACTGTGCAAGTCGACGCCTGGACCTCGAGCACTCCGCCGGCGACGGTGCCGCCGATCGCGGAGCAGCTGTCGACGGCGCTCTTGAACCGCGAAGCGCAGCTGGCGACGGCCAAGCGACTGTTGCTGCGCGAGCTCGCGTCGCTCGAAGACGAAGTGGCGACCAAGACGCTGGTGGCGCTGGCGAGCGACGAGCGAACGTCTCCGATGATCCTGCCCGACGCGCGGCGAGCGCTGGCCGATCGTCGCAACGGCGCGCAGTACATGCGCGAGGCGCTGGCGCGTCACTACGACTACTTGAAGGACGTGCTTCGTCCGCCGCCGGTGGGTCCGATCGCGCAGGCGCTCGCGGCGATCGGCGACACGAGCGCGTCGGAGCTGCTGGCGTCGCACCTGCTCGACACTGCGGACACAGACGACGACGTGAAGCACGCGGCCGAGGCGCTGGTGAAGCTCGCGTCGTCGGACGAGACGGCGGTGCTGTCGCAGTTCTTCGCGATGTACCGCGCGACTGCGCCGAGCGAGGACATCGAGAGCGCGGTGGTGAGCGCGGCGCAGGCGCTGGCGAAGGTCGGCGGAGCGGAGGGGAAGACGCGCGTTCAAGCCGCGATGCACGACCCGATGACGCTGCCGAACGTGCGGGAGCGGTTGCAGTCGCTGGTGATCGTGGCGGCGCCGAGTGGGCCTGCGGCGACGCCGGACGCGGGGAAGTAGTCCCCCTTTGTCATCCTGAGCGCAGCGAAGGATCTCAGCGGGGCCAGCGGAGATCCTTCGTCGCTGCGCTCCTCAGGATGACAGCGGGGGGGGTCAGCGGGAGACGGTGCGGACGATCAGATCACCGCAGTCGCCCCGTCGATCACGCCCAGCTCTTCTTCGCGTGAGAACAAGCACGGTTCGCTTGCGACGGGGAACGAGCTGCACGCTTCGGGGCGGAGCGCGTAGATCGCGCACTTGTTGTCGCTCTCGAGGTGGCGGCAGTCCTTCGACTTGAGGAGGCGCAGGTAGAGCGTGCCGTCTTTCTTTCGCGTGTACGGCGGACGCGCGAGATCGGGCCGACCCCCTTTGCGGAAGCGCTCGACGTCGGCGTCGTCGAGGACGACCTCGTTGTCCTTGCAGCACGCGCCGCACTCCAGGCAATCGAAGTCGACCGAACGCGTCGGGCCTTCGTGGATCGAGTCGCGCTCGGCGCGGTGGCGGACGATCTCGAGGCAGTCGCGCGGGACGGGCGAGGTGCCGAGGCCGCGAAGGGCGCCGGTCTTCACCGTGGTCCACCGCGACTTGCCGAGGTCGAGGAGCGACCACAGCGCGAGGTCCCCCTCGTCGTCTTTCTTCGGCGGCGGGAACACGAGCCGCGCGCGCGTGGGGCTCTCCCAGACGATCGCGTGGCCGCCGGCGCGCACGTGACGCGCGACCTCGGGGAGGAACCGCGCCTTGAACTGACGAACGATGGGGCGAGTGACGCGCATGATCGATGCGGTGTCTACGCGAGCGGCGCGTGGATGGCCATGGTCATGGAAGCGACCCCGACTGCGATCCCCGACCAACGCTCGCGCTCCCCTTCGCGTTGTTGCCCGCCCCCGCCTCGACTACTCCCCTTCCCCATGCGCGCGATCGTCATCACCACCCCCGGCGGCCCCGAAGTCCTCGCTCTCCGCGACGTCCCCTCCCCCGCCCCGCAACGCGGCGAAGCGCGCGTCCGCATTCGCGCCACCGCCGTCAACCGCGCCGATCTCCTCCAGCGCCTCGGCGCCTACCCCGCGCCGCTCGATGCGCCGCGCGACATCCCGGGGCTCGAATTCGCCGGTGAGGTGGACGCGATCGGGGAGCTCGTCACCGCGGTCAAGGTCGGCGATCGCGTCTTCGGGCTCGCCGGCGGCGGAACGTACGCCGAGCAGGTCACCGTCGCCGAGCGCACGCTCGTGCGAATCCCCGAAGGGCTCTCGTTCAACGAGGCCGCGTCGATCCCCGAAGCGTTCATCACCGCGTACGACGCGATGGTCACGCAAGCGAAGCTCGCCGCGGGCGAGACCGTGCTCATTCATGCGGCGGGGAGCGGCGTCGGCACGGCGGCCGTGCAGATCGCGCGTGCCGTCGGTGCGTTCTCGATCGGCACGGCGCGGACCGCAGCGAAGCTCGATCGCGCGCGGCCGATGGGGCTCGGCGATAGCGTCGTGGTGGAGAACGGGAAGTTCGCCGAGAAGGTGAACGCGATCACGAGCGGGCGCGGCGTCGATGTCGTCATCGATCTGGTCGGAGGCGCGTACGTCGCCGAGGACCTCGCGTGCGTCGCGCCCCGCGGTCGCATCGTCGTCGTCGGGTTGCTTGCGGGGACGCGCGCCGACGTGGACCTCGGCGTGCTCATGCGGAAGCGCGTGGAGATACGCGGGACGATGCTCCGCTCACGACCGCTCGAAGAGAAGATCCTCGCGGCGAACGTCCTCGCGCGAAATCTCGCGCCGCTCTTCGCGACGCGCGTGCTCGAGCCGGTGATCGACAAGGTGTTCCCGCTGGCGAAGGCGGGGGACGCGCACAGCTACGTCGCCAGCTGCGACGGGTTCGGCAAGGTCGTGCTCGAGATCGACTGATCGCGCGTTCGCGTCCCGGTCATCGCTTCGCACAGCGCCCACAGCGCATCTTCGCGCCGGGCGTCACGGAAGCGGCACTCCCGCTCGCGTCGGTCCACGTAGAACCGACCGCTCACCGCCTCCACGTCGCGCGACGCCGCGAGCCAGCTCGCCGTATCGGCCCCTTCGCACGGACGCTTTCCGAAGAGCCTCCCCGCGGCGCAGGCGAGCGTCTGCTTCACGCCGCGCTCGCGTGACGTGATCTCGGTCGCGACCCAGCCCGGATGCATCGCGTTCGCCGTCACCGACAGCGACGCGATCCGGCGCGCGAGCCCCCACGTGAGCATGCGGTCGGCAAGCTTGCTCTGCGCGTACGCCGTCATGCCGTCGTACCCGCGGCGCGTGAGCTCCACGTCGGACAGGTCGAGCGAGCGCGCCATCTCGGAGGCCACGTTCACGATGCGCGCGCTGGAGCGCAGCGTGCCGGTTCGGGCGAGGAGCGGGAGGAGCTCGCGCGTCATCAGGAACTGACCGAGCACGTTGGTGGCCCAGGTCATCTCGATCCCGTCGACGCTGGTGCGCCGCTCGTCGAGCCACACGCCCGCGTTGTTCACCAGGATGTGCAGCTCGGGCTCTCGGGCCACGAAATCGGCGGTGAACGCCAGGACCGACGCGCGGCTCGAGACGTCGACCACGCGGAGCTCGGTCTTGTGGTTCCCGGTGTCGGCCACGATCTCGTCGAGCGCCGCCTGGCCGCGCGCCTCGCTCCGGCAAGCGAGGATGACGCGCGCGTTCAGGCGGGCCAGATCGCGCGCGATCTCCTTGCCGATGCCGGTGTTGGCGCCGGTCACGATGGCGGTCTTGCCGGCGAGGTTGACCTCGATGGGCCGATTCATGCCCATTTCGATGCGCCAATCACGCCCGCCGTTTCACCACCGTTGCATGCGCCCGATCATGTCGTACGGGTAATCCCAGGCCGGCACCGAGGCGTCGTCGAGCTCTTTGACGTCCTCGGGCGAGAGCTTCACCTCGGTCGCGCGGAGGTTGTCGTCGAGCTGCTTCACGGTTCGCGCGCCGAGAATGATCGACGTGGTCTCGGGCTTCGTCAGGAGCCAGGCGAGCGCCGCGGCGGAGTGCGTGGTCTCGCGGCGCTTGGCCACGCGGCCGAGCACGTCGAGGACGTTCCACATGCGATCGTTGTCGAACAGCTTGTAGCTGTCCTGCCACGTCTCGAGGCGCGTGCCGGGGGGCGGCGGCTGGTTGCGCTGGTATTTTCCGCTGAGGAACCCGCGCGCCAGCGGCGACCAGATGAGCGTGCCGACGCCGAACGCGCGACACGCCGGGATCACCTCGCGCTCCGCGCCGCGAACGGCGAGCGACCACTGGAGCTGCACGCTCTCGTACCGATGCGTATTGAGCTTCTCGGCCGTCCACATCGACTCGACGAGGCGATAGCCGGTGTAGTTCGAGCAGCCGATGTAGCGGACCTTCCCCTGGGTCACGAGATCGTCGAGCGCGCGGAGCGTCTCGTCGAGGGTGACCGAGTTGTCCTGCATGTGGACCTGGTAGAGATCGATCACATCGGTCTCGAGGCGCCTGAGCGACCCTTCGCACGCATCCAGGATCGCTTTGCGCGAGAGCCCCTGGTCGTGCGGGCCGGGCTTGTGCGTCACGCCGAAGCCCATCGGGAACCGGCACTTGGTGGCGAGGAGCACGCGATCGCGCTTCCCTTTGATCCACGCGCCGGTGAGCTCTTCGCTCTTCCCTTCGCTGTAGACGTTGGCCGTGTCGACCAGGTTGATGCCGGCGTCGATCGCCCGATCGAACACGCGCCGCGCTTCGTCGTCGCTGGCGGTGACGCCCTTCATGAACGTCTGCGACTCACCGAACGTCATCGCGCCCAGCGACAGCGCGCTCACCTGCAAACCCGATCGTCCCAATCGTCGAAGCTCCATGAGCTGGCTCCCTTCGTCGTTCGTTGCGCGTGGCTGCGGAGCGCGACGATGCCACGCCGCGTATCCTGGCGACCATGGACGATCGCGTCGGTCGCACTATTCTCACGCTCGCGCTCGCGGCAAGCTGCGCCGCGCCCGTTGGATGCCGACGGCGTGACGCCGGTGTCGATGCGGCGACGACGTCGACCGGCACGAGCGGAAGCGACGTCGCGCTGAGCCGCGGGTCGATCGCCAGCGGCGGGCACACGCGGACGTTCGCGTACTTCGTTCCGGCCGACGCGCCGAAGCCGTTGCCGCTGGTGATCGCGCTTCACGGCCGGCTGGGAGACGGCGCGGGGCAAGATCGGCTCTCGCATCTCTCGACGATCGCGGCGCGCGAGAAGTTCGTGCTCGCGCTACCGGACGGGTACTCGCGCTCGTGGAACGACGCGCGTCATGCCACGCCCGCGGCGAAGGACGGGTACGACGACGTCGCGTTCCTCGGCGACCTGATCACGTGGCTGGTGGCGAACACCGGCGCCGATCCGTCGCGCGTGTACCTGACGGGGATGTCGAACGGCGGCTTCATGGCGGCGACGGCGGCGTGCGCGCTCGCCGATCGCGTGGCGGCGTTCGCGATCGTGGGCTCGACGTTCCCCGGCGGGCTCGAAGCGACGTGCAAGCCTTCGCGCGCGATGCCGGCGATGGTCGTGATGGGCGATCGCGATCCGCTCGTCCCGTACGCGGGGGGCGGGCTCGGTCGCAACGCGGAGCGAGGCACCGCGCTCTCGGCGATCGACGCCGCGCGCTTCTGGGCCACGACCAACGGATGCGCTCCGGCGTCGACCGCCAGCGCCCTGCCCGACACCGATCCCGACGACGGCACGCGAACGAACGTCACGCGCTTCACCGGCTGCCGCGACGGCGCGGACGTGAGCCTCTTCACGGTCGAAGGGGGCGGTCACACGTGGCCCGGCGGGCTCCAGTATCTGGGCGAGCGCATGATCGGGAAGACGAGCCGCGACTGGGATGCGAGCGCGGTCATCTGGGCGTTCTTCGCCGGGAAGAGGCGCTGAGCGTCGAGCCGCGACCCCTCACCCGCCTGCGTTCCTCGCTGCGACCACGCGCCCTCTTCCGCGAGGGGAGAGGGCAATCGCTGCTCGTCGATTTCCCCTCTCCCCTTGCGGGAGAGGGGACGCTGTTCGCGTTCGCATCATGGGGAGTGAGGGTTCGCGAGCCGCGTGGCGCGCTCCGCGAGAACGGTGGCCTCGAGGGGCTCCTCTCCGCGATCGTGGCCGCACTGTGCGACGAGGCAGGCATCGACTCTCCAGACTGGGTGACGCACGTCCGAAGCCCGGAGCCGTTCTTCGCTTTCTCAGCGCGCTCGCCCGCGCTGCGAACCCAGCTCATGATCGAATCGCCGGCACCGTTCCGAGCGCGCAACGTCTTCGTGCCCGCGGACTATCTCTCGCGGGCGTGACGCGCGGCCCAATTCCCGGCGCTCTGGGACGCTCCCCGACCCACGCGTCGAAACCGTTTATCGTCGACGGATGGGCAGCAGCACCAAACCGGGCGACACCAAGGTCGCGCAAGCTCAGACGCTCCTCTCGGGCGATCGCTTCCACACCGATCCGAAGGAGCTGGCGCACGCCAACACCGAGATCGCGAGCGCTGACACGGGCGCGTCGAATCCAGCGGTGGTGCGGCTCGCCGAAGCGCAGCTCGAGGACGACGGGTTCGAGAGCCGCTACGAAGGGACGTCGGTGCTGGGGCAAGGGGGCATGGGCGAGGTGCGCGTGTGCCGCGATCGGCGCATCGGGCGCGAGGTGGCGCTGAAGGTGGTGCACGAGAAGTACGCCGCGCGGTTCGACATGAAGGAGCGCTTCCTTCGCGAGGCGCGCGTGCAGGGGCAGCTCGAGCACCCGTCGATCGTGCCGGTGTACGACCTGGCGCGCGGACCGAACGGCGAGCCGTACTTCACGATGAAGCGCGTGCGCGGCAACACGCTGGAGAAGATCATCGAGGCGCTGAAGGCCGGCGACGAAGAGGCGAGGAAGAAGTACTCGCCGCGAAAGCTGCTCGCGGCCGTCACGAGCGTCTGCCTGGCGCTCGACTTCGTGCACGGGCGCGGCGTGGTGCACCGCGACCTGAAGCCGTCGAACATCATGCTCGGCGACTTCGGCGAGGTGTACCTGCTCGACTGGGGGCTCGCGAAGATCCTGGGGACGAGCGAGACGTTCGAGACGGAAGCCCACACCGACTCGTCGCAAGAGCGGGTGACGTCGGCGCCGTCGGTGCTCACGTCGGCCGGGACGCTGCTGGGGACGCCGGGGTACATGCCGCGCGAGCAGCTGGTGGGGCACCTCGTCGAGGTCGATGCGCGCGTGGACGTCTATGCGCTCGGCGCGATCTTGTTCGAGCTGCTCACGTACGAGCGGCTGCACGTGGGCACGACGCTGCAAGACGTGCTGCGCTCGACGATGAACGGGGCCGACTCGCGCGCCTCGGTGCGCGCGCCGGCGCGTGAGGTGCCGCCGGAGCTGGAGGCGATCTGCGTGAAGGCGACGGCGACGACGCCGGGCGAAAGGTACGCGAGCGCGCGCGAGATGAGCGACGCGATCGAGCGGTACCTCGACGGCGATCGCGACATCCAGCAGCGCCGCGAGATGGCGGTGCGCCACGCCGAGGCCGCCGAGGCCGCCGCCGCGAGCGCGCTCGGGAGCGACGGCGCGCCAGCCGAAGCGTCGCGACGAACGGCGATGCGCGAGTTCAGCCGCGCCCTCGCGCTCGACCCGGAGAACCCGGCGACGATGCGGGCGATGGTTCGCCTCCTGATGCAGCCGCCGCGCGAGCTGCCGGCCGAAGTGAAGCGGGAGCTCGAGCAGCTCTCGCGCGACCAGGTGCGCCTCGGCGGGAAGACCGGCGGGCTCGCGTACCTGAGCATCAACCTCTACATCCCGATCCTCTACATGATGGGGATTCGCAGCCCGTGGATGTGGGTGACGTACGCGATCGCCGTGCTCACGAGCATCGTGAGCCTCGGGATCTCGCGCATGAGGGCGCCGCGGACGCGCCACGCGATGGCTGTGTTCGCGCTCAGCCTGATCAGCGTGGGGTTCATGGCGGCGACGTTCGGTCCGTTCGTGATCGTGCCCGCAGTCGCGGTGACGAGCGCGCTCGTGTTCTCGACGACGAACGATCGCTCGCTGCGCTACGTGATCATCACGGTGGCGGCGATGGCGGTGCTGGTGCCGTACCTGCTGGAGCTCGCCGGAGTGATCCCGCCGTCGATGCGCTTCACGCCCGAGGGGCTGCTCCTGTTGCCGCGCGTGGTGTGGTTCCCGCCGTTCTGGTCGCAGGTGTTCTTGCTGGTGTCGAACGTGGCGCTGGTGGTGACGGCGGGGCTGGTGCTGGCGCCGTTCCGGAACGAGCTCGATGAAGCGCAGCGGCGCATACGCCTCCTGGCGTGGCACCTGCGGCAGCTCGTGCCGAGCGACGCGGTGGAGACCGCGCCAGCGTCGAGCCAATCGCAAGCGAAAGCGAAAGCGAGGCGCTCGTGAGGTTCGGCGCGCAGCCGAGCAACCTCGTCGAGCGCGCGCTCGACTCGGCGAGCCTTCTCCCGACGCCGCTGGCCGACACGCTGATCGGGACGTGGCTGGTTCGGACGATCCTCGTCGCGAGCAAGCTGGGGATGTTCGACGCGCTCGAGGCTGGGCCGCTCACCGCGGAGCAAGTGGCGCGCGCGCAGGGGACCGACGCGCACGCGACCGAGAAGCTGCTGGGCGCGCTCGTCGGCGCGGGGTACGCGACGTGCGACGCGGAGATGCGCTTCGGGCTGACGCGCCTGTCGCGGCGGTGGATGCTCACGACGAGCCGGGCGTCGCTGCACGATCACATGCAGCTGATGTTCATCGCGTGGCGATGGGTCGAGTACTACGAAGAGTACGTGCGGACCGGAAAGCCGCTCGACGTGCATACCGACCTGAAGGGCGCGGAGTGGGACACGTACCAGCGCGGGATGCAGTCGATCGCGCGCGTGTCGGCGCCGGAGATCGCGGCGCGCACGCCCGTGCCGCGCGGGGCGACGGCGATGCTCGACGTGGGCGGGGCGCACGGGGCGTACTCGCTGGCGCTGTGCGCGCGGCACCGGAAGCTGCAGTCGACGATCCTCGACCTCCCCGAGGCGGTCGAGGCGTCGGCGAAGCTCCTTCCGCGCGGAGGGCGCGTGGTGCACCTCGCGGGGGACGCGCGGACGCACGACTACGGGACGGCGGCGTACGATCTGATCTTCGTCGCGAACCTCGTTCACCACTTCGACGACGCGACGAACCGCGATCTGATGCGCCGCTGGGAGCGCGCGCTCCGGCCCGGGGGTTACGTGGTGGTGCAGGAGATCGAGCGCTCGGATCCGCGCGACGCGCCGTCGCAGATCGGCGCGCTGGGTGACCTGTACTTCGCGATGCTGAGCGACTCGGGGACGCTGGCGTTCTCGCAGATCGCGACGTGGCAAAGGGACGCGGGGCTGGCGCCGAAGAAGCCGGTGCGGATGTTCACGCTGCCGGGGACGGGGCAGCAGTCGGCGAAGAAGGGGTAGGCGGCGAGCCCTCCGCCGCACGCTGGAGGTTCACGCCAGGCCTCTCTCCCGCCCGCGAACCCTCACCCCCCAGCCCCCTCTCCCGCAAGGGGAGAGGGGGAGGAGCCAACGCGTGATCTCTCCTCCCCTCTCCCCTTGCGGGAGAGGGGCCGGGGGTGAGGGTTCGCGGGAGAAGGGCGCACTCTACGGAGCACCCTGACGCGCGAGCACCCTGACGCGCGAGCACCCTGACGCGCGTCAGTGATTCCTCGCGTGCTCCAAACAAAGCGCGCGTGTCCCCCCGCTCGTCGCCTCCTTGCACTTCTCGCATCCACAAACGCGAATGTCCGTGCCGTCCACTTCGCGCGCGCCGCAGATGGCGCACGCGCGCGCGTTGTTCCCGAGCGCTGCGGGCGGCGGGACCGAGGACGCGCGGCGCGCCGCCTGGCGCATTTGCACGCGACTGCCGCGGGCGACGTACACGATGTGACCGGCGAAGAACAAAAGGTAGTTCGCGAGCGCGGCGATGATCGCGCCCTTCACGCCCCATCCCCCCTGGACGAACTCGTATGCAACGAACGCGAACGAGAGCCAGCCGAGCCACTTCATGCGAATCGGCAGGAAGAGGAAGAGGCGAATCTCGTAGTCGGGGAAGAGCGTCGCGAAGGCGAAGAGGAGCGAGTAGTTCAGGTACGTGTTCGCCTGCGGCATGCCGGTGATGATCGCGGCCACGGTCGTGCCGAGCATGCCGATCAAGTAGTAGGCGTTCAGCTTGAACGAGCCCCACTGCGCCTCGAGGCTCGAGCCGATCCAGTAGACCCAGTACAGCGAGATCAGGATCCAGAAGAGCGACGTGGCCTGCGGAATGAAGAGATACGTGACGAGGCGCCACACTTGCCCCTCACGGACGGCGTGGATGTCGAGCGCGAGCAGCGCGAGGAACGCGGGGCGCACCTGGCTCAGAACGAAGACGATTCCCATCCCTCCCACGATGAACGCGGGGAGGTTTTCGATGGCGAGCTTGCCGAAGCGTCGCTCGAGGCGAGACAAGAGGCGATCCATGGGGAAGGCGAATCTACTTTCGATCGGGAGGCGGATGCGGCCTATTCGAGCGCGAGGAGCGTGAGCGCCATGGACTGGAACGGCAAGGTCGCGATCGTGACGGGGGCGTCGAGCGGGATCGGGTTGTCGGTCGCGCGGAAGATGGTCGCTCGCGGCGCGAAAGTGGCGCTGGTGGCGCGAACGAAGGACAAGCTCGAAGCGATCGCGAGCGATCTCGGGAAAGAGCGCGCGGTCGCGTTTCCTCTCGATGTGAAGGACCGCGGGGGGTTGGATGCGCTGCCGGGGCGCGTGGTGGCGCGGTTCGGACGACTCGACGTGGTGGTGAACAACGCGGGGACGAACCATCGCGGATCGGTCGATGAGCGATCGGCGGCCGACCTGGTCGACATCATCGAGACGAACCTGATCGCGCCGATCCTGCTGACGCGCGCGTCGCTCGTGCATCTGGAGCGCGGCGGGGTGGTGGTGAACGTGGCGAGCCTGGCGGGCAAAGTGCCGGTGCCGCACGAGGCGACGTACAGCGCATCGAAAGCGGGGCTGCGTGCGTTCTCGCGCGCGCTCGATCTCGAGCTGCACGAGCGTGGGGTACATTCGCGCAACGTGAACCCGGGGCCGGTGGACACCGGGTTCTTCGGGGAGATCGAGTCGGTGCCGAACCTGGTGTTCTCGCAGCCGATGAGCACGGCGGACGAAGTGGCGGACGCGGTGCTCCGCGCGGTGGAAGGCGACGCGCAAGAGATCGACGTGCCGGCGCTGAGCGGGAAGCTGGCGACGGTGGGGTATCTGTCGTCGCGGATGTTCCGCGTGCTGCGGCCGGTGATGGAGAAGCGCGGGGCGGCGGCGAAGGCGAAGTACATCGCGAGCAAGCGAGGGCAGTGAAGGTGCGTTCCGTCGAGCTGCCGTCCGCGCCGAACCGCTTCGCAACGATGGCGGGGCTGGCGCTGTTCACGATGCTTCAGCGCGCGGCCGAGGCGATCATTCCCGCGCCGCTGGCGATGATGCTCCGGATCTCCGGATTCTGGCAGACGCAGCTCATTCACGTGGCGGCGCGCCTCGACATCGCGGACCGCGTCGCGAAAGAGCCGAAGACGGCGGCGCAGCTGGCGAAGGAGACGGGGGCGAACGAAGACGCGCTTCACCGGACGCTGCGCGCGCTGGCGGCGTTCGGGGTGTTCACGATGGACTCGGAAGGGCGCGTGGCGAACAACCGGCTGTCGGAGACGCTCCGCAAGGGGGGCGTGGCGTCGATGCGCGACGTGGCCGAGCACTTCGGGTCGCGCGCGAACATCGAAGCGTGGGGCGACTTCGAGCGCACGGTGATGTTCGGGGAGCCGGGGTTTCCGCGCGTGCACGGGATGTCGATGTGGAACTGGTTCGCGGCGCACGCCGACGAGTCGCGCGCGTTCGCCGGGACGATGACCAGCTTGACGGAGCAAGACGCGCCGGCGATCGCGGCGGGGTACGCGTGGGATCGGCACGCGCGGATCTGCGACGTGGCGGGTGGGCGGGGGACGCTGCTCGCGGAGATCCTGGTTCAACACAAGAAGACGCGCGGCGTGCTCTTCGACGAAGCGCACGTGCTCGACGTGGCGGCGCCTTATTTGACGGCGCGGGGAGTGGAGGCGCGCGTGGAGCGCGTGGCGGGGAGCTTCTTCACGAGCGTGCCCGAGGGGTGCGACGCGTATCTGGTGAAAGACATCCTCCACAACTGGGACGACGCGCGCGCGCTGACGATCCTCTCGAACGTGCGGCGCGCGATGAAGCCGGGAGCGACGCTGCTCGTGTGCGAGATCCTGGTGGAGAAGTTCTCGACGTTTCTTCCGGGGCCGCTCATCGACGTTCAAGTGATGAACGTGTGCGACGGAGGGAGGCAGCGGAGCGAGGGGGAGATCGCGGGGTTGCTAGGGCAGGCGGGGCTGGGGATGAAGCGGGTGCATGTGACGGCGAGTCCGATTTCGATCGTCGAGGTGGAGGCGAAGTGAGGGAGAGCGAGAGCGAGAGCGAGAGCGAGAGAGAGAGCGAGAGGGAGACTCCGGCGCGATCGCCCGGCACCGGTCTCGGTGCTCGGGAGGGCGGGCCCCTCCGCAAGTCGGCACCGAACTAGGTTCGCGAATTATTTCTGCCTCCGCAGGCGGATCCTCCCGCCCTCCCTGCGCTCCGAGACCGGCGCCGGGCTATGGGGGAACGCGAGAGGGAGCGAGCTATGCGCGCTTCTTCAGATCTTCGATGTCGCGCTCGCAGCGTTCGACGCGGGGACGGAGATCGCCTTGGGCGCGGAGAACGCCGGTGAGCTCGCGGACGGTGCCGGCGAGATCGGCGATCGCCGTGGACGTGCGGATCTCGGACTCCACGATGCGCCGAGAGAGCTCCTCGCGGAGGCCATCGACCCGCACGTTCGTTCCATCGAGGCGGGCGTTCGTTTCATCGAGGCGGGCGTTCGTCGCATCGATGCGGGCGTTCGTCCCCTTCACTTCCTCGCGGATGCCCTTGAGGATCTCGATCGTCAGGCTCGACTCCATCTCGTTCACCTCCGAAGTATGACACGCGACTGAGCAACGCGCGGGCCAGCACGGGATGGTGTTACGCGTGCGAGAGCCACGTGAGGACGGGGCCACCGGGCGCGCCGTCGCCGAGCGGGACGCACTCTTCGAGGATCGGGAGGCTTCCCCACGCGGCGTCGTGAAGGCGCGCGCCGCCGGCACCGCCGAGGCGATGCATCTCGAGAGCGAGCGTCCCCTCTTCGAGCGCACGTCGCGCGAAGGCGACGCCGCGGAAGGCTTCGGAGCGAATGGCGCGACGGATGACGCCGCCGCGTGACTCGACGAACGCGCAGCCGGTGTGGGCGAGCTGGGCCCAGCGTTGAGCAGCGACAGTGAGGGAGACATCGAACGATCGCGCGAGGGCGCCGACGGCGTCGAGCGTGGGGTGGGCGTCGCGGCAGAGGGGCTCGGCGAGCGATCGCGGGACGAGGATCTCGGACGCGAAGAGGTTGGCTTCGCGCTCCACGGCGAACTCGCGCTCGGACGAACGAGGCGCGCCGTGGATGCGGGCGATGGCGTCGTAGTCGGCGTGCATCAGGTGATGCGCGAGCTCGTGGGCGATCGAGAAGCGCGCGCGAGGGGTGTCGCGGGCGCCGAGGGCGATGGCGAGGATGGCCTTGTCGCCGGCTCGGACGACGCGCGCGTCGGCGCTTCCGGTGGGGCGATAGAGGACGCGCGCGCCGCAGTGCCAGGCCATGAGATCGATCGCGATCTCGTGCGGGGCCTGGATGCCGAAGCGGGCGTGGAGGGCGCGCGCGAGAGCTACGGGATCGGGGCGCGCGTCGGCGACGGACGCTCCGGTGGACGGTTGGTTCATGCGCGCGTCAGTCCTCGCGCTCGGCGAGGTCTTCGATCTCTTCGAGCATGGCGCGGAGCTCGTCTTCGCTCGCCTCCTCCGTCTTCCGGTTGCGGAACATGACGGCGGCGGGCTGGGCGAAGCGCGGGTTGTTGCGGGCGACGGTGATGCGCGCGAGGAGCTCGGCGCGGGGGAGATCGGCGTACTTCGGCGGGCGAGCGTCGGCGCGGGCTTGCTCGCGGGCGAGCCCTTCGGCGGCTTCGATCTGCCACGCGAGGCGATCGCGATCGGCGCGGAGCTTCTCGCCGAGCGCAGCTCCTTCGGCGCGGACGGCGACGGGATCGAGGCCCGCCTCGCGCAGGCCGGCGTCGACCTCGGCGGGGGTCTTGGCGAGGAAGCGCTCGATCTCGTCTTCGCGCGTCTGCTTCTCGATGCGCTCCCAGACTTGCGCTGGAGTGAGCTTCGGCGAGGGCTTGGGGGTGGTCATGACATCACCTGGTCGGCGTGGGCATCGAGCACGGGGGCGATCGGGTCGTCGTCGGTCGACCCACCGAGATCGCGCGCGACGATCTCCGCGCTCCGGACGACGCGGCGGCGCACGGTGGCGATCTTGTCGTCGGACCAACGCGTGTGGCGGGCGACGTCCACGGTGGCGTCTTCGTCGGTCTGCATGAGGGCGAGGAAGGTGAGCGCGTCGGGGTCGCCGGTGAGGCGCTCTTCGAGGAGCGCGAGGCGGCGCGAGAGGAGATCGAGGTTGGCCACGATGGCCTCGGTGTTGGCGCGCGCGTCGGGGACGTACGAGGCAGCGTCTTCGGTGGCGGGCTCGGAGAGGGAGCGGTGGCGCGCGTAGGCGCTGTGGCGTTCGTTGTAGAGGGCGCTGTTCACGACGCTCATGAGGAAGCGAACGAGATCGGGTTCCTTCTCGGGATCCCACTTCGAATCGTTGGCGTAGACGCGCACGATCGCGGTCTGGGTGAGGTCCTTGCCCCTGGCGATCGCGCTCGGCTTGATCTTCTTGCCGTCGCGGCAGCGGTACGTCGCGAACTCGAGAACGCGGGCGCGAACGTCGGCCCAGTCTTGCGCGTCGAGCAGCGCGCGAACGGTCTTCGGATCCATTGGCGGGCGACGCTATACACAGGCTCAGCGCTCGGAGGAAGACGGAGCGTCGACTGCTCGCTCCGCCCTCCCCGACTCGCCTACTTCCACGCGGCCTCCTAGTTCGGCAGCGTGGTTGCCGCAGCGGCGGCGACCTGCGCGGGCTTTGCAGCCTGCGCACTCTGCGTAGGCGTTTCCGCCTGCGCAGCCGTTTGAGTCACGCCCTTGATGGCAAGCTTTTGCTTCTTGCCCATCGTGTGGCGTGCCTCGCGGGTGGCCAGAGCCTTGGTGACGGCGTCTGCCTTCACCTGGGCCGTCTTCTTCCCCTTCGCCTTCGGCACGGACATGCCGAAGTCGACGAGCATTTGGACGGCCACAGCTCCGTAGTTGCCCAGGATGTGAGCCCTGAGCCCGGCCCGCGTGACGCTCGCTTTCGCTTTCGCCGCGCGGGTGTCGGCCACCTGCTGTTGCATCTGCGCCTGGACTTCGTCGAGCGCCTCGATGGCGTCGATTTCGTCCTGGAGCACGGCCTTCAGTTCATCCGGGGTGTAGTTCGCACCGGCGACGGTCACGATTTTGACCTTCGCGAGATACTTGTCCACGCCCTGGATGGCCTTCTTGTCGAGCGCCTGCGCAGTGTTCTTGTTGGGTTGATTGTTGGCACCCATGCGGGCACCTCCCTTCTTGAACTGACCTCCGAAGACTGACTTTTCTCGGAGGTCGGGTTGATCGAAGGCAACCCCGCCGCGGCCCCAGTGCCGCGTCATCGTCCTTCAAGGGTATGAGCTGCCCAGGACGCCGAATCGGACATCTTTCGTGTGCGAAGGATGTCGATTTGTGGGGCGACGTTGGAGAAGCGCTCGGAGGGCACGGAGAAGCGCTCGATGGGGGTGGAGAAGCGCTCGATCCCCNNGCTCGATCCCCTTCGAGCACTTCTCTACGTGGGTGGAGAGGCGCTCGATCGGGTTCGAGCAGTTCTCGATGGGGGTGGAGAAGCGCGCGATCGCGTTCGAGCGCTGCTACGTCGGTGCCGCTGCCTCCAGCCGGGCTTTCTCCAGCAGCGACGTGATCCGCAGTTGCCCTGCCCAATCGTCCAAGTACGTGGCATCCATCTCTGGTCCGCTCACGCGCAGAACCTGGACGACGTCGCGCCACTGCCGCTCCGACACTTCACCGCCCGCGCGAAACCAGAGCAGCTTGCGGAGAACGGTGTCCTCGGGCGCCTTGATGACGAGTTGCTCGGTCGACCTCACCTGCACCGGCCGTCGCCGTGCAAACTCCGCTTCGTCGAAGGGCGCCGTCCCGAGCGCGAAGAGGTCGATCTTGGTGAGCAACGGGAGATAGAAGATGTTGCAGGTCGAGCCCCGGAGCATCGCTTCGCGAAAGACGTCGAAGTCCGCCTCGAAGTCCGCGCCCAGGCGCGTGATGAAATCGCGCAGGCGAGCGAGAGGGATCGAGACGACCATGTCGATGTCGTTGGTGGCGCGCGGCTCTCCTTGAATCGAGCTGGCGAGGCTTCCGCCGACGAAATAAGCGCCGCCCACGTCTTCGATCGCGCGCGCCACCATCAGCGCGATGTCGATCGCGTCGATCTGCGGCCCGTCAGCGGGCATCGTCCGGTACCGCGCCGATGATCCGCTCGGCCACGGCGCGACCGAACAGCCGAACCGCGAGCCGCGCGCGAATCTCCTCGTCGCTCGCGTCTGGTCTCTGTTGGCGAAGTCCGGACACGACGAGCTCGCGTACCGCGCGCGAGAGCGAGACGGCGATCGCGAGACGCTCGGCCGGAGTCCGCTGGCGGAGAAGCTCGACGTACCGAGCTTGGGCGCGCGGCGAAGTATCGGTTGATCCACCGCGGGCGAGCGGTTCGGGAAGGGGCGTCGTCGCCATCACGTGAAGTCTACCGCGCGACGCGCGAGTGCTCCTGATTTCCCCTCTCCCCTCGCGGGAAGAGGGGACGCGGGAGACGCGTCGCCACGTGGGGGGTGAGGGCTCGCGCGTCAGTTGTTCGGCGCCCCGCACGCGACCCACTGCGCGATCAACGCCTGGTCGGCCGCCGCAGCCGGAGTAGCCAACGGCATCGACGAGCCACACTCACCGGTCGCTCCCGCCGCCAGCGTGTTGCACACGAAGTCCGACTGCGCGGGATCGATGGAGCACGGGTTGACGTACGGCTTCTTGCCATTGTCGGTCTGCGCGTAGTTGGCGAGCACGGCGTAGTAGCCCGCGGCCGTTTGAGCCACGGAGGTGTCGAACTTGGGAGCCGACGCGGTCGCGGACCCGTGGCACCCGTTCAAGGTCCCTCCGCAGTTCAACGAGCCGCCCGACTGCATCTTCGGGAAGATCTGCGCGCTGAAGCTCACCGCGCACGGCCCGCCATCGACGATCGTTCCGCCGGTCGTCTGACACAGCACCTGCGGTCCACCGCCTCCTCCGTCGCTCGGCGGCGGCACCACCACGCTCCCCGAATCCCCCGCCGTCGTATCCCCCGGCGGCAACGGCGTCTTCCCCGTCAGCGCGTTCGGCGGTCCGTACGTCGGCACGTCCGGCGGCACGTAGTCCGCGCACGCGACCGCCGCGCTCACGCCCACCGCCACCATCAGGACCACGCCAAGCAAGGACCGCTTCGCCATGACCTATTGTGCGAGCACGCACCGTGCCTCGGCAAATGCTCCGTGCGCGATCGCGCTCTCTTCGCATTCGACGCAATTCTCCGCTCCGGCACACCTCGTCACCTGGAGCGCGCGCGATCCACCGCGAACACAGCATGGACCCATCTCGCGACCCTCCGCCCACATCGTGCGCCCAAAGCTTTTCCGCGCATCTCATGCAGCCTCGGCGTTGCCAGCGACAATGGCGCGAGCGATGCACTTGGTCGCGCTAGCCTTGTCGTGAGGCTGGAGGTCGACCGGGATGAACGGCACGTTGAAGCAGGCAGTCGCAGCGTTGGTCCTCGTCGGCGCGTCTCTCGCGATCGGCGGATGCGTGCACGTGGCGCCGTACGAGCGCGGAGTGCTCGCCGGGCCGACGATGTCCGCCGACGACATGGCGTCCGGGATCGACGAGCACGTGCGCGCGGTGTCCGAAGGGGCGACCGGCGGGTTCGGCGGCGGCGGCGGCGGGTGCGGGTGCAACTGAGCCCCCGTGTCGGCGCCTCCCGTGTCGTCGGATACGGGTCGCAGCAGTGATCGACGAGTCGTGAACCGACGCTCGTGAAGCCGGGGAAGCGCGGAAGCTTCGCGAAGTTAAATAAGAAAGCAGAGAGCCCCCCGCGTATGGCGGTCGCGCAAATCGAGCAAAACGGATCAAGCGGGCGACGTTTCCGCTACGCTCGCTTCGTGGGTCCTTGCCGTCGATGGGCGCCGTCGCTCGTCGCATTTGCGTATGCCGCGCTTTTCGCGGTGCTGCTCACCCCTCGCGCGGCCCTTGCGGCCTCCGAGGATGCGGCCGTTCAGGCGACCGTGAAGACCGTCATGGAGGAGGACTACGCGAACGCGTCGTTCGGTCCGGCCCAGACGAAGCTCAACGGCGCGCTCGATCGCTGCAAGAAGGGGTGTAGCGGGGCGACGAAGGGGCAGATCTACGTCGCGCTCGGCATGGTCTCGTCGCAGATCGGCAAGGCCGACGACGCGCGGAACAACTTCGCGACGGCCCTCGGCGCCGACCCGAACGCGAAGCTCCCCGAGCGCGGCGCGACGCCGAACATCAAGAACCAGTGGGACGACGCGAAGAAGCTCGTTCAAGACACGGCGCCGGCGACCGACAAGCCGACCGACGCCGCGCAGGAAGCCTCGCCCCCCCCGCCCGCCGCGACGCCCGCCCCCGCGCAGCAAGAGAACGCCGAGGTCACGAAGGAGCACGCCGCCGCGCCGGCCGACACCGGCAAGCGGAAGATCCCGGGATGGGAGAACGTCGACGCCTTCCAGCAAGCGAGCGCAGGCCTCGCGGCCGACATGGCCGGCAAGCTCGATCAGTGCATCGAGTACGACAACGAATCGCTGAAGCTCGAAGAGCAACCGCGGACGCGCCTCCACCTCTCGTCGTGCGAGCGGCGCTCGGGGAAATTGATCGACGCGCTTCGCGACGCGCAGAAGGCGCTGGAGAGCGGCATCCAGAAGAAGGACGTCGCCGTCATGAAGGCGGCGCGCATGCGCGTCACCGATCTCCTCCTCCGCATCCCGCACGTCACCTTCCAGGCGCCGCCCGGCTCGAGCGATCTGCACGTGACGTTCGACGAGCGCGAAGTGCCGGCCGAGGCGCTCACCAAGAAGTTCAGCGTCGATCCCGGCAAGCACACGGTGCACGCCGAAGGGACGCTCAACGGCGGCGTGCCGCTCACGTTCGATCAGGAATACACGACGAACGAAGGCGAGCTGCTCACGGTGAAGGTGGCGCTCTCGTCGCCCCCCAGCGAGTACCTCACGCCCGGCCAGCTTCGCTGCATGCTGCAGTCGAAGAACCAGGAAGACGTCCTCAAGTGTCTCCCGCAGAACCGGAAGAACCTCGTCGTGAAGGCGGGCTTCGACGTCGCCGGCTACGCGGACACGACGCACGTGTACGTGGCCACGCCGTCGTTCAACGCCTCCATCAGCTCGCCCACCGCGGGGTGGAACATCGGCGGGTCGTTCATCGTCGACGTCGTGACCGCGGCGTCGCCCGACATCGTGTCGACCGCCTCGGCGCACTACAAGGAAGAGCGCTACGCGGGCGTGCTCACCGGCGGGTACAAGCCGGGCCTCTACGGCGCGCAGGCCACGGCCAC
The DNA here is from genome assembly GCA_003151595.1 of Myxococcales bacterium. The sequence continues at coordinate 66,661 of PLXW01000038.1, forward strand.
GTTCTCCGACGAGCCCGACTACGTGTCCATGGGCGGCGGGCTCGCACTCACCGGCGACTTCAACGACAAGCTCACGACGCCGCGCATCGCCTTCAACCGCACGCACGACAACATCGGCCGCGGGCCGAGCAACGTCATCGCGCACCTCGACACGAGCGAGGCCGAGGCGGGCGTCACGCAGGTGCTCTCGGCCTCCACGCTCATCGTGGCCACGGCCACGGGGCAGTTCGAGCGCGGCGATCAGTCGAAGCCGTACCGCTACGTGCCGATGTTCGACCCCAACTCGGTCGTGCCGTTCATCCCGCCGGGCGCGTCGGTCGATCTCGTGAACCGCTACCGCCTCAACGTGCGGCCGCTGGAGCAGCTCCCCGAAGCGCGCGATCGCTACGCGCTGGGCATCCGCCTCATTCACCGCTTCACGAGCACCACGCTCCGGATCGATCAGCGCATCTACTACGACTCGTGGCAGCTCAAATCGACGACCACTGACGCGCGCTACGTCATCGACATGTCGAAGCGGTTCCGGCTGTGGCCGCACGCGCGCGTGAACGCGCAGACCGGCGCGAACTTCTACAAGCTGGCGTACGGCGCGCTCGTCGATCCGACGCAGGGCGTGACCGTGCCGCTCTTTCGCAGCGACGACCGCGAGCTCTCGCCGCTCATCACGCTCACCGGCGGCGGCGGGATGCGCCTTGCGCTGAATGCGCCGGAGTCGAAGACTCAGTGGGGGGTCAATTTCTCGGGCGACATCATGTACACGAAGTACTTCGACGCTCTGTTCATCACATTCCGGACCGCGGTCTACAGCGCGATCGGCATCGACGCGGAGTTCGAGTGATGACGCCGCGTCTCCGCACCGTTCGCGTCGCCGGGTTGCTCGTGGGGGCTATGGTCGTCTCGGCGATCGTGTCGTCGTGCGCCGATCCGGTGCACGACCAGCTCGTCACCTCGCTCGGCCCCGAAGACCCCAGCATCCCGCAGGGCGAGTACCACCGCGCCGGTCAGCCGTGCACCGCGTGCCACGGGCCCGAGGGTCCGGCGAAGACGGAGTTCTCGCTGGCGGGGACGATCTTCTGGTCGGGCGGCGTCGCGCAGTACAGCGGCAGCGTGGTCGGCGTGAACGACGCGGTCGTCTCGGTCGAAGACTCGCTGGGCACGCAGTCGCTGATTCACACGAACTGTGTCGGCAACTTCTTCGTGCGCCCGAGCGACTACACGCCGGCGTTTCCGGTCCTCGTCGCCGTCTTCGCCGGGCCGAAGAACCTCTACACGTCGAAGATGGCCACGCAGATCAGCCGCGCCACGTCGTGCGCCGAGTGCCACTTCGATCCGGTGAACTACAACACGCCCGGCCACATCTTCATCACGGGCGGCGCGCCGCCGGCTGACCAGCTCGCGGCGAACGCGAACTGTCCGGTCAACCCCGATCTGTCGGGCGCACCCAGCTCGGGGTTGCAATGAAGCTCGACGCCCGGGTGATCGTGAGCGTGGTGGCCGCGGCGGCGATCGCCGTCGGCGTCGTGCTCGTGGCGGCGTGCGGCGGCACCCCCGATCCGAACCGCGTGACGAACATCTACACGCCCGACGACGCCTTCGAGCAGTACGCCGGCGGCGGCGCGAAGATCGGCGTCGACGGCTTCCTCGCGGCGCGTTGCGGAACACTCGACTGCCACGGCGGCATCGGCCGCCCGCTCCGCATCTTCTCGCAGAGCGGCCTTCGCATCGTCGACGACGCCGGCAATTACCCCGGCGGCGCGCCCGAGACCGAAGCGGAGATCTTCGCGAACTTCACCGCCGCCATCAGCGTGCAGCCGGAGCTCACGAGCGAGGTCTTCGCCGGCAACTTCGACCCGCACGTCCTCCTCTTGCTGCGAAAGCCGATGCAGCTGGAGAGGCACAAGGGCGGTCAGGTGATTCAAGGCGGCGATACGGGAGACACGTGCCTCACGAGCTGGTTGAGCGGCCTGGGGGTCGACTACACGGCGTGCGGCAACGCCGCCTTGGTTCCGTGACGCAGAGCGTCTGGAACTTTCTACGAAATTGAATGCACGAGACTGGATGCGCGCAGCGGAAGGGCTTAGCGTCCTCGCCATGGACATCGCGACCCAGATCCCCGCGCTCGAGAAGGCACTCGATGAGATCCGCTTCGCGCTCGACGACATGGCGATGACGCCGCGCGTGCGCGACTACCAAGCCGCCGCCGCGTCGTACACGCGCATGATCGAGACGTGGCTGAAGAGCGCGCCTTCGAACGCGCAGCGCGACGCCGTCTTCGAATGCGTGATGGACCTCCACTCGGAGATCTGCGCGGTGAGCGGCGTCCGCGCCGTCGCCCATGCGTTCCTCGCGTTCGTCGAGAACGCCGAGAAGACCGGCACCGCGGGCTGAGAGCCCGGTTGTCGTGAGCGCTCACTTTTCGTGAGCGTCGCCCATTTGTCATCCTGAGCGCAGCGAAGGACCTCCGCGTACACCGCGGGGCTCCTTCGTCGCTGCGCTCCTCAGGATGACAGCGTTGAGTGTGTGGACCGTGTGAAGCCCGGCTACCGCGCGAGGTGAAGCGCGCTAGCGCGCGATATGCAGCGCTGCGCCGAGCGAGCTCGGTGACACGTGGTACACGCGCACGCCCGCGAACGCCGTCCCAGCGAGCGCGCACGCCGTGAGCAGCGCGATCGCCACGGTGCGCACCGCGCCCGAGCGCGGGCGTGGGCGCTCCTCGATGACGTGAAGCGTCTGCACGCGACGCGAGTCCCGCAGGCTCGCGTGCGCTTCGATCGCCTCCATCAAGAGCACGTCGACGTCGCTCGAACGCTGCGCCTCTTCTTCCGCGCTCGCCTCGAGCTCGCGAAGATCGACGATGACGCTCGGCAGGCTGTGCTCCGTCGTCCTGACGCTCGAAGGGGGCGGCCGCGGCGGGACGCTCTTCGAGGCCGCATCCTCTTCGTCCTCGAGGACGTCCGTGACGTCGCCGCTCGACGGACGGACGAGCAGGAACGGGGCCGACTCGGGGAACGACGTATTGGACTGAGCAAGCGTCAAAGCGGTGCCTCCGAGCCTTTACGGAGCAACGTCCAGGCCACGGAGGGTGGTCACATGGTGATCCCGCGTGCGCGGAGCCCATCCAAATCGCTTCTTTTCCGGTCGATCCGTCGATCGGCGCGCATCGATCGCCCGGATGGCGCGTGGCGTGCCCAGCCGTACGCAAAGGACATTCGCAGCGGCGCTGAACGCCGCCTGAGTCACTGATGGCCCGGATCCGGCAGCTGGACTGACCAGGGGCTCGTCGGCTCCTCTCGCCCGACACCGGGGCTCGCGGCGCAACGCGCGCGGGCACCACGTACGGTACTGTTCTCAATTACCGTCATGTGCGCCGCCATGAGCGAACGCCACGCTTACCCGTTCGAGCTCGCCGCGTTCGTGCGCGAGGTGTGGCCGGCCGATGCGCCGCCGCTTCCGACTCGTCTCGAGACACTGCTCTCGATCGCGTACCAGGCGTCGCTGCTGCGCGAGGAAGAGCGCGCGGTGACGTTCCGCATCGTGGTCGCGCCGCCCGACGCCTTTCCGCAATCGGCCGGTCCGCCGCGCGGCGTGATGCGCCTCCTCTTCGCGACGCCGCGCCTGCTCGACGAGCACGAGCTCCGGCGACTCGCGCCGGCGTTGAAGTACGCGCGCTCGCTGATCGGCGTCGTGCCGACGGACGACGGCTTCTCGATCTGGGGCGCGGTGCACACCGGCCCGCGGTGGCTCGAACGGAAGCAGGGCGGTCGCTCGCTCGCGCCCGAGATCCCGACGTCGCCGCTCGTCATTCGCGCGTTCGGTCCGGGGCTGCTCGCGGTGGCGCGCGGCGACAAGACGATCGCCGAGCTGCGCGGCGGATCGATCGCGCGTCCGGGGATGGACGTCTTCAACTCGAGCTGGCTCCCGGAGCGCTTCACGCCGATGCGCGACGAGATCTTCACGCTCCACGAGCAGGCGCGCGCCAACGCGCAGGAGCCGTGGGGCGAGCTCGATCCCGAGCTCACGCGCGTCCTCTCGTACCGGATGGTGAAGCGCGTGCTGGCGACGATGCGCAACGCGCACCACGGCGGAACGATCATCATCCTTCCGCCCGACTGCCAGGCGACGAAGTTCCTTCACATGAAGTACGGCTTCGAGGAAGAAGAGCCGCGCCGTCGTCATCGCACGCTGGTGCTCGGCGCGATGCGCGCGCTGGCGCGTTCGGCGGCGGTCGACGCGCTGGGGCACCCCGCGGGGTGGAAGGACTACGCGAGCCAGAGCCGCGAGCCGTTCCCCGCCATCGACGAGGCGATCTTCGAAGTGAGCCACTTGCTCGCGGGCCTCGCCGACGTCGACGGCGCGGTGGTGATGAACATGCGCTGGGAGGTGCTGGGCTTCGGCGCGGAGATCGTGGGCGACCTGCCGGAGGTGACGCGCGTCGCCGTCGCGCGCGATCGCGACGCGACCACGCGCACGTACGAGTCGACCGACGGCGTGGGGACGCGGCACCGCTCGGCGTACCGGCTGTGCGCCGCGGTGAAGGACGCGATCGCGATCGTCGTCTCGCAAGACGGCTCGGTGCGATGGATCGCGTGGCACGAGGGCGAGGTGACGTGGTGGGGGCACGTGCCGAGCGACGCGGTGGACGAGTGACCGCGCCCAAGACGATGAGGCGCCGCAAACACTTCAAGATCGATCAATCGAAGCTCGATCGCGCCAAGCGATTGCTCGGAACGAAGACGGAGCGGGAGACGTTCGAGCTCGCACTCGATCTCGTCGGCGGCGAAGCGTGCGTCTTGAAAGCCCACGCTCGCGTGCGACGCGTCGGTGGATTCCGCGACGCATTCGCATGAACGCAAGCGCGTCTCATCGCGACCCCTCACCCACACAGTTCGCTCGGTGCGCCCACGAGCCCTCTCCCGCGAGGGGAGAGGGCTACTGCCTTGTGGCTTTCCCCTCTCCCCTCGCGGGAGAGGGGACGCGCGATTCGTGCGCATCGCTGGGGGTGAGGGTTCGCGGGCAGAGTCGTTCCATCCCGCGGACCGGGCGCGCCTACGCCAGCGACGACTCCGCCGCTTCGATCGCGCTCACGTCCTTCGGCGCGATGAACCACGCGCTCACCGCCGCGGCCAGCGTGACCGCCGCGACCCCTTCGAGTCGCGCGGCGCCCGAGGTATCGCGCGCGCCGAAGGCGATGACGGCGAGCGATCCGCCGAGCATGCGCGCCGCGTAGATCGCGCTCGTGACGAGGCCGCGCTGCTGCCACGGCACCGCGCTCTGCGGCGCCACGAGCGACGTGCTCGACGCCGGCCCGAGCCCGATGCCGAGCACGCCGAGCGTCACGTACGTCCACACCACGGGCACGTCGTGCGAGCCGATCACCGCCAGCGCCAGCGCGCCCGCGAACGCGATCGCGAACCCACCGGCCACGCTGGCGCGCATCCCGTAGCGCACCAGCACGCGAACGCCGAAGCTCGATCCCACGGCCCACCCGGCCAGGAGCGGAACGAGCGCGGCGCCCGAGGCGAGCGCGTCGAGGTGCGCGTGCATCGTCAGCCACAGCGGCACGTACGCCGCGCACAGGTAGAGCGTCGCGCCGCTGAACACGCCGGCCACCACCCCTGCGCGCACCACGCCGTTCGCGAACAGCGCGCTGAGCTCCGCGCCTAACGCGCGCATCGCTCCCGCCTTCACGCGCGGGCGGCGCGGCGGATCGCTGTACGACGGCAGCAGCAACAACACCGCGAGCACCCCCGGCGGCACGTTCACCAGAAACACCCATCGCCACGACATGTGCAGCACGATGAACCCGCCCAGGATCGGCCCCACGACGTTCGCCGCGCCCCACGCGCTCGTGAACACCGCCTGCACGTTGGCCCGCTCGGCGAGCGTGTACAGGTCGGCGCTGATCGTCATCGCGATCGGCTGAATCGCCCCCGCGCCCAGCCCCTGGACGACGCGAAACGCGATGAGCTGCTCGATCGTCGTCGACGCACCGCACAGCGCCGACCCGACCAGGAACAGCACGACGCCGCCGACGAAGATCGGCTTCCGCCCGAACAGATCCGCCAGCTTCCCGCACGCCAGCACCCCCACCGTCGTCGCCATCAGGAACGCCGAGAACACCCACGAGTACGCCCCCATCCCGCCGAGCTCGCGCGCGATCGTCGGCATCGCGCTCGTCACGACCGTCCCCTCGAACGCGGCTACGACGAGCCCGCAGAGGACAGAGCCGGTGGCGACCGCGCGCCGAAAGCGATGTGGCATGAGCAAGAAGGTAGGGTGCGGGGGTCATGCGCGCACGGCATGGAACGGTATATCGACGATGCGTATTCCGCATGATGAGATCGGCCCATGGATACCGACCAGCTCCGCGCGTTCGTGACCCTGGCGCGCACCGGGAAGTTCACCGCGGCCGCGAAAAGACTCGGCTCGACGCAGCCGACGCTCTCGCGCCGCGTGCAGCAACTGGAGCGCGAGCTGGGGGCGCGCCTGGTGGTGCGCGCGCCGAGCGGCGTGGTGCTCACCGGGGCGGGGACGCGGTTCCTCCCCCAAGCCGAGCACGCCGTGGCCTCGATCGACGCCGGCGTCGCCGCGCTCGACGAGCTGGCCAGCGCCCCCACGGGCGTCGTCACGATCGGCGCGCAGCACACGATCGGCGCGTACGTCCTCCCGCCCGTGCTGGCGATCTTCCACGAGCGTCACCCCGTCGTGCGCCTTCGCCTGGTGAACGCACTCCCCCACATGCTCGAAGAGCGGGTCGCCAGCGGAGAGCTCGACCTCGCCCTCTTCAACCTCCCCGTCCGCCGCCTCGACCTCACGGCGCAGAAGCTCTGGCAGGAGGACTACGTGCTCGCCGTCCCGCCGACCCATCGCTTCGCGTCGCGCAAATCGATCGTGCTCACCGAAGCCGTGAACGAGCCGCTCGTCGTCATCCCCAACGTCCCGGCGACGGCCGCGTTCGAAGCGGCGTGCGCCGAACGGGGCGTGGAGCCGCGCGTCGTGGTCGAGGTCGACAACCTGCAGACGGCGCGGCACATGGTGGAGCACGGGCTGGGCGTGGCCCTTCTCCCGCGAATCGTGGCCCAGTCGTACACGGATGCCCGCGGGGGGCGCTTCGTGGCGGTGGAGATCGCGCGCGGGGGGATCAGGCGTCACGTGGCGCTCGTTCATCGCGGCGAAGCGTATTTGTCGGCGGCGGCGCGGGCGCTGCGGGCAGTCCTGGTCGAAAGGCTCGCGGTGAAACGCCCTCGGAACTGACACCCGTGTCAGTCCACTCCGAGCGAAATTTCACGGCATTTGCCTGTCACCGTTGACACGCGCGTCAGCTCGAACCATTAGCCGTGTGCCGTGGCAGCAAGTTACTTCGACGTCGACGGGACGCTGGTCCGCACCAACCTCCTGCACCCGACGCTCTTCTATCTGGTGAATCAGCAAACCCCGCTGCGCAGCCTGGGGAAGCTGGCGCGCGCCGCGTTCCGTGGTCCGCGCATGGCGCTGGCGGAGTTCCAGGACCGCCGGCTCTTCAACGAGCTCCTGTTCTCCGCCTACGAAGGGATGTCGGAAGACCGCCTTCTGCTGCTGGCGGACGACGCCTTCGAGTCGGTGATCAAGCGCGCGCTCTACGCGAACGCCAAGGACCTCGTCACCCGCTCGCGTGACCAGGGGCACGACGTCATCCTGGTCTCGGGCGCGCTCGACTTCCTGATGCAGCGGCTCGCGAAGCACCTCGGCGCCACCGGCATCATCGCCAACAAGCTCGAGATCGCGAACGGCGTCGCCACCGGCAAGCTCGTTCGCCCCGTCGTCGCCGGCCCCGAGAAAGCGAAGCTCATTCGCGATCACGCGCGCGCGCACGGCCACGACCTCGACGACTGCTTCGCCTACTCCGACAGCTACTCCGACGTGCCGATGCTCTCGGTCGTCGGCCACCCTGCCGCAGTGAACCCCGATTACCGACTCGCGCAGCTCGCCTCGGCGCACGGTTGGCCCGTCCTTCGAATGGAGAGCCCGTCATGATGAATCGATTTCTGTCCGAAGCGTTCCGCGCTCCGCCGTCGCGGAACAAGGGCCAGCGAAGCCCGCTGGTGGTGACGCTCGATCGCAAGAGCGCGCCGCGCACGATCTTCTCGGGCGATCGGCTGATCGACATCGACCTGCCCGCCGGCGCGCGCGCCGTGTACCCGAGGCAGCCGCTCGAGGCGTTGAAGGACGTCGACGCCGCGATTCGCTACGCGCTGAACCACCCGTACGGAAGCGACCCGCTTCACGCCAAGCTCCGCCCGGGGATGAAGGTCGTCATCGCCGTCGACGACATCTCGCTCCCGCTCCCGCCGATGCGCGCCCCCGACGTGCGCGAGCGCGTGCTCACGATCGTGCTCGAGCTCCTGGCCGATCACGGCGTCGACGACTTCGAGATCATCATCGCCACGTCGCTTCATCGCCGCATGACCGGCCCCGAAGTGCGGCACATGGTCGGCGCGAAGATCTTCGACGCCTACTGGCCCAAGCGCCTCTACAACCACGACGCCGAAGATCCCAAGGGGATGAAAGAGGTCGGCACGACCGATCACGGCGAGGTCATCGAGCTCAATCGCAAGGCGGTCGAGAGCGATCTGGTGATCTACGTGAACCTGAACCTCGTGCCGATGGACGGCGGTCACAAGTCGGTGACCGTGGGGCTCTGCGGCTACAAGAGCCTCAAGTTCCACCACGAGCCGCAGACGATGCGGAAGTGCCACTCGTACATGGATCCGAAGGCCAGCGAGCTCTCGACGCGCGTGAACCGCATGGGTCGCGTGACGAACAAGGCGCTCAACGTCTTCACGATCGAGACCACGATCAACAACCGCATGTTCGATCGCCCGCTCGAGTTCCTTCACAAGAACGAGGACGATCTCTCGGGCGGCGAGCAGAGCGCCATGAAGGGGCTCAAGTTCGCGCTCGACGCGCTCCCGCAGGGCGCCCGCCAGGCGATCTTCGATCGCGTCCCGTCGCCGTACGGAGTGACCGGCGTGTTCGCTGGTGAGACCGAAGCGGTGCACGCCATGACGCTCGCGCGGTGCGACGAGCAGTACGTCGTGCCGGTGCAAGGGCAGGCCGACATCCTCGTCGCCGGCATCCCGTACATCAGCCCGTACAACGTGCACTCGTTCCTGAACCCGCTGCTCGTTCAGGTGATGGCGCAGGGGTACCTCTTCAACTGCTACCGCAACGCGCCGCTCGTGAAGAAAGGGGGGACGATGATCATCACGCACCCCTGCTCCGACCGGTTCGATCGCGAGCACCACGCGCCGTACGTGGAGTTCTTCCACAACCTGCTCCCCGAGACGCGCGACGCCGCCGTGCTTCACAAGAAGTACGAAGAGAAGTTCGCGTCGAACCCGGCGTACATCCAGATGTACCGGAGCGGGCACGCCTACCACCCGGCTCACCCGTTCTTCATGTGGTACTGGGGCGAGGCCGGGCGGCAGTGGCTGGGCAAGGTGATCGTGGTCGGCGCCGACAACGCCTACGTGCCGAAGATCCTGGGCTACGAGACGGCGCGCTCGATGAACGAGGCGCTGGAGATGGCGAAGGGGAACACGCCGTCGCCCGAGATCACGCTCCTGCACATGCCGCCGATCCTGATGGCCGACGTGAGCGGGGCACCGCCCGTCGCCAGCGCGGGTCACACGAACGGCGCGATGACGAACGGCCACAGCGCGGAGGCGTGACCATGGACCCGCGGCCCTCACCCCCGGCCCCTCTCCCGCAAGGGGAGAGGGGTGTCGAACTCGACGTATCGGCGCTCCTCGGCGGCGCGCGGCTTCTCGTGCTCGGAGGGACGGGGTTCCTCGGCAAGGTGCTGTGGTCGATGTTGCTCGATCGGTACCCCGACGTCGGGCGCATCTACTTGCTCGTGCGGTCCAACGATCGCCAATCGAGCGAAGGGCGCTTCTGGTCGACCATCGCGAAGAGCGAAGCGCTGGAGCCGCTGCGGAAGACGTACGGCGAAGGGTTCGAAGACTTCCTGAGAGAGAAGATCGTCGTGGTCGACGGCGACGTCGGCGAAGCGCTGTGCGGGATCGACGCCGAGATCGTGCGCGAGCTCGCCGGGACGATCGACGCCATCGTGAACGTGGCCGGCGTGGTGGATTTCAATCCACCGCTCGACGAAGCGCTCGACGCGAACACGCGCGGGACGCAGCACGTCGTGGAGCTGGCGCGCGCCCTCGGAACCGCCGACGCGCCCGTCCCGCTGATGCACACGAGCACGTGCTACACGGCGGGGCGACGCCCGGGGCCAATCCTCGAGGTCGATCCGTGCGCGGTCCCCTTCCCTCGCAGCGCCGAGCTCCCCACCGACTCGTGGGACGCCGAGCGCGAGCTGGCCGAATGCGGCGAGCTCGTCGCGCAGGTGAAGAAGCGCGCCGAAGACGCGTTTCGTCAGAGCGAGTTCGAGGAAGACGCCGCCCGCGTCCTTCGTGCGCGCGGCGAGCCGGCGACGGGCCGCGCTCTGGTCGCCGAGAAGTCGAAGGCGCAGCGGAAGTTCGTGAGCGAGGCGCTCGTCGAGGCCGGCGTCGAACGCGCGACCCACTGGGGTTGGCCGAACATCTACACGTACACCAAGAGCCTCGGCGAGCAGATCATCGCCCGTTCCGGCGTCCCCTTCGCGATCGTTCGTCCGGCGTGCTGCGAGAGCACGATGACCTATCCGTTCCCGTCGTGGAACGAAGGGATCAGCACGTCGGCGCCGCTCATCTTCCTCATCATGAAGGGGCAGGTGCAGGTTCCGCTCGGCCCCGTGCCGCTCGACTTCATCCCCACCGACTACGTGTGCGCGGGGATGATCGTCGCGCTGGCGGAGCTGCTCGAAGGGAGCGCGAAGCCGGTCTATCAGCTCGGCGCGTCCGACGTGAACCCGTGCACCGCCGCGCGCTTCGGCGAGCTCACGGGGCTCTACAAGCGAAAGCACTACCTCCGTAAGGGGACGGGCAATCCGTTCGTCGACTTCTTCCAGGGGCACCTGGAGTCGATCGCCGTGAGCGAGAAGCGCTTCGACGCCATCGGCTCGCCGGCGATGGCGAAGTGGGGCCGCGAGATCGCGCGCTCGATGAAGAAGGCGTCGCCTGCGCTCAAGGGCGCGGCGAACGCGCTCGAGAAGGCGGCGAAGCAGGAAGAGAAGATCGGCGCGATCATGAAGCTGTTCGCTCCGTTCACCACTTCGAGGAACGGCCCGTTCTCCTGCGCCAACGTGCGTGAAGCGCGCGCGCGCCTGAGCGATGCCGATCGGGCGAAGCTGCCGTGGGCACCGGAGGCGATCGACTGGGCCGACTGGTTCCACAACGTCCACATGCCGGCGATGGAGAAGTGGGTCCTGCCGGCCATGGACAAGAAGATGGCGAAGGAGACGAAGGCGCTCACCGCGCACGAGACGCTCGTCTCGCTCCTCGAAGAGATGGCCGAGCGTCACGGGCACGCGGCCGCGCTCTCGCGCCTCGAGAACGGGGAGGCGACGCGCGTGACGTACGAGGAGCTCCGCGCGCGATCGCGTGCGGTGGCCGCGCGTCTCGCCGCGTCTGGAGTGGAACCGGGCGATCGCGTCGTGCTCTCGGCCGCGAGCCGACCGGAGTGGGCCGTCGCGTACTTCGGAATCTTGCGCGCCGGCGGAGTCGCCGTGCCGATCGATCCTGCGCTCGACGAAGAGGCGCGGGCGAGCCTCCTCGCCGACTGCGAAGCAGCCGCCGTCATCTCCGACAAGGAGATCCCGCACGCGAATGCGTGGAACCTCCACGCGATCGCCCAGCGCGACGACGCACTCGATCCGCCGGTCATCGCCCCCGACTCGGGCGACATCGCGAGCCTGCTCTACACGAGCGGCACCACGGGCAAGCCCAAGGGGGTGAAGCTCACGCACGCGAACTTCACGTCGCTCATCGCCGCGCTCGCGCCGATCTTCCCGCTCTCGGGGAGAGACCGCGTCATGAGCGTGCTGCCGCTGCACCACACGTTCGAGTTCACGTGCGGGCTGCTGCTGCCGCTCTCGCGCGGCGCGCACGTCCTGTACCTCGACGAGCTGAACGGCGAGCGCCTCGCCGACGGCCTCGCAGTCGGCAAGGTCACGGCGATGGTCGGCGTGCCGGCGCTGTGGCAGCTGCTCGAGCGACGCATCACCGGCGAGATCGCGAAGCGCGGACCGATGGCCGCGGCGCTCTTCCAGGCCGGCGGCGAGCTGAATCGCGCGCTGGGATCGAAGCTCGGCATCGACGCCGGCAAGCTGCTGTTCGGCCCGGTGCACGCGGCGCTCGGCGGCGAGCTGCGCTTCCTGATCTCGGGCGGCGCGGCGCTCCCGAAGGAGACGCACGATCGCTTCGCGGCCATGGGCTTGCCGCTGGCCGAAGGCTACGGGCTCACCGAAGCCGCGCCGGTGCTGACGGTCTCGAAGGGGTCCGTGAAGACCAAGAGCGGGAACGTCGGCAAGGCGATCCCGGGCGTCGAGGTGAAGATCGCGAACGCGGACGAGAGCGGCGTCGGCGAAGTGATCGCGCGCGGGCCGAACGTGATGGCCGGCTACACCGACGACGTGGCGACGGCCCGGACGATCGACGGCGAGGGGTGGCTCCACACCGGCGACCTCGGCAAGCTCGACAAGCAAGGGCGGCTCGTCCTCGTGTCGCGCATGAAGGACGTCGTCGTCGGACCGACCGGCGAGAACGTCTACCCCGACGACGTCGAACAGCGGCTCGGGAGCATCGACGGCGTGGCGGAGCTGGTGGTGCTCGGCGTGGCGAGCGAATCGGGCGAGAAGGTCGCGTGCCTCGCGGTGCCTTCGAAGAGCGACGACGAGAGCGATCGTGTCGCTCGTAACGAGCGCGCGCGCACGGCGTTGCAGCGCGCGTTCGACAAGCTGCCGTACGGGCAGCGGCCGTCGATTCTCCATCTGTCGGATCAGCCGCTACCGCGCACCGCGACGCGCAAGGTGAAGCGCGACGAGGTGCAGTCCATCCTCGCGCGGAAGATCGCCGCGACGACGCGCGCGATCGACGGCGGCGTCGCAGGCGAAGTGCGCATGGCGATCACGGCGATCACCGGCTTCCTCTCGATGACGACCGAGACCACGCTGCAAGGCGACCTCGCGTTCGACTCGCTCCGCATGGCCGAGCTCCTCGAAGCGCTCGAAGCGCGCGGACGGACGATCGACCCCGCGGCGCTGCAGGCGTGCCGCACGGTCGGCGAGGTGGAGTCGCTCGTGGGCGAGGACCCGTCGCCGGAGAGCAACCCGAAGGCCATCTCGAAGCGTGCGACGATCGAGCGCGGCGAGCCCGACGACATCGTGCTCCCGGCGGCGATGCAGGAGGCCGGCAAGCGCTTCGTGGGCAAGCTGCAGGACGCCTTCTACGGGCAGATGATGAAGACGCGCGTCACCGGGCGCGCGTTCATCCCGCACAACCGCAACACGATCGTCGTCGCCAACCACGCCAGCCACCTCGACATGGGGCTCGTGCGCCACGCGCTCGGCGCGTACGGCGAGGACATCGTGTCGCTCGCAGCGCAGGACTATTTCTTCGAAGGGGGCGGCCTGCGAAAGGCCTTCTTCGAGAACATGACGAACCTCGTCGCGATCGATCGCAAGAGCGGCCTCCGCGCAGCCTTGCGGCAGGCGAGCGAGATCATCGCCAGCGGCAAGACGGTGCTCCTCTTCCCCGAAGGGACCCGCAGCACCACGGGCGAGGTCGGCGAGTGGAAGCCGATGATCGGCCAGCTGGCGCTCACCCACGGCGTCGACATTCTCCCGGTCTTCCTCGCGGGTACGCACGCCGCGATGCCGAAGGGGCGCGCGCTGCCGACCAAGCGCGAAGTGGCCGCGAAGATCGGCCCGCCGCTCCGCGTGGAAGACATGCGACGGCTCACGGCGAGCATGACTCCCGCCGACGCCGCGCGCGAAGTCGCCAAGCTCGCACGCGCCGCCGTCCTCGCGCTCCAGGAGGGGAAGGTGCTCGACCTCTCCACCGCCAGCGCCGACGCGCCCGTCGAACCGGAAGCGCCGCATCCGCTCGTGCGCCTGTTCGCCGAGCTCGAAGAGAAGTTCGACCGGACCGCGGTCGACAAGCCCGTCAGCTACTACTTCACGCTCGGCAACGACGAGCTCGCGAAGTGGACGGTGAAGTGCTCGAGCGACGGCTGCGACGTGAAGCTCGGCAAGCCCGAAGGGGGACAGGCCGACTGTGTCCTCAAGACGAGCTCCGAGATCTTCACCAAGATCGTCCGCGAGTCGTACATGCCGGGGCCGAGCGACTTCCTGTCGGGGGCGATCAAATCGAACGACGTATCGCTCCTCCTCACGTTCCAAAAGATCTTCCAGCTGGAATCATGAAGCGCGTCCTCGTCACTGGAGCCACCGGGTTTCTCGGGTCGCACGTCGTCGATGCGCTGCTCGCGCGCAACGTGCGCGTGGTCGCGTTCTCGCGCGGGGAGTTTCCGGAGATCGACGGCGTCGAGGCGAAGCGCGGAGACGTGACCGACGTGGCGCGGCTTCGTGAAGCGGTGGCGGGGTGCGACGGCGCGATCCATTGCGCCGGCCGCGTGTCGCGCGATCCGAAGGACGCCGAGGCGATGCGCGTCGTGCACGTGCTGGGAACGCGCGCAGTGCTCGATGCCTGCGAGGCTTCGGCCGTGGGGCGCGTCGTGGTCGCGTCGAGCAGCGGCGTCGTCGCGGTGAGCGAAGATCCCGATCGCGTCTCGAACGAGGACGACGAGACGCCGTACGCGCTGGTGAATCAGTGGCCGTACTACCGCGCGAAGCTGTGGGCCGAAGGGGAAGCGCTGGCGCGAAGCCGTACCGGGTTCGAGGTGACGGCGGTGAGCCCGTCGTTGCTCCTCGGGCCGGGCGACGTGCGGGGATCGTCGACCGAAGACGTGCGGCTCTTTCTCAGCGGCAAGATCGCTGCAATCCCGTCGGGCGGCGTGTCGTTCGTCGATGCGCGCGACGCGGCGGACGCGATGGTGCGCGCGCTCGAGCGCGGTCGCGCAGGGACGCGGTACCTCGTCAGCGCGTGCAACGTGACGTTGCGCGAGCTGTTCGCGCGATTGGAACGCGTATCGGGCGTGAAGGGTCCGTGGGCGCCGTTGCCGCGCGAGGCGTCTCGCGCCGCGGGGATGCTCCTCGAGCGAATGGCCGCCGCGATCGGGCGCGAGCCGACCATCGACGCCGAGAGCCTCGAGCTCGCCCGGTACTACTGGTACGTCGATGCGTCGCGCGCCGAGCGCGAGCTCGAGTGGACGCCGCGTGATCCGACGACGACCCTGGCCGACACCGTGGCCGACCTGCGCGCCCGCGGCGTCGTGTGGCCGGACGCGGCGGTGGCCGCTGACGAACGTGCCGTCGCTCGCGACGTTACGGTAGAACTCTCGGTGTGAAGCCTCTCGTCATCGTGAACCCGCGCGCGGGCGGCGGTCGCGCGGGGCGAGTGTTCGGCGAGATGAAGCCGATCATCGAGCGCGCGCTCGGAGCGGTCGACGTCTCCTTCACCGAGCGAGGCGCCCACGCCATCGACATCGCGCGCGACGCCTCGAAGGCCGGGCGAGCGCTCATCGTCGCCGTCGGCGGTGACGGCACGCTCCATGAGGTCTGCAACGGCGTGCTCGACGCCGGGGGCGACACCGCGGCCGTCGGGTTCATCGGGCAAGGAACGGGGGGCGACTTCCGCCGGTCGCTGGGGCTGGAGCATCGGCTCGATCACTACCTCGCGGCCATCGCCTCGGGCCGCGAGCGCCGCATCGACGTCGGCCACGCCACGTTTCGCCACGACGACGGAAGCGAGGGCTCGCGCTGGTTCGTGAACGTCCTCTCCGCCGGAATCGGAGGGCTCGTCGATCGCTACGTCGCCGACGCCAATCGCGCGATGGGACCGACGGTCACCTACGCGCTCGCCACGGTCCGCGCGCTCGCCGCGTTCGAGCCGGTCGTGATCATGTGCACGCTCCATCGCGGCGCCGCGCGCGAGGTTTTGAGCGTCCCGGCGTACGTCCTCGCCGTCTGCAACGGCACCACGCTCGGCGCGGGAATGCGCATCGCGCCCATGGCGAAGATCGACGACGGTCAGCTCGAGGTCATCGTCATGTGCCCACGCTCGAAGCTCGGCTTCGCGGCGTACGCCCCCAAGATGTACGACGGCACGCACCTCGGCGAGCCCGGCGTCACGACGCACTCGTGCGACGCAGTCGATCTCGCGGTCGCCAACCCCCGCCCCGGGCATCGCGTTCTGCTCGACATCGACGGCGAGCCGCTCGGCGCGCTCCCGCTGCGAATCGCCATCAAGCCGCGCGCGCTCCGAATCCGCGCGTAGGCGCGGCGGCTCAGGGTCCGGAGATCCCGGCGTCGGCGCACGAGCTCCACTGCGCCGGAGCGCTCGCGTCGCCGCTGCCGCTCCCGGCGAGACACGTGCACGGGTTCGGCGCCGGCGCGCAGCCGCCGCCGAAGTCGGAGAAGTAGAACTGGACCGAGCACCCCACGGGGTAGTTCCCGGACGGGATCCGAGAGACGACCGTATCGCTCGCCGCGGGTTCGGCGGTGCACGCGTTCACCGACGCGGGGCCGCCGGCATCGCACCGAATGATCGGCGCGATCGTCGAGCACGGCGGGCCGGCGTCGGGCGGCGGCGGCTGAGTGAACTCGGCGCCGTTGCACCCGGCGACGAGCGCGAGCGATGCGAATCCCAGAGCGACGGGCCAGGCGGCGGTAAGGCGGTTCATCGGGGCGCATCCTAATCACGCCGCGGCGCGCGTGGATCGCGAAAGTCGCTCGCGCCGTCTACTTCGCGACGCGGTATACGGCTCCGAAGTTGTCGACCCAGTAGACGAACTGCGTGTCCTGGTCGATCCACTCGGTGGTGAACGCGGTTCCCATCTTCGTCGGGCCCGCGGTGGGGCACCCGCCGAGCGGGCACGAGTACACACCGTCCAGCGCGCCCCAGTAGACGTTGCTCGCGTCGCTGGTGATCCCTTGCGGGTAGCACGCGGTCGTCGTGTACGAGTTGATCAGCGTCCCGGTGTTCTTGTCGGAGCGCGAGATGTGACCGTCGCAGTTGGTCGTGTTGGTCGTCTCCCGATCGATCCAGTAAATGAACTTCGAATCGACGTGGAGGAAGCTCGTATGGAGCCCTCCCGACACGAGCTGCGTGAGCCCGCTCCCGATACCGCACGACGGCAGCGTGCATCGATAGACGTTCGACCCGAAGTCGGAGAAGTACAGGACCGTGCCGTCATCGACCGCCATGAACGTGGCCGTCACGCTGGCCGGCGCAACGGGGGTCTTGATGACGCCCCCGGTGCACGCCGTTCCCAGCGGGCATGCCAAGACGCCCCCACCGTTGGTCCCGTAGTAGAGGTTGGTCGAGTCGGCGACGAGCCCCGTTCCGTATCCGACGGGCCCTGCACCCGTCGCGACGGTCGATTGGATTCCGTTCGTGAGCATCGTGATCGTCCCGGTGCCCGACTGCCCGACGTAGAGATACTGCGTCGCGGTCGCGGCGTTCTGCGCGAAGACGAGTCCATACGGCGTGCTCAATCCGCTCATCACGGGCTTGCTGCAGTTCGACGCGCAGCCACCGTTCGGAGGAGGGAGCGAGATCTGTTGCACCGTGCCGGTCGCGTTCCCCCCCTCGGCCACGCTGAAATAGACGTCATTCGTGGGAAACAGCGCGATCCCCTGGCCTGTGCCGGGGCTCACCGAAGCGAGCGTGACCTGCACGCACTGCCCCTTCGAGCACCCCTCGTCGACGCACGAGTGACCGCACGTGCCGCAGTTCTGCGGGTCGGTCTGGGGATCGCTGCACACGCTGCCGCAGAACACGTCGGTCGCCGGGCACGAGCACTTGCCGGTGCTGTCGCACGTGTTCGCCCCCTTGCATGGAGCGCACTGCGCCCCCCCAGACCCGCACGACGTGACCGACTGCGCGCCCGGCACCTCGCACACCGCGTTGCCGCCCGTGTCCGTCGTGCAGCATCCGCCCGTGCACGTGCTCGGACCGCACTGGCACTGCCCCACGGTTCCGTTGCAACCGAGCCCGAATCCGCACGGCTCACACACTGCACCGTGAAGGCCGCACGAGTTGATGCTCTCGCTCTTGTCGCAGACCTGGCCTTGCGGCGTTCCGGGCGTTCCGGTCGCGCAGCATCCGTTCGCGCACGTCGCCGAGTTGCACAGACATTGGTAGCTCGAGCCGCTGAGCCCGCAGCTCGTTCCGCTCGAGCACCCCACGCACGCGATGCCTCCGCTGCCGCAAGTGGTGTTGTTCTCGTTCTGAGTCGTGATGCAAACGTGATTGGAGCAACACGTGCCACACCCCGGAGCGCAGTCACACGCGCCCGCCGAGTTGCACGCCTGACCGAGGCCGCACTGCACGCACGCCACGCCGTGAATTCCGCACGTGCCGTCGCGGGAGGTCTGACATGTCCCGGTGTTGTCGCAGCATCCGTCCGGGCACGAGGTCGGCGTGCACGGACAAGCGCCGAACGTCTCGCAGCCGTCGCCGACGTTGCCGTTGCAGTCGTTGTAGTTCAGCGCACAGGCGCTGATGGCGCAGGCGCCGCTGGTGCATGTGACCGCGTCGTGATTGACCGGGCATGCCGCGCACGAGTTGGGATCGGCGCAACCGTGCAACGGGTCCGTGATCGACGGGCAGCCGCCGTCACAATCCTTGGAGCCGACGCCGCACGAGCCCGATGCGGAGTCGTTGGCGTCGACCGGCGAGGCGACGTCTTCCGACGAGGGCGCGTCTTCGCTGCTGGTGTCGGAGAACGTTCCGTCGCTCGGAGCATTGGTATCGTTCGCGGCGTCACCACCGGAGCCGTTTCCATCGGGGCCGTTGACGGTGCCGTCGGCGTTCCCGTTGGCGTCGGCCGCGACCGAGGAATCGATTCCGCCGTCGCCTTCCTCGGTCGTGAAGTCGCCGAGCAAGCCGGCGCACCCCAGCGTGCCGAACGACGCGGACGCCACACCGACCCCCAGCACGACCACAAGCCAATGCTTGACGCGCATGCGCAGCCTCCCCAACGCTATCGAGCTTATCTCGAATGCTTCTTCGGGGTACACGAGTCCCATGAGCCAGCCGATTCACGTCTTCGGCATCTCCGGCAGCTTGCGCCACGGCTCCTATAACGCCGCGCTTCTGCGCGTCGCGAAGCAGGAGCTCCCGGCATCGATGACGCTCGACGTCTACGATCGCCTCCGTGACATTCCGTCCTACGACGAAGACGTGCGCGCGAAGGGGCTCCCCGAGCCGGTGACGGACCTGCGCGCGCGCATCGCCAAGGCCGACGCGCTCCTCTTCGTAACCCCCGAATACAATTTCTCGATCCCGGGCGTACTCAAGAACGCGATCGATTGGGTGTCACGCCCGCCGGACCACCCCTTCGCCGGCAAGCCCTGCGCGATGATGGGAGGAAGTGGGAACTTCAACGGCACGGCGCGCGCGCAGTACCACCTGCGACAGATGTGCGTGTACCTCGACATGCATCCGGTAAACAAACCGGAGGTGTTCGTCACCAGGGTGCACGAGAAGATCGACGCCGAAGGGAAGCTCACCGACGAGCCCACGCGAAAGATCATTCGCGATCTGCTGGTGGCGCTCGAGGCGTGGACGCTTCGCTTGAGGAAGTAGCCGGCCTCTCTCACTGCGGAGCGGCGTCGCTCTTCGGCCACACCGTGACCGTGGTGATGATCCATTCACCGTCGGTCTTCGCGAAGCGGAAGTCGACGGCGCGCTTGTCGTTGCGGTTGCGGTTCTCGCGATCGAGCGCCTTCACGTTGGCCGTCGCGCCGACGAGCGCGCTCGTCTGGGCGTCGTCGATCTTCACTGTGACCGATTCGAAGTCGACGTCGAACGTGCGCGCGTAACGCGGCGCCGCGGTGACCAGCTCGGCGAGCTCGCGGCGGCCGGAGCCGAGTGTCGTGAGCTCGGGAATGGAGACGCGGACGTCGCGATCGAAGAGCGGCTCGAACGCGCCGCTCACGTGCGCGAGGCGCCCGATGGGGTTCGTCTGCATGTCGGCTTCGGTGATGTGAACGGCGACGGCGAGCGCGTCGAGCTTGCTGCGAATGCGCGACTCATCGGTGGGCCGAAGACCCAGGTATGCGCCCACCGCGAGAACGGCCGCGACGGGGAAGAACGCGATCTGCGCGGCGCGCGGGATGATCACGCGCGCCCGTAGACCGGGAGCGCGGCCCCGCTCACGTCGCGTGAGTCTTCAGAGAGCAAGAAGGCGATCACCGCGGCGCACGAGTCGAGCGAGACCCACGTCGACGGATCGACCTTCGGCATCGACTGGCGATTCGCCGGCGTGTCGAGCGTGCTCGGGAGGACGGCGTTGATGCGCACGCCGTGATCGACCACTTCGGCCGCCGCCGCCTGCGCGAGCGCGACCACCGCCGCCTTCGTCGCCCCGTACGCCGACGCGTTCGTGCTCGTCCACGGTTGCGAAGCGGCGCGCGACCCGATGACGACGATGCTCCCTTGCTTCCGCGCGACCATCCCCGGCAAGAGCGCGCGAAGCGACGCGTGCGCCGTCTCCAGGTTCGCGCGGGTCATCGCCGACCACGTCGCCGACTCCTCCTCATAGAGAGGCTTTCCCCCCTGCCATGCTCCCGCGATCAACGCGGCACCGGCCACGGGTCCAAAGTCACCCGGCACCGTCGCCAGCGCCGCCTCCATCGCGCTTTGCTGCGCGGCGTCGGCGCCGATCGCGATCGCGCGATTCCCGAGCTCCGTGGCCAGCCCGCGCGCGCGATCGAGGTGCGCCGGTGCGTCGAGAAGAGCGACCGCCCAACCCTCCTTCACCAGGCGCCTCGCCACGGCCCCACCGAGCGCCCCCGCCCCGCCCGTGATTGCGATGCAGCCGGTCTTTGCCATGTGAGAAGAGTATCAGATTGACGATCCTCGGGCTTTTTCCGCGGTATAACGGCGCGGGGAAAACCGATGGACGATGTAGACAAGGTCATCCGCCTCCTCGCCGATGAGTCGGTCGAGAAGCGGCTCGCAGCGGCGATCGTTCTCGGCGAGCTCCATGTGAAGCGCGCGCAGGAAGCGCTGCTTCAGCTGATGGAGAGCGAGGTCCCCGTGCTCAAGCGGCACGCGATCGAAGCGCTCACCAAGATCGGCATGCCGCGCAAGATGGCGCCGCGTCTCTTCGCGCTGCTCACGGCGAACGTGGCCGACGTGCGCGACGCGGCGCGGGCCGGCGTGACTAGCTTCGGCGAAGAGATCGTCCCTGCGATCCGCGAGCGCATCCCGCAAGCCCAGCCCGACGAGCGGCGCGCGCTCGAAGCGATCCTCGCCGACCTCGGCGGGAAGGACGCGTTCTCGACGCTGCTGAACGGGCTCACCTCGTCCGAAGGCGAAGCGGCCAAGCAGGCGGCCATCGCCATGCGCGCGCACGTGAAGAGCGCCGGCGCGCGCGAGCGACGGAGCTACCTCACCGAGACCGAGAAGTTCCTCGCCAAGCAGACGAAGTCGAACGCCGCGCCGAACGTCATCGCCGCCGCGATCAAGATCATGGGCTACCTCGAAGACGAGAAGGCCACCGAGACGCTCCTCGCGTACGCCAGCGACAAGAAGCAACCGCCGGCCGTGCGGCAAGAGGCGCTCATCGCCCTCCGCTTTGCGCTGGGGCAGAAGAAGGCCGACGAGAAGCACGTGATCTCCGCGCTGCTCGACGCCGCCGAAGCCGACGATCGCACGCTGGCGCACACCGCGCTCCACACGCTGGGCTCGATGCAGCTGCCGCCCGGCATGGGCAAGCGCGTGGAGAAGCTCGCGCTGCATCCTGATTTCGACCGCGCGCGGTTCGTGATCGAGATGCTCGGTCGACAGGCCGACGGCGAGGCGACGCGGGTGCTCGTTCACGCGGCGTGCACGCTGGAGCGGAAGCGCGCGGAGGTCGCGGCGTCGGCGCTCGCGGGTCGCGATGACGCGGTGGCGCCGCTGGCCAAGGCGCTCCTGGAGACGAAGGACGTCGATCGCGCGTGGCTCTTGAAGGGTGTGCTCCGTCCGTCGGCGAAGAAGATCCCCACGACGCTCCGGAAGCAGCTGCTCGACGCCGCGCTCGATCGCCTCGGCGATGGTGAGCGCGGATGGGAAGCGTTGCTCGACGTCGTGCGCGACGCGGACGCCGAAGGGGTCGCGACCTCGCTCCGAGCGCTCGCGCAGAAGCTCCGCAAGGCGAAGAACGACGACAAGGCGGCTTCGGTCTTCGGCCTCCTGTGCCGCGGCGACAAGGCCACCGACGACGATCGCTACGCCCTCGCCTCACTCGAGCTCGGACGCGGCTCGAAGGACACGCGCGCCGCGGTCCGCGCGACCGACGAAGCGCTCAAGCTGATCAGCGGCCTCGTCTCGCGCGGCTTCGACGTCGGCTCCGCGCTCCGCAAAGACAAGCACGTCGAGCTCGACGCCCTCTATTACGTCGGCTTCCATTTCGCCGAGCTGAAGAAGCCGCTCGGCGAAGAGCTCCTCGAAGACGTCGTCAAGAAAGGGGGCCGCACCAAGATCGGCAAGATGGCGAAGAACAAGCTCGCCCTGCTCCAGGGAGCCGCCCCCAGCGCGGAAGCCGACTGATGGCGCGCGCGTACTGGCTCGTGAAGAGCGAGCCCACCGTCTACCCGTGGTCGAAGCTCGAGGCCGACAAGACGGCCGTCTGGGACGGCGTTCGCAGCTTCGAAGCGCGCAACAATCTCCGCGCGATGAAGAAGGGCGACCTCGCCTTTTTTTATCACTCGAACGAAGGCAAGTCGGTGGTCGGTGTCGCGCGCGTGAAGCGCGAGGCGTATCAGGATCCAACGACGGAAGAAGACTGGAGCGTCGTCGACTTCGAGCCGGTGAAGGCGCTCACGCGCGAAGTGACGCTCGCCGAAATGCGCGGCATGAAGCCGCTGGCGAACATGGCGCTCCTCAAGAAATCGCGCCTCTCGGTCTCGCCGGTCACGAAAGACGAGTTCGACGCCGTGCTCGCCACTGGCAAGACGAAGCTCGCCTGATCACCTGAAATGAGCTTCACCTGAAATGAGTATCGGACGCATCGCGTTCCTGATCGTCGCCGTGTTCGGCGTGCTGGGATCGCTCCACTACTACGCGTGGACGAGGCTCGTCCGCGACGCGCAGATCCCTGCCCCGTGGTCGACGATCGCGACCGGCGCGTTCGTCCTCCTCTTCGTGATGCTCGCCTCGGCGATGCCCGCGGCGTTTCTCTTGCCGCGCCGAGTGAGCACGCCGCTGATCTGGGCGGCCTTCGTCTGGTTGGGGTTCGCGTTCTTCTTCGTCGTGCTCGTCGCGTCGTCCGATCTGGCGCGGCTCGTCCTCGCGTTCGCGCGAAGGACGCTCGATCAAGCGCCCCCCGACGCCGAGCGTCGTCTCCTCGTCACGCGCATCCTGGCGTCGGTCGTGACGCTCGGCGCGATCGCGCTCGGGGTCGTGGGGCTCTCCGACGGCCTCAGCGCCGTTCGCGTGAAGAAGATCCGCGTCTCGCTCCGCCGCATTCGCCCTACGCGCGTCGGCTACACCATCGCGCAGATCAGCGACGTCCACGTCGGCCCGACCATCGGCCGCGCGTTCATCGAAGACATCGTCGCCAAGACCAACGCGCTCAAGCCCGACCTCATCGTCATCACCGGCGACCTCGTCGACGGCTCGGTCGAACACCTGGGCGACGCGGTCGCGCCTCTCGCGAATCTGAAGGCGAAGGATGGCGTGTTCTTCGTGACGGGCAACCACGAGTACTACTCCGGCGTCGACGAGTGGATCGCGTACCTCACGACGCTCGGCATCAAGGTGCTCCGCAACGAGCGCGTCTCCATCGGTGGCTACGACGGCTTCGACGTCGCGGGCGTCGACGACTGGAGCGCCGGCAGCTTCGGCAAGGGCCACGGCCCGGACCTCGAGCGCGCGCTCGCCGGTCGCGATCGCGGGCGCGTCCTCATCCTCCTCGCGCACCAGCCGAGGCAGATCTACGAAGCGGCTCACGCCGACGTCGACCTCCAGCTCTCCGGCCACACGCACGGCGGGCAGATGTTCCCGTTCAACCTCTTCGTGAAGTTGCAGCAGCCGTACGTCTCGGGCTTCCACATGCACGAGGGGACGGGCATCTACGTGAGCAACGGCACCGGCTACTGGGGACCGCCGATGCGCGTAGGCGCGCCAGCCGAGATCACCCACATCGAACTGCGAATGTCGTAGCGGTTCGGTAGCCGCAGTTGCGGCCTGGTGTCCGAGGGAACGCCCCCACGGTTGGGGCGGCGAGCCATCGGTCCCGAGACTTCACGTGGGTGTCTTGCCTACGGGATCGAGCAGGCGGATCACCGCAGGTCCATCAGGCGCGCGCGCATCGAGGATTCATGGGAGCGAACGCGGCCTGATGATGGACCATGGCTTGCTCACGAATGGTCGGAGTGGACACGCTCGTCGATCCCATCGAAGCGCTCCCGTCGTCGACACGAGTGCCGGCGGCGAAGCCGGCGCCTCCACGCGGGTCATTGCCGAGCCTCGATCCCGATGCGCAGGTTCAGTGGTTTTCGCGCGACTTCTCCCAGGAAGCGCCGTCGTCGTCGATCGACGTCGATGTCTCGTGGGACGAGGAGAGCGACACGGCGCCGACGCTCGTCTTGCGGAGACGCGCTCACTAAAGAAGGATGAGCGGCGCATGGTCCCCGCTCGCGCCGTCGATGTGCCCCGCGCGCGTGCCCGCTTCGGTGAGCGCGCCACACGCCTCGTCTCCTTCTTCGATCGCGTGGACCCGCTGGGCGACGCCGCCATCGAAGCGATCGACGCGATGCCTCCGGGCGTCGGCTGGCACATCGTTCAAGACGCCGCGGCGCGCGGGATCGCCGGGGCGCCGAACGCGCCGCGCGAGATCCGCGCGCTGTTCGCGCAGATCGAAGACGTGCCGGTGTGGACCGACTGGAAGACCATCGATCGCGGCGGGGATCTCCTGCTGCGCGCCGGCCCGCTCGGCGGGATCGTGCTCGGCACGAAGTCGCTCGTGCACGGCTACGCCTCACCCGCAGGTAACAAGCCGCTGGTGCTCACCGGTCGCCTCGAGCAGCAAGCCGGTCGTCGCCTCAACGAGACCGCGCGCTTCGTTCAAGCCGTGTGTCGCGCGCGCGGCATGCGCCCCATGGGCGACGGATGGCAGATCGCGATCCGCGTACGCCTCATTCACGCACAAGTACGGCGCATGATCTTGAAGAGCGGAACGTGGCGCGCCGATCAGTGGGGCGCGCCGATCAACCAGCACGACATGGCCGGCACCTCGCTCCTGTTCTCGCTCGTCGTGATCGAAGGACTGAAGTCGCTCGGCATGCACATCGATGCCGACGAAGCCGAGCGGTACATCCAGCTTTGGCGCTTCGTGGGTCACGTGCTCGGCGTCGAGCCGGAGATCAACTCGGGCTCGATGTACGACGCGACTCGCCTGGCCGAGCTCATCGACGCCATCCAGAGCGCGCCCGACTCCGACTCGCGCGCCCTCACGCGAGCGCTCCTCGATTCACCACGCGACGGCGCGAAGACCCCGAGCGAACGACGCAACGGCGAGCGCCGCGTGCGATTCGCCGAGGCCATGTGCCGTCACTTGATGGGCGACCCGCTGGCCGACGCGCTGGACGTTCCGCGCACGCCGTGGCGCTTCGCGGTGCCCATCGTGACTCGCCTCGTGCGCGGCGCCGAGCTGTTGCGCTCGTCGGTCCCGTTCGCGGACGGCTCGGCGATCGCCGTGGGAAACCGCTACTGGGACCGCGTGGTCGAAGTCGGGCTCGCCGGCGCAACCGCGGAGTTCACGCTCCCGGACAAGCTCGCAGCGGCGTGACGCGGGGCCGCGTGCTACGCCACGCGCCATGCCCAGGAAGGATCGGCTGGCCAAGCTCGCGGGGGGACTCTCCGTCGACGACGCGGCGCGCGCCTATGCGCGACGAACGCAGGGCGCGACGCTCGACGGCGAGGAGCGCGCGAAGGCCGACGAGCTCGACGCCACGATCGAGGCGATGTTCCTGATGGCCGCGGTCGACGGCTCGGTCGCGGCGAGCGAAGTGGCGCAGCTCGCGGCGATGATGCAGGCGATGCTCGACACGCGCGACCGGCGAGGCCCGATCGATCTCGACGCGACGCTGATCGATTTGAGTCGCCGACTTGAACGCGACGGTTGGACGGCACGGCTCGACGACGTCGCGCGCCGACTGCGAACCGAAGAGTCGCGCTCGTTCGCCTTTCGTCTCGCCGCGGCCGTCGCGTTCGTCGACGATCACGTAGCCCACGCCGAGGCGGCCGCCATCGACGCGCTCGCCGCAGCTCTCAATCTCTCGCGCGACGTCTCGCAGCAGATCCTGAGCGAGGTACGCGACACGCTCTTCGGGTGAGGACGCGCTTCGAGTGCGGGGGTCCTTCGCTTCGCTCAGGATGACGAAGTGGGGCTCAGGATGACGAGGTGGGGCGCGCGGTCTGACGGCGCAACCGCATCTTCAGTCCGCCGCGCGGCCGGAGCGTGACCACGGGCTCGGGATCGACGCGCGTGGGCGACGCGAGCTCGAGGCGATACTTCTGAACGATTCGCGCCAGGCACATCTGCGCCTCCATCATCGCGAACCCCATCCCGATGCACATGCGCGGCCCGCCGCCGAACGGCAGGTACGCGAGCTTCGGCCGCCCCTCGGAATTCTGCGGCGAGAAGCGCTCGGGATCGAACCCCTCCGGGTTGTCCCAGTACCGGCGATGCCGGTGCAGCAAGAACGGCGAGATCGCGACCATCGATTTCGCCGGCACCTCGAAGCCGCCGACGACGTCGTTGTCGATCGCCTGCCGCTCGAAGGCCCACACCGGTGGAAAGAGCCGCATCGATTCGCTTACCACCATCGAGGCGTACTTCAGCTTCGGCGCATCCTCGGCGCCCGGCGCGCGATCACCGACCGCCGCGGAGACGTCGCGCGCGAGACGCCTCTCCACCTCGGGATCTTTCGACAGCAGATAGAACGTCCACGCCAGCGCGTTCGCCGTCGTCTCGTGCCCCGCCATCACCAGCGTCATCACTTCGTCGCGGAGCTGCTCGTTCGTCATCCCGCGGCCGTCTTCCGTCGCGGCCATGAGGAGCGCGAGGAGATCTTGCGCGTCGGCGCTCTCGCCGCGACGGCGCGTGTCGATGATGCGGAAGACGAGCGCGTCGAGCGTCTTCATCGAGCGCTTGAAGCGGAAGTTCTTGGGGCTCGGGATCCACTGCGGCGGCTTGATGACCGCTTCGGCGTAGTCGTTGGCGTGATGAATCGCGATACCGAGCGCTTCGCCTATGGCGTCGGCTTCGGCGCCGACCGTGGTGCTGAAGAGCGTGCGCGCCACGATCCGCAACGTGAGCTTCATCATCTCGGCGTGCACGTCGATCACGTCGCCCACGCGCTCGTCCCACTTCGAGAGCATGGCGTCGGTCTCTTCGACCATGGTGGTGACGAACGACGCCACGCGGTCGCGATGAAACGCCGGCTGCGAGAGCTTGCGCTGCCGCCGCCAGAACTCCCCTTCGCTGGTGACGAGCCCTTCCCCCAGTACGAGCTTCAGCCCCTTGTAGTTCGGGCTCTTCGTGTAGTTTCGGTTGTTGTCGACGAGCACGTGGTGAACGGTCTCCACGTCGTTGACCAGGAAGTAGCGCTGATGAGCGAACTTCAGACTCACCACATCGCCCTGCTCGGCGACTTCGGTGAAGAGATCGATCGGGTTGCGTCCCAGCTCGAGCAAGTTCCCGATGAGCGGGAGAGTGCCGGGGAGCCTGGGCGCGTGGCGCGGCGTCAACGAGTCGCTGGTCATCGTGGTCATGAAGCGCTTCCTTCTCCCCAGCTCTTACGCATGCCGAACGTGAGACCGTCCTCACGTTTTACAGAATCTGAGAGTATCCTCATGTTTTGTCAACCCGCACCGCCCCCCCTCCGCGAGAACCCGTGAAACGAAGCCGTATTCCGCTCAACTCGCGCCGCACGCCGCTTCAAGACCGCAGCCGGCAGCGGATGGAACGCGTGCTCGATGCCGCCGCGAAGGTGTTCGTGGACCGCGGGTACGATGCCGCCACGACCGAAGAGATCGCGCGCCTCGCAGGCACTTCAATCGGTTCGGTCTATCAATTCTTCCCGAACAAGCTGGCGATCTTCAACGCCATCGCGCTCCGCTACGTCGAGCACTCGCGCCAGCTGTTCGACACGTTCATGACGCCGGAGGCGATCGATCGGCCGTGGACCGAGTTGCTCGACGGCGCGATAGACGCATTCGTCGGGTACCACCGCATCGAGCCCGGGTTCCGCGCGATCCTCCTCAACTGGCGCGTGTCTGCCGACATGGTGCTGGCCAACGACGACGTGAACCGCGAGTTCGCACGCCGCGCCGAAGCGGTGCTCAGCGCGAACGCGCCCTCGCTCACGCCGGCGCGGCGCGCGTTGGTGGCGACGATCATCATCGAGACGATCTCGTCGATGTTGATCCTGTGCGTTCGTCGCCCGGCGCAGGCCGACGCGATCGTCGGCGAGACGAAGATGCTCCTACGTCGCTACGTCGAACCGATCGTGACCGAGAACGCGAGCGCCCGACGCCCCGCGAAGAAGACGGCGACCAAGACGAAGAAGCGGTAGGGCGACTACTGCGGGTCGGCGCAGCAGCGAAAGCCCGTGGAGTAGTCGTGGTAGGCGACGTCATGAGCGGTCGTCGCGTACGCGCACCCCTCGCCGTTCAGCTTCGTGTCGAGGTAGTAGCCGCCTTGGAACGTGCCGTTCGGGTCGCTCGTCCACTCGTGGAGGTTGCCGACCATGTCGACGACGCCGTACTCGTTGGTGCATCCCGCGTGCGAGCCGGTGCGCGCGAGCGAGCCCGGGAGCTGGTTCAAGCGCTCGTCGTTCATCTTGAGCGGGTTCCACTCTTCCGGCGTCGAGTCGACGCTGAGCCCCCAGATGGCGCGCATCGGACTGCGGCCCGCGTCGTTGCACCGGCCGTGCTCTCGCGCGTTCGCGTAGCCGTATTGAAGCGTTCGCGGACCGACGCACGCCTTTCGCCATTCCATCGGCGAGCACAGACGCTTTCCCGATCGGGCGCATGCCGCGCGGGCCTGCGTGCCGCTCACGTAGCCTTGTGGGAACACTCCGGGCGCACTGATGGCGCGGACATCGTGACCGTCGACCACCGCGAACGGCGAGAACTCGTGCTCACCCGTCTCGTCGAGCTCGACGAGCGACGCTTCCCATCGGTCGATGCAGTATCGCTTTTCGATCGAGACCATCTCGTCGGGGTGCGGACACGCGGCACCCGAAGCGAACGGTAGCCGCGAATCGTCGACCAGCGATTCGACGCTCGTGCCCAGATCCGCCTTCGCCGCGAGCGTGAGTCGCGCGGCCGTCCGCGGCGTGACCGTCGTGCTCGCAGGACGCGATTTCTTCTTCTTGGTGCGCGCCGGCTTCTTCTTGTGAAGCGCCGGCCTCTTCACGCTCGGCGCGGAGCCTTCACTCGTATCGCCGCTGGCGATCGGCGCGAGCGACACGGCCAAGAGGGCCGCGAGCAGCGCGAATCCGACGCGACGGAACGACGGCATCGGCCCAGAGTGCACTGGGTCGCGTGAAAACGCCGAGAAAAAAGTGATAAATGAGTGCGATATACAACTACCGCTTCGTTGTACTCGCGCAGCTCAACGCGCCAGCACCGACGCGCACACGGCCCAGGCGCGGCACGCCGTCACCCATTTCCCCGTCGCGTCTTCGCACATGACGCGCCACCCGTTCCCATCGGGCTTGCTCGAGGTGACGAGCGGGACGTGCCCCGCGGCCCTGTCGGCTTCCTTCATCTCGAAGCCGCCGCCGGTGACGGTCGTGCCTTGAGGACACGCCGCGTAGCCGTCCTGCGAGTTCGCGGTCGACCACACGCGCGACTCCGAGCGCGCGTCTTGAGCGGGCATGCACGCCGCACAGGCCAGCGCGCCAGAGACAATCAACGCTCTCGCGCCTCCGCCGATCGATCGGATCTTCATGCGTGCGCGGCGATGCTCTCTTCGATCTCGTAGAGCTTCTTGCCCGTGATGAGCTCGACCCACTCGACGGTCACCCAGATCGGCCCGATGGCCAGGTACTTCAGGTCCTTCGTGAACGACGGCTTCTTCCCTTCGAAGAAGTGCCCGACGAACTGAAACCCCCACCCCACGGTGAACAAGCTCAGGCCGACCGGCGGCACCGTCGGGATCAGCGGGAGCGAGCCCACGATCATCGGGATACCGATCATGTGACAGAGCTTGTTGATCGGATGCTGGTGGTCGTCCGAATACGCGCGCATGTAGTCGTTGAAGGTCATGTCGCTCATGGCTGCTCTCCGGGCTGGTTCCGCTTGCGTGAGGCTAGCGTTCCGCTTCGTTCCGACGATCTAGCAGACGCTTCAGGCACGCGCGAATTCATGGAAATTCGCGGCGCTTTGCCGCTTCTATCCCTTGCGGGGCGGCAGAACGTACGCCCTCGGCCCGGCCGCCGTGTCCCAGGCGAGGAGCTCCGCTTTCGGGCCCGCGTCGTCCGTCCGAATCACGAGATGCGTGCGCGCGGCGCGGTAGGCGTGGCTCCCGTCCTCCGGCTCCGCTTCCTCTTCGGCCCACGAGCCGACGTTGATGTACGTCGCCGATCCGTCGTTCACGTCGATCCGTTGCGGCACGTGCGTGTGACCCATGACGACGAACGCCGCGGGGAACAACTTCGCCAGGTGCTGCGCGCGATCGATGAGGAGATCGTCCGGCTCGAGCTTTCGTTGATTGGTCAGGTGGCGATTGGTGAAGGCCCACGCGATGAGAACGATCCCCGCGGCCCACCACAGGTGACCGTGATGCCAGCTGGCGATCGCCACGCCGACGAGCATCATCGCCGCGAGCAATCCGAGCGCGAGCCTGTCGAGCAGCACGCTGGCCAGGATGCCGTAGATGGAGCGCCCGATCGGCGGGACCTGAAGCGCCATGAGGGCGCGCAGGCGATCGATGCCGATGCGTCGCGCTTCGGCCAGGAGCGCCATGCGCTTCTCGTGCTCATCGCGGAGCGCGCGCGCGGCGTCGGTGAAGTTCGCGCGGCGGAGACGGAGCAGCTCGATGATCGCGCTGGCGAAGCGCCAGCCGAGCCCGAAGAGGCCGCGCACGCCGAGCCCGATCGCGAACCCGATGTAATCGAAGAGCCCCTTCGACTCGTGCCCGTGCTCCTTCATGCCGCGCGTCGGACGAACGACGTACCGTAGAAACACTTCGGTGAACCCGCGCGCGATGCGGCGCGGATCGAGCGGCGAGAGCGGCGCCATCACGTAGTCCGTGGCGCACATCGCGTCGTACTGATGGCCGTGCTCGATGTACGCGACGCCGTCGGCCCAGAAGAACCAGGGGTTGAATTCGATGCGCGCGGTGAACTCGGCTTCGTCCAGATCCGGGTGCGCCTTCTTCGCGAAGCGCGCGAGGATCACCTTGAACTCGGCGCGCACGGCGTCCCAATGGAACTCGATGTCGTGGTTGCCGTGCACCATCGTGAGCGCGTGCCCTTGCGCCACGAACTCGGCGAGCGACGACAGAACTTCCGCGTGACGCTCGGCCACACGCAGGAGCTTCTCGCGCGCGTGGTCCGACGCGTTCCCCAGCCCGTGCGCCATCTCTTCGTCGTCCGGCACGGTGTCGAGGCGTGCGCGCGCACCTTCGGCGGCAATCGCGATGCCGATGAAATCGATGAAGTCACCGGCGATGACGGCGCGCCACCGCTCAGTCGCAGGTGCTGCGCTCGCATAGTGGCGGAAGAGTGCGATGAGGTCCTCATCGACCTTCCGCGATCGGCGCGGCGCTCCCCCGGGCGGTGCGCGATCGTTGATATCGCTACCAAGATGCACGTCCGAGAGGATGAGCAGGGTCTCGCGCGGTGCCGATGACGGAGCCGCCATACTTCCATTGTGGGGGCGCGTGAGGCCTCGAGCAAGGTGTGGATCGTTCTACGCACCGAATGCTGCGGCGCTCTCGCACACGCAGCGAACGCACGCGCTCGGGGCGCGAGTTGGCTGAAGCGAGCGGCGCAGCGCTCGCGGTTGCCGCTCGGCGCGGAGAGATCGCATCAATCGTTTTATTCAAACGCCATTATTCGATGCTCAAACGCCTAATATCGCCGCTCAAACGAACAACTAGGCACGACTCATTTGCCTGCAGATTCACTCCGATTCGGGACAACCGGCGGGAAACGTGGG
This sequence comes from Myxococcales bacterium, assembly GCA_003151595.1. The sequence continues at coordinate 98,877 of PLXW01000038.1, forward strand.
GAAAACGTGAGTGGAAAAGCTGTGGATAAAATATGACGTTTGCAAGTCTTTTTTTTGTTTCCTTTGAGCCCGCGTTGTAGCAAAAGAGGTCTTACGAAGTTCGCGGCACATCACGCCGCGGGGTTCGTCGGTCTCAGAAGCCGTCACGGGCGCTGCGATCGGGCGGTTGGGAGGGGGGAGAAGCAACCCGCCTTTCATTCCGCTCGTTCGAGCCACCTCGGTTGCTTGGCACGTCACGCCGGGCATCGCGAAGTGGTCCAAAAGGCGCAGGCACTCGTTGCTGCAAAGCGTCGGAGCCCCTCGGGGTAAACCGGTGCCGCGTGGCGAGAGAGCCCGCCTCCGTCGAACAACGAGGAGCAATCCTCGCGGAACGATTGAGCGCATGACGGTGGAACGCACCTCGGTCTCCGACGGCCACTTCACCCTTCGCGGGGAGAGGCGGAACAGAAGACCTCAGCGGTTTGGCGCATCGCGTTCGCGCGGTACGTCACACCCGGTGCGAGCGGGAAATGCGGAAGGGGCTCAACCGTCCTTTTCACGCGCCACGCTCACACGACAGAGGGGTGCGCGGCGGGTTCGAGGAGGGGCTTCGGGTTTCGAAAGAAACGCGAACCTTCGCTCGGGCCTTCCGGTCCACGGAGCCCGTGCATCTTCGGATGCATGTGGATCTCGTGGCTCGTCGCTCGCGTCCGCTCGCAAGAGGGGGCAAAGGGCGAACGTAGATGAGGAGCAACGTCGCCCTTCATCGCGGTCGAGGATTCGACGCCCCGCAGTTGGTGCCCGTGCATCGTCGGTTTGCAGAAGTCGGTAGGTCGTCTTCGGGCTCAGAGAAGCGCGCCCTCGGCGGTGAACAGGTCGAAAGCCTGGCACTGCAAGAGGCGGGTGGACGGGGGCCTAGTCACGAGCGGACTCACACCGGGCGCGAAAGCGAACGGGTCCCAAAGCGCGCAAGCGACGAGGGCCGCACGAGGCGAAAGGAAGAACGATTCGTTCGAGAGGCGGCAATCCTCATCACGTGAACGCCGCATTTCGACGAGGGCTCCATAGGCCGTTCGTGCTTCGGCACGGGCGGCGCTGAGTAGCTCCTAACGATGGAAGGCATCTCGGGTCGGAGAAGCGCACGCCTTTCACGAGGCCCCCGCGGAACCGATCTTGGCGGCCTTCGTGCTCTCGCATCGATCGCAGCGCGATTCGACAAGCTTGAGTCACGGAGGAGGCGACAGAGATGTCAGCGGTGGGTCGCTCGGTCTGAGTGTGGACGAAAGAAGCCGCACGCACGCATCGAACGGGTCACCAAAGTGGAGGTCGCGCCGTGAAACGCGATCTTCCCCGGTCTCACTTGCATCGAGCGGCCCCGAGCCTCTCGGTGCTCGCCCTCCAGTCTTCGGACGGGAGATCGACACGCGGCGCGACGCCGTATGAGTGAGCACGAGGCGAAAGCTTCGGAACGAGAGCATCCACGGGTGTTTGCCGAAAGGCGCATGCGTGAGACCGCTGCACCGGGATACGACGACGCTACGGGTACTCGAGTCTCAGTTGTTTCGGAGTGCAGAAGTCGGTCGGACGCATCGTCGATCGCGCTGCCCAAATGCGAGTCACATCGCACGAGGAGCACGCGATCTAGCTCGAAGAACCTTTCGATCACGCGGTGACTGCGCGTGACGATCGAAGAAATGAGCGAACCGGTGCGGGAGTTGGAAAGCGCTTCTTTTACTGGAAGGGCGGACTGGCTCACGTTGCTACGCGCAAGCCTCGTCGGGATCGCATCCGGAGGGGTGCGGGCTCGGAAACTCGGGAAGTTTCAGGGCCGCGAGCGTAGTGCGACAGGATCGATGGAAGGGTGCCTGGGCCGTGGATGCGTCTCTCTAAACCGGAGGCGTGATTGCGACCCTGGCTTCGGAGGTTCAATCGCTCGTGTGCTTGATTGCATGCGACTGAGAGCTGGCGATGCGGACGGTCCGCGCGCTGGTGCCTTTCGAAGCGACGACGGCACTCAGAGGTCGAGCATGATTCGGTGATGGCTCTTCCAACCGTGCGCTCATAGCGAGGCACGGCGCGGGGGGTCGGCATCCACGGCGCGGAGCTCCAACTATGCGGAGCAGGCGTCGTCGACGCGCGGTGCAGCTTGCTGCATCACGCGAGGTGGTCGCGAGCCGGGAGGCGTGCGGCACACGGAATGCGCCAGAATCGTGACGACCGAAGTGGGCGACGGTCTAACCGCCATGCCCCTTGTGTTCCCCGCTGGCCGCGCGAACGGCAGGCGCCGAACGTAAGACTCCGAACACTCTCGCAGATGCACGAGCGCGCACCCCGTCCGTCTCACCAAAAGGTGCGACGACAAACGGGCCCACGCCGTGACGATTCACAGTGGAGACGTTCCTTCGCGTACGGCTCCGTCCTCGATGCAAGGTGAGCGGCCTGCCCGCTCGCTGTGAATAAGCGACTTCCGCGATAGGCGACCCCGGGTGACCGGTGGTCGCCTTCGCTTTTTTGTCGCTTCGAGTAGGCTTCGCGCCGATGGACCTCGCGCTCCTGACACGCCTGCACCGTGATCACGTGAACGACCTCGCCGCGCGCTACGCGACGGCGTTGCGTGAGAACGAGATCGACGTCGTCGTCATCCACTCCGGGTCGCTGAAGAAGCGATCCGACTTCGACGATCAGTACTGGCCGCTCCGCGCCGTCCCGCATTTTCAACACTGGACGCCGCTGGCGCAGCCGGACTGCGCGATCGTGGTCGAGGCCGGGCACGCGCCGAAGCTGGCGTGGCTGAAGGCGTTCGATTTCTGGGAGCAGCCGCACGCGCCGGAGACGGATCACTTCGTCGCGTCGTTCGACGTGGTGGAGACCGCGCGTGTCGAGGCGGTGAAGGATCTGGTGCCCGCCGGCAAGCGAGTCGCGTTCGTCGGCGAAGATCTGACGCGGGCGGCGCTCTGGGGAATCGATCGGGTGAATCCCGAGCCGCTCGTGAAGGCGCTCGACGCGCTCCGCGTGACGAAGACCGCGTACGAAGTGCTCTGCCTCGAGGAAGCGAACCGCCGCGCCGGACTCGGGCACAAAGCACTCCTCGAGGCTTTTCGTGGAGGAAATGCGTCGGAGCTCGATCTGCATCTCCTCTACTTGAAGACGACCGCGCAGGACGATCCCGAGACGCCGTACAAGAACATCGTCGCGCTCAACGCGCATGCGTCGACGCTCCATCACGTGAGCTACGCGAAGCACCCGTCGGGCGCGGCGGCGCAGTCGCTGCTGGTCGACGCGGGGGCGGCGTACCAGGGGTACTGCTCGGACGTGACGCGCACGTGGGTGAAGGGGACAGGGGCGACGGCGTCGGCTTTTGCTTCGCTGGTCGCCGGCGTCGAAGCGATGCAGCAGCGACTATGCGCGCAGATCGCAATCGGCGCGCCATACGAAGCGCTGCATGACGAGTCGCACCGGCAGGTTGCGGGGATCTTGCGCGATGTGAAGATCGCATCGCTCTCCGAGAGCGAGCTGGTCGACCGCGGCGTGACGCGCGCGTTCTTTCCGCACGGGCTCGGGCACTCGCTGGGGCTTCAGTGCCACGACGTCGGCTGCGCGCTCTTGAAGCCGCGTGCGGACAATCCATTCCTCCGGAACACGTCGCGCATCGGCGTCGGGCAGGTTTTCACGATCGAGCCCGGTATCTACTTCATCGAGCCTCTACTGGCGCCGCTGCGCGCGCGTGACGATGTCGCGCGCGGGATCGATTGGACGCTCGTGGGCGAGCTCTCGGCGCTCGGCGGCGTGCGGATCGAGGACGACCTGGTGGTGACGAGCGGCGCGAGGACGACGCGCAATCTCACGCGCGAGTTTCTCGCGGCCGGTGGTGGGCGCTAGGGAGCGACGATGGTGGCAGGAGGAGCGACGGCGGCGATGGCCATCGCCGAGCGGCACAAGCGAATCGTGGTCGCGGATCGCGTGTGGGGCGCGTACGCGAGCGCGCGCGGCATGCACTACCGCCCGGGGCGCGAAGGGTGGGCGCGCACCGAGATGCCGCGCCTCGATGGCGCGATCGGGAAGGTGCCGGTGGCACTCGAGCTCGTGGATGATCTCTGGGATCCGAGGGCGTTCGTGGCCGAAGCATTTGCGCGTCCGGTGGTGCCGCTCGCAGGGCACGTCGAAGCGAGGCGCGAAGGGATCTTCAGTCGCATCGCGGAGCTGTTCGGAGCCCGCGACATCGCGCTCGGCGAGGATCTCTTCGATCGCGCGTTCGTCGTCTCGGCGACCGACGAGGGCACCGCGCGCGCACTTCTGCCGGCGCCGGTGACGAGCGAACTCCTCGAGCTCGGCGCGAAATGGTTCGCATACGACGACGGCACCCAGAACAGTCACGGCGCCGTCGTGGCCGCGACCTTCCCACTCCGAACCGAGGACTTCGTCCCGATCGATCGCCTTTTCGCCCTACTCGCGCGCGTCGCAGCGATACGAGCCGAGGACGGCCCGTACCGCTAGGAAGCCGTCGAAGCTCGCTCTCGTTCTCGTCGTCGTGCGAAGCACGATTCGCCGAAGGCGATGCAGGGGAGGGCTCCAAACGAAGTTTGGAGGGGACGCCGTCCCGGAAGCACAGGCTAGGTCGCCGGCGTGCGCTCATTGCCGAATCGCGCTCGGCGATTTAGTGCCCCTCGCCTTCCTTCATCGCCGCCGTCATCGCCAGCAGCGTCTTCTTCGCATCGCCGAGCACCATCATCGTGTTCCCGAGGAAGAACAGCTCGTTCTCCACGCCGCTGAAGCCCGCGTTCATGCTGCGCTTCAGGACGAGGATCGATCGTGATTGCTCCACATTGAAGACCGGCATGCCATAGATCGGGCTCGACGGGTCCTTCTTCGCGGCGGGGTTCACGACGTCGTTCGCGCCGACCACGAGCACGGCGTCGGTGCGGGCGAAGTCGTCGTTGATCATGTCGAGGTCGAAGAGGTCGTCGTAGGGGACGTTCGCTTCGGCCAGGAGCACGTTCATGTGGCCCGGCATGCGGCCGGCGACGGGGTGAATCGCGTACTTCACGTCTACGCCGCGCTTCTGGAGAACGGCGGCGAGATCGCGAACGGCGTGCTGCGCTTGCGACACGGCCATGCCGTAACCCGGGACGACGATGACCGACTGCGACGCTTTGAGCACGGCGGCGGCGTCGTCGATCGTCGCTTCGTTGAACGCGCGCGCGGCTCCGCCCGCGGCCGTGGCCGTCGGTTCGATCTGCGTACCGAACGCGCCGAAGAGGACGTTCGCGAACGAGCGGTTCATCGCCTTGCTCATGAGGAGCGAGAGCAAGAGTCCCGACGAGCCGTCGAGCGCGCCGCAGATGATGAGGATGTTGCTCTTGATGGCGAAGCCCGTCGCCGCCGCCGCGAGCCCGGCGTACGAGTTGAGCAGCGAGATCACGACCGGCAT
>PLXW01000014.1 GCA_003151595.1 Myxococcales bacterium
ATGATCGAGCTCGAGAACTGCTCGAGCTCGTGGACCTGGTCTTGTGACAGTGAACGGCCGGTGTAGACGATCACCGGCGGCACGCCGTACTGGTCTCCGCGAGACATCTCCCCGAGCAGCTCGAGCCCGCTTCGATCCGGAAGCGACAGATCGAGGACCATGCAATCGAAGGTCGTGGCACCGAGCTGCTCGAGAGCTTCTGCCGTGGTCCCTACCGCGACGGTCTCGACGTCGTCGGCGGCGAGCAGGCGGGCCGTGCTCTCTCGCAAGACTTGATCGTCTTCGACGATCAACACGCGGCGGAGCTTCTGGGTGACCTTGGCCTCGAGTTGCTTGATCGCTTCGAGGAGCTGTTCGCGCTCGATGGGCTTGAGCGCATATCCGACCGCGCCCATCTCGAGCGCGGTCTTTGCGTGATCCGAGGCTGAAATCACGTGGACTGGAATGTGCCGCGTCAGCGGATCACGTTTGAGAACATCGAGCACAGAGAGGCCCGAGCGATCCGGCAGCCCGACATCGAGGACGATGGCGCTCGGTCGGTAGCGCTTCGCCATGGCGAGACCGTCCTCGGCCGTCGCCGCGAGCAGACCCTGGAATTCGAGATCGTGACCGATATCGTAGAGGATATGCGCGAAGGCGGGATCGTCCTCGATGATGAGAAGCGACCGAGACGTCGGCGCAAGCCGGTCGCGATCGTCCGGTGCCAGCGTTGGATGGCCACGCGGAGCATCAAGTGCGCGTGGCGGGCGCCGCGGGCTCGGGCCTTCGGCGGTTGGCGCTGATGCTGGGTCGCGCGCCGCATATCGCGCTGGCAACGACAGCGTGAACGTACTCCCGCGTCCCGGCGTGCTTTCGACGTGCAGATCGCCACCGAGCAGGCGTGCCAGGTCGCGCGAGATCGACAGGCCGAGGCCGGTCCCACCGAACTTGCGGTTGCTCCCGCCGTCGGCCTGACGGAACGCCTCGAAGATCACCTCGTGTTGATCCGCCGCAATACCGATGCCCGTGTCGCGTACGTCGAACTGGATGCGCCCGCCCGTGGCTCCGACTACGAGCGAGACCCCGCCGCGCTCGGTGAACTTGAGCGCATTCGAGAGCAGATTCTTCAGGATTTGCTGGAGCCGCGTCGGATCGGTTTCGACCGTGTCCGGGACGCCCGCTTCGACGGACATCGCGAACGCGAGCTGCTTCTGCGCCGCGATCGGCTGGAACATGTTCGAGAGGTCGTCGACGAGGCGCGCGATCGTGATCGACTCCGGGCGGACGTCGAGCTTGCCAGCTTCGATCTTCGACAGATCGAGGATGTCGTTGATCAGCGTCAAGAGATCATTACCCGCGGAGTAGATCGTCTGGGCGAACTTGATCTGCTCGGGGCTCAGGTTGCCCTCGCGATTTTCGGAGAGCAGCTTGGCAAGGATCAGCGAGCTGTTGAGCGGCGTCCTCAGCTCGTGCGACATATTGGCGAGGAACTCGGATTTGTAGACGCTCGCACGCTGGAGCTCTGCGCCCGCTCGCGCCAGCTCGTCGCGTTGTCGCTCGAGGGACTGTGTCTGCTCCTCGAGGTGGGTGTTGGTCTGTTCGAGCTCGGCTTGTTGATTCTCGAGCTGGGTCTGGGAGAGCTGCAACGTGTGGCTCTGTTGTTCGAGCTCCTCGTTCGAGACGCGGAGCTCTTCTTGCTGCGTCTGGAGCTCCTCGCCTTGGCGCTGGGTCTTCTCGAGTAGCTCCTCGAGCCGGCTACGAGCCCGCGCCGAGCGGATCGCGATCGCGATTGCCTCCGACACGCGATCCAAGACCTCAAGTTCCGTCGGGTCGACCGTATGCAGAAAGCCGAGCTCCGCGACGGCGTGCACCGTACCGTCGACGCTCGCGGGCGCGATGACGAGCTCGCGTGGTTTCGTGCGACCCACCGCCGACGTGACGCGCAGGTAGTCCTCCGGCAAGTCGCGCAAGTGAACCACCTGGTTCTCCTTGGCCACCTGGCCTGTGAGCCCCTCGCCGAGACGTAATATGGCGCCCTGCTCGGCCGACAGCTCGAGCGCGTGCCCCGCGACCCGGCGCAGCCGCTCACCCGGCTCGGTCACGTACACCGCGCCGACCTGGGCGCCGAGGTTCTCTACCAGCACGTCGAGGATCTTCCCACCGAGGGACTCGACCTGCAGGTCGCCCTGCACCCGCGCGTTCAATGCCATCTGGACCCGGCGCAGCCACGCCTCGGCCTCGCGGGCGCGGAAGTCGCGAGACGCCAGCCAGGCGATCAAGATCATCGCACTGAGCAGCACCCCCAAGCCGCCGAACGTGACGTAGGTCGACCACGTCACGCTGTCGTGCCAGGCCGTCGTTCGCTCCTCGAGCAGACGCTCCTCGACCGCGTTCATTTCGGCGATCACGGCGCGAAGCCGGTCCATGGTCACCTTGCCCCGACCGCTGCGAACGATCTCCACCGCCTCGTCGGCTTGCCCGGCCCGCTTCAGGGCGATGGTCTGGGCCAGCTCGTCGAGTTTTTGGGTCACCATCGGTTCGAGCGTTTCGAGGTTCCGCTGCTGGTCGGGATGCACGCTCAATCGGCGCAACGTCGCGAGCTCGCCGGACAACGATGTTCGCGCGCTATCATAGGGCTCGAGAAAGGACTCGAGCCCGGTGAGCAGGAAGCCGCGCTGGCCGGTCTCGGCATCCTTCAGCTCAGAGACCAGTAGATTCAGATGTAGCCGGACCGCGTTTGTCTGGTTGAGAGCCATCACGCCGGCGGCGCGAGTCTGAAGTGACTGATAAGACAGCCCAGCAATCACGCAAATGGCGATCACCGCCATGACGAACGCGGCGAGCATCTTGCGCGGCAAGATGACACGCGGTCGTCGCTCGGCCCGACCGGGCGCCTTCGTGGATTGTGGCCGTGTGCTGTTACCCGACATCTTGCAGATTCTCCGCTTCAGTGAAGCCAACGGAAGACACCCGTTGCTTCGCCGACGATGTCGGGACAGTGTCACGACGAATCGAGTGCCTCGCGTCGGATACGGCGGAAGCCTACCACGCGCGTCAGATCTGACTGGGGCGTCTCCGGTGATGCCAGGGGCACGTGCCGTGCCAGGTGCTGTCGTGACCTTGCCTCCGCCTGAACCCCTGCGATTCAGTGCATGGAGTTCATTCCATGCAGATCACGAACGACGGTCGAGCTCCGATCGATGATCAGCCGAAGGGTGCGTGACGGCGGACGGGCTCCCGACCCCGTCTTCCATTGGCGAAGGAGCAAAGATCACCTGTCGCTTAGGCGCTCGCGTCGAACCTGCTCAAGTCACATGCACGCGTTGCTCGCGGAGTGCGCGGGATGGCGAGGGCCTATCCCGAACGGTGTGCGAGCTTCGATCGCACGGAGTGGGCACGGCTCTCCTCCGACGGGAGGAGAAGGGCCACAGAGGCCGCCCCCGGCGCGTGAGCGGTCAAGCTCGTCACGCGATCGCCAGATGACGGAACAGCACCACCTTCACGGCGTCGAGGCAGAGTGCCAGGACGAGCGCCGCGCAGAAGCTACCTGCGACGATGGCCGCGGGCAGTGACGCCATCAGGATGCCCCGGGTCGCGAGCGTGCTGAACAGTGTGAGGTCGAGGATGGACGACGCGATCAGCCAAGCGCCGGGCCGCGAGCTCCACAAGTGCCGGCGCTCTCGCGAGACGTAAAAGATCGCCTGGCCGCTATAGACCAAGGTCACGACGGTCAGGGTCCGCAAGCTCGCGCCGTCGAGGCCGAGCACAAAGCGCCCAACCGAAAGGCTGGCGATACAGAACGCGAGATCGCAGACCCCCAGGAGGACGCCGGCAAGGGTGAGATTGCCGATCCGCCAGACGTTGGGGTGCGGCGAGGCCCGCACATTGTCAGTCGCCGACGACAGGGCAAAGAAGTCGCCGGCCACCATCATGAGCACCATCAGCAACGGCGTCAGTACGGCGGTTCCGGAGATCACCAGCCCGGCCAGCAGGAACAGGACCTGGACGACCTTGTGGATGATCGAGCGGAAGGTGTAGCTCAGGATTCGCTGGAACGTCGTGCGGCCCTCCTGCACCGCCGCGACGATGCCGCCGAGGCCGGGCTTGGTCAGGACCAGGCCCGCCGCCGATTTCGCCACGTCGGTCGCGGTGAAGACCGCGATGCCCATCTGCGCCTGACGCAAGGCCGGCGCGTCGTTGGCGCCGTCGCCGCACATGCCGACGACGTGGCCGCCGCGCTGGAAGGCCTGCACGAGCGCGAACTTGTCCTCGGGCAAGACGCCGGCGAAGACGCCGAACTGCTCGGCCCGGATGTCGTGCGGCAGCGGCGCGGTCGTGCAGATCGGCCCCGTGATGCCGACCGCGTCCGCGACCACGCGGGCTGTCACCGCTCCATCACCGGTCACCATCACGGTGCGGACGCCGAGCCCTTGTAGCTGGGCGATCAGCGCTGACGAGTCATCCCGCGGCGGGTCGCTCAGCGCGATCACACCGGCCATGCGCAGCGGCTCGGCCGCACCCGCCGCGACGACCAAGACGCGGTAGCCTTTGGTCTGCAGCGCCTCGACCAGCGCCGCCGCAGCGGGCGATGGCGCAGCGATCGCCGCGACTGCCGCGAAGGCGCCCTTGACGATCCGGAGCGGCCTTCCCTCGGCATCGATCACCGACGCCTCCGACATCTTGCGCGCGGGATCGAACGGCGTGAAGCCGACCAGCTTCCAGCGCGCCAGATCGGCCGGCTGGGTGGCGGCACGGATCGCGGCGTCCAAGGGATCGCCCCCGCCGTCGGAGCTCGCCAGCGCCGCCAGCGCCAGCACTTGCACCTCGTCGAACCCGGGCAGCGCGTGATGCGCGGTGACGGCGAGCTCGTTGTGAGTCAGCGTCCCGGTCTTGTCGGCGCACAGCACGTCCAGACCGGCCGCCTCGTCGAGCGCTGAGAGGCGCGTCGGCAGGACGCCGCGTCGTGCCACCGCGCGCGCCCCAACCGTCGCGGCGAGCGTGAACATCGCCGGCAGCGCCACCGGGATCGACGCCAGCACGGCGACCAGCGCCAACGGCGCGATCTGGGCGAACGGCATGGCGAGATGCACGGCGTAGAGGATCAGCAGGATGGTCACGCCGCCATTGAACAGAGCGAGGTTGCGGACGACGCGAAAGATCGCCTTCTGCTCGGTGCTCTCGACGTGAGCAGTGCGGACAAGCTCGGCGCTGCGGCCGAACTTGGTGCGCATGCCGGTCGCGACGACCTCGGCGACCGCCTCGCCGCGCCGGATCAACGCCCCGGCATAGGTCTCGAAGCCGGCGCCAGCCTCGATCGGCACAGATTCGCCGGTGAGCATCGATTGATCGATCAGGACGCCGCCGCCCTCGACCAGCCGAACATCGGCGGCCACCACGGCGCCGAGCGACAGCTTGACGATGTCACCCTGCACCAGCTCGGTCGCCGCCAGCGTCTTCCAGACACCGTCACGCCGCACCGATGCGGTCAGGGCGAGGCGGGATTTCAAAGCGTCGAGCGTCGCTTGGGCGCGGCCCTCTTGCCAGAATCCCAGGCCGGCATTGACGACGAGGAGAAGCCCGATCGCCGACGCCTCGACGTACTCGCCGAGCGCCAATTGCATCAAGATGGCCGCCTCGAGCATCCACGGTACCGGCGCCCATAGCTTCTTCAGGGCCCGGCTGATCGGATGCTCGGCGACGTCCTGAACCGCATTCAGCCCGTTGGCCGCCAGGCGACGCCGAGCCTCGTCGCTCGTCAATCCGGTCGCGGCGGCTGTTCCGCTGCTGGGCGAGGCGCGCCCCGGCGGTGCGATCTGATCAGGCATCCGGTGCTTCGTGCCTTCCGGTATCGGCGTGCGAGCACGGCATGAGTCCGACAACTAAGCCGGTGCAACGCGCGCCGCAAGGCGAGCGCTGGTGGAGCTGACTCACGCCGGAGCGACCGCGCTCGGCGAAGCGCTCATGGTGGCGCTCGCGATCGCCAGCAGCTTGCCGCCTCGGAGCCGGGCCATCGGCCGATGATGTCACTCGCCGGTGTCGTTGCCTTCGCCCATGTTCTTCGTCGCTTTCGCCGATCTCAATGACGGCGAGGACGACGTCCATGACTTGGGTAGTAGAGGGCGGGAGCTTCGGAGGAGTCGGGTCGTCCGCCAGCGAGTGAGGTGATCACGGCGAGCTCGCGCTCGATCGTTCGGGCGAAGGTCGCGATTCGATCTGCCCGAGCACCCAACGCGAGACGTCCGCCGCCCCTTCGATGGAGAAGTGGACGCCGTCGGGCCGGATCACCTCCGCACCGAGCTCTCGCTCGCAGACGCCCTTCGGGCAGAGCCGCTCGGAGAGATCCAGGATCTCCACCCCCGTCGCCGCCGAGGCCTTTCGAATGGAGGCGTTGATGCAATCCACCTGGGCTCGAATCGCGCGCGTCTCCCAGTTGCCGAGGGGATAGGGGACCGTAACTACCCAGACGCGGGAATCCTGTTCTCTCAATTCTCCCAAACGACGGGCGAGCGTGCGCTCGAACTGGCCATCCCATTCGCGGCGACACGCCTCTTGCCACTGCCCCTTGACGGTCAGGCCGTGCATGAAGGCCCCCCCCAGGAACACAATCGTCGCGTTCGGGTGCAAGTCCTTCACGTACTGGACCCACGACGGCCCGCCGCACAGGTCGGCGAGCATCGTGCAGCCGTCCTGGCCCCGGAGCTCCACGGCGAGGCCCGGCTCCCGCACGCCTCGAAGTCCCCACCCCACCGAGTTCGCCGTCGAGTCTCCGAGGAGCAGGACTTTGAATTCGGGATCGGGCGTGGGATCCGCCGCGGCCTGGGACGGAGGTGGCGATGCGGCCGGGAGGGACGCGGAAGGGATCCCCGCTCGGGCGCTCGTGGCGCGCACGACGAGAAGAACAGAGAGCGCGATGCTCGCTGGGACCGCGAAGAGAGGGCGGCCGAAGGGGATCTCTCGCCGGCGGATGGGCCTCTCGAGGAAGCGGTAGGAGACGATCGCGATCGCGAACGTGATCGCGAACTGGAGGACGTGAAGCCACGGCCCCGCGTGAACCCGCTCGGGGGTGAGGAGAACGTTGACCGGCCAGTGCCAGAGATACACGCCGTAGCTGATCGTCCCGAGGAGCGTGAGCGGCCGAAACGACAGCGCGCGTGCCACGAGGCTCCGGGGGCCCGCCACGGCGCACACGATGAGGACGAGCACGCCGACCTCCGTCAGCCACAAGCCGCCGCGGTAGAGGAACGGGCTCGTCCCCTCCAGGCTCCACCACGCGACTCCGAGGCCGACCGCGGCGACGCAGCCCAGCGCATCGAGCCAGCGGATCGTGCTCGCCTCGAACGTGGTGTCTGGCGCGATCACGGTCGCGAGCGCGGCGCCGGCGAGGAGGCCCGCGGCGCGGGTATCGGTGCCGAGGTAGGCGCGCGACGTGTGTGCCGGGTCGAAGAGAGCCAACATCGCCGCCATCGAGAGCGCCGTGAGCGCCGAGGCGAGAACGAGAATCGATCGAGGCGCGCAGCGGCGCAGCGCGAGCGCCACCAGCACCGGCCAGACGAGGTAGAACTGCTCCTCGATCGCGAGGCTCCACGTGTGCTCGAGCGGCGAGGGGGCGGAGAATAGCTCCCAGTAGCTCTTCTCCGCGAAGACGGTGCGCCAGTTCGCGACGTAACCGAGGGTCGCGAGCGCGTCCGCGCGAAGCGCCGGGAGATCCTCGCTCTTCGTGAAGAAGCGGCCGTAGAGGGCGATCGCCGGCATGAGGGCGAGGAGCGCAGGGAGCAGGCGCCGCGCGCGCCGCCCCAGAAACGCGGAGAGGACGATGCGCCCCGTGTCGCGATGCTCCGCGAGGAGGAGCGACGTGATCAGAAACCCGGAGAGGACGAAGAACAGATCGACGCCGAGGTAGCCCCCCGGGAGCGCCCCGTTCGCGTGGAAGAAGAGGACGCCGAGGAGCGCCACCCCTCTGAGCCCGTCGAGCGCGGGGACGTGGGCGATACCTGCGCGCCTGGAGGAGAGTGACGCCACGAGCAGCGGACCGTACCAGCCGCGGGAGACGGAAGGAATCGCGGGGCTCAGGGGGAGGTATCCTCGCGTTCCGCGGAGTCGGATGCTCGCGCTTGAGCTCATCTCATTCACGAGCTCGAGAGAAACGGGCCTGAACCTTGCTCTCCTCGGCTCCATGAAATGGCACAAGTCTCCTGACGCATTGGTCCAGGCCTTCGATCATTGTCTGCCCGTCGTGGCGGGCGTCCAACGCAAGGCGATGTTCGGCTACCCGTGCGCGTCCTTGAACGGGCACATTTTCTGTGGCCTCCACCAGGACGGAATCATCGTGCACCTTCCCGACGCTCGCCGAGACGCTCTCGTTGCGGAAGGAGCGAGCCTCTTCGAGGCGGTGCCGGGACAGGCAATGAAGGAGTTTGTCGTGGTGCCGACCGAGATGGTCGAAGATCGCGAGAGGCTGCGCGCGCTATTGGGCGACGCCTTGGCGTACGCATCTTCGCTGGCGCCGAAGGCAAAGGAAGCGGTCCCGGCGAAGAAGGCTGCACCCCCGACGACGGCATCGGCAAAGATGGCGTCCGCGAAGAAGAAGTCGCCGGCCAAGAAGGCGCCCGCGAAGAAGAGAGCGCCGGCCAAGAAGGCGCCCGCGAAGAAGAGAGCACCGGCCAAGAAGGCGCCGGCCGAGAAGAGAGCGCCAGCCAAGAAGGCGCCCGCGAGGAGGACAGAGTCCGCGAAGAAGGCGAGTACGAAGAGTGCGAAGAAGAAGGCGCCGCGCAAGACCAATTCCAAGAAGAGGTGAACGCTCGGACGGATCGCTCGCGAGCGTTTTCGCCACGGTCGGGCGCAAATGCCTCTCTCGAATGAGAAGCGCGCACTTGTTCAGAACTGAATCCGCATCAGGGTCGCCTCCGCGTCGTGTCCGAAAACTCGAACGGTCCCGGCTATGCGGCCTGCCGCCGATAGTTGGTCAGGATGCCGCCGAGGCGTTCGTGGCGTCGGATCGCACCCGTTGCCCGAGCGGCAGCGGGATGACCTTGTCGAGGCCTTCGTGGTTGCGCTCGTGGTGATAGTGCTCGACGTGTGTTCACGCACGACGGCTCGAAGGTGCCGCGCACCGATCGGCACGGGTGACGCAGACACTCGGACTTGATCGACCCGACGAAACGCTCGGCGTTCAAGTTCGGGCTTCGCGCCGGCAGTCGCAGCAGCTCCACGTTGGCCGACGCCTTGAATTGATCCGTGTACAGCGGGTCCCGGTCGACGATCAGATGGCGTGCGTCTTTCAAGAAGCCGCTTGCCGCATCTGTGAGGTTGCGAGCGACCATGCGCCATGGTCGAAAAGGAACGCCGCAACCTCGACGTCGCGGTGATGACGAGCGAAGACGCGCTTCGGTTCTCGATCAGGCTTGCTGTCGCCGCAGGAGAGTACGAGCGCGCCGTGGCCTTGCTCGACGTGGCGAAGAGGACGACGAAGCCGGCGAGCGTGACGCCGACGCGTCGCCCCCGCTGTGGAACGTCGCGTACGGAGCATCCGCCGCCGCCGCCTCGAGTGCGCTGAGCAAAGTCGCGTGCGTCGGCCCGGGTCTAACCACACCGGCCACGATCGAAAGAGATTCGGATGGGTGCTCGTTCACCCCTTCGTTCCACCAAGAGTGCCGGGACCATGCACGAGCGAACGTCGTGATCGATTGCGTTAGATCAATTCGCCGACATGACATGCCACATAGCAAAGCCGAGGACGCCGCGTAGCCTGGGCCGATGGCTCGACGTGTCGCGATTCTCGGAGCCGGCGTCGCCGGTCTCGCCATGGCCTTTGCGCTCTCAAGGCGCGGCGTGGACGTCGTCGTTATCGAGGAAGGGAGCGAGGCGGGCGGAACCGTTCGCACGCTGCGGATGCATGGCTGCGTGGTCGACGCCGGACCGGAGGCGATCGTCACGACTCGGCCGGAGGCACTCGCGATGTGCACCTCGCTCGGGCTTGCAGATCGCATGATCGCGCCCAGCGATCACGCGCCGACATGGCTCGCGACACGGAGCGGCATGGCGCCGCTGCCCGAAGGCCTCGCGACAGGGGTGCCGCGGAGCATTACGCAGCTCGCCACGACGCCACTGTTGTCGTGGCGAGGAAAACTGCGAGCAAGCTTGGACCTCGTGCTTCCCGCCGGCAAGCGCGAGGCGTCACTCGGCGGTCTCGTCGAGCAGCGCTTGGGCCGTGAGGTGAGAGAACGACTTGTCGAGCCGATCTTCGGGGGAATCTATGGGAGCGACGTCGCTCGTCTCGAGGCCTCGTTCGTGGCGCCGCACCTTGCGAGTGCGCCGCGGAGCTTGATCCGTGTGATGGCCAGGGGGCGGCGCTCGCCGACGAATCCGCTGAGGGCGCCGATCGACGGCATGGGCTCCGTCGTGAACGCGCTCGTCGCGAGCGTCGGTTGGGATCGAGTGCGCGTCGGCGCGGCGGCACGGACGATCCGGCGCACTCATCGCGGGTGGCGCATCGAGGCACGCGGGGGCGCGTCCACCGACGCCGACGACATCGTATTCGCGACCCCGCCCGACCCCGCGTCGGCGATCGCCCGGTCGCTCGATGCCGCGCTCGCTGACGCGCTGGCAACCCTGCGCACGCACTCGACGGCCAGCGTCGTTCTAGGGTTCGACGCACGCGACGTGCAACTGCCGCGAGCGGGCGGCGTCTGCGCGCCGCGCGGCGATGCGGGCGTGCTCCTGGGCGCGACGATCGTGTCGAACCGCTGGCCTTCGAGCGCTCCGGACGGCACCGTCCTCCTGCGCGCTCTGGTCGGCGGCGAGCGTGCCCCGGACCTCGTGGAGAGCGGTGACGACGGCGCGATCGCTCGGGCGGCGCTGGGCGCGCTGTACGCGCTCTTGCCCCTTCCGGTCCCCCGGTGGTCTCACGTGACGCGATTCGCGCGCTCTCAGGTGTTCCCCGAGGTCGGGCACAGAGCTCGCGTGGCCCAGGTCCGCCAGCGGGCAAGGGCTCTCGGGTCGCTTCATTTCGTCGGAGCAGCTTATGACGGTGGCGGGATAGCGGGGATCCTCGCATGCGCAGAGCGGACGGCGACGGAGCTCCTGTCGTAGTGAGCGCCCCCTCTGGCGCTCGGCGCCCTCAGGGTGCTCACCTTCGTGCGGGTCGCGTAGCCGTCCCTTCACCAGCTCAACGGGGTGCTCCTGCTCGGCGCGCTCGTAGCCGCGACGCACCAGCTCGCGCACGCGCGGCGGGGTGAGCCTACCGCAGGTGAGCCGCCGCGCTGGCGTCACGAGGGGGCCCGCCGCACCGCCTCTTCGAGGTGCCGCTCTTCCATCTCACGAAGCCTGGTGACGACCTGGCGCGAGAGCTCGCGCGCACCTCGAAGTCCGGCGAGCTCGGTCGTCGGTTCGATCACTTCCGCCCGCACCCGGTTCGGTCCCGTGTCTCGTCGAAGCGGCGGCGCTCGACGCGCTCGTCGGACATCGCATCGCGCAGGCCGCCGTCCATCGCTTCGTCGAAGAGATCGCTGAGCGGCTCCGCGTCGAGGTGACGGGCTGACGCAGAGCGTGTGATCGCTCGTTGACATCCGTCATCGTGGCCGATGCGGTGGCCGTGCGATGGGAGAGGCCTTGGAGCCAACCATGCCTACCCAGCTCGATCACCGCGCTCTCTACCGTTTGCCGTGGAACCTCGCCGACAACCCGATCGCGTGGCTCGAGCCGACGCAGGCGTGCAATCTCGCGTGCGACGGCTGCTACCGGAAGAACGTGAAGGAGCACAAGTCGCTCGAGGAGGTCGACGCTGACCTCGACGTCTTCGATCGGCTGCGCACGTTCGACGGCGTGTCGATCGCCGGAGGGGATCCGCTCGTCCATCCGGACCTCGCCGCGATCGTGCGCCGTGTGAAGGCCCGCGGGCACAAAGCGATCGTCAATACGAACGGCCTCGCGATGACGCGCGAGCTCCTGGTCGATCTGAAGAGGGCTGGTCTCGTGGGGATCACCTTCCACGTCGACTCGAAGCAGGGGCGGCCCGGGTGGCGTGGCAAGGACGAGATCGGAATGAACGACCTGCGCGCCGAGTACGCCGAGCTCGTGTCGAGCGTCGGGGGCATCGCGGTCGCGTTCAATTCGACCGTGTACGAGGACACGCTCGAGCAGGTGCCGGATCTCGTCGCGTGGGCAGGGCGCAACATCGAGCGCGTTCAGACGATGGTGTTCATCACGCTCCGCGCGGCGGCGCTCGACTCGTTCGAGTACTTCCGCGGCGGCGAGGAGATCGACGTGTCGCCGCTCGTCTATGCGAGCGACAAGGATCGCCGCACCGACATCAGCTCGCGCGAGGTGGTCGACGTCATTCGCGGACGCTTCCCCGAGTTCGAACCGTGCGCATATCTCAACGGAACGGAGAAGCCGGACTCCTTCAAGTGGCTCGTCGCGCTGCGCGCCGGCTCGAACGGACGAATCGACGGCTACCTGGGGCCGAAGTTCATGGAGCTCGCGCAGGCGACATATCACCTGATGTCGGGTCGGTACATGAGCTACGCGACGCCCGGAGCGCTCGCGATGGGGCGCGCGGTGTTCGCGACCTCGTGGTGGGACCGCGGCGTGCGCAGGGCGGCCCGCGCGTACGCGCAGCGCGTCGCGCGGCATCCGCTCGATCTCCTCAAGCGAGAGCGCCTGCAGTCGATCGTGGTCATTCAGCCGATCGACGTCCTCGAGGACGGGCGTCAGAACATGTGCGACGGATGTCCCGACATGACCGTGCACGATGGACGGCTCGTCTGGTCGTGTCGATTGGAGGAGCCGCGGCTGTACGGCGGCTTCCTCACGACCACGCCCCGCGGGCAGTCCTGACGACTCAGATCGCCTGCATCTCTCGGACGAGCGCGGCGCGCGCGGCGGGGGTTCCGAGCGCGCCGTCCGCCACCGGATACAGCATGCCCTCTTCCTTTCGGTTGTGGGCGCCGAGCAGCTCGACGAGCTCACCGAGCTTCTGGCTCGCGAGCGACGCGTTCTCGTCGCGCAGCGCGCCGCTGACGTCCTTCATCAGCTGGCGGATGTCGACGTGCTCGGAGCGCATGACGATGGTCGGCCCGCCGGGGCCTCCGGTCAGCCGCTCGAACGTCGGAAAGAGCACCTGCTCCTCGGCGTCGATGTGGCGATTGAGACCGACGGCGAACTCGCCGAAGCTCCGCGCCGCGTCCGAGAACGCGCGAACGCCCAGCCGGCGGCCGACCTCCTGCGCTATGGCGTCGAGCCGACGATGATCGTCCTCGAGGTACTTGGTCACGGTCAGATCCTGCATGCGAATCTCCATTTCTACGGTCGAGATCAACCGGGCGTGACCACTGCAGGGCCGAGCACCCGACCGCGTCGTCGCAGCTGCTCGAAGCGGAAGCCTCCCAGGAGGGCGGCGCCGATGGCTCCGGCGAGCGGGCCGCTCTCGTGTGCGCGCACGTCGAGCGGAGCGTTCGCGACGCCGCGCTTGCCGGGGTCGCCTGCGAGCGCCTTGCGCAGCGCGTCCAGGAGGCCCTCGTCGCGCGCGAGCCCTCCGGTGAGCGCAACGATGCCCTCTGCGCCCGCCGACCGCAGCAGCCGCGCGAGCCGCCCCGCGATGCTGAGGTGAATCCCCTTCAGGATGTCCGGCGCGCTCACGCCGCGGCTCACCATGTTGATCACGTCGGTCTCCGCGAGCACGGCGCACACGCTCGACACCTCCTCGCCGTTCGACGAGGCGCGCGAGAGGGCTCCGACGTCCTCGAGCGGTACGCCCAAGTAGCGCGCGATGTTCTCGACGAACTGGCCGGTCCCGCTCGCGCACTGGCTCGTCATGCGGTGACCGAGCACCTTGCCGCGCTCGTCCATGCGGAGCGCGCGCGCGTGCAGCGCGCCCACGTCGAGCGCCGATCGCGCCTCGGGGATCAGGAACACCGCGCCGCGCGCGTGCGTCGTCATGCCGTAGAAGTGGCCCGTGCCGAAGGTCAGCGCGTCGGCGTCGCCGGTGGTCGCGATGTAGTCGATGGTGGAGGGATCGACGCGCGCCGTCGCGCAGGCCTCGTCGAAGGCGGCGCGCGCGACGTCGCGTACGTCGCGTCGCCGGATGCGCTGGACGCTCGTCGCCAGGATCTCGCCCTCGGCGCCCGCGACGCTGCGGACGACGGCCACCTTGATCGCGCTGGATCCGGAGTCGATCCCCGCCGTGACGTTCGGGCGCGTCATGCCGTTGCCTCCACTCCGCGGTTGAAGCTCGGTAGCGCGCACCCGCGCCCCGATCGCACGTCGTCGAGCGCGTAGAGCGCCGCGCCGAGCGCGCCCATGAAGATCGAGTCGGGGTGCACGTTGATCGTGATCTCCGCGCCGTAGCTCTGCGCGACGAGCTCGCGCAGCACCTTCACGGCCATCGCGTTGTTGCAGACGCCGCCCGTGAACGTCAGCTCGTCGTGAACGCCGCCAGAGCGCGCGAGCAGCGACATCGCGCGCAGCATGATGGCGCGGTGCAGCCCCGCGAGGATGTCTTCGCGCCTCTGGCCCAGCGCGAGACGCTCGCGGAGCTCGGCGCCGGCGAAGACGGTGCACGTCGAGCACACCCGGACGACCTTGCGCGCCTGGAGCGCGAGCGGGCCGAGCTCGTGCAGCCCGAGGTTGAGCTCGTCGGCGATGTACCCGAGGTAGCGCCCGCACCCGGCGGCGCAGCGATCGTTCATCTGGAACGACGTGACGACGCCGTGCTCGTCGACCTGGATCGCCTTCGTGTCCTGGCCGCCGATGTCGAGCACCGTGCGCGTGCCGGCGAAGACGCGATGCGCGCCGCGCCCGTGGCAGAGGATCTCGCTTCGCACGGCCTCGGCGGGAAACGGGAGCGTCTGGCGGCCGTAGCCGGTGCCGACTGCCGCGAGCTCTTCGATCGTCTCGCGAGTCGAGGTGTCGACGGCGCGCGAGAGCGCCGTTCGCGTGAGGTCGCTCGCGTCGGTGCGCGAGGTCACGCGATCGAGGGCGCTCGCGAGGAGGCGTGGCACGTCGCGCGGCTTGCAGCGCGTCTCGACCTCGAGGATCGCGCGATCGAAGAGCCGCGCGATCGGCTCGAAGGGGACGTCACCCGATCGCGCGAGCGCCTCGGCCTCCGCCATGAACGCCGCGCCCGCGACGTCGCGGAAGAAGTCGCTCTTGCGAGGCGCGTCGCCGAGGAACATCGACGCCCCGGCGCGCTCCACGCCGTCGAGCACCTGGACGACCGCCGGCTCCAGCGTCGAGCGGCTCGCGCGGTAGAGCAGGTTGCGCTGGACGTCGCGGAGGATCGTCGCGCGCAGGTCGTCGAGCTCCAGCATGAACAGCTCGAGCTTGAACGCGTCGCGGAGCGCCGGAAGGAATGCGCGGGCTTCGGCGTGCGTGTCGCCGATCGCCTGCTCGAGCATCGCGAAGCGCGCGGATGTGAGGGCTTCGTCGCGCGCGATGGCGCACGCCGTCTCGTAGTTGCTGCGGCTGTTGGTCACGCCGCGGCCGAGCACGTCGCCGCGCTCGTCGAGCAGCACGGCCTTCGTCGTGGTGGACCCGAGATCGATGCCGACGACGCACCTCATGAGCGCCCTCGCTTTCGCGCCTCGAGCATTTGCAGATAGCTCTGCACGCGGTTCTCGATGTTCGCCTTGCCGAAGTAGCGCGGGTCCACGAGGTCCGACTCGATGAACCCGCCGGGCACGCCCGTGCGCTCTTCGAGCTGCCTCAGCATCAGGAGCTGCCCGACGCTGAACGAGTTGCACGACTTGACGCTGTTCACGAGGAGGCCGTCGGCCTCGTACTCGCGCACGTAGCGCTCGAGGACGTCCACGCGCGTCGGGAGCCCGAGGTTCGTGTAACAACCGAGGCAGTACTCGGCGAGGCTCTCGAGCGGGCGGCTCGGGTCGTGGCGGAAGCCGCCGTCGTAGAAGCCGCCGACGCGGGTATACGTGCTCGCGACGAACACCGCGCCTTCGCGCGAGAACATCTGCCAGAAGTCGTTGAACGACGTCCAGTTCGGCGGCCCCTCGACGACGAGGCGGAAGCGCTCGCGCGGCATCGGGCCGCTCGGAGTCATCGGCCCGAGCTTGGCGCGCACCCGCGCGTCGACCTCCGCGCGGAGCTCCTTGTAGTAGAGGACCGCGTCCTCGGTGCCGCGGAACGACGAGAAGATCGGGCCGACGTAGTAGACGCCGCCGAAATACGCGTCGATCGGCGACGGTCGCTGCTTCGCGGACTCCCACACCGCGACGAGATCGTCCTCGGCGAGCGCGCTGAGCCCGAGGCGCCGCGCAAGCTCGTCCATGTCGAGCTTCTTCCCGGAGACGCGCTCGAGCGCGGGGATCACCTCGCGCCGGATCTGGTCGACGACGTACGCGCGCATCTCGTCGGTGATCTTGCCGTCGGGCTGATACGGCACGTGCAGCATCACGACGGGGCAGCCGTACTCCTCCTTCAAGAGCTCGAACCACTTCATGAACGTGAAGCAGCCCGTGTACGAGAGGAGCAGGAGATCCGGCGGCGGGAGCTTCGTCCCCGTCGGGCCGATGTTGCCGCTCTTGAGCATGCCGATGTCGCACTTCACGTATGTGCAGACGTCCTCGGAGTGGCCGGACTTCTCGGCCTCGGCGATGTACCCGGCGGATTTTTTGCGCATGCCGGACTGCAGCGCGTTGATCTCCGGGAGCACGGGGAGCATCCCGAACGCGCCGACGAGCTCCGCGAGGTTGCCCGGGACAAACGTGTAGACGACCTTCTTCCCGTCCTCCTTGGCGCGCGCGAGCGCGTCGAAGTGGTCTCCGATCATGCGCTTCTGGCGAAGCTGACTCTCGTCCTTCACCTGCGGCGTGCTCTCGATCGCGACTTGCGTCATGGCGTGGCTCCCCAGAGCTTTACGGAGTCCGAGAACGCGCCCGCTTGCTCGCGGATGACGCCGAGGTTCCCGGTGTTCTCGGCGTACTTGAAGCCGGTGTGTGGGATCGACGCGCGATCGAGCGCGCGTTCGAGCATGGGTTGATCGAGGAGCGCGGGGTCGCAGAACGACGCGGCCGCGAAGATGACGCCGTCGACCTCGAGCTTGCGCGCGCGTGCGACGAGCGAAGCGCCCTTCACCAGCTCGCCGATGTACCGCGACGCGGTCTCCTGGCCGCGCACGAGGAACGCGCGCGAGAGTGCGTCGATGGGGTCCTCGTCGTCGCGCGCGCCGATCTTGCCTTCGATCATGCGCATGCCGAGCTGGAAGTCGTCTTCGACGATGTCGCAGCCGGCCTTCTCGAGCGCGACGATCAGCTCGAAGGGCGGCTGCTCGCAGAACGCGCCGACGATGAGCACGCGCACGTTGTCGACGACGCGCGCCTGGCGCGCCTTCACCGCGCCGATGATCTCGCGGAGGAGGCGCTCGTGCTCTTCGGCGGTGAGCGCCGCACCGGCTCGCAGCGCGAGGTACGCCTCCGACGCGCGCAGCCGCGAAGGCTCCGCGCGTCGTATCGCGTCGAGCTCCTCGATCGCGGCGCGACGCCGATCTTCGCGCGCGATCGCCTCACGCAGCGCTTCGGAGCGGAGCGGACGCGCACCGCGCGCCTCGAGCTCGCGCGCGATCCGGCGGAGCTCGCCGGCGTAGAAGTGCCCGCCCACTTCGGGATCGAAGTTCTGAGGGAAGTCGACGTACGAGACGTACTTCTGCGGAAAGAGCATCCGCCACATGCCGCCGAGGTTCCGGATCACGTCGCAGATCGACGGAAAGAGCATCCCGTCGAGCGCGTCGAGGTGCCCCGAGAGCCCGAGCTCCACGGTGCTCCGCGGGATGTGACAGATGTACGACTGGAAGAACGAGTCGCCGCGGATGATCTCGAGATCGTCGCCTCCGCCGAAGATCGCGACGGGCAAGCAGCCGATCGCCTCGAGCAGCGGACGCGGGAAGTAGATCGGCATGTGGCCGATCGCGAGGCCGTCGGGGTGCGCCGCCTTCCACTCCGTGACCGCGCGGAGCGATCGATCTTCGATGAGAGCGCGCGCGCGCGCGAACACGTCGGCAGCGGGATCAGGGTTCATCGTGCACCTCGCGCCGAGATCGGCTCGCGCGCCGGGACCGCGTCACCACCCGCGAGGCCCATGACCGCGATGCGATGGATGGTCCGCGCGACGTCCTCCGCCTCGCCGTGCCGTTGCGGATCGTACCAGGCGTGCATCCAGTTCATCATCCCGAAGAGCGCGTACGTCGCGCGGTCGAGCTCCGCTTCGTCGACGCGGCGTCGCGCGTGCGCGGCGTCCCCCGCGTGGCCGATCCACATCACGGCGCGCAGGAGGTCGTGGCCGATCGCGAAGTACCGATCCTTCCGCGCGCGCACGACGTCGCGACGCTCCGAAGGCACGCTCCCCGCCTCACGTACGAGCACGCGCATCAGGTCCTGGTGCTCCTCGAAGTAGCGGACGTGGCTCAGCACGAACGCGTGGAGCTGGTCGACCGGATCGCGCGCCGGCGAAACGGCGTGAACGGCGCCCGCGACCAGCGCGTCGAACGCCTCGAGGTGGAGCGCGAAGAGGATGTCCTCCTTCGATCGGAAGTGCGTGTAGAAGGTCGAGAGCCCCATGCCGGTCGCGCGCGCGAGGTCGCGCATCGACATGCCGTGGAAGCCGCTGCGCGCGATCTCGTGCGCGGCGTGCGTGAGGATCGTCGTGCGCGTGTCTGCCTCGCGGGTCATGCGTCCTCCCAGCGGGGCGCGCGCTTCGCGAGGAACGCGTCGATGCCCTCGTTCGCGTCGTGGCTCGGCAGGAGACGCGCGACGTAGTTGCGCTCGAGCGCGTCGAGCGGCGCGCCGAGGGCGGCCACCAGGCCCGACGCCTCGCGGACGGCGCGCGTCGCTTCGCGCAGCGCGAACGCCGAGAGCGGCGCGAGCGTCTCCCTGTACCAGTCGAGCACGAACGTCCGCGGATCGTCCGCGGCCGGGATGATCGCCTCGACCGCGCCGTGCGCGTACGCCTCGTGCGCGCCGATCTCCCGACCCGTGAGGACGAGCCGCTCGGCGAGCGCGCCGAGCCGATGATGGCCGATCGCGGCGAGCACGGGAGGAATAACCCCGAGCTTGATCTCCGGGCACCCGAAGCGCGCCGACTCCGTCGCGAAGGCGAAGTGACACGCGAGCACGAGCTCGAACGCGCCTCCGAGGCAGCGCCCGTCGACCAGCGCCGCGACCGGCACGGGATACGCGGCGACGTCGCGCGCGAGCCCGTGAAAGGCGGAGAGCATCTTCGGCGCGATCTCGCGGCGGTGCTCCTCGACGGACGCGCCGTACGAGAACGTGCTTCCCTCGCCGCGCAAGACGACGAGGCGCAGAGGCCGATCGGCGCGGTGACGCGCGAGCTCACCGCACAGCTCGGCGATGACCTCCATCGTGAGGACGTTCCCCTTCGGGCGATCGATCACGAGCTCGAGGACGCGACCGTCCTCGAGCGTGCCGGCGTTGATCCACGTGCTCATGGTCGGCCTCCTAGAGACCGGCCTTCATGCGGGTGACTGCCGCCGGCGGCATCACCTCTTCGACGAGCTTCGCGTCGAACGTCGCGCCCTCGGCGAGCCGGCGCCGGAAGCGGAGGAAGTCGATCTCGCGCGCGTCGCGATCGCCGTAGTGGAACGCCGCGAACCCGGCGGCGGCCTCGGTGTTCATGTTGAGCGCGAGCCACGAGCGGCTTGACTCCGCGTTCGCGTACCAATGCTCGAGCTTCTTCTTGCGGAGGCTCTCGAGCGTCTTCCGCGTGCAGTCGGGGAACGTGTAGAGGAGCTTCGTCGCGAAGCGGTCGACCGCCGCGTCGAGCTGCGAGAGATCGATCGTGCAGGACTTGGCGAGCGTCTTCGCCGCGTCGAGGGCGGCGCCGGTCTTCGACTCGCCGAACACGGGGCGGCCCATGTCGTCGGCGTAGCGGTCGGTGACGACGAGCGGGTTCGGCACGAAGGCGCCGTCGGCTTTCTTGTGCACGGGGACGATCTCGTTGACGAGCCCGAGGCGCATCGCCTTGTGCGCGGACCACGACTCGCACATCGAGAGCGACTCGGCGGCGTGCCCGTAGCCGACGTAGAGGTGCAGGAAGTCCGTCGCGCCGCCGTCCGGCGCGGAGCCGTGGATCGGCCCGGCCTGCCCGAAGCGCGCGTGATCGCCGGTGAGCGAGAAGTCGCACGCCATGCCGATCTCCTGGCCGCCGCCGATGCGCATGCCGTTCACGCGACAGAGGACGGGCTTGTCGCAGAGGAGGAGACCCGTGACCATGTCGTTGAAGAGCCGCATGTACTGCAGGTACTCGAGCGGCCGGCCCGAGTAGTAGGACGCGTACTCCGCGGTGTTGCCGCCGGTGCAGAATGCGCGCGTGCCTGCGCCCGTGAGCACGACGCACACGGCTCGCCGATCGGCGCTCGCGCGGCGGACGCCGAGGATGACGTCGCGGACGGCCGCGGTCGTGTACGAGTTGAGCTGCGCTTCGTTGTCGAGCGAGATCCAGACTTGATGGAGCCCCTCGGCGGGCTTCCCCGCGCGATCGAGGACCGGTCGCTCTTCGTAGCGGATGTTGCGAAGCTCGTACTGCGGGACTAGCTCGTGGTTCTTCAGTTCGGTCACGGCGTGCCTCCTCGTTGCGGTCGATGATCAGCGGCGCGGATCGAGGATCACGCGTCGTTCCAGCCCATGGTTCGCCATCCTGGCGAGCACCTCGTTCACGCGCGACATCGGCGAGTGCTCCACGAAGGGGGCGATGGCGACCTTCCCTTCGAGCAAGAGGCGCATCACCTCGGGGTAGGCGTCCGGCGGCGCGCCCCACGTCCCGTGGATCGTCGCGTCGAACGCCATCACGTTGGAGAAGCGAAGCTCGATCGGCTTGGCGCAGTAGCCAACCTGTACGAGCGTCGCGGCGGGCGCGAGCAGCGCGAACCCGAGGAGCTGCCCCGCCTGCGTACCGCTGCACTCGAAGACGCGCCACGAGAGCGAGGGGACGCCCCACGCGCGCGCGGCGCCGTGCATGTCGGTGCGGATCGCCTTGGCGGCGCGATCGCCGGCGAGCACCGTGGTGTCGGCGCCGTGCTTGGTCATCTGCTCGAGGCGCGGCGCGCTCACGTCGCATGCGACGACGCGCGCGCCGAGCGCGTGCGCGATCTGCACGACGTATCCTCCGACGCCTCCCGCGCCGACGACGAGCGCGACGTCGCCCTTCTCGAGCCCGGAGCGACGAACCGCTTGGTACGCCGTCGACACCGCGTCGGCCACGACCGACAGCTCGCGCTCGTCGACGCGCATCGCGGCGACGTCCACGGGCAAGACAGCCCACGCGGGCACGACGACGTGCGTCGCGAAGCCGCCGTCGATGTGATTGCCGGGCATCTTCTGCGCGAGGCACGCGTTGCCGCGCCCCTTGCGACAGAACACGCAGTCCCCGCACGGGAGCACCGCGGGCACGAGGACGGTGCGCCCGAGCAGCTCCGTGTGACGGGCCCCCGCCTGGACGACCTCGCCGACGATCTCGTGACCGAGGACGAGCGGCAGGGCGTGCGTCGGCGCGACGGAGCCGTCGGCGTACGCGAGATCGGTGTGGCAGACGCCGCACGCGCTCACCGCGACGACGATCTCCTCGCTCGTGGGCTCGCGGAGAGAGAACGATCGATGCTCGAGCGGCTTGCCCGGGCTCGTGAGAAACCATCCTTCGGCGTGCATGCGCGTTGCACCTCCTCGACGCCTCGCGCGTCGTTGATGTTCTCGTAGTGGACGAACGTTCGTTCGCTCATGACATCCGTCAATCACGTTGAGGCTCGCGCGATCCTGTGGTGGCGCATTATTCGTCACGCGGCCCTGGCGTAGCGATGGTCACCGGCTTCACGATCGCGAGCGTCTCCGACGGCCGCGACCAGACGCGGGAGACGACGACCCAGAAGGCACGATCGATCGCGCGCAGCGGTGGGCGAGGTCGCTCGCGCTTCAAGTTCAACCCTTGGTCGAGAGCGCGGGCACCTTGGTGGTCGGCGCGGCGTTACTCAGAACGGCGTGCATTCCGTCGAGAATGTGGTGGTGCAAACGGTGCGCGAGAAAGCGCTCCAGTGGACGCCAGAGCCAGCGCGGCCGCGCGTGTCCGCGGTACCGCGTGGTGAGCACCATCTCGGTCCCGCCACCATCGGGACGGAGCTCGTAGGCGCCGTCTTGCATCGAGATGCAGTCCTCGATGCCCAGCTCCTGGATCACGACATCGAACTGGACGAAACGCGCGTGCCCAACGGCTGTGATGCGTTTCTCGAGGTAACCGCCGTCGTACGTGCACTCGATGACGGCGCCCACGCGCGTCTTCTCCCCCTGCGTGCGGACGGGCGCCGGAAGGAACAAGCGCAGTAGCGGCATCGGCCGGGACGGCACCTCCTCGTAGAAGAGCATCCCTTGCCAGACACGCTCGGGCGACGCGTCGAGGTGGACTCGTGTCTCTACGGTGTCGACGCATTCGTTGCGTGGGAACAGTCGACCGATCCTGGCGAGTTTCATGATGCCTCCAGGGTCGGGGCCGTGCACCGGCGGTGCCGTCGACGGAAACGCGAGGAGCTCACCGGGCACGGCGCATGCTCAGGGGCCATCGCATGCACGACGTCTCGCTTGCTCTGCCGCCGCTGACCTTCGTGCGCAGCGCCGTGGCCGCGGTCTGGGTCTATGAGGGGCTCTGGTGCAAGGTGCTCGGGCGCGAACCGCATCAGCTCGAAGTCGTCGAGGCGGTACCCAAGCTCGGGCCGCTCGTCGGACGCCCGTTCCTGATGGGGCTCGGGTTGGTGGAAACGACGCTCGCGCTCTGGGTGATGTCGGGGGTGTCGCCGGGGATCTGCGCGATCGTTCAGACGGCGCTATTGATCGCGCTCAACGCGAACGGACTGCTCTGGGCGCGCCACATCATTCACGATCCTGGCGGGATGGTCGTGAAGAACGTGGCGTTCCTGCTCCTCGCCTGGATCGCGGCGGCGATGAGCGGAGGTGCGTCGTGAGCGCGGCGACCGCCTGGCGGAGCGGCAGGTTCGACGCGCGGGTCGGGCCGAAGCGCATCCTCTTCGGTCGCATGTACGAGGACGCGGAGATCGAGCGCGCGGCCTTTCCCGAGGGTGCGCGGGTGTTTTGCATCGCGTCGGCCGGGTGCACCGCGATGAGCTTGTGCGACCGGCACGAGGTCGTAGCGTGCGACATCAACCCGGCGCAGCTCGCATACGCGGAGCGACGCATCGCCGGCGCGCCGATCGAGGTCGGCACGGCCGAGAAGGTGATGGGCTTCGGGCGCGCGCTGATGCCGCTCGCGGGTTGGAGCGCAGACGTGGTGCGCGCGTTTCTCGCGCTGTCGTCTCCCCAAGAACAGATCGCGTTCTGGCGCGAGCGCCTCGACACGTGGCGCTTTCGCGCGGGATTCGGCGCGATGATGTCGTTCACGGGGCTGCGCGCCGTCTACGCGCCGGAGTTCCTCGATTTCCTCCCGCGCCACTTCGGCGCGGTGTTGCGTGCGCGCATGGAGCGCTGTTTCGCGCGCCACTCCAACTCGACCAACCCGTACGCGCGCGCTCTGCTTCTAGGGGAGGCTGAGGAGCACCTCCCGCCTTCACGCGACGCCGCGCGCATCCGCCTCGTGCTCGCCGATGCCGCCTCCTACCTGGAGGCCTCTCCTGCGGAGAGCTTCGGCGCCTTCACTCTGTCGAACATCCTCGACGGCGCGGAGCCCGCGTACGCCCAACGGCTCTTCCGGGCGCTGCGACGTGCGGCCACCCGAGACGCGGTCGCCGTGCTTCGCAGCTTCGGCGAGCCGCCGGACGGCCTTACGAACAACCAGGCCGAGCGCGATCGCGCGATGCTGTGGGGCGTCGTCGAGGTCGTCCCCGTCGCCGACCTCGACGTGTGATGGTTCCCCGCTTGCCTCGTATCGTCTTCGTCCTCGGGAAGGGAGGCGTCGGCCGCAGCACGGTGGCGGCGGCCATGGCGACGGCGCTGAAGCGGCGTGGCGAGCGCACGCTCGTCTTCGAGTGGGCGCTCTCCGAAGCGATCGCACCGTGGTACGGCCTCGCGCCGGGCGGGATCGATCCCGTCGAGGTGGAGCCGGGCGTGGCGGTGGCGAACTTCCGGCTCGATGACTCGCTGCGCGCATACTTCGTGGGTCACCTTGGCCTCGGTGTGTTCTATCGACACGTCGTGAACGGGCGAGCGATGAGGCGGCTCATCGAAGCGGCTCCCGGCATCGCCGAGATGATGTTCCTCGGTCACCTGTGCTGGCTGACGACGCTCGCCGAACAGGAGGCGGGGCTCGGCTTCGATCGGATCGTCGTCGACGCTCCCGCGACGGGTCACGGCGGGTCGCTGCTCGACCTCCCCGCGACGCTCGCGTCCATGCACGCCACCGGCCTCTTGGGTAAAGAGGTGGCGCGCGTGCTCGAGATGATGAGTGACCGCCGCTGGACCGGGGCGCTCGTCGTCACTACGCCCGAGGAGCTCGCAGTCGAGGAGACGTTGGAGCTCGTGCCGCGCGCGACGAAGAGCCTGGGGAGGCCGCTGGTTGCGGCCGTGGTGAATCGGAGCGCCGCGGGTCTCGTGAGCGAGGACGCGCGCCCCGCCTGGCTGGACACGTACGGCGCGAGCCTATCGCCGCCCGTCCGCGCGGGACTTGAGATCCTGCATGCCGACCTGCAGAGCCGTCGGCGCTTCGAGGGAGCGGTGCCTACGTCGCTCGCGGGTGCGACAGAGCGAGGGGTCTTCTCACTGAACGAGCAGCTCGGAATCGTGCCCGAGATCTCGCAGCGCGCGATCGTTTCGGCGCTCGCCGGCGCGCTTGCCGGTCTCTGCGCGGAGGCGACGTGACGGCTCGTCTGCACCTCTTGTTGGGCGCCGGCGGAGTCGGAAAGACGACCCTCGCCGCGGGGTACGCGCTCGCGCTCGCGAGCGACCGGGCGCGTCGCGTCGGGCTCCTGGGGATTGATCCCGCGCGGCGCCTTCAGGGGGCGCTCGGCGTGCCGCTCTCGGATCTCGAGGCGTCCGTTCCGAGCGCGGGGACGCTGCACGCGGCGCTCCTTCAACCGGCGGAGAGCCTCCGGCGATGGGTGGCCGAGGCGTCGCCCGACGCCGACGCTCGTGCGCGCCTCCTCGCCAACCCGTTCTTCCTCGCACTCGCCGATCGCCTCGCCACGGCGACCGACATCTTCGCCGCTGCGCGCGTCGCGGAGTGGGCCGAGCAGGACCCAGAGCTCACCGATCTGGTCGTCGATACGGCACCGGGCCTCAACGCCATCGAGTTCTTGCGGCGACCTTCGCAGCTCGCGGCGTTTCTCGAGGGGCGCCTGGTGGGATGGCTCCGCTGGCTGTCGCGGGCGGAGCGCGACGGTCCGCTCGGCGGAGTCGTTCGTGGCGGCGCGCGGCGAGTCGTAGGGGGCTTGGTGCGAATCGGCGGCACGCGATTGCTGCTCGAGCTGGCCGAGTTCCTCTCGCTCGTCGAAGGGGTCTTCGCGTGCATGCTCAGGCGCGTGCAAGCGACCGAAGCCTGGCTACGCGATCCCGCGACGCAGATCCTCGTCGTGACTTCAGTGCGCGACGATGGTGCTCGCATGTCGCGCGAGCTCGTCGTCGCGCTTCGCGAGGTCGGGCTCGCGCCTCGCGCCGTCGTCATCAACCGCGCCGTGCCGGCCGGCTTCGTCCGTGAGCTGCGGGCGCTCGGCGACGCACCAAATCTCCCAGCGGAAGGCGCACGAGTCATCCGCTACGCGGTCGCCTACGCCGAAATGCAAGATCGCCTCCTCGATGGCGTGAAGGACTCCGCGCGCGCGACGGTCGTCCTCGAAGCGGTCCGAGGACTCGACGCCGATGCGCGGCTCAGCGTTCTCGAGGAGCTTGGGCGAACGCTGAATCATGCGCTCAGCGCGAGCTGAACGGCGTGGCGCCGAGGAACCCCGTGTGCGCGTACGCGCAAAAGCTGCGGCGCGCTTGCCCGACTCGCGCGAAGCGTGGCTCGGCTCGATCGCCCGCGCGATACAGCTCTTCCCTCGCACCGCGCTCTTCGTAGAGCGCCTCCGGCTGACGCCCTCGCGACCCCCGCCGCCGGCGAGGCGCTGATCCGACTCGACACGAACGGAGTCTTTCCGCGCAGCGTCCTCGGCGACGAAGATCTCGCGCTTACCGCGCTCCTCGAGCAGCCGGAGCTCGCCGAGGCCGTGCGCGTCGTCGCCGAGGTCGAGTCGGTCACGGGGTTCACCGAGTACGAATCGGACGTCCCTGTCGGTTCCATCACGCAAGCCGGTCGTCGCGTTCTTCTCGCTGGAGCGCCACGTCGACCGCGACGATGCAGCCCACCGGCACCAGGTGCAGAAGCGCCGACAAGTCGAATTGCTCGACATGCACCGCGGCGTAACTATGCTTGCGTTTCATCCGGGATGACCTCCTTCTTTTGAGGCTCTTGTCCTCGCCCGAGGCATCCCGGACCTGTCAACTTCCGTCGCATCGGCCGACGCGCGGTCCCGTCCCGTCGCTCGCTCTCGGTCATCCCGCGTAGCCTGCTACAGACCGGGCCTCTTCGTCCGAGGTCGGTCGTTGCTTCAGATCGAGTCGGAGGAGATGGGGCATGGTCTGTCAGGGCTGCCTTACACGGGACGAAAGTGTCGCCTTCGCCCCCATTCCTACCCTCACGACATTCTTCACGATCGCTCAATATGGCCGGCAGGTTGTAACGGAACCGCCCGTCACGTTATGGGATCAAGCCCTCGGCGCCGCTTGATCTCGCGAGAGCGCTACGATTTCTCGCCGCGATGTTAAGGCCGTCGATCTGGTACGCGTTCGGCCAGGATCGAAGCGGGAGTGGTGGCGGACCGGCGCGGAGCGAGCGGGTGGTACGGGGGAAGAATAGAACTCGTGGACGGAGTGCGTGGGCTGCGATTTTAGGACTTCTTTAGTACGAACGCACTACGTGGATCGTGCGCCAAGCCCCGCGGCGCGAACAAACCGTCTCCAATCGAAAGGACCCCGCGATGCATCGGCAAATCGAACCGCACGAGGCACGCCACTGGGTGGCAACGACGCTCTTGCGGTGCGCCCTGCCAGCGCTCGCGGCTACCATCGTCCTCAGCTGTGCAGAGACGTCTCCCTCGCAGGCCCGGAGCCCGAATGAGGAGGCGGCAGCCATTGAGCGGTCACGCTGTGGACCGGACCTCGACGAGACGACGCTTGAGCCCGTCTTCAGCCACCGAGCCGTCGAGTCGGCCGAACCGCTCTATGCTCGGGCGAGCGCCGATAGGTCGGGCGCATCGACGCGGCTTCAGGGGGCCATCATCTATGTCCGCGCGATTCAAGGAATGACCGTCGAGTGGCTCGACCGCGCCCTCGAGTGCCACAGCGCGCGTCGCGTGCTCGGAAAGATCTCCGAGAACGTTTCACGCAATGACCCCTTTTGGCTCCCCGGAAGAATGATCGACATCGACACCCAGTCCGTGGGTCACGGTTTTCGCATCGCCGTCCGCGGGGCCACACCAGACGACGCGCAGGAAATCCTCATTCGGGCGAATGCGTTCGCGGCAACCAGTCCGTCGCCGGCCTCGCCTGGGGCACAACACCCGGACACGAAGGCGGAGCCCGGAAACTGCGACTATTACAACTACTATCACGACGAATCGAAGAGCCCGAGTGGCCCCGGGACATGCGCGACGGATTGCGACTGCGACGGGATGCGCGCGTGCCGGGCTGGCGTGTGTGGGGGCGACGCCAGACCGCCGATCGACTGCGACAACCCAAACCACCATTGGAACGAGGCGTGGAACCCTCAGGGGCCCGGCCGATGTTCGAGCGACTGCGACTGCGATGGTCGGCGGACCTGCGAAAAAGGCATGTGCACCAGCGTCGCGCGCTGAGCCTAGCGTCGCTCAATATGGTCGGCAGGTTGTAACGCACCGCCCGTCTAGTCATCGATCGGATCTCCGGCGCCAATATGGCCGACAGGTGGTGACGAACCGCCCGTCACGCTACGGGATCGAGCTCTCGGCGCCGCTTGATCTCGCGAGAGCGGTACGATTTCTTACTCGCGAACGACGGGAGAACGCCGCGGGCGGGACTCCGGCTCCCCCTCGGCGTGCTTCGCGGCAGAGAGATCGGGCGCCCACGCCTTCAAGTAGCCCGCCATCCGGGAGGTGAAGACCTTCGGCGCGGCGGCGTAGACCACCCGGCCGAGCGCGAACGCTTCCCCCTCCAGCTGCTGGCGCTCGCGATCGACGATCGTGAACACGCGTTTCAGCACGAGGTGACCGCCGTAGGTCAGCGGATCGGCCGCGAGCGAACTGCGGAGGACGGCCAGATCGTGATCGTCCCCGAGGGGTCGCGAGAGCTCGTGAGTGCGATCCGCGAGGTTGTGGTGTCGCATTATTCGTCAGGCGGCCCTGGCGTAGCGAAGGTGAAGTCCGCCGAGCTTCGGGATCGCGACGACGCGCCCGTTCGCCGACGGCTCGACCTCGCGATGGGTCGGCGCGTCGCCGCCGAGCGCCATGTGCGGGCGGTGCTCGTCGTAGTAGCGAACGTACTCGCGCAGGATTCGACGCAGGTGGTGCTCTCCGAGAACGATCACGTGGTCGACGATGTCCCGACGCGCGCTTCCGATCCATCGTTCCGCGAAACCGTTCTGCCATGGGGAGCGCGGCGCCGTCCGGAACTGCTTCAGGCCGAGGTTGTCGACGCGCCGATCGAACGCGGCGCCGAAGATCGCGTCGCGGTCGCGGATCAGCCGCGCGATTCCGGCGTCGGAGCCCACAGCCTAGACGATCTGCTGCGCCGCCCCCTCGGCGGTCGGGTGCGCGGTGACGTTCACGTGGACTACGCGGCGACGCTCGAGCGACGGGACGAAGAACGCGTACAGGACGCGAACGCCACGGTGGGCACGGTGAAGAAGTCGACGGCGATCGCGCCCATCATGTGGTTGCGGACGAACGTCCCCCACGTCTGCGAGGGTGGGCACGCCGGACGCTCCGACGGCTTCGGCATGTATCGCGCGACCGCGTCCTTTCCGACGTCGTGACCGAGCTTCGCGAGCTCGTTGGCCCTCGCGGGCCATCCGCTCGATCAGCAGGCTGCGGGCGTCGCGAATCGTCACGGCTCGTGACGATTCGAACGTTTCGAGCAAGCGCTCCGCCCCCGTCGTCGCCGCAAGTGCTCGCCACTCCGCGGGAAATCTTGCTCCGACTGCAGGACTCGAACCTGCGACCCGGCGGTTAACAGCCGCCTGCTCTACCAACTGAGCTAAGTCGGAAAACGGACGGATTCTCTAACGGACAGCGTCATTCACGTCAAGGCGACGAACGTGAATGCGGCGCCCCCGCATCGATCGTCGTGTGCACCTCGCCCATGAATTGCGAGAGATCCGGCGCGGGAGGGAGCTTCTTCAGCGTGATCTTCGCCATCGCAGCGTCGATCGCGGCCAGGCGCGGCGCCAGTACCGATTGCGTCGCCGCGTCCGCCTTCGCGGCGCCCGCGTGGAGCGCCGTGGTCGCGTCCTTCCACAAAGCGAGCGACGCCGCAGCGCCGCGCCCAAGGCCCGACCCGTAACGACCGTGCTCGCTGGGGCCGCTCGGGCGATCCAGGTCCTTCTGAACGCAGGCCGAGTGGTCCACGCGCGTCTGCGGGGGGAGCGTCGCGTCGTCCGTGCCGGTACCGAGCAGCGCGTACGTCTCGCACGCTCCCGCCACCGATTCGCCTACCGCGCGCATCAGTGCGCGCGCGTCGTCGTCGGCGTCGAGCGCGCGGGCCAGCGCAGGGGCGGAGATCGCGATGCGCGCGGTCGTCGCCAGACGGAGCGCGTCGGCGCCTGCGCCCTCTCCGCTGCGTAGGGC
This sequence comes from Myxococcales bacterium, assembly GCA_003151595.1. The sequence goes on from PLXW01000014.1 coordinate 29,786, forward strand.
GTAGAGCCAAGCGTCCGCCGCGGGGATCGACTCGCCACGGCCGTCACGCGCGATCGCGAGCGCCGCGGTCGCGGCCGAGGCTTGGTCCGGTTCGTCGAAGTGAAAGCCGCTCTTCGAGCCGAACCACGTCGCCGTCTCCGCGAGGCACGCGTCGGACGCGCGCGCGCCGAGAAGCCCCACGCACGACGGCGCCCCTTCGAGCGCGCTCGTCACGCGCGACGCTTCTCCGCTGGCGAGCGCGTCGCGGAACGCGGTGATGCCGTGCGATCGCGAGCACCCCGCGATCGCCAGCACCACCCCGATCGCAGCTCCCCGCGAGCGCGCGCCCCGCACGCTCACACCGTCGCGAAGCCCGCTTCGTCGAGCTCGATCGGCGACTTGTCTTCGTCGGCCATCGACGTCGCCTTGTGCTCCACGCCCGGCAGCACCGTGCGCGAGAAGAAGAGCGCCGCGGCGACCTTGCCCGAATAGAAGGCGTGATCCGGATCGGTCGCCGGCAAGGTCGCCAGCTTCGCGTCCGCGATCACCGCGCCGTCGAGGAGCATCCACGCCACCGACGTCTCGCTCATCATCTCCAGGAACCGGTTCGCGTAGAGCGGTACCAGCGGGAGGTTCCCGGTCTGGAACCACGTGAGGAGGCGCATCGTGGCCGCGCCGAGCGCTTCCTGTGCCGCGCCGAGACGCTTGGCGGCCGCGCCGAGCTTCGGGTGCCCGCTGTTCGCCGCGACGAATTTCGCGATGTCGCCGAGGAACGCCTGCATGTTCGCGCCGCCCGCCTGACCGAGCTTGCGACCGACGAGGTCCATGGCCTGGATGTGATTCGTCCCCTCGTAGATCGAGAAGATCTTCGAGTCGCGGCAGTACTGCTCGACCGGGTAGTCCTTCGTGTAGCCCGCGCCGCCGTACGTCTGGATCGCGGTCTCGCATACGCGGAACGCCTGATCGCTCCCGTACGCCTTCACCAGCGGGACGAGGAGATCGACCTGCCCCTGGTGGTAGGCGGCGAGCGTGTCGTCCTTGCCGGTGAGGGCGCGGACCGAGTCCTGGTGGTTCGTGAGCTTCACGGCCAGCGCGCGGATGCCTTCCACGCGCGACTTCATGTCGAGCAGCATGCGCCGCACGTCGGCGTGCTCGATGATGCGCGCGCGCGGGGCCGTCGCGTCCTTCCAGTGATCGATAGACGCGCCCTGTTTCCGATCCTTCGCGTACTCGAGCGCATTCAAGAACGCGCTCGACGCCACGCTGATGCCCTGAACGCCGACGCCGATGCGCGCGCCGTTCATCATCTTGAACATCTGGCTCATGCCCTGATTGAGCTTCGCGTCGCCGCCGACCGGCCAGCCGATGCATTTACCGTTCTCGCCGAAGTTCAGCACGCACGTGGAGCTGCCGTTGATCCCCATCTTGTGCTCGATGGCGCCGCACGAGACGTCGTTCGGCTCGCCGAGCGTGCCGTCCTGCGTGGAGCGGACCTTCGGGACGATGAAGAGCGTGAGCCCCTTGGTGCCCGCGGGCGCGCCGTCGGTGCGGGCGAGGACGAGGTGGATGATGTTGTCGGTGAGATCGTGCTCGCCGCCGGAGATGAAGATCTTGGTGCCGGTGATCGTGTAGCTGCCGTCCGCGTTCTTCTTCGCGCTGGTGCGCGCGGCGCCGACGTCGCTGCCGGCGTGCGGCTCGGTGAGGCACATCGTGCCGCCCCACGCGCCCGAGTACATGCGAGTGCAATAGAGCTGCTTCTGCTCGTGCGTGCCGAACGACTCGATGACCTCGGACGCGCCGTGCGCAAGGCCCGGGTACATCGAGAACGCGGTGTTCGCGCCGCTGATGATCTCTTCGATGAGCACCTGCAACGAGTGCGGTGAGCCGGCGCCGCCGTACTCGGCGTCGACCGCGATCGACTTCCACCCCGACTCGTAGAGGCTCTTCCACGCCGCCTTGAACCCTTGCGGCGTCGTGACGCGACCCGCCTCGAGGCGACAGCCTTGCGTGTCGCCGATGGCGTTCAGCGGGCCGATGACCTCGCGCGCCCAGCGGTAACACTCGGCGAGCGACGTCCGCATCTCGTCTTCGCCCCACGCCTCGAACGGCGCCTTGCCGAGCAGCTCGCCTACTTTGAACTGCTCGAAGAGCAAGAAGCTCAGCTCGCGGAGGTCGGCTTTGTAGCGGTTGATGGCTTGAATGGGCTTCGACATTTCGGGTGCTCCGGTGGTCGCGGCTTACCAGGTCCGGCTGTGAATTCCGGCCCTCGCTGCGGCGTCAGAATGAATGGCCATTCAGTGTATAGCGCGGGTTTGGGGACACGGCCATCCCCCGCGTCACGCGCAGGCCACGCGCCGAAATCACGGCGCGCGCGGCGACGACAGATTGCCGCGCGCATCGACGACGGCCGTCGTGCGCACGTCGAGCCAGGCCCGGAAACCGAGCCCGTCAGTAGGCAGGAGCGAGGCGGCGTCGATCGGGCGAACGCGCACTTTCGCGTCCCATCCCCCCGACGCGATGAGGGATCCGTCGGGGGAGAACGCGGCGCTCACCACAGGGCCTGCGCTCCGGAAGACGGCGCGCGCGCGGCCGGTGGCGACGTCCCACACGCGCGTCGTGGCGTCGTTCCCGCCCGAGGCGAGCAGCGATCCGTCGGGCGACAGGACGAGCGTGCGAATGGATCCCGTGTGCCCTTCGAGCACCGTCGCCGTGCCCGTCGCGAGGCCCCACCATCGCACCGTGGTGTCGCTCCCGGCGGAGGCCACGTGCGCGCCGTCCTTCGCGAAGACCAGCTTGAGGACGCGATCGGTGTGCCCTTCCAGCGCGCGGAGCTGGTTGCCGGTGCGCGCGTCCCACACGCGAACGATCTTGTCCCATCCCGCCGACGCGAGCGTCGATCCGTCCGGAGAGAACGCCACGCTCCAGAGCTCGTCGGCGTGACCGCGGAGGACGGCGCGCGCGTCGCCGGTCGCGCGATCCCACAGCCGCACGGTCGCGTCCTGGCCAACCGACGCGATCGTGGCTTCGTCAGGTGAGAGGGCGACGCGGTTCACGCGCCCTACGTGTCCGCGAAGCACGCGCGACGCGCCGGTGGCCGCGTCCCAGATGCGCACGGCGCCGTCGTCGCTCGAGGAGATGACCGTCGCTCCGTCGCGCGTGGCGACCAGATCGCTCACGTCGTCGTCGTGCGCGAAGACGCGGCTCGTGCCGGACGCGAGATCCCAGACGCGCACGGTGTGATCCCACGCGCCCGACGCCAGCCGTTCGCCGCTCGGTCCGAGAAACGCGAGGCGCCAGACCATCCCTTGGTGACCCGTGAGCACGGCTTCTTGCGCGCCCGTGTGCGGGTTCCACACGCGGACCGTCGAGTCGTGCGAGCCCGACGCGAGGCGCGCGCCGTCGGGTGACCACGCCACCGAGAGCACGTCGTGCAAGTGCCCGCGCAGCACCGTCTCAGGCGCTTCGCGCACGTCCCACACGCGCACGGTCGCATCTCCGCTGCCGGAGACGACCCAGGTGCCGTCGGGCGAGAAGAGGCACGCCTGCACCGTCGACGTGTGACCGCGAAGCGCGCGCGACTCGCCTGACGCGAGATCCCAGACGCGCACCGTCGCGTCTTCGCTGCACGTGACGAGTCGCGCGCCGTCGGTCGAGAAGGCCATGTCCTCGACGAGCGCCGAGTGACCGTAGAGGACCCGGAGCGGCGCGCGCGTGGCCGCGTCCCACAGGCGCACGGTGGAGTCGCGCCCGATCGACACGAGCCGCGTCCCGTCGGGGGTGAAGGCGATGCCGTCGACCTCGCCTTCGTGGCCGACGAGCGGCCACGAGGTGCGCGCGTCGAGGTCGAACATGCGGAGCGCCGCGGAGGGATCGGTGATCGCGACGTGACGTCCATCGGCGGACCAGGCGACGCGCGTCGGCACCTCGCCGCGCGCGAGCACGAAGCTCTCCACTTCGCCGCCGCGGCGCGTGTCCCAGATGCGCAGTCGACCGTCGGTGCCCGTCGTCGCCAGCCGCGCGCTATCGGGTGAGAACGCAGCGCTCACGCACGCGCCTGCGTGCGAGCCGAGGATCGTGGACGCATCGCTGGCCCACGCGCCCACGCGGACCGAGCCGTCGTCGCCGCACGTCGCGTACTGCTTGCGGTCCAGCGCGGGAACGAACGCGCCGATGCCGCCGCGGTGCACGGGGATCGCGCGGCTCGTGCGCGACCGGAGATCGACGACGAGGAGGTTGCCGTCTTCGCCGGCCGAGTACAGCGCCGATCCGTCGGGCGCGAACTCGAGGATGCTGGCCGTGCCGATCTGCGGGTACACGCCGAGCGCGTTCCCGGTGCCGAGATCCCACAGACGCACGCTCTTGTTGTCGCCCCCCGACGCGATCGTCTTTCCGTCGGGCGAGATCGCGAGCTTCACCGCCGGCCCCTCGTGCCCGCGCAGCACGTGGAGCGCGACGCCGCGCTGGATGGCGTCGGCGGCGATGGCCGGGAGCGCGTTCCATTCCGGCCCGTCTTCGGGGTACGTCTTCAACCACGCGAGGCTCGCGGTCGGATCGCGATCGAGCGACGTCTTCGCTTCGACGAGCGTGAGCTCCATCGCCCGCCGCTCGGCGACGCTTCGCTCTTCGTTCGCGCGCGATCGCTCCGTGTCGGCGCGCCCGCTCTGCGCCTCGGCGCGATCGCGCTCGTGGACGACGCGCCGCAGGCTGATCGTGCCCATCGCGGCGATCACCGCGACGAAGAGGGCCACGGTGCCGAGCGTCTTTCGGTAGCGCGACATCCACCGTGCCGCGAGCACGCCGCGCGAGTAGTGGTGCGCGCTCACGAGCTGCCCGGTCTGGAAGCTGCGCAGATCGGCGGCGAGCTCTTTCGCGGTCGGGTAGCGATCGGCCGGCTCCTTGGCCATCGCCTTCTTCACGATGGCGGCCAGCTCCTTCGGCACGCCGGGCTCGCGCGCTTCGATCGGCTCGGGCGACGCGTTGGCGACGCGATCCGAGACCTCCTTCACCGACCCTTCGACGTACGGCGCCGATCCGGTAACGAGCTGGTAGAGCGTCGCTCCCAGCGAGAAGACGTCGGCGCGTTCGTCGACGTGCGCGCCGCGAAACTGCTCGGGGGGCATGTACCCGAGCGTCCCCATCGCATGCCCGGTGCGCGTCCGATCGCTGCTCGCGGGATCGGAGGCGGCGGGGACGGTGGCGTCGAGGGCCATCGTGCGCACCGCGGTCTCGCGCTCGGCAGGCGAGGTTGCGCGCTCGATCGGGGCGACCTCGTTGAGGTCCTTGGCCAGACCCCAGTCGATGACCACGGTCTCGCCGAACGCGCCGAGGATGACGTTCGACGGCTTGAGGTCGCGGTGAATGATCCGGTGCTCGTGCGCGTACGCGACGGCCTCGGCCACGGCGAGCACGTTGGGGACGAGCGCGATCCGTTCGTCGAGCGAGCGGCGTCGGGCGATCACCTCGTCGAGCCGTTCGCCCTCGATGAGCTTCATCGCGTAGAACGGCGCGCCGTCGGAGCGGAAGCCGAGCTCGTACACCGGGACGATCGACGGATGCTGGAGGCGCGCCGTGAGCCGTGCTTCACGCAGGAAGCGCACGGTCGATTCGGCCGCGACCTCGAGCAGCTCCTTCACGGCCACGACGCGCGCCAGGCGTCGATCGTTCGCGCGCACGACGCGACCGAGCCCGCCGCGCCCTTGCTCGCCGACGATGTCGTAGTCGCGGTAGCGCGACGACGACGCGGGAGGGGCGGCGGAGCCCGACTTCGGCGCGTGCGCCGAGTCGAGCGTGACCGCGAGGCGCGAAGGGTCGGACGCGTCGCCGGCCGATCGCGCCGTGGTCGCTCGGGGGCGCTCGTCGTCGCTCACGAAAGCGAGCCTACCGCGACGAGGCGCGGCGCGCGCGCGCCTACAGCTCGGCCCGCACCACGACGAACTTGTTGTTCAGCACCTTGTCGGTGATCTCGGTGTACGCCTTGGCCTGCACCTCGCTCTTGAGGCCGCCCATGCGCGAGTGCTCGGTGATGAAGAACATCACCTTCACGCCCTTGTCCTTCTGCGCCTTCAGCCAGTTGGTGAACGTCGCGCCGGTGGAGACGAACGCGGGGATGCGGTTGCTCGTGTAGAAGTTCTCCCCCTTCCAGTTCATCTGGTACGCGACGAGCGGCTCGTCGGGGCTGGCGCGCTTCGCGTAGTACGCCTCGATCGCTTCGTGTTGGCCCCAGTGCGGCGCGATCCGCACCATGTACACGTCGAGCCCCCACACCGCCCACGCCACGGCGAACGCGCCGAAGACGTAGATCGCGTGACGCCTCCACTTCCACGACGCCAGCGCCAGCGTCCCCAGCGAGCCGACGACGGTGAACGCCGTGAGCACCCCCGAGAAGTCGAGCGAGTCGGGCCACGCGCGACGGTAGTTGTACGTGAAGAGCTGGAGCAGGCGGATCGCGCCCGGTTGATCGGCGCCGTCGGGCTTCAGGATCAAGTCGCGACCGACGAGCAAGAGCGCCAGCGCCCCCGCCGCGCACGCTGCGCCGATCATCACGCGCTCGTGGCTCGTGCGCGCATCGACCTCGGCGCGCGGAGTCCCGTGAACGCCGACGCGACGGAAGAACGTGATGAACGCGCCGATCATCGCCACGCCGACGATCGCCAGCACGACGCCGATGGGAATGCTCGATGCGGTCGGCTCGCCATGGAGCTCCTTCGTGCCGAAGATCGATCCCGGGAGCATCCGCGCGATCCCGGCGACGAGGAGCAACGCGCCGGCGAACGTCCCCACGAGGTACATCGTTCGCCCGCCCGGCGCGCTCGGCTCTTCGCCTTCGAGCATGTGATCGAGCGTGACGCCGACCAGCATCGCGATCGCCGGCACCGACGGGAAAATGTAGTGGTGGAACTTCGTTCCCATGAACGAGAAGAGAGCGAACGAGAAGAGGAACCACATGAACAGGAAGACGGCGACGTCCCCCTTGCCGCGATCGGCCGAGTCGCCGCGGCGCAGCCAGTACACGAGCCCCAGCGGCGCGATGCCGGTCCACGGGAAGAGCGCGTAGCCGAGCTGCCAGACGTAGAAGCGGATGCTCGTGTCGTCGCCCTCGTTCGTGTCGTGCACGTGCTCGGTCGCGCGGTTCCACATGTCGTGGAAGATCAGGCGATCGGTGAAGAGCGTTCCGTGGCGCACGTACATGGCGACGAACCACGGGAGCGCGAGCGCGCACCACATCACGATGCCCGTCACCGCTTCGAGCTGCAGCAGCTCGCTCCACCGGCGCTTGGTGCACACCCAGGCGAACGCGCACATGCCGGGGATGACGACCCCTTCGGGCCCCTTGCCCATCGTGGCCACGGCCGCGAAGAACCACGCCGCGATGTAGAAGAGGCGACGAAGGCGACGCTCGCCCCAGTTGAGGAAGAGGACGAACCCGAGCATCGCCGTCCACAAGAGCCCTTGGAGCACCGGCTCGAACGCGCCGAAGAGCCGCGTCATCGACGGACCAAAGCCGTCGGGGTGAGGCGAGATCGATTTGGGAATGCTCGCCGGGTTGGTGAGCGTGCACGCCTCGTTGCCGGGCAGGCCGCAGTTCCCCTTGCTGCCGCTGTAGAACTCGTCCCAGTGCGGGCGGAAGCCGTGCCCCTCGGTGCCGTTCAGCGTGAGCTCGAGGTTGCGCGAGACGAGGTAGAGGATCTGCGGGAGCGCGACGATTAGGATCCCGCCGAAGACCAGGTGCCACCCCGAGAGGCGCCACCGGGTCTTGCCGGCCTTCACTTCGTACACGCGCGCGAGCTCGTGCTCTCCCGTGTGCGCGCCGAGGATGAGCATGCCCATCGCCATCGTCATGCTGGCGACGCACGGCATGTCGGTCATCGTCTGGTGCGCGAGGAAGTACCAGTCGGGCATCGTCGCCAGGACGAGCGCGCCGATGAGCCCCGCGCGGCGACCGAACACCTTCGCGACGCCCTTGTAGATGCAGTACATCGCGACGAGCGTGAAGAGCACGTTCGGTGCGCGCACGACCCACTCGGGGTGAAGCGTCGGCAGCCCGCTCGCGCCGAGCAGCATCTGACCGCTCTTGTAGTGCGTACCCAGCGTCGCCATGGCGATCGACTGGATCCAGAAGTTGAGGACCGGCTTGGACATGAACCAGCCGTCTTGCGCCCACCACAAGGAGATCCAGTCGTCGCGCGCGAGGATCTCGCGGGCGACCTCGCCGTAGTGCGTCTCCCACGGATCCGACAGCGAGTAGAGCCCCAGCGCCGGGAAGTAGAGGAGTGCGCCGGCCGCGAGCACCCAGAAGCCGTGACGCTTCCAGAGCGATCGCGAGTGACCGAGCTCGTCCTTCGCCCACGGGCCGAGGCGCACGCCGAGATCGAACACGGCGGCGACCCAGGCGAGGAACGTCGCGGTGACGAGGAAGCCCCACATCCACTGTGGACCGACGCCGAGCTGACCGCCGCACAGCGCGCCGGCGAACGCGAGGATGCCCACTCCCACCTTGCCCAGCGACGGCGCGAGATCGGCGAGCGTCATCGACCTGGTGACGCGGTCGTCGGGGTCGTCGAACGTGCCGAGGAGATCCATGATCCCCCACGCGGCGACGGCGATGAAGAGCGCGCCCAGCGGGACGCCGAACCGGAGCTGCGCGTCGTGCGCCATGAGCGCGAACGCGACGAAGATGCCGACCGTCGCGGTGAGCCCGCCGCGCATCCAGCGAAGCGCGTTGCCCGGCTTGAGGAGAGGAGGGAATTGCTTCCCCTCGCTCCCCTCGCTCCCCTCGCTCTTCTCGCTGCTCGCTGCTTCGTCCGTCTTCGCCGTCTTCTTCGAACCCGTGCTGATCTCGATGGCTTCACTCGCCGCGCGCGACTCGCCGGCGAGCTTCTGCTTTTCGTTTTCGGTCATGGTTCGGGCGGCCCCGGACTTAGCAACTTTGCGCGGTAGAAACTATCTCATTCCCGTTCTCATTCGAGACGCGCCTTCTCCTGGCTGCGGCCGTTGAACTTGAACGCGCGCATGCGCACCGTGGGCACGACGCACGCGCCCGCGTCGCTCCACGACGTGGGGACGGCGTGTCGCTCGCGCGTTCGCCCGTCGCAGCGCGCGAGACCTTCGAGGAGCGAGTCGGTGAAGCGGAGGTTGCCGACGGCGCGCGTGATCTTTCCCTTCTCGACGAGGAAGCATCCGTCGCGCGTGAGGCCGGTCATCATCGCGCGGCGCGGCTCGAGAAAGCCGTTCACGTAGTGGAGGCGGCAGACGTAGAGGCCGCGATCGATGCCGGCGATGAGGTCGGCGACGCTCCCCGCGTCGCCCGCGTTCATGTGGAGCGCGCTGGGGCCGATCGTGGCCATGAGCGACGTGTCGGGGATGAGCGCGCTCCCCGTGGACTTCGTGCCGGCGCGCGCGCCGTACGTGCGGTCGTAGAGCGCGCTGCGGGCGACGCCGTCGTCGATGAGCGCCACCTTGCGACGCGCGGTCCCTTCGCGATCGAAAGGGGATGCGAAGCCGTGCTCGCCCGGGTCGTTGGGATCTTCGGTGAGCGAGATCCCGGCGCCGGTGATCCGTTCGCCGATGCGGCCCGCGAGCGGGCTCGTGCCGTTCTCCATCTCGGACGCGCCGAAGGCGATCACCGAGAGCCACTCGAGCAGCTCGCTGATCGCCGTCGGCTCCATCACCACGTCGTATGTGCCTGCGTCGATCGCGATCGGTTCGCGCGAGAGCGACGCGATCCGGATCGCGCGCGCGGTCTCTTCGGCGATGGCGAGCTTGCTCACGTCGCGGTGCATGTGACCGCCGTACCCCGCGGCGCCCCCCGCGCCTGCGGTCTCGAGCGCCCACACCTTGAACGTCGCCCACGTCCCTTCGTGGGCGCGCGCGCACCCGCGCGTCGTCGCCACCGCCAGCGACATCGCCGACGTCTCCAGCGCTCCCGCGCTGATCAATCCGGCCGCGCGGATCGCCTCCATCGCCGGTGCGAGCCGCGTGACCCTCTCCTCCGCCGTCGCCTCCGCGGTCTTCGCTTCGAAGCGCGGCGCGCGCTCTGTCGCTTCGCCTGCGTCGCTGAACCCCGTGAACCCCTCGGTGTCGGGGACGAACCGCGCGGCCGCCGACGCCGAGCGAATCGCCGCCACCAGGCTCGCGCGATCGAGCCGCGTCGTACCCGCCTCGGCCACGCGCGCTCCGTGCGCGACCCGCACCACGGCCGACGGCTCCTCGATGTCCATGTGCTGCCCGAGCTCGCCGATGGCGAAGCGCGCGAACCCGCGATGCTTGGAGAATGCACATATCTCGGCCTCGTTTTCCCCGGCCTCGGTGAGCGCGTCCTTGCAGAGCGCGAGGAGATCGTCGCCGCGGATCACGACGCACCTCCGTTGCCGACGGTCACGTTGCGAAAACGGGCGGGCGCCGCGCCGTGACCCACTTGCATGGCCTGCATGGGGTCCCCCTTTCCGCACGTCGTCACGCCCCACAGCTTCCATTCCTCGGGTCCGCAGATGGCGTCGCACGATCGCCAGAACTGCGGCGTGAGCCCGGTGTAGAGCGGGTCGCGCAAGATCCGCGTGCGCTTGCCGCGCTTGATCTCCCACGCCAGCTCGCACGTGAACTGAAAGTTCAGGCGGAGGTCGTCGATGCTCCAGCTCTTGTCGGTCTCGAGCAGCACGCCGTCGCTGGTGTCGGCGACGAGCGCCTCGAACGTCCCCGCGCGCGGCTCGAGCGACACGTTCACCATGCGAATCAGCGGCGTCCGGTTCCACCCTTCGGCGCGCATCGTCCCGGTCGATGGGCGCCCCAGCGCCGCGGCGGTCTCGCGGCTCGAGAGGTAGTCGACGAACGATCCTTCGCGTACGAGGTGATGCTTCCCGGCGGCGACCCCTTCGTCGTCCCATCCGAACGTCCCCATGCCCCCCACGCTCGTCGAGTCGGCGACGAGATCGACGAGCGGCGAGCCGTAGCGAAGCTTGCCGAGGAGATCGGGTTGAAGGAACGACCCGCCGGCCAGCGAGATCTCGGTGCCGAGCGCCCGATCGAGCTCGGTGGGGTGGCCGCACGACTCGTGGATCTGGAGGCCAACCTGGCTCGACTCGAGGATCACGTCGCACGTGCGGGTCTCGAGCGGCGGGGCGGTGAGGAGCGCGACCGCTTCGTCGGCGATGCGATCGACGTGCGCCAGGAGATCGAGCGCGGCGATCCGCTCGTAGCCGGCCTGGAAGCCGTCGCCCCCTTGCCACGTTGGGTAGCTGCGACGCTGCGCGACGCCGTCGTCGCCGATGGCGATCGCTTGCATGCCGCACGTGCCGAACGTGAACGTCTGCGCGACGTCGGTCCCTTCGCTCGTCATCAGCCGCTTGTGCGTGCGGGTCCAGTCCATCCACGCCTCGGCGCTCCGGATGCCGCGCTTGCCCATCAAGGCGCGCACGGGGGCGTCGAGCACGGCGAGCTTCTCCTCGAGCGGAATGCAGAAAGGGTCGATCGCGACCGGCGTCTCGTACGTCCCGCGGGCGCCGTCGGTCGCGGGGAAGGGGACTGCGGTCCTCACCAGGGTGCTCGACGCCCGCGCGACGGCCAGCGCGCGCTCTGCCGCGGCCACGACCGACGCCTCGTCGACGCCGGGCGTGCACGCGAAGCCCCACGTCTTTTCCCCCAGAACGCGCACCGCGACGCCGAGCGACGAGGTGGTGGCCACCTGCTCGGGGCGCAGATCCCGAACGCGAAGCTTCTCGCTGGCCTCGGAAACGAAGCGGACCTCGGCGTAGCGGACGTCGCGTTCGCGCTTCAGGCGTTGGAGCGCGGCGCTCGCGGTCTGCTCGAACGACACGAGCTCGTGGGGGGACGACATGGCGGCGAGGATAGCGGACGCGTATATGTGCGTGCGCTTGTCCGCCGCCAAAGAGATCCTGTCCCCCGTCTCGAACGTCTCGCTCGCCGACGCGCTCGTGGCCAGCAGCGTGGACGGGTTGCTCACGTTCGACCGCGAGTGCCGCTACACGCTGTGGAACGCGGCCATGGAGCGGTTCACGGGCATCGCTGCGGGCGCGGTGCTCGGGAAGAACGCCTTCGAGGCGTTCCCGCACCTCGTGACCATCGGTGTCGATCGCCTCTTCTTCGCGGCGCTCGCGGGAGAGACGACGGTCGTCGAGGACTACGAGGTCAAAGCGGCGGACGGCTCGCGGCGCTTCTTCGACCGTCACTACTCGCCGCTTCGCGACGCCAGCGGCGAGATCGTCGGGGGCGTCGGGGTCATCCGCGACGTGACCTCGCGCCGCGTCGCCGAGCTCGCGCTTCACGAGCGCGAAGAGCTCTTTCGCTCCGTCGTCGAGAACACGACCGACGCGATCGGGATCGTCGACGCCAACGGCGCCCACGTCTACGCGAACGCCGCGCTCACGCGCATCCTCGGCTTCTCGCTGGAGGAGCTGCGCACCAAATCGGTCCTCGAGCTCGTGCACCCCGACGACCTGTCACGCGCGGCCGCGGGGATGATCCGGATGGTCGCCGAAGTGGGGAGCATCGTCGCGCTCGAGGCGCGGTGGCGGCGCGCCGACGGATCGTGGCGCACGCTCGACGGGCACTCCCGGTCGTTCCTCGATCGCGACGGGAAGCTTCAGGTCGTGCTCCACGCGCGCGACGTGACCGAGGCCAAGCTCGCGCGCGAGGCCGTGAATCGCGCGGAAGCGGCGCTGAAGGAGAGCCACGAGAAGCTGCGCGCGTCGCAGAAGCTCGAGGCCATCGGGCGGCTCGCCGGCGGCGTGGCGCACGACATCAACAACCTGCTCACCGTCGTCCTCTCGTGCGCCGACCTGCTCGAGCGCAGCTCACCGCCGCGCTCGTCGGCGCGCGACTACATCGCCGAGATCACGCGCGCGTCGGAGCGCGGCGCGGCGCTCACGCGGCAGCTGCTGACCTTCAGCCGCAAGCAGCCGACGCAGTCGCGCGTGATCGACATCAACACGATCGTCGTCGAGTTGCAGACGATGCTGAAGCGTCTCATCGGCGAGCACATCGAGCTCGTCACGTCGCTCGGCGAGCACCTCCACGTGCGCGTCGACCCGGGGCAGCTGGAGCAGGTGATCGTGAACCTCGTGCTCAACTCGCGCGACGCGCTCGGCGAGCGGGGTGGAAAGATCGTGATCGTGACGACCGACATGGTCGTGGGCAATCCGATGGACAGCGTCCTCCCCGGCACGTACGTCGCGTTGCGGGTGGAAGACGACGGCGCGGGGATGACGGACGAGGTGAAGGCGCACCTCTTCGAGCCGTTCTTCACCACCAAACCGCGCGGCAAGGGGACGGGCCTCGGGTTGGCGACGGTCTACGGCATCGTGAAGCAGAGCGGAGGTCACGTGAACGCACGGAGCGAAGTGGGGGAGGGGACGTCGTTCGAGGTGTTGTTCCCGCGCGTCGACGCCGAGGTCGATGCCTGCGCCTCGACCGCCGTGGCGGCGAGACCTCGCGGGAACGAGACGATCTTGCTGGTCGAGGACGAGGCGCCGCTGCGCCGGCTGGTGTGCGAGGTGCTCGCCGAGTCGGGGTACGCGGTCGTCGAGGCGTCGAGCGGCGAAGAGGCGATCCGCGTGTCGGACGATCGATGCGCGCGCGGCGAGCCGATCGATCTCGTCGTGAGCGACGTGGTGATGCCGGGCATGAGCGGCCGGCAGCTCGCGGCGCAGGTGCGCGAGCGCTGGCCGAAAGTGCGCATCCTGTTGATGTCCGGGTACGACGACGACGCTCTGCGCGCCGACGAGCCCGTGCTGGCGAAACCGTTCTCGGCCTCGATGATCGCGCGCCGCGTGCGCGAGGTGCTCGACCAAGGCGCGGCATGACACGCGAGGTGCTCGTGGTTCGCCACGACGCCGCCGACGGCTCGGGGGCGATCGGCCGCGAGCTGCTTGCGCGCGGCGTGACGGTCCGCGAAGTGCGCGGCTACGAAGGGGGCGAAGTGCCGGGCGCGATCGGGGACGCGTCGGCGCTGGTCGTGATGGGCGGCCCGATGTCGGCGGGCGACGTGGATGCGTTCCCCTTTCTCGCGACCGAGGCGCGCCTGATCGCGTCCGCCGTCGCGGCGCGCGTCCCCGTGCTCGGCGTGTGTCTCGGGTCGCAGCTCGTGGCCTCGGCGCTGGGCGGAGGCGTGGTGCGCGCGCCGCAGAAGGAGATCGGCTGGCACGAGGTGCGTCGTGAGGCGAGCGACCCTCTCTTCGATCTCCTGCCGAAGACGCTCACGCCGTTCCACTGGCACGAAGACGCGATCGTCCTGCCGCCCGGCGCGACGTTGCTCGCGCGATCGGCGACGACGCCGGTGCAGGCGTTTCGCGTCGGCGCGACGTACGGGCTCCAGTTTCATCTGGAGATGGACGCGGAGATGATCGAGACGATGGCGGAGTCCTTCGCCGGTGAGCTCCGCGAAGCGTCGATCGATTCGCGCGCCGTCGCGGCAGAGACGCGCGCGCGCATCGCCGAGCAGGAGAGGCTGGCGACGATTCTGTTCGGCGCCTGGGCCGATCAGATCGCTGGTAGCTGACCCGCGCTTCTGGCGAAACCGGCGCCCCCCGGGCAACGTAGTGACTGCATGACCGCCGCCGCACGCCACTTCGCCGTTTTCGCCCTCGCCGCGCTCGCCCCGTTCGCCGTCGCCTGCCGCACGGCCTCTGCGCCGATGTCTTCCGACGCGGCACCCCTGGCCGCCACCGTGCCGAGCTCGCCTTCCGAGTTCACCGTCGGCAAGACCAACATCGGCACAAACCCGGGCCACGCCGGCAACGGCACTCCGCTCGTCGCCGCGCCCGGGCACGCGCTCGCGGCGTTCGCCGAAGGGTGCTTCTGGGGCTCGGAGAACACGTTCCGCCACGTCGATGGCGTCGTCGCCACGACGGTCGGCTACAGCGGCGGACACACCAAGAGCCCCTCGTACGAAGACGTCTGCACGCACACCACCGGGCACGCCGAGACCGTGCTCGTCGAGTTCGATCCCGCGCGCGTCACGTACGCGAAGTTGCTTCGCGCGTTCTGGGACACGCACGACCCCACCACGATGAACCGCCAGGGGCCCGACGAGGGCGATCAGTACCGCAGTCAGATCTTCGCGTTCGGCTCCGATCAGGATCGCGACGCGCGCGCTTCTCTCGCCGAGGAGCAGAAGACGTACGACCGCCCGATCACGACGCGCATCGACCCCATCGGCCCGTTCTACATCGCCGAGGGGTACCACCAGCAATACGACGAGAAGACCGGCCGCGAGTCGTGCCCGCTCCCGCGCCGTCACGGCAGCTGATCAGCCGGCGTCGCGCTTCGGCTGGACGGTCGCGCGCAGAGCGGTCGAGAGCTCCTTCGCAGTGGGACGCGCCGCAGGGTCGGAGCTGAGACAGGCGTCGAAGAGATCGGCCAGCGTCGCGTCGAGCCCCTTGCACAGCCCGGCGATCGCCGCCGCGGGCGCGACCGACGAGCCGTGAAGTCGCGCGAACGCGGGCGACTCGGCCCACGGGCGCTTGCCGGTCAGGATCTCGTGCGCGATGACGCCGAGGCTGAACACGTCGCTCGGCGGCTTCGCGTGCTTCGCGCCGTACGCGAGCTCGGGCGCCATGTAGATCGGCGTCCCCAGGAGCACGCCGGTCTGCGTGAGCGAGCTCGCGCTGATCGGCGTGGGAGGAACGGGGAGCGGCGCTTGCGGTGGGCTCACCTGGAGATCGACGTCGGTGCTCGACGGAGATCGGCGCTTGCCTGACGGCTCGGCGAGCGTGATGAGCTCGTCTTCGGCGTGCGCCTGCGCTGCGGTCGTAGGCTTCCGGCCGCTCCCCGACTCGGAGGCGTCGCCCGCGCCGGCGATCGTCGACACACCGAAGTCCGAGATCTTCACCGAGAGCGTCGTGGCCTCGTCTTCCTTCAAGAGCACGTTCGCCGGTTTCAGATCGCGGTGCACGATCCCGAGCTCGTGAATCGCGGCCAGGCCGTCGGCGAGCTGCGACAGGACGCGCAAGGCCCACGGCACGTCGCCGTACCGCGCGCGGAGGCCGAGGAGCGACGACCCCTCCACGAGCTCCATCACGATGAAGATGATCCCCGACGCGGCCACGTCGATATCGACGATGCCCACGACGTTGGGATGCGCCACGTGCGACGCGAGCTGCGCTTCGCGCGCGAAGCGGGCCATGTCGAGCGCGCCGGAGACGCCGCTCAGGATCTTCAGCGCGAACCGCTTTCGATCGCCCTGACGAACGACCTCGTAGACCATCCCCATCGCGCCCGAGCCGATCTCGCGAACGAGCTCGTAGCGATCCTTGATCACGTCGCCGGGCTGCAAGCGAACCGCCGACGGAGCGTTGCTGTTGCCGAGGCGCGCGAGGGCGTCGGCGAGCTGACCGGAGCGCTCCGCGATCTGGCGTCGGAGCTCGTCGTTGAGCGAGACGATCTCCCCCTCACGCGCCTCGAGCTCGCTCACGCGCGATTTGAGCTGCACGTTGAGCTCGTCGGAGCGGCGGAACAGGAGAATGTGATCGCGACTGAGCGCGAGCGACTGAAGGACCCCGAAGAGCGCCAACCCTCCGCTCGCCGCGTGAAGGCCGCCGAGCTCTTCACCGATCCCGAGCCAGGCCAGGCAGTCGTCCCATCCGGTCGCGAGGAGGCCGAGCCACGAGACGAGAAAGACCACGGCGTTCACCGGGCGCGGTCGTCTGCGACTCAAACGCGCGAGCACCCAGATCTGGTGCGCCACGACGACCTGGAAGGTGAAGACGATGATCGGGCCCACGTGCGTCGTTGCGGTGAAAGGGCCGGACCAGATCGCAGTGATCAGCACGACCGCCGCCAGGAGCGCGACCCACAAGTGCGACGGGCGCGGGAGCCCGAACTGCGCGTGCGTAAAGTAGACCGAGCCGATCGTCGCCCCCGCGAGCGCGATGGCGAGGATGGGCGCGTCGAGCCGCCCGAGGAACATCTGACTGAGCCCGAGCTGGAAGAACGGGAGGTACGACGCGCACAGCGCCTGGATCGCGAACCACCCGTGCGCGCTGCGGCGCCGGTC
Organism: Myxococcales bacterium; assembly: GCA_003151595.1. The sequence continues at coordinate 46,770 of PLXW01000014.1, forward strand.
GAGCAGGAACATGAACAGGTACGCGAGGCCGATCGGTGTGAGCGTCCCCAGGGCGCCGATGCACGTGACGTCGTTCCACCCGCGCACGAAGAGATACCAACGGTCGCCGTGCGCGCTCGCGCTCAGGCACGGCACGCTGTCGATCCACGCGCTCTGCGTCCACGTGTTGTCGACCGTGAGCTCGAGCGACAGCGAAGGGGACGCGGTCACGAGCGCCGGAATGCGCCACGCGATCGGGCCGCGGCTGCGATAGCGCTCGGAGACGACGTCCTCCAGTCGCGCGACGACGACGCCGTTCACGCGCAAGGTCGCGAGCGCCTGGAGATCGGAGAGCGCCAGAGTGAGATCGCGCCCCTGGAGGTCCGGTGGCAGCGGGACGTCGGCGACGAGTGTGTACGTCAGAGGGCGATCCGGCAGGTACCGCTCGATGTGCGCCGGGAGATCGATCGTTTGCGGCGCTTCGACCTGTGAGCGGGACAGCTGCCAGCGCGCAACGGCGAGTCCGCCATCCACGCGCGCGCACCCACTCACAAAGAGGAGCGCGAAAACCCCAAAGACCGCGGCGACGATCGCCATCCCCGGTCGATGAATCCCCACCGGCAAATCATACGGTATGCTTCGAATGTGGGGAGTCCGTTGACACGCAATGAGATCCTCCTCGGCGCCAAGCTGGGTCAGTACGAGATCTCGCGCTTCATCGGCCAGGGAGGCACGGCGAGCGTCTTCGAGGGGCGACATGTCGCGCTTCGCAAGCCGGTAGCGATCAAGATCCTTCACGATCACTTGGCCAGCGATCCCGAAGTCGCCGCGCGATTCGTGCGCGAAGGGAGGATCGCCGCGCAGCTTCGCCACCCCAACTCGCTCGACGTGCTCGACGTCGGTGAGGAGCGCGGCGTGGCCTACCTCGTCATGGAGCTCCTCGAGGGGAACAACCTCAACGCGCGGCTCATCGATCACCGCATCTTGCCCATCGAAGAAGCGCTCACGATCTTCTTCCCCGTCGCGGCGGCGCTCTCACACGCGCACGGACACGGGATCGTTCATCGCGACGTGAAGCCCGGGAACATCTTCCTGGCCCGCGATGCGCGCGGGACCGTCGTTCCCAAGCTGGTCGACTTCGGAATCTCGAAGCTCGTCGACGCGCCCGAGGGGGCGCCGCTGACGGTGACCAACGTGCTGCTCGGCACGGTGCTCTACATGGCGCCCGAGCAGACGACGAGCGGGAAGCTGGCGTCGGTGAAGAGCGATCAGTACTCGCTCGCCGCCGTTCTCTACGAGTGCCTCGCCGGTCGCACGCCGTTCGACGCCGACGGCTTCTACCCGCTCCTCGAGGCCGTGCGCGGCTCGGTCCTCGATCCGCCGAGCTCCGGCAATCCGCGCGTCCCGAAGGAGCTCGACGAGGTGATCGTTCGGGCGCTCGATCGCGATCCGGCGAAGCGCTTCGCGAGCGTGCGGGCGTTCGCCGCCGAGCTGCTGCCGTTCGCCAGTGACGTGCTGGCCAACGCCTGGCGGCGCGACTTCATCGAATCGACCGGCGCGAAGGGCTCTCCGCCGAGCGACGCGCTGCCGAGCGAAGGAAGAGTCGTCGTCGAGTCGTCGGGGACGGTGAAGTCCTCCGCGGCGCGACCCGTGGTGCCGCTCAAGATGGGGCTCGCCGATACGCATGCGCAGTCGTCCGCGCCGCCCACGAAGCCGAGCGAACGACGGCACGCGTCGGCCGAGCATCTCCTCGCCGTGCCGCGCGACGTGAAGATCGTCGAGCGCCCACCGGTGCGCCCGCTCGCCGTGACGGCGGTCTCGCGCCGCGATCCGTCACCCGCCAAGCCCACCGAGTGGCACGTCCCCTTTCCCAAGCCGCCCAACCAGATCGCCGACGCGAAGCACTTCCGGAGCACGTGGCTCACGGCCTCGCAGGCCACGCTTCGCGGGCGCGGCGCCGGGGTGTGGGAGCAGTACGAAGCGGCGCTCGATCCCAAGTACGCGCACGAGGTTCTCTCGGCGGTGGCCGGCGTATGGCTCCCGATGGACGTCGCGCGCGCGCACTACCTGGCGTGCGACAGACTCGCGCTCACCGACGTCGAGCTCGTCGAGATCGGTCGGGCCGCGATGCGACGCGCGAACGCCACGGCGCTCTCGCTCGTCACGCGCATGGCGCAAGGGGCCGGAGTGACGCCGTGGTCGGCGCTGGGGCAAGTGCCGCGCTTCTGGTCGGCGACATGCGACGACGGCTTCATGGGGGTCGCGAAGCTCGGGCCGAAGGAAGCGCGCGTGGAGGTCGTCGGCTATCCGCTGGCGGGGATTCGCTACAACCGCGTCACGATGCGCGGGATCACCCTGGGGTGCGTGGAGCTCTTTTGCCAGAAGGCGTACGTGAAAGAGATCTCGGCCCAGTGCGATCACCGAACGCTGGTGATCAAGTTGTCGTGGGTTTGAAGCGCGCGACTACGACTTCTTCTTCTCCTCGTCATCGGCGTCGAGCTCGCTGACGAGCCCGCGCGCCTCTTCGATGCGTGCGCGCGCCTCGACGAACGCCTTTCGCTGCGCCTGCGCCTCGTCGACGACTTCCTTCGGCGCGCGATCGACGAACCCTTTCGACCCGAGCTTCTTGTCCAGGGTGGCGATCTCTTTGTCGATCTTCTTGATGCCGCGCTCGATCCGCGCAGCTTCTTCCGCCGCGGTCACGAGCCCCTTCAAGCCCACGAGCACTTCGATCGATCCGGCCTCGCTCGGCACGACGCTCACCGTCGTACCTGCCTCGCGCGCGCCGCCGCACTTCTCGAAGATCGGCGCGTCCTTCGTCTTCACCAGGAACTTGATGAGCGTCGCGCTCGCCTCGAGCGACGCGCGCGTCGCGGCGTCGTCCACGCGCAAGCGGAGCGGCACTTCAGCCGCCGGATGCACCTCGTGCTCGCTCCGGATCGTACGCGCCGCGCCGATGACCGCTTGAAGGAGCGCCATGCGCTTCTCGATCGCCGCGTCGATGTGGCTCTCGTTCTTCACCGGATACTTCGCGATCGCGACCGACACCGGGCTCTTCGCCGCTTTGGGCACGCGCTGCCACAGCTCCTCGGTCACGTACGGCATCAAGGGATGCAGCGCGCGGAGGCTCGTCTCCAGCACGGTCGCCAGCGTCGCCTTCGTCTCGCGCACGAGCGCGTTCGCGTCGTCCGCGTCGCGCAGGACCGTCTTCGCGATCTCGAGGTACCAGTCGCAGAAGTCGTTCCAGAAGAAGCGATACAGCTCGTTCGCCGCGTCATCGATCCGGAACGTGTCGAGCCCCGCGTTCGCCGTCGCCAGCGACGACGACAGGCGCGAGAGGATCCACTTGTTGTACGGATCGCTCACCGCGGTCGGTGTCTCTTCGACGCGGTACGCGCCGAGAAGATCGAGCGACAGGCGCGAAGCGTTCCAGATCTTGTTCGCGAAGTGCCGGTACCCCTCGATGCGCTTCGGCGCGAGCGCGATCCGCTTGTTGCTCGGCGGGAACGTCGACAGCGTGAAGCGCAGCGCGTCCGCGCCGAACGCCGGGAAGCCGGTCCCCATCTGCGCCGCCGACGGATACGCCTTCTTGAACTTCGCGAGCGCCTCGGCCTCGGGCGCGCCCGGCAGCGCTTTGGCCACCACCTCTTTGAAGTCGGCGCCGTAGACGAGATCGAGCGGGTCGATCACGTTCCCTTTCACCTTGCTCATCTTGTCGCCGGTCTCGTCGACCACCATCCCGTGGAGCAGCACGCGCGCGAACGGCGCCTTGCCCATGAAATGGATCCCGAACATCATCATCCGGGCGACCCAGAAAAACAGGATGTCGTAGCCGGTCTCGAGATCGCTGGCCGGATAGAACTTGGCGAGAGAGTCGGTCTTCTCGGGCCACCCCAACGTCGAGAACGGCCACAGCGCGCTCGAGAAC
>PLXW01000056.1 GCA_003151595.1 Myxococcales bacterium
CGCTCGGCGTAGTGCGCGGCGCGCTCGCGCTGCCCCGCGGCGGCGAAGTGATGAAGGAGCAGCTCGGGTCCCGCGTCGCGCGCTTCGAGCGCGCGCGCGAGGGACCCGTGGATCGCCGCGAGCGTCGCCGCCGGCAACCCCGCGGTGACCGTCTCGCGGATGCGATCGTGAAACGGCTCCACCGGCTCGTCGGCGCGCGGCCCGCGGATGCGTGCGAGGCGCGCCTCGTGGAGGCGAGCGACCACGTCCGAGTACGACGCGAACGGGAGCCCCGCCGCCGTCGCCACGACCATCTGCTCGGTCGCCGCCCCCGCNNGGCGCTCTCGACGATCGCGTCGGCGTCCATTGACCCTCGCGTCCCGGCGCGATCGAGCAGGCGCTGGACGAGCGCGCCCGCCTCCTGCACCGGGAGCCCGCGGACGGGTAAGCGACGCACGTCGCCACCCAGCGCCGTGACCGCGGCGCACTCCGCGCCGCCCGCACCCACGCGCGCGGTCACCACGAGGAGCAGCTCCGGCGCCGACGGCGCCTCGGTGATCCTCTCGAGGAGCGCGAGGCTGTCGGTGTCCGCCCACTGCACGTCCTCGAGCAGGATCACCGTCGGCCAGCGCCGCGCCACGCGGTGAAGAAGCTCGCGCAGCGCGCCGAATCCGTCCTCGCGCACCGCGCGCGGATCGAGCGGCGCGGGCGCCGGCGCCGGGGGAGGGAGCTGGCCGTCCATCTCACCCAACGTCGCGAAGAGCGTCTGGAGCCGGTCCATGTTGGGCGGGAGCAGCTCGGCGCGCGTCGAGGATTTGCGCGCCCGCAGGTGACGCCCGAGGCCGTCGATGACAGCGTCGAACGCGTTGTACGGCACGCTCTCGTGCTCGTGGCACCGCCCCGAGAGGACCAGGGGTCGTGCGCCATTCGCCCGCAGGTCGTCCACGAAGCGGCGCGCGAGCGCGCTCTTGCCCACGCCAGATTCGCCCTCGAGCACCACCGCCACGGCGCGCCCCGCGGACGCTTCGTCGAACGCCTGGCGGAGCACGCCGAGCTCGCGCGATCGCCCGACGAAGAAGGTGCCCTCGCTCGCCGTCGCGGCGCTCGGCACGCCCAGCGCGCGCATCACGTCCTCGCCGGTCGCACGCGTGTCCACGTCGCGCGACAAGAGGCGCACGCAGAGGGCCTCGAGCTCCGGTGGCACGTCGCGCACGAAGTCGGAGGGGCGGGGCGCGTCGAGCGCCGTCTTGCGCTCCACCATCGACCGCGCCGCGCCCTCGAACGGCCGCCGCCCGGTGAGCGCTTCGAAGAGGATGACGCCGAAAGCGTACCAGTCGGCTGGCGTTCCCACGGCTTCGCCCAGCACCTGCTCGGGCGCCATGTACGGCACCGTCCCCACGAGCTGCGCGTCGTCCTCTTCGGCGAGCTCTCCGGCGACGCCGAAGTCGATGAGGACCGTGCGCCCCTCGGCATCGACGAGCACGTTCGACGGCTTCAGGTCGCGGTGCACCTTTCCCGCGGCGTGCAGGTACTCGAGCACCGAGGCGAGCTGCGCGAGCGTGCGCCGCAGGCGAGGCTCGTCGAACTCGGCCGCCGGCCGCTCGGAGGGGGGCGGCGGTGGTGGGTCGACCTGCGCGCCTGCGACGTCGAAGCGCGCAGCCTCGACGCGCGTGATCGTCGGCGACGACCACGAGGTCGCTTGCAGCGCGCCCGGATGACCGCGCACGTACGACAGGAGGTTGACCCCCTCGACGAGCTCCATCGTGAAGAACCACTGGCCGCCCTCCTCGACGAGGTCGCCGATGCGCACGAGGCTCGGGTGCCGCAGGTCGCGCACCGCGCGAAACTCGCTCTTGATGCGCGCGATCTCGTCTGCCCCGACGACGTGCAGCGTCTTGATCGCCACGCGCACGTCGCGCTCGAGATCCACGGCTTCGAAGATGGCCCCCTGCGCTCCGCGTCCGATCTCGCGGACGAGACGGAAGCGTGCGAACGATTGAGCTTCAGGAGCCGACTTCACGTGCGGGCCGGCGAGGATACAGCGCCGCCCACTTTGCGCCATCCGCGGCCTCCGTGCGGGGCTCTCGATGATAGCTTCCGTCACGACGATCCAATGGCGGACGCGACCCGTAGGTGGACCGGCTTTCAGCTGGCTCTCGAGCGCAGAAACTACCGCTTGTTCGTCGCGGGCCAGCTCGTCTCGCTCATCGGCACCTGGACCCAGTCGGTCGCGCAGAGCTGGCTCGTGTATCGCCTCACCGGCTCGGCGTTCTGGCTCGGGGTCGCGGCCTTCTGTCAGCAGGCGCCTTCCTTCCTCTTCGCCTCGCTCGGCGGCCTCATCGCCGACCGCCATCGTCGACGTACGATCCTGGTCGTCACGCAGTCGTCGGCGATGGTGCTCGCGTTCGTGCTCGCGATCCTGACGTTGAGTGGTCGCGTCGTGGTCGGGCATGTCCTCGTGCTCGCGACTCTTCTCGGTGCGGTCAACGCCGTCGACAGCCCGACCCGCCACGCGTTCGTCCCCGAGATGGTCGGCCGCGAGAACCTCGCGAGCGCGGTGGCGCTCAACACGACGATGGTCATGGGCGCGAGCTTCATCGGACCCGCGATCGCGGGGGTTGCCATCAAGGTGTTTGGCGAGGGGTGGTGCTTCCTGGTGAACGGCACGAGCTTCCTCGCGGTGATCGCCGGCCTCCTCGCCATGCGCGACTTGCCGCCGAAGGCGATCGCCCCGGCTCGCGAGTCCATGTGGGCCCGGCTACGCGAGGGCTTTCGGTTCGCGGCGACCCACGAGGGCGTGCGTGCCCTGCTCATGTTGCTCGCGCTGACCGCGCTGGTGGGCCTGCCGTTCGCGACGCTGATGCCGATCTTCGCCTCGACGATCCTGCACGGCGACGCGACGACCCTCGGCTTGCTGATGGGCGCCCCAGGGCTCGGGGCCGTTCTCGCCGGCCTCGTCCTCGCATCGCAGCGCGGTACCGGCTCCTACCGTTGGATCGCCGGCGCGTGCGGGGCGTTCGGCGTGCTTCTCGCGCTCTTCTCGCAGACCCGGACTCTCGGGTTGGCCATCGCGATCTTGGTCCCGATGGGCGTGGCCAGCATGATCCAGATGACCGCCACGAACACGCTGATCCAGACCATGACACCCGATGCCCTTCGTGGTCGGGTGATGGCGATCTGGTTGATGATCTTCATGGGCTTTGCCCCCGCCGGCTCGCTCATCGCGGGATCCATCACGACGGCCCTGGGCCCCCGCCTCGTGCTGGCCGTCGGCGGCGCCCTGTGCGCTCTTGGTGCGCTCGCCTTTGCTCGCTGGTCGTGGACCAGGCGCCCCCGGCACGCCCAACACGCGTAGGGATTCGCCCGTTCCTGCGGGGCGCCTTTCACCGCTTCCCCGACACGACGCGCATCGCTCCGACGGCGCAGAGCGCTCGCGCGATCTCGACGAGGTCGCTCTCGCGCAAGTCTCCTCCCGCCAGCTTCCGCGGCGTCCACTCCCAATCCGGCCCCGCGACGAGCTCGCACGCCGGCCCGAGCTCCGCGGGCGCGCGCAGCGTGAGGTGGCGCGTCATCCGGCCGAGAAAGAGCACGATGTGGATCGAGGTTTCGCCGTTGGCGTGGACCACGTCGAGCGCGGCGAGGCTGTTCCTCCGCATGCGGCTCGTCTCCGTGATCCGCGCCTTGCACCGGCTCGCCATCACGCGCAGATCCGCGTCGAGCCCCGGCGGCGCGAGGCACGCCTCGGCGACGTCCTCGACCGTGAGCTCCGCAAGCGCCTTCTGCGCCGCGCCGACCATGGCGCCCGCGTGCCGCGCATGCTCTTCGAGGTCCTTGGGCGTCTCGAGCGCCGGCACGATCGTACGAAGCTTCGCGCTCGACGTCAGGCGCGCCGATGCCACTCCCAAGAAGACATCGTACCAGGTGATGGGCTCGAGACAGATATTCAGCGAAATGGACTCGGACGCGGCTCGCGTCGCATGCCAGGACCCTCGCGGATGATAGAGAATCGCTCCCGGCGACATCTCGACGTCTTCCCCCGGCCCCAGGTCCGCGAAGCGCGCGCGCGCGTCGATGTACATTCCCGAGTCCGGGTCGACGAGCGGCTCGTCGCGTCGATACGAGTGAATCGGTTTGTCCACCGCCGTGTTCGGCCAGAGGGTCCACACCTTGGACCCGACGAGCTGCACCGTGAAGTTCTCGTTCTTGTCGAAATGAGTCTTCAACCCGCCCGACGTCCTCGACGCGAACACGGAGCAGCCGCTGCTCACGGTCGATATCCCGGTCTCGCGCGCGACGCTCGCCCCGAGCTCGTTCAGCGGCGCGGCTCCCGCGAGGCTGATGTACAGCGTGTAGTCGCGGTCGTAGAGCGCGAGCGCCTCCGCGACCGTGACGCTCTCGCGTCGGTCCGTGCGACCGGCGACGTGACCAAAGACGCTGATCTGGTTCGAGAGGGTCAGGAGATGGCCCACGTCGAAGCTCCCGAGAATCCCGAGGAGCTTCTCGGTCAGCCGTGTCGCGCCGAGCGCGTGGTAATGGCGCTGCTGCCAGTGGCGAGCGAGGAAGTCGCTCACCGGAAGCGGCGCGAGCAGGTCGGCCAGGGTCAGCTTCGGATCCGGCGCAGGGGTCATCGAGTCGATAGATTACCGGACCGCGCGCGGACCGACTTCCCTCCTTCCGCGGAGTCGCGTTCCCCCGCCAGGTTTGGTACGGCACGACCGTGATCCGAAAGCTCCTGCCGCTCCCCGCGCTCGCTGCGTTTCTCCTCTCCTGCGGTTCGCCCCCGCCGCCGGCGCCGCCTCCGCGGACGCCGCCGGCAGCGACCGGTCAGGCTGCGCTCGCGCCGTCGCTCGATCAGCTCGCCGCCGGGAGCACCGTGCAGGGGTTCGTCGTCCAGGCGATCTACGTGGGGGATGACGACCATGCCCGCGGCGCGCGCTTCGTTCACGCGCGCACGCGCTTCGTCTTCGACTACCTGCAGATCGAGTCCGCGCCGCAGGCCATGCTCTACGTCACGACGTACCCAACGTCGGACGACGGCGAACCGCACACGCAGGAGCACCTCTTGCTCGGCAAGGGAAACAAGGGGCGCTACCTCGGGAACTTCGAGCACGTGATGCTCGCGGAGTCCGGCGCGTTCACCACGCAGTACCGCACGGTCTACGACTTCTACACGGTCGCCGGCGTCGAGGCCTTCTGGCCGCTCTTCCGCACCGAGATCGATACGCTCCTCCATCCCGACTACACAGACGACGAGATCCGGCGCGAGGTGCGCGACTACGGAACCTCGAAGGATGCCAAGGGGGGCCTGTCACTCGCCGAGAAGGGGACCGTCTACAACGAGATGGTTCGAACCTTCGAGTCCGCGGAAACGCTCGGCTGGTCGGGGATGGGCAGGCTCGTCTACGGCGAGGACCATCCGCTGGCGCTCGAGAGCGGCGGAACCCCCGAGGGGATTCGGAAGCTCACCCCCGCGGACATTCGCAAGTTCCACGCGGCGCACTACCAGATCGGCAACATGGGGACGGTCGGCGCGTTCCCGGCGTCGATCCCGCTCTCGACCGTGCTCACGCACATCGGCGAGACGCTCGACTCGTTCGTGCCGTCGACCGACGCGCCGACGCGCTTCATGACCGCGGCCGATCTCCCCGCGCCGCACGGCGCGCCGGCGGGGACGCTGAAGGTCGTCGACTACCCGTACGCGACGACCGACCACCCGAGCCCGGCGGTCCTCGCCTGGCCGGCGACGCGGAACCTCGAGCTGGGCGAGCGGATGACGCTCGAAGCGTTCCTCGGTGCGTTCGGCGGAGGAGAGGGGTCGGCGCTCTACAAGGCGCTCATCGACCGGAAGACGCGCGTCCTCGACGTCGGGGCGACGAGCGTGTGGAGCTGGGTCAGCGACGATCAGGGGCAGCCCGCGAGCGTGTGGATCAACAACGTCGCCCCGGCGCACGCGGACGAAGCGTCGCTCCGCGCGATTCGAAAGGTGGTGCGGGAGCAGCTCGCCTCGATCGCCGCGCTCCCCGACGGCTCGAAGGAGCTCGCCGCGTTCGGCGAGCGCGTGAAGGCGCGCGTCATCGAAGCGCGACGCGCGACCGACAAGTTCCTCGACACTCCGCCCGAGTTCGGCGCGCGCGACACGGGAGACGGCTGGCTCCACTACCTCGACGACGTGAACCGGACGGACAAGGTTCGCCGCTCGCTCACGAAGCGCGACGCGTTCGAGCACGCGCTCGCCGTGGCCGGCTCCGCGAAGAATCCGTGGCGCGAGCGGATCGCCACGTGGGGTTTGCTGAACGAGCCGTACGGCGAGATGCTCCGCGCGAGCCCCGCCATGCGCGCCCGCCTCGACACGGAGCGGGCGGCGCGGGTCCAGGCCGAGCTCACGCGCCTCGAGGCAGCGTACGGCGTGACCGATCCCAAGGAGGCGCTGCGGCGGCGCGACGCCGAGATCGAGCACGTCACGAGCGACCTCGCGCACGCGGAGGCGAACGTCGTCATGCCTCCGTTCTGGTCCGACCCTCCGATGACGAACGACGACGCGCTCGTCTGGCGGACGGACACCGTTCGCGGCGTCCCCGTCGTGGCGTCGACGTTCGACTCGATGAAGAGCGTGACCGTCGGGCTCGAGCTGCGGCTCGACACCCTGCCGGAGAACGCACTCCCGTACGTGGCGCTCCTCCCTTCGCTGATGAGCAACGTCGGGATCGTTCGCGACGGGGTCCCGCTGTCGTACGAGGACGTCCGCGACCGTCTGCGGCGCGAGGTGCTCAATGTCGACGTGAACTTCGACATCGAGTACGCGGCCGATCGCGCGGAGCTGGTCCTCACCGCTTCGGGCAACGACGTCGACGAAGCGAAGCGCGCGCTCGCGTGGGTCCGCGATTTCCTGACCAGCCCGGACTGGCGCCCGGAGAACCTCCCGCGCATTCGCGACGTGGTTCTTCAGAACGAGACCGACCTCGACAACGTGCTGACGAGCTCCGAGGAGGGGTGGGCGAGACCGCTGTCAGAAGCCTACCGAAAGCAGGATCGCCCCGCGCTGTCGCACGCCGCGTGCTTCCTCACGCAGGCGTACGACGCGCGCCGGCTCTCGTGGATGCTGAGGGGCGACGAGGCGGCCAGCGCGAAGCGCGTCGCGCGGTTGCTCGAGACGCTGGCTGCGTCCGCGAAGAAGCAAGACAGGGCGTCGCTCGGGAAGCTGGCCGCGTCGCTCGCGAGCGGGAAGTACGTCGACGCGAGTCACTCGCTCATCGCCGCGGACCAGCCGCTCGCGAAGGCGGCGGGGGCCGATCTCGCCGCGCTCCTCGCGGGGGCCCCCGACGCGTCGGTCGCGGCGGACTGGGCATCGATCTGCACGCAGATGTCACGCGACCTCCAGCGACCCGCGAAGGGGACGCTGGCGGCGCTGAAGCAGACGCTCGCCACGCTCCGGCACGCGAGCGGAGCGCGCGCATGGATCGTCGGCTCGGCGAGGAACCAGGAAGCGGTGAAGGGGGATCTCGACGCGCTGCTGGCCGCGCTCGACCCCGCGCCGATCGCGCGCGTGTCGTACGACGCGAGCCCTCGCGTGCTCGATCGCGCGCGTGCGCGGGGGGGCGACGCGACGAACGGCGCGGTCGTCGCGTTCGTGAATCCGAACATGGCCAACGGCGCGATCGTGAACAGCGCGCCGGGGGCGAGCGTCGACTCGACCGGCGCCGTGCTCGTCGACTTCCTGGCCGCGAGCGTCTTCTCGGGGTCTGGATCGCAGAGCCTGTACAAGCGCATCTGGGCGAGCGGGCTCGCCTACAACGGCGGGATCCACATGCTGATCGAGCGCGGCCGGCTCGAGTACTACTCGGACCGGATCGCGGACATGCCGCAGCTCGTCCGCCTGCTCAGCGATCGCGTCCGCGCCGAGGCGGCGGACCCGCGGTTCGTCGACTACGCCGTCGCGAAGGCGTTCTCGTCGCGGCTCGGCGAGCGCTACGAGAGCCGCGCCGAAGCGATGGCCGAGAACGTCACCGACGGCGTCACCGCCGATCGGGTGCGCGGCTTCCGGCAGCGCGTCCTCGCGCTCCGCACGTCGCCGGGGCTCATCGACGCGATGCACGCGCGCTTCGTGCCCGTCGTCGGCGCAGTCCTTCCGCCGCTCGGGGGCGCGTCGCCGCTCCCGGCAGGCGCCCTGGAGTTCGCGATCGGCCCGGAGGCGGCGCTCGGCGCCTATGACGGGGAGCTGCGCGCGGCGCGAGGGGGGGATGTGAAGATGACTCGGTTGTACCCGCGGGACTTTTGGTACGTGGGCGAGTTTGCCCGGTGACGCGAGGGGGACGCAGTCGTGCGGAATCGCGCTCGGCGACTTAGGGTCGCCCGCCCCGCCCATCGAGGAACGCGAGCAGCTCACTCCGCGTGCGCGCCCGTGCTGGAGCAAGCGTTTCTCCGCCATCGCCGTGCTGGCATGAGCACGCGGTGCCGCGATCGATCGGGCGAGCCAGATGGCGCTTCCAGATCCTGCGCCGCCTCGGCGAAGGAGGAATGGGCGTGGTCTATGAGGCCCTCGATCGGGAGCGCGGCTAGCGGGTCGCGCTCGAGCCGCTCCGCGCGCTGGACGGACGACGTGCAGGAGATGGTCAGGGATCTGAAGCACAGTCCGTAGAAGTCTCCGTGGAAGCAGTGACGGGGGCGGCCTCCTCCGCGAACTCGCGTAGGAACGCCGCGACGGCGCGCGCGTCGTCGACGGTCACGCCGTTGTACAGCGAGATCCGCAGCCCGCCGCGGCTTCGGTGCCCCTCGATCCCCACGAACCCCGCGGCCTCGGCGCGCGCGACGAAGCCCGCGTCGATCGCCGGCGACGGCGTGCGAAACGTCACGTTCATGTCGGACGCGAAAGCGGGACGCACCTCGTCGCGATAGAAGCCGCCGCAGGCCGCGAGCGCTTCTCGCACGAGGCGCGCCTTCTCCGCGCTGCGCCGCCCCATCTCTTCGAGCCCGCCCACGTCGTCCATGAGCCAGCGCAAGGTCAGAAGGACGACGTAGATCGCGAAGACGGGCGGCGTATGGAAGATGGACCGCGCGTCCGCGTGCGCGTCGTACCCGAGCAGCGGTGGCAGGCGCGCCGCGCGCGACCGCGCGACGACCTCGTCCCGCACGAGCACGATCGTCACGCCCGCCGCGCCGAGGTTCTTCTGCGCGTGCGCGTACACGAGCGAGAACGGCGACACGTCGAGCGGCTTCGAGAGGAAGTCGGACGACATGTCGCAGACGAGCGGCGCGCGCGTCGAAGGGAGCCACCGGAGCTGGAGCCCTTCGACCGTCTCGTTCGAGACGTAGTGCAGGTAAGCCGCCCCGTCGCCGCCGAGCGGCTCCCCCTCGCGCGGCAGCTCGGTGAACCCACCGGCCGCTCCGTCCCATACGACGCGCACCTCGCCGTGATGACGCGCCGTCTCGATCGCTTTGCCGCTCCAGTACCCGCTCGCGACGTAGTCCGCGACGCCTCCGCGCGCGAGCATCGTCATCGGGATCATCGAGAATTGCATCGTCCCGCCCCCCTGGAGGAAGAGGACGTGGACGCTCTCGGGGAGCGCGAGCACGCGCCGCAGCCGCTCCTCCGTCTCGTCGAGGATGGCGCGGAAGAGCGGGGTTCGATGGCCCAGGCCGAGGATCGACACGCCCGTCCCCGGCAGCTCGAGGATCGCTCGCTGCGTGCCGAGGAGCACCTCGTGGGGCAGCGCTCCCGGTCCGGCGGAGAAGTTCCTGTGGAGCGTCACGCGGTGCGCGATGGTAGTCGGGCTCCCGACGTTGCACGCGCGGATTCGTCTTCGTTCACGGCAGCGCGGCTCGTCGAACTTGCCACCTTCCGCGGGTTCTTCCGGCATGCGCGCCGACCTCGGCGCCGACTGACATGCCCTATGCATGCGTGCTCGGGCGGAGGCGTCCGTGGCAAAGCCGAACCACGACGACATCGTCGCGCTCGATCACATCAGCGTGCACGTCCGCGATCTGAAGCGAGCGCGGAAGTTCTACGAGGCATCGCTCGGAGCGGTTGGGATGAAGGTCAACCTCGACTTCTCTTCCGCGTTCGGGATGGGCTCGAAGAAGGAAAAGATCTTCTGGCTCGTTCGCGACCGGAAAGCCTCAGGCAATGGTCACTACGCCCTCCGGGTCGCGCGGCGCGATGAGGTGGACGCCTTCTACTCCGCCGCGCTCGCCGCCGGTGGTGTCGACAACGGTGCTCCCGGTCCTCGGCCGGATTACGGATCGAACTACTACGCCGCGTTCGTCAAGGACGCCGAGGGGAACAACCTCGAGATGGTCTGCTATGCGAAGGCTCGCTCGCGCGCGCGCGTACGAGGTGGAGCACGAAGAGGCGCTCGCGATCGAAAGACGTCTCCTCGTCCGTGAGCTTGTCGCTTTGAAGGACAGCGTGATGAGGCAGCGAGAGAGTGGCCCGTCCCTTGCTCATACCGAAGCGAAAGGAGCGTCCGCATGACCAAGCCCTTCACCGAGTGGACGGTTCTGCCTCACGGCAAGCTCACCCCCATCGACGACAACATGCTCACGGTCACCGGTATGCTCAATATGCCGCCGATGGGCGACGTCTCGCGTCGCATGACGGTAGTGCGCCTCTCGAACGGGCGCCTCGTCATCTACAGCGCGATCGCCCTGGATGAGGCACAAATGAGGGTACTCGAGCGCTTCGGGACGCCGGGCTACCTCATCGTGCCGAACGACATCCATCGGCTCGACGCGAAGACCTGGAAGGACCGCTATCCGGCAATGACCGTCGTGGCACCCGCCGCGGCACGCGCGAAAGTGGAGAAGGTCGTCTCGGTCGATGCGAGCACGATCGACTTCGGCGATCCGAACATTCATTTCATCGCGGTCCCGGGCACCGGTGATCGCGAAGCGGCGCTCATCGTCGAGACGGCGAGCGGGACCACGCTCGTCCTCAACGACTTGATCTTCGACCTCGCGAATCGTGCCGGACTCCGCGGCAGGCTGTTCAAGGCGATCGGAATGACGGGAGACGAGCCTCACATTCCCGCGCCAGTGAGGATGCGTGAAGTGGTCGACAAGAACGCGCTGCGAGAGCAGCTCGAGCAGTGGTCGCGTCTCCCGCACCTGAAGCAGGTCGTCATCTCGCACGGCGCCATCATCACGTCGGATCCCGCTCGCGTCCTCGGGCGCATCGCCAGCGACCTGGCGGCGTAATCCGATCATCGCCGGGCCCCACATCGACATCGCCGCACCCTTCTGTTCGAATCAGCGTGGGAATGACCGCGCCGTCCGTCGGGAGCCGCTTCCAGATCCTGCGCCGCCTCGGCGAGGGAGGAATGGGCGTGGTCTACGAGGCCCTCGATCGTGAGCGCGATCAGCGCGTCGCGCTCAAGACGCTCCGCGCGCTGGACGCGCAGGGGCTCCTCCAGCTGAAGAACGAGTTCAGCGTCCTCCTCGATCTGCACCACCCGAACCTGGTGCGCCTGGGCGAGCTCGTGTCGCACGACGAGCAGTGGTTCTTCACCATGGAGCTCGTCGAGGGCACCGATCTACTC
The DNA here is from genome assembly GCA_003151595.1 of Myxococcales bacterium. The sequence goes on from PLXW01000056.1 coordinate 11,511, forward strand.
ACCCACGTGCGTTGGCCGTCAGTGGGCCTCTTCGGCCCGCGGGCCGACGCGCCGACGATGGGGCGAGGGGAGCCGATCGCGGGGGCGACGCCGGTGCCGCCTCCCTCGTCCGAGCCGACGCCGTTCGACGAAGCGCGTCTGCGGAGCGCGATGGCGCAGCTCGCCGCCGCGGTGACTGCGCTTCATGCGGCCGGGAAGGTCCATCGCGACATCAAGCCGAGCAACGTGCTGGTCGATCGCGCTGGAAGGCTGGTGCTCCTCGACTTCGGCCTCGCGACGGATGCCCGCGGCGCCACGTCGTGGACCGACCTGCGGCCCGTGGGAACGGCGGCGTACATGGCGCCGGAGCAGGCCTCCTCGAACGCCGTGGGGCCGGCGGCGGACTGGTACTCGGTGGGGGTCGTGCTCTACGAGGCGCTCACCGGACGGCTCCCCTTCGTGGGGACGCCGATCGCGATGCTCCTCGACAAGCAGCGAGGAGAGCCGCCGCCGCCGCGCGCCGTCGTGTCGGAGACCCCCGCCGATCTCGACGCGCTCTGCGCCGAGCTCCTTCGCTTCGATCCGCGCGAGCGGCCGAGCGGCGCAGACTCGCTGCGGCGGCTCGGCGGCGAGGTCGTGCCTTCGCTTCGCCCCTCGACGTCGGGGGCCGGGCTCGCACCGTTCGTCGGCCGCGATCGTGAGCTCGCGGCGATCGAGAGCGCGTTCGCCGCCACGTCGCTGGCGCCCGTGACGTTGCTCGTGACGGGCGAGTCCGGGGTCGGCAAGAGCGCCCTCGTTCGCCGCTTCACCGAGTCGCTCGGCGCAGACGTCATCGTCCTCGCCGGGCGGTGCTACGAGCGCGCGTCCGTGCCGTACAAGGCGCTCGACGGGATCGTCGACTCGCTGGTGCGCACGCTGCGGCGGCTGCCGAAGGACCAGGTGCCGGGGGTCCTTCCGCGCCGGCCGGATCTACTCCCTCTCGTCTTTCCCGTGCTCGGGCGGGTCGAGGCGATCGCCGCGGCGCGCGGGGCAGGGCAGAAGGACGCGCTCGATCCCCAGCAGCTCCGCGCCCAAGCGTTCGCCGCGCTCCGCGAGCTGCTCGCGCGGCTCGCGCTCTGGCGCCGCGTCGTCGTCGTCATCGACGATCTTCACTGGGCCGACGCCGACAGCCTCGCGCTCCTCGGCGAGCTCCTTCGTCCCGCCGACGGCCCCCTGGTCCTCGTACTCGGCACGATGCGCACGCACGGCGAGAACGACGCCGACCTCGCGCGGATGCACGCCGCGGTCGACGGAGACGTGCGGGTCCTCGAGCTCGGGGGGCTCGGCGAGGACGACGCGAGCCGCCTCGTGCGCGATCTCGTGAAGCGCGCCGGAGGAGCCTCGGCGGAGCGGCAGGCTGCGATCGTGCGTGAGGCGCTCGGGCACCCGCTCTTCCTCGACGAGCTGGTTCGCCACGCGATGGCGCACGGAGCGCCCGAGGGGGTGCGCTTCGACGACGCGCTGTGGGCCCGCGCGTGCGCGCTCGACACGACGTCGCGCAACGTGCTGTCGCTCGTCTGCGCCGGGCGCGGCCGCTTCTCGCAGGACGTCGCGGCGCGGGCCGCGGGGATCGACCACGGCGCGCTCGAGCGTGTCGTCTCGCTGCTCCGCGTGTCCAACCTGGTGCGCACGACCGGGGCGCGAGCGTCCGACGCGATCGAGCCGTACCACGACCGGGTGCGCNNGTGGGCACGGCTCGACGACGGCGCGCGCCGCTGGGCGCACGAGCGGCTCGCGATCGCGATCGGGACGTCGGACAAACCGGACGCCGAGACCCTCGCCGAGCACTGGCTCGAGGCGGGCGAGGTCGACCGGGCGGCACGGCTCTTCGTGCAGGCGGCGACGAGCGCCGGCGCGAGCCTCGCGTTCGCGCACGCCGCGCGTCTGTACGCCATCGCGCTCGAGACCGGGCGCTTCGACGACGCCGAGCGGCGCTCGCTCCACGCTCGGCTGGGCGACGCCCTCGCCAGCGCCGGCCAGGGGAAGGCCGCGGCCGACGCCTACGACGCGGCCGCGCGAGGGTCGGGGGGCTCCGACGCGCTCGAGTGGCGGCGCCGCGCCGCCGACCAGCTGCTGCGCAGCGGTCACATCGACGCGGGGCTCGCGATGGTCACAGGGGTGCTCGCCCAGGTGGACATGGAGCTCCCGCGCACGCCGCGCCGCGCGCTGGTGTCGCTGCTCCTCCGCCGGGCGCACCTGCGTCTGCGCGGCCTCCGGTTCGAGGAGCGCGAGCCANNCTCGACGCCGGCGAGCCGTACCGCGTGGCACGCGCGCTGGCCCTCGAGGCCGGCTTCGCGTCGGCCACCGGCGGGCCGGGGGCGGCCCGTGCCGCGCAGCTCCTCGCCCGCGCGCGAGAGCTCGCGCGGCGCATCGGAAACCCTCACGCGATGGCCTATGTCGCCGCCACCGCGGGGATCACCGCGTTCATGATCGGCGAGTGGGCGCGGACCCTCCCCGCGCTGGCCGAAGCGGAGACGATCCTGCGCGAACAGTGCACCGGCGTCACGTGGGAGCTCGACAACGTTCACGTGTTCCAGCTCTCGACGCTGTACGCGCTGGGGCACATTCGAGAGATGACGCTGCTCCACCCCGAGCTGCTTCGCGAGGCGACGCAACGGGGTGATCTCTACGCCGCGACCGTCCTGCGCACCGGCACGTGCAACTCGGTGTGGCTCGTCGCCGACAGTCCGGAGCGTGCGCGCGAGGAGGTCGACGGGGCGATGCGCCAGTGGTCGAACGCCGGCGTGCACGTGCAGCACTTCTACGAGCTGATCGCGCGCTCACAGATCGATCTCTACGAGGGGCACCCCGACGTCGCGATCGTCCGACTCGATCGCGGGCTCGCGACGCTCGGCGCCTCCATGCTCCTCCGCGTCCAGATCTTCCGCCTCTCGCTGCTCGATCTGGACGCGCGCGTCTCGATCGCCGCCGCGTTGCAAAAGCGCCCGGGGTCGGCCGCGCGCGTCGCGCTGCTCCGTCGCGCCGAGCGATGCCTGGGAGCGATCGACCGCGAGGGAATGAAGTGGGCGCAGGACCTCGCGACGCTGCAGCGCGGGTGCCTCGCTGCCGCACGGGGCGATCGCGAAGGAGCGCGGCGGGCGATCGTCGACGTGATCGCGCGATTCACCCTGCGCGAGTCGCGCTTCCTCCGAAACGTGGCGGGCCTGCGCCTCGCCTCGCTCGACGGCACGTCCGACGCGGAGCCGATCGCGGCGCTCGCCGCCGACCGTGCGGTGAACCCGCGACGCGTGGCCGCCGGGCTCGCGCCGTGGCAGGAGGAGTGACCGTGACCCTCCGCCCCCTCGTCGTTCTCGCACTCGGTCTCACCGCCATCCTCGCGTGCTCGAAGGCCGAGCAAGCGACAGGCGCGGCGAGCGGACCTGTCACCACGTGCGCGAAGGCGAACGACCAATGCGTGTACTCCCCAGGAAAGCTCGGCCTCTGCACGCCGAGCACCATGGAGTGCGACAGCGGAGGTCAGTGCCTGGTGTGCATGTCGCTCCACTGACTCCGCAGCGCCACGGGAACGCGCGCTGCTGAGGCTTCACCCCTGGCGCTCGTCGCCCACTGCGTGGCCGAAGCTGATCTCCAGCTGGCTGCGAAGAAACCCGAGAAGACTCCGCACCTCCGTGGGCGTCGCCTGGATCCGCTCGCCGAGCGCGCGCATTGCCTCCTCGAGGAGCCGCTCGCGCGCCGCGATCATGCGCCGGCCGACAGTGGCCCGCGACAGTCCGAGCACCACTCCGATCCGCTCGATGTTGAGACCGTCGACGAACCGAAGGCGCAGGAGCGTTCGCTCCTCCGACGTGAGGCGCCCGAAGGCGTCGCGGAAGGCGTCGTTCGAAGCGTCGCCGTAGCGGCGCCGGATCGCCGACAGCTCGGGATCCACCGCCGGAAGACCCGCGGCGGCGGCCGCGTTCATCGCGACCCGCGCGCGCCGAGCTTCGCCGCGACGCACCTTCGACGCCGCCCGCATCGCGGCCACGCGGAGCCACCCCGCTACGGCCCCGCGCCCCGAGTATCCCTCGATCAACGGTCGCTCACCTTTCGCTGCCACGAAGAGTTGAGCGCGAAGGGTCTGCGCGCCCTCGTCGGCGATCTCGGGCTCGAGGCCGCTCTTCGCGAGCGCCTCCGCTAGGTGGGCGAGGTGTCGCCGGTGGAAGATCTCGATCGCTCGTGCGTCCCCGGAGGCGCAGGCGCAGGCGAGGTACAGATCGTCGGTGTGCGCCTCGGCGATCTGCGCGGCGGGCACGCGTGCCGCGAGGTACTGCACGAACGCTTCGTCGGCGACGTCCACTTCCGGGCACGCGGCTCGCGCGTGCGCGAGCGCGCTCGAAAGTCGCTCCTCCAGCTCGGCCCCGACGGGAGCCCCGGCGCAGGACGCGGCGAAGATTGCGGCGAGCGGCCAAGCCAGAGACACTGGTACGAGCTTAGCAGCTGGCGGCGCCGCACGGCCGGGAGCCGCTCCGCTGCTTCCCTCGGGAGGACCTTGACCGCTTGCCTCGACGACAATGCCATCGCGGCGCTCATCGCCGGCGCGCTCAGCGACGCCGAGCGCGCGACGGCAATCGCGCACATCGACGAGTGTGACTCGTGCCGCGGCCTTGTCGCCGATACGGCACGAACGAGCGCACGCGGCGCAGGTCTCCTGCGCAGCCCGGGCGCGGCGCTCGGCCGCTACATCATCCTCGAGACCGTCGGCGCGGGGGCGATGGGCGTCGTGTACGCCGCCTACGATCCGGGGCTCGATCGCAAGGTCGCCCTCAAGGTCCTTCGCACCGAGCCATCGAGCGACGGCTCGTCGGCGGAGCTGACCCAGCGCCTGCTGCGAGAAGCGCACGCGCTGGCCAAGCTCGCGCACCCCAACGTGGTCACCGTCCACGACGCCGGCACGATCGACGGCGAGGTCTTCATCGCCATGGAGTTCGTCGGCTCGGGCACGCTGCGCGACTGGCTCGACGCCCGAGAGCCGCCGCGCTCCGTGAGCGCCGCGCTCGACGTGTTCCGCCAGGCCGGCGAGGGGCTCGCGGCCGCGCACGACGCCGGCCTCGAGCACCGCGATTTCAAGCCGGACAACGTGCTGGTCGGCGCGGACGGGCGCGCGCGCGTCACCGACTTCGGTCTCGCGCGCCGCGCGGGCGACGGCGTCGGCGAGACGCGCGCCGCGGGCACGCCGCCGGGCGCGCTCGACGCGACCCTCACACGCACGGGCGCGCTCATCGGGACTCCCGCGTACATGGCGCCCGAGCGACTCCGCGGCGACACCGGAGACGCGCGCTCCGATCAGTTCGGGTTCTGCGTCGCGTTTCACGAGGCGCTCTACGGCGAGCGTCCGTTCGCGGAGCGAGACCTCGTCGCGCTCACCGAAGCGATCGACCAGGGGCGCGTGCAGCGCCCGCCGGCGGGGAGCAAGGTGCCGGCGTGGCTCCGCCGCGTCGTCCTTCGTGGGCTGGAGGCGGATCCCGGACGGCGCTTTCCCACGATGCGCGCTTTGCTCGACGCGCTCGCGGCAGGCACGCGCACGAAGCTCACGCCCCTCCGCATCGCCGCGGGCCTCGGCGCGCTGCTCGCGCTGGGGGTGCTGATCGGTGCCCTGGATCACGCCGCTCACCCCGCGGCGCCCGTCTGCACCGGCGCGCAGAGCGCATGGGGCAGCGCGTGGGATGCGTCGCGCGCTGAAGCCATCGGCGCGAAATTCCAGCAGTCGGGGCGCCCATCCGCGACGTTCGCGCTGGGGCAAGTCACGCGCGCGCTCGACGCGTACCGCGACGGGTGGGTCTCGATGCACCGCGACGCGTGCGAGGCGACGCGCGTGCGCGGCGAGCAGTCCGAGGCGCTGCTCGATCTTCGAATGCGTTGCCTCGACGACCGACGCAAGCAAGTCGACGCGCTGGCCCGTCTCCTCGCGGAGGCCGACGGCAGCGTCGTGGACAGATCGATCTCGGCCACGATGTCGCTCCCGCCGACGCTCGACTGCGCCAATACGCGAGCGCTCTCCACCGAGGTGCCTCCACCCGACACCGCGTCGCGCGCGACGATCGATGCGCTCCGCGATCGCCTGGCCGAGTCGAGCGCGCTCGAGTACGCGGGTCAGTACGCGCGTGGGCTCGCGATCGCGAAGCCCGCGCTCGAGGCCGCGCGCGCCACGGCTTACGCGCCGATCGTCGCCAGGCTCCTCTTCGTTTCCGGCCGCCTCACGTACGGCGCCAACGACTTCCCCGCCGCCGAGCCGCTGCTGCATGAGGCCGCGGCCTGGGCCATCGACGCCCACGAGGATCTCGTCGCCGCCGACGCCTGGACCGCGCTCGTGCGAATCGTGGGTACCAACGAAGGGCGCTTCGCCGAGGCCAAGACTTACGCGCGCTACGCCGAGGCCGCGATCCACAGGGCGGGCGGAGACGCAGAGCGCGAGGCCACGCGCCTGCGTTACCTGGCCACGATCGTCTGGCGGCGCGAGCACAAGCTCGACGAGGCCCGCGCCCTCATCGAGCGCGCGCGCGCATTGTTCGCGAGCAGCCACAGCTCGCGGTTGGACTTCGACGTCGCGAGCTGCGACGAGGGGATCGCCGGCATCGAGTTCGATCGGGGGCGGCCCGAGCTCGCGCTTCCTGTCTATCAGCGGGTCGCCGAGGTCCGCGAGCGTCTCTTCGGCGAGAACCACCCTTCGGTCGCCGTCGCTCTCGTGAACCTGGGCGAGACCATGACCAAGTTGGGGCGCGCACAGGAAGCGCTTCCGATCCTGCGGCGCTCCATCGAGCTGTCCGCGTCGCGCGCGGCGAAGGGCGGCGACGCCTACGAGCATCACCGGCTCGCTGCGGCGCTGCGTGCCACCGGCGACGCTCCCGGTGCGCTCGCGGAGGACGAGCTCGCGCGGGCCGCGTGCGATCGGGCCGGTGAGACGGGGGGATACTGGGAGTCGTTCCCGCTCACGGGGCTCGGGCTCGATCTCCTCGCGCTCGGGAAGCCGCGCGAAGCCGTTCCGCTCCTCGAGCGCGCGATCGAGCTACGCGCGAAGAACCCGGTGGTCTTCGAAGTGTCCGAGTCCCGCTTCGCGCTCGCGCGCGCGCTGTGGGAGATGGGAGCGAAGGGGGATAGCGCGGCGCGATCGCGGGCGCGCGTCGTGGCGGCGCAGGCGAGGGATGATCTGAAGGAGGACGCGGAGCGCTACGGGGGGACGTTCGCGGCGTCGCGCGACGAGATCGACGCTTGGCTGGCGACGGCGGAGAAGCGTGGACGCGAGCCGTAGCCCCCTTCGTGGCCAGACCCTCGATGCGCTTCTGCAACGGCACGAGCGCTGTCGCCTCCGCAGAGGCGTTCGAGATGACGTCCAGTGGTACGAGCGACAGGTTCACGCCGTGCTGCTTCGCCAGTGCCACGAGCTGAGGAGTGAAACGCTCGCTCCCCTTTCGCGCCTTGGCCCTGCGCTGCTTGTCCTTCACGGTCAACGTTCCCCCTTGCGGGAACACCGCCTCGAGCTGATCCAGCAGCGTCGTGCGCGTCTGGATGTACGCGAGCGCCGTCGCGACCGGGGTCGCGTTCGGCGTCTCGGCGGCGGTCGTGTCAGCCGACGGTGGAAACGACGCCTGCGGATCCGGCCCGTTCGCCGCGGTGATCGATCAGCTCCGCGACGTGATCGATCTACGTTTCGTCCATGTCGATCAGCGCGCGCTCTGGATCGATCAGCTATGCGACCGGATCGATCTACCGTCCGTCGACGACGATCAGCGCGGGCTCTGGATCGATCAGCACGGCGACATCATCGATCCGCTCCGCGTCTTGTGCGATCCACGCGCGGACAACGACGATTCATGCGCCGTCCACTTCCACCGTAAGAAAGTCGACAAAAGAAGCTCTCGCGTCTCGAACGATTGACGAGGGCGCACGAGATCTCCGGTCACCGAAGGGATCGATCAGGTCGCCGCGCTGATCGACATAGACGGCGCGTCGATCGAGATGGACGGCGCGTCAATCGAGATGGACGGCGCACCGATCGAGATTGACGGCGCGTCGATCGAGATGGACGGCGCGTCGATCGGTGTAGACCCGCCGTCGATCGCTTCTTCAACGCCGTCGATCGCTTCTTCAACGCACCTCGCACTTCACAGTCATCCTCCAGCCCTTCCTCGGCACGTACTCGACGAGTGCTCTCGTCTCCGGCGGGGCCTTCTTCCCCTGTGTGGCGAAGCTGTCCGCGATCCATGCGGTCAGGCGCGCGGCGGTTTGCCGGACGACGGCGTCGTCGCTGCGGTTCGGCGAGATCTGCCGCGCGAGGGACGGTCGCGAGATCCGCCGGGGGGAGATTGCGCGGAAGCGTGCGACCCGCCGCGCGCGCGGCGTCGCGGATGGCTGCGGCGCCGTCGTCGGTCGCGAGGAGATCGAGGAGGTCGACGGCGTCTGCGAGGGCCTCCAGCGTGGGCATGCCCCAGAGTGCGCGGGCGACGTCGATCGGGGAGCCGGCGGAAGCCTCGCGCGGCAAGGCGACGTCGAACGCAGCGAGAAACGCGTCGAAGCGGGGGCGGGCGATCGAGAGTGCGAGACGAGGGGGGACGAAGAGCAGAGGCGTCGACATGGGGGAGGGCGGGAAGGTAGCAGCGGGGGGCTCAATCGACGCGTAGGTCAGAGAGCCCGGCGCGCTGCGGTCACGCGGCCACTGGAGGCTGCTGCTGCATCTCGCGGGCTGACTGCGGGCGTCGTGTTTCCCGCGCCCGGTCGATTCCCCCTCAAGATCCCTCCAGCTCCACCGTTAACCCCGACACGAGGCTGCTCGTGACGCGCGCACATTCGCGCCGTCGCGGGAGCGGCCAAAAATGCCGCCGGCTCAGCGCCGGCGAGAAGAGGGATCCTCATGCTCCAGAACGCTCGATTCGGGCTGCTCACCGGTGCGCTTTTCGCCGGCCTCGCCTCCACGGGTTGCTCCGCTCCGACGGCCGCAACGCCCCACCTCGTTCATGCCCACGCCGAAGTCGCGCTCGCGCCGTCTGCTCCATCGTCGAGCGCCGCGAAGACGGCCGAAATCAAACCCATGAACGTGACCCACTCCTCGGGCGTCCAGATCGTGGAGCTCAATGGCGTGTACCAAGGATGCGTGGAGATGTCGGGCGCGTGGAGCGTCGCCGTGAACGGGAACGACGTCGCTCTGGACAACCCGCCGCTCACGGTCGTCCAGGCCGACTTCAACTGCCAGCTCCTCGTCACGTCGGTGCGCGCCGATCAGATCTATACCGCCGCCTCGCCCATTCCGACTCAGATGGGCCCGGAGCAGTCGTCATCGTTCTCGGCGGTCGGCACGTCGGAAGTCGCGTTCTACGCGAGCGCGTGGAACATGGACCCCGGCTACTTCGGGGACTTCACGCTCTTCCTGTTCTATTCGCCTGGACCGAACCAGACGCCGACCGGCGTGAACGCGACCTACACCACGAACCCTGCGAGCCCTGCGCAGGCGGAGCAGGTCCCGGCGCCCGACTACACCGTCGATCTGTCGCAGATGACCATTCAGACGGACGCGAACAACTGGGTCACGTCGGCCTCCGGTCCGGCGACCTTCAACTTCGGTTCGAACCCGGGCTCCGGGTATGTCATCGACGATGGCACCCTGTCCGCCAATCCGACGTTCGGCGAGCTCGATGCGTTGTACAAGAGCCAGACGCCCACGCCGATCACCTGGTACCAGGGCTTCTCGATCGACGCCTCGGCGCTCTCGATCCAGTGGAACATGCTGCCGCTCGTCCGGAGCGTCGTCATCGGCAACGACTGGATGAACGGCGTGAGCGGGTATCAGAACGTCACGATCACGTTCGAGCCGGCGAGCAACGCAATCCCGGACGGTGAGAAGCGGTTCCAGTCCACGAAGAAGTAACGGGCGCGAGCCAAGCGACCCAGCGTCCGCCCCTCCGTGCATGCATGCACGGGGGGGCTTTCTGGCGTCCATGATGGAGCTCGCTCCACGCCCCGAGACTGATTCGCTCCTCGACCGTGACCCGGAGCAACTCGACGAGCTCCTCGTCCATGAATTCGAATTCGTCAGGGATCTCGAGCGATTCGAGCGGCGGCAGCTCGCTCATGTCAGGGAAGGCGGCTCGGATTCGCGCGGCGTACTTTCGTTCCATGACGAGGACGAGGTCGGCCCACAGAAGTCGGCAGGCGCATTTTTCGCCATCTCGGCGGGGTCGCGACACGCTCGCCCGGCCCGGCCCGGAGTGGCACATGCGCGCGCGCGAATCGCCCTTCGAAGCGTGGGTTCTCGATTGGCCCCGTCGTTGCGTAGGGGATGTGCATGAGCAGCTTCCTTGGTCGCATCTCGCTAGGAACCATCCTCTTTCTTGCCGCCTGCGGAGGTGTGGCCGAGGGACCAGGCAATCCTTCTCCGAGCCCTTCACCGAGTCCCGCTCCGGGCCCCTCTCCGACGCCGTCACCGGGTCCCTCTCCGGTCGCCGGTTCGTTCGCCTTTCCCGTCGGTGTCGAGACTGCGTGCAGTGCGACCGTCATGCAGTTGAGCGCGCACCTTCAGTCGACGACCGGCTTCGAACAAACAACCGAGCCGGCCACCGTCACCGTGACCTCGAGTAACGGAGTGCTGACCGCCACTGTGAGCGGCACCCGCGATCCGATCGCCCCCGTCACGTTCATCGCGACCTCGAACGCATCGGCGTCCGTACAGCCCGGTCAGACGTTGACCGTGCCGGTCGCGACGATCACGACGGTGGCGCCGGGTTCGCCTGAGATCTCCACTGCGCTCCCCGTCAGCGGCGGATCGATGAGTCTCGACGGGGATACCTTCTTCATGTCGCTCGAGCTTCCGCTGCAGCAGGGGACCGACGGCCCGGCCGCGATCGCCGTCGCCTTCGCGTGCTCTGCCGGTGCTCCATCCGGGACCACAACCGAAGGCGCAGCATTCACGGCGCTCCCACTCGGCATCTACACGCAGTGCTCGACGGACCTCGAGCAAGTGGCAGCCGGAGGACTGTCGGGCGGCGACACGACGGTCACACTCGCGAACGACGGCGGAAACCTCACGCTGACTGTGGGCGGGTCCCAACCGCTCGTCACCGGAACGCTCGGCCTCACGTCGATCAACGCGGCGGCGGCGACGATCCCGAGTGGTCAATCCTTCGGCGCGGCACAGGCGTCGGCCACTCTCTCCTGCGCACGGGAACCCTATGTGCCGATGGAGTCGGAGTGGCCCTTGTCCGTCACGGGCGGCACGGTGACGACCGACGGACAGTGGCTCACCTTTTCATTGGTGGGGACGGGCCCGTGCTCGACCGAAGAGAGGCTCGCCATCGTGTGTGGCGCGCAGTCATCGCTCACTTCCGGAGTCGCGCCCTGATGTCGACATAGGCCGTCTCGACGAGCTGGGCGCGGCTAGACTGGCGCCGTGGAGATCCGCGACGTGCCTTTTCAGGCGATCGACTGGGGGCAGATCGAGTCGACCGTGCACCCGGGCGACCCCGGCACCGCGACATGGCGAACCGTGAACGCGGGCAACGTTCGGGTGCGCCTCGTCGAGTACTCGCTCGGCTACGTCGCCGATCACTGGTGCGAACGTGGGCACGTCGTTCACGTGCTGGACGGAGAGCTCGTCACCGAGCTACGTGACGGGCGCACGGTCACCCTCGTCGCGGGGCAGACGTACGTCGTCGCCGACGCCGACGGCGCCCATCGCTCGCGCGCCCCTCGCGGGGCTCGCCTCTTCATCGTGGACTGAGCCGCTGCATCGTCGACCGCGAGGAGCGCTAAATCAGCCGAGTTCGAAGTCCCCACCGCCCGGCAACTCCTTCGCGACTTCGCGGAGCGCTCCGCGCAGTCCCTCCTCGAACGACGGGTGATAGAACGGAGCGCGCAAGAGCTCCTTCACCGTGCACTTTCGCTCGATTGCGAGCGCGAGGAGATGCGCCAGATGCTCCCCATCCGGCGCACACAGCTCGGCGCCGAGGAGCGCGCCGCTCGCCTTCTCCGCGTAGACCCGCAACCGACCTCCCCTACGCAAGGCCAAGACTGCCCGCCCCTGGTCCGCGAAGCTCACTTCCCCGATGGCGACGTTCTCTCGATCGAGCTGGGAATGGTGTTTTCCAACCAATGCCACATTGGGATGGGTGAACACGATGCTGAGCGGCACGCGGCGCTCGTAGCTCTTCACTGTGTCGGTGCGCGCGTTGAGTCCCGCGATGTGGCCCTCATCGGCCGCCTCGTGCTGAACGGGACGATCGCCGCCGGCGTCGCCGACGAGGAACACCGGCAGCCGGCCGATCTGCAGTGTGGCCGGGTCGACCTCGGGCCTACCGTGCTCGTCGAGCGCGACCCCCAGAGTCTCGAGCCCGAGCCCATCGAGATTCGGCCGCCGACCCAGCGCCACGAGGACGCTCTCGACGACCACCGAAGCGTCGCCGGCTTTCACACGGAGGCCCCCGTCCTCGACAGACAACTCCGCTTCGTGACCGAGATGAACCGTGAGCTCCGCTCGCAAGACCTCGAGCAGACACGCCTGGACGGTCTCGTCGCTCAGGCCGGCCAAGGTGGTCTTGCCGTCGAACGCCGTCACTGCGCACCCGAGTCGCGCGAGCGCCTGGGCGAGCTCTGCTCCCACCCCTCCTAGCCCGAGCACGGCCACGCGCTCCGGGAGCGTCTTCTGCTCGAAGAGGGTATCTGTCGTCAGCAAGCGGTCGGCGAACGGCCCCCACGCCTCCGGTACGATCGGTCGCGAGCCGGTGGCGAGGATGATTCGATCGGCGACGAGCTCTTGGCCATTCACGACCAACCGGTTTGGGCCGAGCAGTCTGGCGCGGCCAGTGATTGCCCGATCGCCCAGGTCGCCGGTGAGTTGACGCGCTCCCTTCAGCTGTTCGTCGCGGACCCTCCGCACGCGCGCCAGGACCGATGACAGATCGACCGTGAGATTCTCTCCGGCCGAAATACCAAATTCAGAAAAGTCGCGTCGGCGATGGAAGGCGCTGGCGGCTTCGATCAACGCCTTTGACGGCATGCAACCAACACGCGCGCACATCGTGCCCCACGGACCATCGTTGATGACGACGAAATTCTCCGTGTATTTTCTGACCTCGCGAAACGCGCCGAGTCCAGCGGTCCCCGCGCCAATGATGGCGACGTCCAGCTTCTTCAAGAAAACCTCCTCAGGCCCCGCTGGCCGCGTGACGAAGCGCAGGTTGAGCCTGATCTGTCACCGGCGAGCCGTGCCCGACCAAGATCAATCGAATGTCGCGACGTTCCGCCAATGCGACGAGCCACGCCCGCATCGCCTGCCGATTGACGACCTCGCGCCAGCGGACGACTCGTCCCACGCCGAAGCCGCCACCCGGTGGACCGAGCACCTTCAGAAGAAGCCCGACGAGCCCTCCCGGCGGCGGAGTGAGATTTCCGAGCAGCTCGCATGCACACAACGCGACGCCGCCCTCGACGGGGAGCTCGAGGACCGCCTCGTGGTAGCTCGTGCCCGGCAAGGCGTAGGCGCGGATCCCGAACGCGCCGAGCTCCTCCAGGCCGGCGTCGATCGGCACGTTCCGGGCCTTCCCGGGATCGGGCGCGAGCACCCTGAGGTTGGGGTAGCGCCGCTTGTAAAATGGCGCGTCCATTTGGTGGCGGTCATGCGGCATGATCATGATCGCGGGCGTCCCCAACGCCTCGAGCGCGCGCATGCCGTCTTCGTGCATCGCGATCACGCTGTACAGAATGAGCCGACCGTCGGGGAGACGGTAGATGGTCATGTTGCGCGGGACCGCCGCCAACTTGAGCGACCCTTTCACTTGCCAGAGGCCGGCCGCGAGCGTGCGGGGAGGATCGTAGGGGTAGATACGGATGGGGCGCGCTTCGCCGGCGCCCACGCTTAGAGCAGCTGGCGTGCCTTCAATCGTTCCATGGGTATGCATCGGCGAGTCGTCCGTGCAAGTTGCATCCCAGCAGGAAGGGCGACAAAGCGCGGGAGATCCAACGCGATGAGGTGCGGAACCGCCTCAACTCGACATGAACACCTCATACGACGCTTCGTGGGAGTGCGGCGACGTCGCCATGTTCGCGATGAGCTTCGTCGCCGACACCGACGCGCTCATTCTCGACCTCCGCGACAACCTCGGCGGGCACCCCCAGATGGTGACCCTCCTCGCGAGCTACGTCTTCGACGGCTGGACGCAGCAGCTCTCTTCGATCTACTGGCGCGGCACCGGCGACACGGTGCCTGCGTGGACCTCGTCGTACGTGCCCGGCAAACGCTTCGGCAAGGACAAGCCTGTGTACGTGCTCACGAGCAGCAGGACGGTCTCGGCGGCGGAGGCGTTCGCCTACGATCTCCAGGCCGCCAAGCGCGCGACCATCGTCGGCGAGGTGACCGTCGGCGGGGCGAACCCCGGGAACATCTTCCGCGCCGGCGATCACTTCCGCATGCAGGTCGCCGAGGGGCGCGCCATCAACCCGATCACGAAGACCAACTGGGAGGGCACGGGCGTCCGGCCCGACGCCCCCGTCCAGGCCGACCTCGCGCTCGCGACCGCGCAGCTCCTCGCGCTGAAGGGGCGCGAAGGCAAGGTGACCGACGCCGAGCAAAAGGAGGAGATCGCGAAGGCGACCAAGGATGCGCAGGCCGAGCTCGATCGACGGAAGCGAGCGCACTGACAGCAGCGTCGCCGTCGTGCCTTGCCGCGCTCCTGCCCGCCGTGCTCTTCATTTGCGCGCGCCGCTTCGCGCGCTCGACCAAGGGGATCGCCATGCAAGAGAAGCTCAAGTTCTACATCGACGGCAGCTGGGTCATGCCGGTCACGTCGAAGACGCTCGACGTCGTGAACCCCGCCACCGAGGAGGCCTATGCCCGCATCAGCCTCGGCTCGAAGGCCGACGTCGACAAGGCGGTCATCGCCGCGCGACGCGCGTTCGAGACCTTCTCGCGGACGACGCGCGAGGAGCGGCTCGCGCTCCTGCAGAAGATCGTCGAGACCTACCAGAAGCACTACGGCGAGGTCGTCGAGACCATCTCGCGCGAGATGGGCGCGCCGCTCTGGCTCTCGAAGGCCGCACAGGCCGCCACGGGGCTCGCGCACTTTGGCGAGGCGATGCGCGTGCTCAAGGAGTTCCGGTTCGAGCGCATCGTCGGCACGACCGCCATCGCCCACGAGCCGGTCGGCGTGTGCGGGCTCATCACGCCGTGGAACTGGCCGATCAACCAGATCACCTGCAAGGTCGCGCCGGCCCTCGCGGCGGGCTGCACGATGGTGCTCAAGCCGAGCGAGGTCGCGCCGATGAGCGCGCTCCTCTTCGCCGAGATCCTGGCCGAGGCAGGCGTACCGGCAGGCGTGTTCAACCTCGTGAACGGCGACGGACCCGGCGTCGGCGAGGCGATGTCGGCGCATCCCGGCATCGACATGATGTCGTTCACCGGCTCCACGCGCGCGGGCATCGCCGTCGCGAAGGCGGCGGCCGACAGCGTCAAGAGAGTGTCGCAGGAGCTCGGCGGCAAGTCGGCCAACCTCGTCCTCGACGACGCCGACCTGTCGAAGGCCATCCCCGAAGGGGTGCAAGCCTGCTTCATGAACTCGGGCCAGTCGTGCAACGCGCCGACGCGGATGTTCGTGCCGCGCGCCAAGCAGGCGCAGGCGATCGATCTCGCCAAGGCGACCGCCGCGACGGTGAAGGTCGGTGACCCGTTCGCGGACGGGACGACGATCGGCCCGGTCGTGAGCGAGACGCAGTGGAACAAGATCCAGGCGCTGATCCAGAAGGGGATCGACGAAGGGGCGACGCTGGTCACCGGGGGACTCGGTCGACCGGAGGGGCTGACCCACGGCTACTACGTGCGTCCCACCGTCTTCGCGGACGTGAAGAACGACATGACCATCGCGCGCGAGGAGATCTTCGGACCGGTCCTCGCCATCCTCCCGTACGACAGCGAGGCGGACGCGATACGGCAGGCGAACGACACGGTCTACGGACTGTCCGGGTACGTGCAGTCCGGCGATCTCAGTCACGCCCGCAAGGTCGCCGCCCAGCTCCGCACGGGGAACGTGCACCTCAACGGCGCGCAGGTCGACTTCAAGGCCCCCTTCGGCGGCTACAAGCAGTCGGGCAACGGGCGCGAGTGGGGCGAGACGGGCTTCGAGGAGTTCCTCGAGGTCAAGGCTGTCATGGGCTACCAGCCGGCGTAGGCCGCGAGCGCTTCCCGTTCAGGGAGCGGGGTCGTAGCCGATCTCGATCCGGATGCCGTCAGGATCTGGAACGAAGCACACGTACGCTTCGTCGATCACCATCGGCGCCGGCGCATCGACGCCCGCGGCTCGGAGGCTCGCTACGAGCTGATCGACGTGGGCGCGCGATTGCGCCCGGACGCCGAGGTGATTGAGACCGACGCCTTGACGCACGTACGCGTGCCCGGGATCGCGAGCCTGCCGAAGCTCGACGAAGATGTGTTGCTCGTTCGTCCAGACGTGATCGCGATCCTTGCGGAAGCCCAGGAGGGGAAAGACACGATCGTAGTGGGCGACGCTGGTCGCGAGGTTGCTGACGGTGAGGACGAGGTGATCGAGTTCCATGCGGGAGTGGAACCGATGGCGGTGGCGGGGGATTCCCGCCCCCTCATCGAGCCGGTCCTGCGTGCTTCGCGACGATGGTGACCGCGGCCATGTGACCGCTCACGTTGAGCACCGTGGCGAATGTATCGGGAATGGCATCCACCGCGATCAGGATCCCGATTCCTTCGACGGGGAGCCCGATCGCCGCGAACAGCGGCGTGAGCATGATGAACGCACCGCGCGGGATTCCCGGTACGCCGAAGGTGAGAAACACCGACGCGAAGGCCACGCTGAGAAGTCCCGAGACGCCGAGCGGTACCCCATAGAAGTGACTCACGAACAACGCGCCCGTGGTCCACGAGACCGGTCCGGCCACCTTGAACGTGGAGACGGCGAGGGGGAGCACGAACCCCGTCACCGACGGCGGAATGTCGATTCGCTCGGCGCTCTCCACGAGCGCGGGGAGCGACGCGATCGACGAGCTCGAGCTGAAGGCGATGAGCTGCGCCGGCAGCAGCGCCTTCGCGTAGCGCGCGATGCCGGGGCGGGCCATCGTCGCGACCACCGGATAGAGCAGGAGGACGGCGAGAATGCAGGCGAGCGAATACGCCACGACATAGAAGCCGATCGCGCCGACGAGCGAAGCGCCCGCGCGCGACGCCAGCGGCAGCACGAGGGCGAACACGCCGACCGGCGCGAGCAAGATGATCCACCGGACGAGCAGCAGCATCGCATCGGCGATCCCGCGGAAGAAAGACAGCACTGCGGCGCGCGGCGCGCTGTCTATCCGCGACAGCGCGACGGCCAACAGCAGCGTGAAGAGGACGAGGGGGAGCATGGCTCCGTTTGCTGCCGCTGCGATCGGGTTCGTGGGAATGAGCGACGTGAGCCACCCGCTGAAGGTCTGCGCCTGGCCGCTATTTGAGAGATCGTGCGCCGCTTCGGCCGCACCTGCGGGGAGCGTCAGCGTTCCGCGGGGCGCCGGCATCAGCGTGAACGCCAGCCGTATCAACGGGATCATCACGACGGCCATCGCGCTGCTCAGCATCACGAACACGCCGATCGTCCTCCCACCGATCCGGCCGATCGCCGAACCCGCCGTGGACGACACACCGGTGATGAGCAGCGAAACGATCAGCGGAATGACCGTCATGCGGATGGCGTTCACCCAGAGCGCGCCGAGCGGCGCCACGAGATCCGCGAGCCGAAGTGCCTCGGCGCTCCCGCTGAGCGCGACTCCTGCGCCGACCGCGACGGCGATGGCCAGCGCCGTGAGGACACGATTGCTTTCACTCATCGAATGGCGCTCCTCACATCATCAGGTCGCCGCCGTTGATGTCGAGCGACGTGCCGGTGAGATACCCGGCCTCCTCCGATGCGACGAAGCAGATCAGGTCGGCGACTTCCTCCGCGGTTCCGAGTCGCGGCACGGGGTAGCTCGCGGCGAGTCGTTCGAGCAGATCGTCCGATGCGTTCTCGCGGGTGAGCTCCGTGTCGATCATGCCAGGGCAGATCGCATTGACCGTGATGCCGAACTTGCCGAGCTCTTTCGCGCTCGCGCGCGTGAGCCCGAGGAGCCCCGCCTTCGACGCCGTGTAGTGAGCGCCGCCGAGCGTGCTGACGGTGCGCCCGGCCGAGGACGAGATGTTGATGATGCGGCCGTAGTGCTGCGCCTTCATGATCGGCAGCGCCGCCTGCGTGAACAGGAAGGGGACCGTCATGTTCACTTCGAGCGCGAGCCGCCATTCGTCGACGGAGAGGTCGGGAAACCGCGTCGACTTCGCGTGCGCGGCGTTGTTGACGACGATGTCGACGCGGCCGAAGTGATCGAGCGTCTCCTTCACCATCCGCGCGGGAGCGCCCTCCACGGCGACATCACCCGGAACGGCCAGCGCGCGCGCGCCGAGCGAGGATGCGTGTTCCGCGGCGCGGGCGGCGTCGCGCACGTTGATGGCCACCGAGGCTCCCCGCGCGTGGAGCCGTTCGACGGCGGCACGTCCAAGTCCGCGCGCCGCTCCGGTGACGATTGCAACCCTGCCACTCAGATCCGCGAGGGGACGCATGTGGTGGACGAGACTAGAGGACCATCGGCCGACTTGGCAGCGCGGATGGCCCTCGGCGACGAACCCACGCCCGGACCTCGACAAGCGCCGCTCAGTCGGCCGAGCACTCCCACGTGATCGTGACGTCCTCGAGGCCTCCGGAGAAGGACGCGTCGGTCATCAGGATAGTCCCGACCTGCACGGTTTGCCCGGCGGTCACGGCGAAGGTCCCCGTGTCGCTGCACGACGCCGCGGTCTCGACCGGCGCGGGGAAGATGCAGCCCGACTCGGTGATCCCGTTCGACCCGCAGATCGGGTACTGGCCGCATTCGGGGCCGTTGCCGACGTTGATGGCGAGGGCCACCTCGGAGACGCCCGCGCTCGCGTTGAGAAACGCCCCGAGCGTGGCCGCACATGTCCCCGTCGCCTCCGCCGTGAACGAGCCCGCGTACACGATGGTCTGGTTCTGACCACTCTGGATCGCGTTGTAGAACGATTGCCCCGAGCCGGTCTGCGTCCCG
The DNA here is from genome assembly GCA_003151595.1 of Myxococcales bacterium. Next base: position 30,597 of record PLXW01000056.1, read on the forward strand.
GGCCCTGTCGCACCTGTCACGCCTGTCGCGCCTGTGGCTCCCGTCGCTCCCGTGGCGCCGGCGGGGCCGCTCGGACCTTGCGGTCCCGTCGCGCCGGTGGCTCCCGCCGGGCCGGTCGCGCCCGTGGCTCCCGTCGCGCCTTGCGGGAGCGCGATCGGGCTCCACGCACCGCCGGAGCACGCGAGGAGCGTGTTCGTACCGGTCGCTCCGTTCGGGCCGTACGCCACGTCTCCCGCGTTCAAAGCACCGCACGGGAGCGGGACCCAGTTCTGGAATTCGCACTCGAACAACCCCGCGCCGGACGCGGGCGGGCTCACGTACGCGACCGTGCCCGCGAGCGCGGACGTGCACCTGGGAAGGCCCGTATGGGTCGCCGCTTCGATCTGTATCGAATAGACGCCGTTCACGGATCGCGCATCGGAGGAGGTCGCGCCCTGGCTCGCTTCGCCGCACCCCACGCCCGCGATGAGCGAGAGGCTACCTGCGGTCGCGATGCGCACGAGCGTTCTGAGTCCTGAATTCATGGTTCGTGTCCCCTCGGAGTGACAAACACGGAGCGGGCGATTTCTTCCCCTTGTGCGTCCTCTTTTGGGTGATGGCGGCCCCCGAGCCGCTCATGTTCTCCTCTCCTCATGACCAAAGAGCTCGACGCCCTCGTCACGCTTCTCGGGCTGGAGAAGATCGAAGAAGACCTCTTTCGCGGGCAGAGCCAGGACCTCGGGTGGGGGACCGTCTTCGGCGGGCAGGTGCTGGGGCAGGCGCTCTCCGCGGCGGTGCAGACCGTGCCCGCGGAGCGGAGCGTTCACTCGCTTCACGCTTACTTCCTTCGCCCCGGCGACGTGTCGAAGCCGATCCTCTACACGGTCGATCGCATTCGCGACGGTGGGTCGTTCAACACGCGCCGCATCGTCGCCATCCAGTCGGGCAAGGCCATCTTCAACATGGCCGCGTCGTTCCACAAGACGGAGGACGGCGGCTTCGAGCATCAAGATCCGATGCCGGACGTCCCCCCGCCCGAGCAGGTGCCCACCGACCAAGAGCGACTGCTTCGCAACGCCGATCGCGTGCCGCCCGTCATCCTCGAGCGCTTCACGAGGGAGCGCGCGTTCGAGGTGCGATCGATCGACCAGCTCGACGACCTGTTCCATCCGTCGCCGCTCCCGCCGCAGCGGTCCGTGTGGCTGAAGACGACCGCGCCCGTGCCGGGAGATTCCGCGCTCCACGTGTCGCTCCTGGCGTACGCCTCGGATCACGCCTTCGTCGGGACCGCGCTCTTCCCGCATGGCGTCACGTTCTTCAGCGGAGAGGTGCAGGTCGCGAGCCTCGACCACGTGATGTGGTTCCACGCCCCGTTCCGCGTCGACGAGTGGCTCCTGCACGTCATCGACTCGCCGGCCGCGCGCGGAAGTCGCGGGCTCGTGCGGGGGCGGGTGTTCACGCGTGACGGACGGCTCGTCGCGTCGACCGCGCAGGAAGGGATGATCCGGAAGCGGACGAGAGGCGCGAAGTGATGAAACGAAGCCTCACGCCGCTCTGCGCGACGCTCGCGATCCTGTCTGCGTGCGGTGGTGCGCCGATGCCCACCCCATCGACGATTCAGGTTCCCCTGACGGGAACGCCAGCGATCAGCCCCGCTCCTCCGACGCCGGTGGCTCCAGCGTCGTCGTCGAGCGCGGACATCGCGGGCAAGGTGGATCCGATCTTCGCGTCGCTCGCCGAACCCACCGCCCACGCACCCGGTTGTGTGGCCGGCGTCTTTCGCGCGGGCCAGGTGCTCTACGCGAAGGGGTACGGGCTCGCGAACCTCGAGTACGACCTCCCGATCACGACGACGACGACGTTCGAGATCGGCTCGATGTCGAAGCAGTTCACGGCGACGGCGATCTTGCTCCTGGCGCAAGACGGAAAGCTGGCGCTCACCGACGACGTGCGGAAGTACGTCCCGGAGCTTCCAAACTACGGGCACGTGATCACTCTGCGGCATCTCCTCCACCACACCGGCGGCCTGCGTGAGTACGACGCGCTCCTGAGCCTCTCCGGCGGGGACGACGCCGACGTGGCGACCGAGGACGAAGCGCTGCGACTCGTGGCGCTCCAGAAGGGGACGAACTTCGTGCCCGGCACGGAGTGGAGCTACTCGAACACCGGCTACTTCCTGCTCTCGATCGTCGTCAAACGCGTGAGCGGCAAGACGCTGGCGGCGTTCAGCAAGGAACGGATCTTCGAGCCGCTGGGAATGAAGGACACGACGATCTTCGACGACCACGCGATGGTCGTTCGCCGGCACGCGACCGGGTACTCGCCGCGCGAGACGCCGCGCGACGGCGTCGCCTTCAAGGTCAACATGAGCGGGCGCGAGATGACGGGCGAAGGGAACATCCAGACGACGCTCGACGATCTCGCGCGCTGGGACGCGAACTTCTACGAGCCGAAGGTCGGCGGCGCGTCGTGGCTCGAGACGATGCGCACGCCGGGGAAGCGCGACGACGGAACGGCGCTCACGTACGCGATGGGGCTGATGCTCCGAACGAACCACGGGTTCGCGGAGGAGGAGCACTCGGGCGGGTGGGCCGGCTACCTGAGTGACTGGCGGCGCTATCCGGCCGCGAAGCTGTCGTTCGTGTGCGTCTGCAATCGCGACGACGTCAACCCCATCGCGCTGACGGAATCGATGGCGAAGGCGCTGCTTCCCGCATCGAGCGCAGTCGCACCCGACGCGCTGTCGACGGAGAAAGCGAACGTGCCGGTGCCTACGCCGGATCTGGGGCCCTTCGTTGGCGCGTACATCGATCCCGCTTCGCTCACGGTCCGAGCCTTCGCAGCAAAGGATGGAAAGCTGGCGATGGGCATGGCGCTCGGGTCCGGTCCCTCGCGGCCGATGGAGCCGCTCGATGCGCGCTCGTTCCACGTCTCCGGCGCGTCGTCGCGATGGACGTTCGAGGCGACCGCCGGAAAGAAGCCGGCGCGCGTCACGCGCACCGCGCCGGGAGAGAAGACCATGACCTTCGAGCGCTTCGAGCCGGCAACGCTCGACGCGTCGAAGCTCGCCGCGTACGTCGGTCGCTACGAGAGCCCGGAGATGACCAGCGACTTCGAGATCGTCGTGAAGGACGGAAAGCTGCAAGCCGGCCCGTGGGGCAAGCCGCACGAGCAATCGGCCTTCGACCCGCTGGCGCGCGATTCGTTCGCGGCCCCCGGCCTCGCCCTGGCCTTCGAGCGCGACGCCAAGGGAAAGGTCGTTCGCATGACGGGCGTCTTCGGTGGATACCGCGCCGTGCGCTGGACGAAGCGTTAGACGGGGACCGGCGCCGGCGACGACCTCACCCATCGGTCGTACAGCCACAGCCCGCCGGCCGACACGAGACCGACGCTCATGAACGCGAACCATCCCGCCGTCGCGTTCGCGCGGTCGAGGACGAGGAGCCCGGCGGCGTCCTTCTTCGCCCCGCGACAGATCAGGTTGTGGAAGAGATATGCGCCGACCGGGCCGCCGGTCAGCGAACCGAGGGCTTGCGGGAGGTTCGCGTAACCGAGGAAGAGCCCTTCCTGTCCGCGGGGCGCGAGCGCGCCGATGTATTCGAAGACGCGCGACTGCGCGAAGAGCTCTCCGACGGCGACGAGGGCGACGGTCGCGACCACGAAGAGCGATCCGATCGGGATCCCGAACGGCCCGATCGCTCGCGGCCCCCCTTCGAGGTACAGCGGCACGACGTTGATGATCATCGCCAGCGCGATGACGATCGTGCCGATGAACATCGACCGCACGGGCGCGACCTTTCCGAACAGCTTCGTCACGAGGAGCTGGAAGCAGACGATCACGAGCGGGTTCGCCATCGTGTAGACGTCCATCGCCGGCTTCTTCTCCAGCGCCGCGGCCGCGTAGAGCGGGAGCACGTTGTAGACCTGCGAGTAGAGGAAGTTGAAGCCGACGTTGACGAGCAGGAAGAGAACGAACCGCGGGCTCCGCAAGACGGAGAACATCCCGACGAGGACGCGGCCGATCGATCTCCGCGGGTGCGCGCTCTCACCCGGCGGCGCCGCCACGTCGCGGTAGAACAGCGCCACGACCGCGAAGGCGAGGACCGCGCAGCCCATCGAGACGGCGAAGATGTACGGCAGGCTCGATCGCGTTCGCACGAAGTACGAAGCGCCGCGACCGAACAGCGATCCGACGTTGATCACCATGTAGAAGATCGCGAACGCGAGCGTCGCCCGCCCGGCCGACGTCTTCTGCACGGTGCCCGAGATGCACGGCTTCACGATCGATCCGCCGATGCCGATGCACACGAGCGCTGCGACCGTGAGCGTCGCGATGAACGGCGTGGACGTCACCGTCTCGCCGGCCTCGTCGAGGAGCGTGGCGCCGCCGATCCAGATCGGGCTCCCCATGAGGAAGTAGCCGCCCGTGAGCAGGACGAACGCGGCGAGCAGCGCCTTCTTGAAGCCGACGCGGTCGGCGATCGTCCCCGAGAGGATCGGCAGGAAGTAGACGAGCCCCCAGAGAAGCGAGTTGAGCGTGCTCGGCCAGTATCTCCCCATGCCGAGGCGACCGAGGTAGATGACGACGAACGACGCCATCCCGTAGTACGCGCCGCGCTCGAAGAGCTCCGTGACGTTCGCGGTCCAGAAGCTGCGCGGAAAGAGGCGCGACGAGGGCGGCGGCATGGGTGGGGCGCCTTGTAGCGCGTTTGGGGCGGGTCGAGTCGAAGAGCGACGACGTCGATCCCGTCGTTTACGGCGCCACGGTGTATCCGAAGTCGTACGTACTCGTGAGCGCCGTGCTCGCGAGCTGCGAGGTCCCGCTGGCCATCGGCGGCGAGCCCGCCGAGCCGAACACGAACGCGCTCCCGCTGTTCAGGTCACTGACGATCACGTCGGCGAAGCCGTCGCCGTTGGGATCGCCCACGGCCGCGGAGTATCCGAAGTCGGTGCCGCCGCTGAGCATCGTCGTCGCGGTACTGTTGTCACCGCTCACGAGCACCGCACCCTTCGACGCGAACACGTACGTCTTCAGCCCCCCGAACGCCGTCGCCACGATGTCTGCATAGCCGTCTCCGTTCACGTCGCCGACGGCGACCGTGCCGCCGAAGCGCTCCCCCTGGCAGCAGAAGGAGGGGAGCGCTCCCACGAGCGTCACCGCGGCGGAGTTGGTGTCGCCGCTGGCGATGCCCGACGCTCCCGCCGACGCGAAGACATAGACGCCTCCCACCTCGTAGTTCCAGTACGTCGGGTTCTTGCTCCCGGCGAACGGAGCGCCGACGACGAGGTCTGCGTATCCGTCGGCATTGACGTAGCCCATGGTCACCGATTGGCCGAAGCCCGACCCGACCTCTCCGCCGGCGACGACCGGCGGCGGGCCGGTGAGCGTGGTCTGCGCGGCGGAGTACATCGCGCTGGCGACCCCCGCGGCGCCCGCGGAGTGGAAGACGTAGACCACGCCGTTGACGTAGTCGGTTCCGATGTTCTGCATTTCGCTCACCGCCACGTCGGCATAGCCGTCTCCGTTGACGTCGCCCGCCGCGACCTGCGCGCCGAAAAAACCGAGCACGCCTCCGGGCAAGGTCGGCCCCGTCAGGGTCGTCGTCGCCGTCGTGTCAGCGCCGCTGGCGACGCCCGCTGCGCCGGTCGACCGGAAGACGAAAGCGCGTCCGGTGGTGATCGCGTAGCCGCGCGCGCCCACGATGACGTCCGCGTAACCGTCGCCGTCGACGTCGCCCACCGCGACCGAGGTCCCGAAGCACGTCCCCGCGGTCCCGGCGAGCGTGGTGGTGGCGGCGGCGTACGCCATGCTCGTGAGCGGAGCGTTCGCGGACTGGAAGACGTACGCGGCGGTCGCGGCGTTGTTGCAGTTGACGCCAATGCCGACCACGACGTCGGCGTACCCATCTCCGTTCACGTCGCCGAGCGCGAGGGCCTCGCCGAAGCCGGCGCCCGTGGGGCCGGTGAGCTTCACGCTGGCCGTGTTGGCGTTCGCGCTGGCGACGCCGGTGGCTCCGTCCGATTCGAAGACGTAGACCACGCCCGCCGTGGGCGCGCTGGCGACGACATCGGCATAGCCGTCGCCGTTCACGTCCTGGTTCGCCCCTTTGCGCACGGTGACGGTGGAGACGGGCGAGAACGCCGCGCCATCGGTGGAGCGCACGGCGATCGTGTGCTGCGATCCCTCGCGCCACGTGCTGGCCCCCTTGGGGAGCGCGAAGGACCAGTTGGCCGTTCCTGTCGCCGCGACGTACCCGGCGCCATCGATCGAAATCTGCACCGCGGTGAGACCGGTGCCCGATGCTCTCCCCACCACGACGCCGGAGTGGAGCACCGCGGCGCCACCTCTCAGGTTGGCGATCGACGACGAGAGCGCCGCGAGGGGGGTCGCGCTCACTTCGTTCGAGAGCGACCCTTCGGTGCCGGCTGCCAACGCGGTCACACCAAAGTAGTAGAGCTGCCCGTTGGTGAGCCCCGTGACGGGGACGCCGCTCATCGCCGACGCGACCTTGGTGCCGCCGGCGAGCGTCGTCGTCGTGCTGTAGTAGACGTCGTAGCTCGCTGCGCCCTGCACCGAGTTCCACGTGAGCGTGACCTGCCCGTTGCCGGCGGTGGTCGTGACCACGACGGGCGCCAGCGGGATGATCGTGGCGTGGGCTTCGTTGGAGCCAGTGGCACCTTCGTTGTTCTGCGCGTCCACGGAGGTGAGGAAGAAGTAGTACGTGAGGCCGGCGTTCAGACCCGTGACCACGTAGTTGAGCGGCGAGCTTCCCGTCGTCTTGATGTGGTAGCCGGACGGGCTCCCGATCGCCGGCTCGCCCCCGCTGACCGTCCCTACGTAGAGGTTGTATGCGGTCGCCCCGGGCACCGGTGTCCACGCGAGCGTGGCGAGATCGGCGCCCGCCGTCGCGACGAGATTGCTCGGCGCGGCGATGCCGGCGTCACCCGCATCGAGCACTCCGCCGTCGATCGGCGTCGCGCCGTCGACCGAGGAGTCGATGCCTGCGTCGGCGGTGCCCGTGTCGCCCGGCTCGCTCGAGTCGATGTCTCCCGGGCCGCTCTCGACGGGAGCGACGACGTCGGGCGCGCTGTCGAGCGGAGTGGTGGCGTCGGGTGCCGAGCTGTCGAAGGGAGCGCCGCCGTCGAGCGAGGGGAAGATGCCCGCATCGTCCGACGTGGGAGCGGCCGGCCCGTTGTCGCTGACGCAGCTCGCGAGGATGGCCATCGCCAACGCGAGCACCAACACGCCGAGCGCTCTCACACCATTTCGCTGCGTCATGGAAACCTCGATCCGGCGAGGGTAACTGGGCGGCTCCTGGTTGCAATCCTGCGAACGAACGAAGCCCCGCTCACCGTTTCCGGTGGCGGGGCTTCTCGTGAGTGAGCCGGGAGCGTGGTGGTCAGTGCGGCTGCTTCACGACGCGGAGGTACGGCTTCAACGTCTTCCAGCCCGCCGGGTAGACCTTCTTCGCGTCATCATCGGACACGGACGGCACGATGATCACGTCCTCGCCGTTCTTCCAGTTCGCCGGCGTCGCGACCTTGTGCTTCGCCGTGAGCTGGATCGAGTCGATGACACGAAGGATCTCGTCGAAGTTGCGGCCCGTCGTCATCGGGTACGTGAGCATCATCTTGATCTTCTTGTCGGGGCCGATCACGAACACCGTACGCACGGTCTGGTTCGTCGCGGCGGTGCGCCCCTCGGACGTCCCGGCTTCATCGGCCGGGAGCATGTTGTAGAGCTTCGCGACCGCGAGATCCGTGTCGCCGATCATCGGGTACTTGACCGTCGCGCCCTGCGTCTCCTCGATGTCCTTCGCCCACTTCTCGTGGTTCTCGACCGGATCGACGGAGAGGCCAATGAGCTTCGTGTTCCGCTTCGTGAACTCGGGCTCGATCTTCGCCATGTACCCGAGCTCGGTCGTGCAGACCGGCGTGAAGTCCTTCGGGTGCGAGAAGAGGACAGCCCACCCGTCGCCGATCCACTCGTGGAAATTCAGCGTGCCCTGGGTGGTCTTTGCCGTGAAGTTCGGTGCGGTGTCGTTGATGCGGAGGGACATGGTCGTGGATCCTTCTGCGGAGGGTTGGGACCGTGTTGGTAACGCGGTAAGCACCGGAGGGTCAACGGGGCGGCGCTCGCGTCAGCGCTACCAAGACGATCCCGCGTCGCGTCCGAGCGGGCCCGGCGGCGCGCGCGCGCGTCGCTGGGCCTGCGCGTGGTGCTCACGATTCGGAGCGCTCCCTGGTCGGGGCGGCGCTGCTACGTTGAGGAGTCGTGAGCGCCGCTCCGGAGCTGTACCTGCCGTTCCCGGTCCCGCGGGAGGCGATCCCGCTCGCCCGCGAGTACCGGAGCACGATGCTGCGCTCGACGGTCGCCATCCTCGCGCAGCGCGGTCTCTATGATCGGTACGTCGCCGAGCTCGCCCCCGAGCACCGCGACGTGATCACCGCCTCGGTCGCCGCCCAGTGGCTCCCCCTCGAGGTCGGCATGGCGCACTACGAGGCGTGCGATCGACTCGGATTGACCGAGATCGAGCAGGCGAGCATCGGCTGGGAGACGTCGCGGCGCTTTCACGGCCCCGTGATGATGACGGCGCTGCGCCTCGCGGGGAGCGTCTCGTCGCCGTGGTTCGCCGCGACGCTCGCGCACCGCAACTGGGGGCGCGTGTGGAAGGGGAGCGCGATGGCGGTCTCGCGAATCGGGCCCGAGGAAGCGCTGGTGGAGCTGGCGGGCTGGCCGGCCGCGCGGATCGGCTACGCGCGCGTGGCGTTCCGCGGCGCGCTGCGCGGCACCGTGGAGTACTTCTGTCGACGCGCGCAGATCTACGAGGTGCGCCAGCTTTGTACCGAGACGACGCTCGGTTTTCGTGTGAGGTGGTTCTGATTCGCCATGCCCGTGCCCGGTCCTATCCAAGCGCCCATTCACCTCGGCGACTCGCACAACTTCGGTCGACGCGTCTCGCTCGGCGCCGATCGCATTCACAAGCCGCGCACGGTCTTGTGGGAGTGGATGGTGCTGTCCGCCGAGAGCCCGCTCCGGAAGTTCCTCGACGAGGCCGCGACGCGCGACGGTCTGGGGCGCGATGCGTTCGCGTTTCTCCCGGAGCTGAAGTTCTTCCCCTCGCGGACGCGCGACGCGGGCGACGTGGAGCGGATCGCGCTGAAGCCGCTCCCGCGCCAGTCGAAGGAGAGTGAGCGCGCGCTCGCGCGGATCGTGGGTCGCTCGCTGGCGCTCTTCAGCTGGCTCGGCGTCTCCGATCTGCACTGGGAGAACCTCGTGCTGGGCGTCGATGCGCGCGGGCATGTGATCTTCGCGCCGCTCGACGTCGAGATGATCCTGGCCGACCTGTCGCTGCCGACGGAGACCAAGCTGATCCCGGATGCCGATCCGGAGTACGCCGCGATCTGTCGCCACGCCGCCGGCGTTCGCCGCGTCTTGCCGTACCTCGGTAAGCCGGTCGACGCGACGGACCTGGTGGCGATGGCGAGCGCGTACGCGAGCACGTTGATCTTCCTCGATCGCCACGCCGGCGCGATCGCCGATCTGTTCACGAGCCTGCCCGATCTGCGCGAGACCCCCATTCGCATCTGCCTCCGCGGCACCGGCGAGTACGTGCAGGCGCGCACCGAGCCGGTATGGCCGCCGCTGCTCGACGCCGAAGCGGAGCAGCTCGCGCGCGGCGACATTCCGTACTTCTTCCGGCTCTACGGCCGTCCGGGCATTCACTACTACGGCGACGAAGCGCTCACGCAGCGGAAGAGGATCCCACTCGAAGGCGACGTCCCCCAGCTCGATCCGATCCTTCCCCTCGCGCGCGGGCGGGGGCTGAAATCGCCGACGCGAACGAAGCTGCGCGAAGAGGGGCTCTTCACGCTGCTCGGTGCGTTCGATCATTCCTCGTTTCGCGGGCCACACGCGGCCGACGATCTCGAGGTCACGTTCAACGCGCGCACGCTCGTCGTGAAGCTCCCGACGGGCGAAGAGCTGCACTCGCGGCGCAACCTCCGCGCCTTCGTCGGCAGCGTGTACCTGCCATGCACGTGCGGCGAAGTTCGCTCGGTCTTCGTTCCGCCGGTCACGGTCTGCGAAGCCGCGCGCTGATTCCTCCGTGCAGGCCTCGGGCGGCCGTTCTAGTCTCGCGCCGCCGTGGAGACCCCGACCTGCGCCACTTGCCATCGCCCGACGGTGGCGTGCGTTTGTGATCGCATCGTCCTGTACGAGACGGAGCGTCGCGTTCTCATCCTGCAGCACCCGCAGGAGAAGGACGCGATCCTGGGCTCGGCGCAGATCCTGGTCGCGAGCCTGCCGAAGGTGAAGCTCGTGGTGGGCCTGAGCTGGCGCGGCCTCGCGCACGCGCTCGGCGAAGAAGGGGTCGACCCTCGCCGCTGGGCGATCCTCTTTCCGGATCGCGAGTCGGAAGGGGACGAGGTCAGAGCGCGCGACGGCAGCACGATCGAGCCGTCCGAGCTCGAAGGGATCGTGGTCCTCGACGGGACGTGGTCGAAGGCCAAGACGCTCTGGTGGCGCAACCCGTGGATGACCAAGTTGAAGCGCCTCACGCTCAAGCCGGCGCAGCCGTCGATCTACGGCAGCCTACGCGCCGAGCCGCGGCGCGAGTGCGTGTCGACGCTCGAGTCCGTCGCCGCCGCGCTCACGTTGTGCGGCGAGTCGCCCGAGATCGAGGCCGGGCTCTCGCGTGTCTTCCGGACGATGGTGCAGCGCGTGCGCGACGCTCGCATCATTCCGGCCGCCGCGCGACGGCAAGGGAAGAAGGGGCGCGCGCACAGAGCACCGCGCGCTCCGGTCACGCGCGAGCCGAAGTAGGCGCCCGAGGAAGAGTCATGCGAAGCGCGAGCACCGACGATCGCCAGGCGCGTCTGCTCGCCGTCGCCGAGGCGCGCGCGACGCGCGAGCCGGCGCACGATTTTCTTCACGTGCTGCGGGTCGCGGCGAACGCGCGCCGGATCGCTACCGCGGAAGGGGCCCGCGTCGCGATCGCCGAGCCGGCGGCGGCGCTTCACGAGCTCTTCAACTACCCGAAGGGTCATCCGGATTCGCCGCGCTCGGGCGACGTGTGCGCGGAGCACGCGCGCGTCGTGCTTCGCGCCGAAGGGGTCTCTGACGAGGACGCCGAAGCGATCGCGACGTGCATTCGCGAGCACCCCTTCTCACGCGGCATCGTCGGCACCACGATCGAGAGCCGAGTCCTTCAAGACGCCGACCGGCTCGACGCGATCGGCGCCATCGGCATCGCGCGATGCATGGCGACGTGCGCCGAGATGAAGCGCCCGTTCTATTCGCCTATCGATCCGTTCTGCACCGAGCGCGCGCTCGACGACAAGGCGTGGGGGATCGATCACTTCTACAAGAAGCTCCTGCGCATCCCAGACACGCTGCACACCGCCACCGCCCGCGCGATGGCGAGCGAGCGCGTCGCGGCGATGACGCAGTTCCTGGCGCAGCTCGCGCGCGAGATCTGAGCGCGCTCACGACGTCGAGCGTGCCGAGAGCTCCGCAGCTTTCTTCGCGAGCAATGGGCCCAAGAACGCCGCGGTGTCCTCGAACAAGTTCGCGTGCGGGTTGAGCTGCTTGCCGATCCCCTCCGCGGTCACCATCGCCACCATCACGAGCGCCATGTCCGCGAGCGGGCGCGCGCGGTAGCGGCGACCGAGCGCGAGAATTTCGTTGATCAGCTCCCCGAGCTCGAGCTCCGCGACGTTCTGCGCCCGGAAGAGCGCGAGCATGCGATCGAGATCCTTCTCGAGCGCGGCCCAGTCGAGCTCCCCGCTGTACGCGTGGAAGCGGCGGATGTGCGCGACGAAATCGCTCGTCGCGCCCATGGCGAGGCAGCGCGTGAAATCGATGTATTGCTCATAGATCTCCCCGGACAAGTGCTTCACGAGCCCGACGTCGAAGATGGCGATGTCGCCCTCGTCGGTGAGCAGCATGTTGCCCGGGTGCAAGTCCGCGTGCACGAAGCCGTCCTCGAAACACATCTTGAGGAAGACGAATTGCAGGCGCTTCGCGAGCGCGACATGATCGCCCGGCGGGAGCGCGTCGAGCTTCGTGCCTTTGAGCAGCTCCATCGTCATCACGCGCGTCGCCGACAGCTCGGGGAGGACCTCCGGGAAGCGCACCCCCTCGACGCCCGCGAACGACGCGCGGAAGCGGACGTAGTTGGCGGCTTCGAGCCGCAGGTCGGTCTGCTCGAGGATGCCGGCGAACAGGTGCTCGAGGTGGCCCACGGGATCGGAGAGGCGAATGGTCGGACTGAGCGCGAGGAGGCGCGCGAAGAATCCGAGGATGGCGCCGTCACGTTCGACACGCGCGTGCACGTCCGGCCGAAGCACCTTCACCGCGACCTCGCGCCCGGTGAGCAAGCGCGCGCGATGCACCTGCGCGACGCTCGCGGCCGCGAGGGGAATGTCGTCGAGCTCCGCGAAGCGCTCTCCGACGGGGGCGCCGAGATCCTCTTCGAGGATCCGGCGGACCTTGGCGATCGGGAACGCGGGTACGCGGTCCTGCAGCGCGCGAAGCTCGTCGATCGTCTCGGGCTCCAGGAGATCGGGCCGCGTGCTCATCACCTGTCCGAGCTTCACGAACGTCGCGCCGAGCGAGGTCATCGCTCGGCGCAAGACGCGCCCCCTGAGTCGCGCCACGGCGGCGCGCCGCTTCTCCGGGTCGCCGGCGAACGCGGCGGAGAGGCGCCCGATGGCATAGGCGAGCGCGAACCACGTGATGACCAGCGCCATCACGAGGAATCGAGCGGTGTAGAGAACTGGCTTCAAGGGGACGCGAGGCGAAGCATGGCCCGGCGGTGCAAGCGTGAGTTCCGACGAGCCGGAGTGCATGCGACCGCAACAGGTCTGCCGCCGCAAAGCTTCCCACGATTCGAGAGGTGTCGGTGAGGCGTCGCTCGTCGATCGCGACCTGAAGAGGTCGCGACGTTCGGCGACCTACTCGTCGTGCAGGATCGGCGCTCGCACCTTCATGAACGCGTTGATCGCGCGGCGCTGCTCGCCTTGGACCGGTCGAAGCGCGAGTCCGATTCCCGGCGGCGCTTCGATCGACGGCGAGAACTCGAGGACCCACTGGACCACGCCGCTGACGATGAACGGCTCGTCGAGCACAGGGACCGACAGGCGAACGACGAGGGTCGTGCCGACCGGCTTCACGACGAACGTCGCGATGAAGAGGCCCAGGATCGTGCCCGAGACGTCCGTGTAGAAGTTCGACTCGCACGTGAGTGAGAGATCGAGCTCGAGGTCGGGCAGGTCCGCGTCGACGTCCGTGTCGGCGTCGACCGACGGCGCCGCGCTGACGGCGGGGGGCGCGGGAGCTGCGGCGAAGTCGAGCGAGACGACTTCGAGCGGGGCGACCTGAGGGTTGCGCGGCGGCGGAGGAATGGCTTCGAGCGCGCTGGCGAGCGCTTGCTCTCGCTCTGCCGAGACATCGACGAGCGACGCTTCGGGTGGAATCGAGACGCGCGGGGGGATCACCGACGGGGGCCTCACCGAGGTGGTCGTGGTCGTGCCGCTGGCCTCGATGCGTCGCACCGACTCGCGCTTCAGCCGCCGCCGCACGCGCGCGACGGACGCCAGCGAGGGGAAGTGCGTCTCGGGCCTCTGGTCGTGGAAGAGGAAGCGTCCGGCGCGGCAGACCTCTTCATAGAGCGGCACGAGCATCGCGAGCGCGCGCAGCACGTACGCACGCCACTCGCGCTCGTCTTCGGTCTGCGGGCCGATGAGCGCGTCCTCGATGCGCTGCGCCGTGATGCGCGCGTCGCGCTCCAGGTCGGGCGAGTAGGCGGTGGCGGCTTCGGACGCGAGCGTCTCGGCGTGATCGCGGCAGAGACCCGCGAGCATGCGCAGGTCGTAGACCGTGTCGGCCGCGCCGTCGCCGAGTCGCACCGTCACGAGCTGGCCGCTGACGTCGTCGATGTCACCGAGGAATCGCTCGGCCGTTCGGATCAAGCGATCGCGAAGGGCGCCCGCTTCGGCGAGGAGCTCGGGCGGCACGTCGGTGGTCCGCTCGCCGAGATCCGGTCCGAGCTTCTGCAGGATGCGAAGCACGAGGCGCGCGGCGACGGGGAGATCTTCGAGCGCGTTCGCATCGAGGAACTCGGCGGCGGCGAACTTTGCGAAGCGCTTCTCCACCGCCGGGTCGGCGACGAAGTTCGCCACCATCAACGCGGACACCGCGGCCGTACGCGGGTCGACGCCCGGCGGACGGAGTGCTGCGTCGGCCATCGGCGCGAGCCTGGCCTTGAGCCGCTTGCGCGCATCCTCCTCGCGGCCGATGTTCGGGACGCTCGGCTTCGAGCTGGCTCCGGGGACGGCCGGCAGCCGATCGAAGAGCGGCTTCGGGGGCTGAGTCACGAGGGTCATTCTGTCCGGACGCGAGCGGCGCGTCTATGTGCGTGCTCGGCGTACGGGATCGGATCAGCGCGCGGGGACGATCACGTCGCTGCCGCATGGGACGTCGACGGTGTGCGAGGCGCCACCGCTTCCGATCTTGACGGCGTGTTGGCCGCAATGGACTTTGATCGGGCCGGGGGAGTCGCCTGCGTAGCGGCCGTCGACGAATACGCGGTGGCCGGCGGCGTTGGCGGAGGTGCTGATCGTGCCCTCGCTGGCGGCGAGCGGGGTCGCGGTCGGGGTCGGGGTCGGGGTCGGGGTCGGGGTCGGGATCGCGGTCGTGCTCGCGATCGGCGTTGCCTCCGCGGTCGTGCTCGCGATCGGCGTTGCCTCCGCGGTTGGGGTCGCGCTCGGCGCGGCACTTGGGGTCGCGCTCGGCTTCGCGGTCGGCGTGGCGAGGGCCGTCAACGAACGCGTCGCGCTCTCCGCGTTCCCCGGTGCCCGCGATGCGAAGAGCAACGCGGCGACGACCACCGACGACGCGAGCAACGCGATACCGGCGATGCCTGCATAGAAGCCCCAACGCCCGACTTTCAGCTGCTCGGGCGCTACCTCCGGGCCGTTCGTCGGCTCGAATCCGCGCGGACTCGTCGGAGTCGTCGCGGGCGACGCCGCTGCCGGCGACGGCGCGTTCGCGTTCGGTGCAGGGGCCGCGCGCTCGGGTCGCGACAACCAGCGCACGCCTTCGTCTACGCGTGGTGTCGCAGGCTTCGGCGCCGGCGCGGACGGCGGCTTGGGGGAGTCGGGGTCCAAGGGGGCTTTCTTCGGGGCATCTTCCTCCGCGAGACGGGGGCCCGCAACCCTTTGCCGGGCCGCAACGTCCCGCCGCTCCCGCCCCACGCCGCGACCTTCGTTCCCAACGCCCCCCGCGCGAGCCCGTTTTCGCGGCCCGCTTCGGCGCGGTGCACATCGTGCTTGAGAGGCAGGTCGATGCCCCTCCTCGAACGACTCCCCCTCGCCCTCGTCGCGTTCGTCGCCTGCAGCCCCTTTCGCCCCCCCTTCACCCAGCCGGAAGGGGCCGGCGTGCAGACGGACGCTCACCAAGCGACGCTCGTCTTTCTCTGGCCCCCGACGAGCTGCGATCCCGCAGGGCATCTCACGCTCGCCACGGCGGACGGACAGTTCCTCGGCAACATCTCCCGAGGCTCTCGACTCTCCGTCCTCGTCCCTGCCGGTGAGCGGACCGTCGTCGCGTGGAACGACGTCATGGAAGCCGTGACCAACGGCGCGGTGAGCCTCGCGACCACCCCCGCCTTGCACGTCGACCTCCGTGAAGGGCGCACCTACTACGCGCGCATCGCGTTCGGCGAATGGACCGAAGAGGGGCCGCCGATCCGAGGGCGCCTCGAAGGGACGCTCGTCGTGAGGCGAAACCAGTACTACTCGCGGCGGTGGTGCGTGGCGGTCCCCGAGGGGACGACGAGCTCCATCCTCGCCGTTTCGCCGGCGCTGGCCGGCTGGGACGATCTTCCCGAGTGGATGAACGAGCTGGAAGAGATGGTCCCCGATAGCGTCGCCGGGCAAACATGGCTCGATCGCCACCGCGCGCTGCTCGAAGCCCATAGCGCCATCGGGCACGATCACTTCGTGGGTCTCCGCCCGGAAGCCAAGCGCCTCGCGACGCTCGAACCTGCCGACGGAGAGCCGCAGTGAAGGGGCCTCCACGCGGCGATGCATTTGGCTGACGGTGGATAGAGAGCGGCGGTCGCGCCTGCGCGTATCATGAGCGCGGATGGCGCTCCGCTTCGACCCGATCATCGAGATGCCGACCATGACGTCGGCCGTCTGGCGTCGCTTCGGCGTTCATCTCTTCCAAGGCGCGCTGTCGGTCGCGGATATGGATCAGTTGGACGCCTCCGGCGCGGCCTGGCGCAAGACCATGGTCGGCAAGATGGTCGAGCTCGTGATCATTTTCCCGAGCGAAGCGCGCATGACGAGCGCAGAGCGGGCGCGCATGGCGAAGATCGTGAAGCGGTGGGAGCACACGCGCGACGCGTCGGCGACGGTGATCCTGGCCGAAGGGATCGTGGGGTCGCTCCACCGGAGCGTGCTCACGGGCCTTCAGATGATCGTGCCGTCACCGCACCCGATGAAAGTGTTCGGCGCCATCCCCGACGCCGTGCGGTGGCTGGCGCCGTACGTCGAAGCGCTCTGCGGAGCCGAAGCCACGCCCGCCGCGCTCATCGCCGGCGTCGATGACCTGCGCGCGCGCTTCGCCGAGCGCCTGCCGCCACGACGGTGAGCGCCGGTAACGATCACGGAGGGGGCTGCGCGAAGCGGTTCTCTCGAAACGGATCCGCCGATTCGCGCAAGCGAAGATCCGATTCGACCGCCGCGTAGGGCTGGGGGATCGCGATGCCGAGCGCGAGGAGTCCGGCGCGATCGTTGTAACGGATCGAGACCACCTGGCTCGGGTGGCTCGCGTTGGCGCGCGCGAACTCGGTCGTCTCGACGCGCGACGCGCGCGCTTCGCCGAACTCGGTCCCCAGGCCTCGGCGCTTCGTCGCCGTCTCGTTCGCCGCATCCGCTCCCGCAGTGCTCGGAGCCGCTTGCGCCGACCCGCTCGCGCCGCCGCCCGCGCCGCCGCCGCTCGGCGACGACGAGCTGCTCGCGAGGTCGTCCATCTTGGGCGCGGGTCGCGACGGGGTCGCTCGCGCGTGAGGAGACGGTTCGTAGTACGGCGGCGGCGACGGCGGCTGCCACACCGTGACCGGCGCTCGCTCCGGAAAGAACGCGACGCCGATCACGCCGACGTCGCGCGCTTGCCCGAGCCGCCCGGCGTACGAGTCGGCGACCGACGAGAAACGGAACGTCGCCACGTCGTCGAGTGACGTGCGGAACCCGTCGATCGTCGCGTCTCCATACGCCGGTAGGATGTAGCCGCGCTTGGCGGCGTAGTTGGCGGGTTGACCATCCATGGCGTCGAGCCCGTCGACCGACAGCACGACCTCCACGCGGCGCGCCGTCGGATTCGCGATCACGATCGAGTAACGCGATCCGATCGTCCCCATGACGTACGTGCGCCCGCCGTTGGCGAACCTGGGGAGATCATGGTGCGCCTCGTCGACGACGCGCACCTTGTACGGTCCGGCGGGTTGAGGCACGTAGACCGGCCGCGACACCACGGGCGGCCGCGGCGGACGCGCGACCTCGGGCGCCCCGTCGGCGCTCACGTCGGGCGCGACAGCCGGCGCTTCCGGCGCGGCCTCGCTTTTCGCCTCGGGCGCAGACTTGGTCTCGGGCGCCGAGTCGGCGCAGGCGCGCGACGCCGGCCCCGCGTTGCTGGACGGAGTGCACGCGACACCGAGCAGAACGAGCGTCGCCAGCGCAGAGACGAGAGGTCCGGAGGGGCTCATGACTCGATGTACGGGCCATGCTCGCGTTCGATCTACGAGGGGGCCGCAGCGGAGACCGAGAGGTGGGTGCCACACTGCGCCACACCGCGATTCGCGCGTCGCATCGCGGAGTCACAAAGCGTGAAATCCCCGCGGATCAGGCCCGGTATTCGTCTTGCTCCATCCGTCCTCATGCGTATTCCTTCAATCGTCTCCCTTCTCTTCGCCGTCTCTCTCGCCGCCTGCGGCTCCGCGACGTCACCTCCGGACGACGTCTCGTCCTTCCGACTCGTCAAGGATGGGACCCCCCTCTCCTTCGACAAGTTCGACGTCACCGCTAGCCACGGCACCGGCGGCGCCGCTCAACTCACCTTCACCGCTTCGTCCGGATGCGGAGCGGCGATCGACGGCTGCACTGCATTCACGCTGACGCTCGATCTCGACACGAACGCGATCACCGCGAGCGCGCCCGCCGCGATCGACGGAACGACGACGTACACGCTCGATCCCACGCACGGCCTCTACCCCTCCACGTTCGCGCGTGCGACCGGCGGCTCACCCGCGGTGCAGAACGTCGGCTTGATGGAGAACTGTTCCCCCTGCAGCGCGAACGGCACGTACAGCCAGACCTTCACGGGCGATCTCTCGGTCTCCTCGATCTCGTCGTCGCGCGTCGCGGGCAACTTGCACATGGGCCTGACGGGCAAGATCCCGAACGACTGGGACACCAGCTCGACGGTCACCGTCGATGCGACGTTCGACGTCGAGGTGAAGTAGAACGATTCGCGAGGCAGATGATCGAAGGGGTCACGATCGAGCAGCTTCGTACGTTGCGTGCGGTCGCCGAGGCGGGGAGCTTCTCCGCAGCGGCGCGCACGCTCGGGCGAGTCCAGGCCGCCGTGAGCCAGTCGATCGAGCGCCTCGAGGCCCAGCTGGGGCTGCGCCTCTTCGATCGGAGCGGGCGAGCGGCGCGCCTCACGCGCCATGGCGAAGCGATCGTCGCTGCGGCGGCGGACGTGCAGCACGGCGTCGATGCGCTCGACGAGCTCGTGACGAGCCTCAAGCGAGGGACCGAGACGACGCTGTCAATCGTCGTCGATGCCATGTTTCCAACGGCGTCGCTCGTGGCGTTCGCCAAGGAGTTCGCCGCCGAGCACCCCGCCGTCGAGCTCGTCCTCTTCAGCGAGATCCTCTCCTCGGTCACCTCGCTCGTCCGAGAGAAGCGCGCCGCGTGGGGCATCGCAGGGGAGGACGCCGATCTGTCGGAGCTCGATCGGCGGCACATCGCCTCCATCCGCTTGATCCCCGTCGTGGCTCGAACGCACCCGCTCTCGCGTCACAAGGGGCCGGTCAGCGCCGCCGCGCTCTCGAAGGCGGTTCAGATCGTGCTCAGCGAGCGACAGCGCGAATCGGGCGGCGCGTCCGAAGATCACGGCGTGCTCTCCACGAAGACGTGGCGGGTCGTCGATCTCGCCACCAAGCACGCGCTGATCATGAACGGCCTCGGCTGGGGACACATGCCCGAGCACGTCGTGCGCGACGATCTCGACGCGCGACGTCTCGTCGAGCTCCGACTCGAGGCGTGGGGGCCGGAGGCGCCGCGGCGCGCGCTCCTTCTCGTATGGCGGCAAGGCGCGGTCTTCGGGCCCGTCGCGCGATGGGCGGAGACTCGCCTGTCCCAGCTTTGCCAGGGGGCGATCGAGAGCGAGAAGCGCGCGAAGCCTCACAGCGCGAAGCCTCACACGAGATGATGAGACACATCACACGGACTGGACTTCCGCCCCAGCCGAGCGATGCCATCCTGAGAGACATGAGCACCAACACTCTGAATGCAGTCTCCTCCGACGCGACCCCCGAGCGCCGATCGGGTCTACGAAGCATCGCGGGCGTCTATCGCAGCACGCCGTTCCACTGGGTCGGCGACGGGTTCTTCGTCTCCACCTACTTTCCTCGACCCGGCCTCTCCGCCGAGCGCGTCAGCCCGTTCGTGCTGATGGACTACGGTCCCCCGAAGGACTTCACGCCGCTCGCGGACGGAAAGCGCGGCGTCGGATGGCATCCGCATCGCGGGTTCGAGACCGTCACGGTCGCCTGGGAAGGTGCGGTCGCCCATCGCGACAACGCCGGCGGTGCGGGCGTGATTGGACCGGGCGACGTGCAGTGGATGACGGCGGGCGCCGGCATCCTCCACGAGGAGTACCACGAGCGCGAGTTCACTCGCGGCGGTGGCCGGATGCACATGATGCAGCTCTGGGTGAACCTCCCGGCGAAACACAAGACGGCTCGGCCCGGCTATCAGCCGATCAGCGGCGCGCAGATCCCGAGCGTCACCCTGGCAGACGGCGCGGGCACGGTGAGGGTCATCGCCGGCGAGCTCGCGGGGACGCGCGGTCCGGCGCGGACGTTCACCCCGATCACGATGCTCGACGCGCGGCTCGAGTCCGGCGGACGTTTCCCCGTGGCGCTCCCCAGCACGCACAACGCGATGGCGATCGTGATGTCGGGGCGGGTCCGCGTCGGCGGCCGCGAGGCGTCGACGGGCGAGCTGATCCTCTTCGAGAACGATGGAGCCGAGCTCGAGCTCCAGGCGACCGAGTCGGCGCACGTGCTCGTGCTCGGCGGCGAGCCGATCGCAGAGCCCATCCTGCAGTACGGCCCCTTCGTCATGAACACGCCCGAGGAGATCGAGCAGGCGTTCGCCGACTTTCAGCGGGGGAAGTTCGGCGGCGTGCCGGAGTAAGCTCCGCGCGACATGGCAACGAAGGTCCGGCGCTGCGCGTGGGTCACCGACGACCCTCTCTACATTCGCTACCACGACGACGAATGGGGAGTCCCCGTTCACGACGACCGGCGCCTCTTCGAGATGCTCGTTCTCGAAGGGGCGCAGGCCGGCCTCTCGTGGCTCACGGTCCTCCGCAAGCGTGAAGGCTATCGTCGCCTCTTCGACGGGTTCGACGTCGAGGTGATCGCGCGCTGGAAGGCGGCGCGTGTCGAGCGGGCGATGAAGGACGACGGGATCGTCAGAAATCGACTCAAGATCGAATCGACGGTGACCAACGCGAAGGCTTTCTTGAAGCTGAGAGACGAGCTGGGGTCGTTCGATTCGTTCGCCTGGGCCTTCGTCAGCGGTCGCCCGATCGTCAGCCGTCCTCGCGCGCTCGGCGAGATTCGCGCGCAGACGCCGGAGTCGGACGCGCTCAGCGCGGCGTTGAAGAAGCGCGGCTTCCGCTTCGTGGGCTCGACGATCATGTACGCTTGGATGCAGGCATGCGGGCTGGTCGACGACCACGCGCGCACGTGCTTCCGCGCAGCGCGCTCGGCGATTTAGCGCGGGAGCCCAGAGAAGATCTGCTCGACCCAAGCGTTCACGAGCTTCCCCCTCGGATCGTACGCCTCCATGAGCCCGCGAAACGCGCCGAGCGTCGGCCACTGCGCGTTCAAGTAGGCCGAATCGAAGCTCGCTTCCTTCCCCCAGTGCGGGCGGCCGCCGTGCTTCCGGGCGAAGTCCTCGAACCTCGCGAGCTGATCGTCCCAATGGTCGCGGCTATCCATGTTGTACATCGAGAGCCAGATCGAATCGCGTCCGAAGGCGGGGCTCAACCAGAAGCCGTCGCCCTTCGTGAAGCGAATCTCCTGAACGAAGTTGTACGTGTGACCGCTGTTCAAGAGGAGCTCTCGGTACTCCTTCAAGAGCGCTCTCGCGTTCGCGTAGTCGAAGGCCCATTCGCTCTCGCGATGAACCGGCGGCGTCGGCGTCAAGAACGCGACGTAGCTCTTGCAGATGCGATCGAAGTGCTTCCCCACCTCGCGCCCGAGGAGCCGATTCACCGCGGGAACGAGCCGCTTGCGATCGAGCTTCTGTAGCTCGATGAGCGCGCGATAGACGACCACGGAGAGGAAGTCGTCCTTGAACCAGCGCGTGAGATCGCTGTCGTTGCGCGCGGCGTCGGTCCGCTTCTGTTTGAAGACGATGATCGTGTCGCCGGGGACGAGCCACCAGAATTTGAAATGGTCGTACCCGCGGACATAGTGGTCGAGGTTCTCGATCACCTCGTCGAATCGCGCCGTGTCGGTGATGGCGTGCATCTGGAACGAGGGAACGACCGCGAGCGTCATCTCGTAGATGATCCCGAAGCAGCCAAGGCCGACGACGACGGCGTTGAAATCGGGGTGGCTCTTGTCGAGCCGCCGCTCGTTTCCTTCGCCGTCGATGAGCGCGAGGCTCTCCACTTGTGACGCGAGGCACCGGAAGCCGAGGCCCGTGCCGTGAGTTCCGGTGCTGATCGCGCCGGCCAGCGATTGCGCGTCGATCGATCCCAGGTTCGCCAGCGCGAGCCCGTGCTCTTCCAGGCGAGCGATGAGGTCCTTCAGCTTGATGCCGGCTTGCACGGTGACGCGAAGCGCTGCCTTGTCGACGCGCACGAGCGCGTTCATCCGATCCAGCGAGACGAGGGTGCCGCTCGTGACGATCCCTTTCGACCACGAGTGGCGCGAGCCCATGACGCGCACCTTCGTGGCGCGCCCGACGATCGCGCATATCTCCTCTGCGCTCGTCGGGTAGGCGATTGCAGAGGGGGAAAAGCTCCAGGAGCCGCCGTAGTTTCTTACTTTCGCCATCGGTTCTCGCCCGCTACCCGCTCTTCACATGAACCGTCTTGCCCTTGTGCACGTCGCGCACGGGGGACTCGCCACTCATCGGCGGGTTTCGCCTCGACGCGACCTGCGCCGTCGGTCCGCTCGGGTCGACGTGACTCTGGTGATCGCCGTAGACCGCGTCCAGCTCGGTGTGCGTGAGCAGCGAGAGGAGCGCGACGAGCTGCTGGTGAAGCTCGTGTGCCGTCGGTCGATCTTCGGCGTCGATGGCGATCGCGCGCATGACGACCTCCGCCAGCGGCGCCGGAACACCGAGCGCCGCCATCGGGATGGTCGCGCCCGACACGATGTTCGTGATCATGACCATCAGGTCGCCGCTCGGCTCTCGCCACGGCGATCGGCCGGCGATCATCTCGTAGAGGATGACACCGACGCTATAGACGTCGCTTCGATCGTCGTACGTCCCGCGCGTGAGCCGCTCCGGCGCCATGTAACGCGGAGTCCCGACCAGCACCGCCGACGCCGTGTGCGAGGACGAGCCCTCGCCGTCGTCACCACTCAGGAGCTTCGCGATGCCGAAGTCGAGCAGCTTCACCACTTCGCCGTCCTTCGTCTTCTGGAGAAAGACGTTGTCGGGCTTGATGTCACGATGGATGAGCCCCGCTTCGTGAGCGGCGACGAGCGCGTCGCAGATCGGGATGGCGATCTCGATCGCTCTCCGCGCCCGCATGCGGCCGTTGCCGATCCCTTCGCGCTCCTTCGCGCCGTCGAGCTCGGCGCCGAGCGAGTGCCCTTCGAGGAGCTCCATCACGATGTACGGAATGCCCTCCGCCGAGATGCCGGAGTCGAAGACCTGGATCGCGTTGGGGTGGTTCACGCGTGACGCGGTCATCCCTTCGCGCTGGAAGCGCTCGAGCGCGAGGGCGGAGTCGTTGCCCGGCTCGGGGCGGAAGATCTTCACGGCCACCGAGCGACCGAGCGACACCTGCTGCGCGCGGAACACGGCGGCGAATCCGCCGGAGCCGATCTTCTCTTCGATGCGGTATTTCCCGTCGAGCAGCGTGCCGGGGAGCACATCGGCGAACGCGGAGAAGATCCGATCGGCCCGCTGCTGCGACTCGATGAGCGCGACGTTCTTGCGATCGAGCTCCGCGTTCTTGCGATCGAGCTCGCGAATGGAGTCGGCGAGCTCCGCGTTTCGTTTCGCGAGCTCGGCGGTTCGCTCCGTCACACGCTCGGAGAGATCGTACGCGCGACGCTTCAAGCTCGCCGTGCGCATGCGAACGCCGAGCACGATGAGGGAGAGGCTCGCGCTCGCGTACGCGAGCCATGCCCACCACGTCAGCCACGGCGCCGTTCGGATCGCGAACGGGACGACGACCGGCGCGGAGACGTTCCCGGCGTAGTCGCGCCCCCAGATCTTCAGCGCGTAGGCGCCGGCGGGGAGGCTCGTGTAGCGAACCTTCGCGTCGGGCGTCCACGCCGACGGCTCCTTCTCGAAGCCGACGAGCTGCGTGCGGTAGCGCGAGTCGCGCTCTCTGTGAAAGCCGAGGAGCGAGAACTCGAACGCCAGCGTGCTCTCGTCGTACGCGAGGTCCGCGAGCGAGCCGACGTCGACCTGGCGATCGAAGAGGTGCGTGCTTCGAAGAAGGAGACGCTTGGGGACGCGGTCTTCCTGCGTCGTCGCGGGCTCGAGCACCGCGGCCCCTGCCACCGTGCCCGCCCACACGCGCCCGAGCGGATCGATCGCCGACGCGCCGGTGTTGCACTCGCTGCTGGGGAGCCCGTCTTCCGTGGTGAACACGTCGACGTCGAACGCATCGGGCGCGTCGCGAGGAACGAGCCGCGCGATGCCGTGGTTCGTGAACGCGTAGACGTGCCCGAGCCGATCTTGCTGCGTGCCCGAGATGACGTCGTCGGGGAGCGGCGGCGAAGACTTCGTCGAGAGACCGAACCAGCGCGGAGACTCTTCGCGCGGATCGAACCAGGCGATTCCGTGCTCTCCCGTGGAGACGAAGAGGCGCGCGCGATCGCCGGGAAGGGCCATCGCCTGCACCTGCAGGATCTCTTTGCCCAAGCCCGCCGTCGTCCCACCTTGCACTTGTGTCCACGTCGCGCGGTCGCGCCGGAAGAGGCCCGCGTCGGAAGTGGCGACCCAGACGAGGCGTCGCCCAGAAGGGCCGGGCGTCTCGGTGATCGAGGTGACCTCCTTGTCGTTCGGTGCGCCGGGCTCGGTGATCGACTCCCATCGTTCGCCGTTGAAGTGCGCGAGGCCGCGGCGAAGACCCGCGAAGAGCTCCGGCTGCCCCGACGCACCGGTCACTTCGGCGAGCGCTAGGACCACGTGGCTCGGCAGCCCGCTCGATTCGGTGAACGCGACCCACGTCCCGTCGTCGCGCCGTCGCGATACGCCGCCGAACGTCGCCACCCACATGCCGCGCGCAGTGTCGCCGTGCGCTTCTAGGATCGCGTTGACGTACGGATCCGAGTTCGGGAGCGGGACGTCGTGCCAGTCGCGCCCGTCGTGCATCGAGAGACCGGTCTCGGATCCGATCCAAGTGACGACCGCGCCGTCGTTCGCGTGGCTCCAGGCGAAGGCGTAGATCGCGCTCTGGAGCGGCGAATTCTTCGGCGTGAGCGCGCGCCATCCTCCGGTGTCGACGCGCGCCAGACCGCCGGCCGACGTTCCGACCCACAGAGCCGGGGGGCCGTCTTCGCGCGGGATCGTCAGCAACGAGCGGATGTCGCGGAGCGGAGGATCCGACACTTCGAGCGGCGTCGCGCGCTCGCCGTCGACGCGCGAGAGCCCGCACGCCGTCCCCAGCCACCACGTCGATCCCGCCGCCGCGGGAGGCGTGAGCGCGCCGACGTCGCTGCACGTGAGACCATCGATCTTGCGCCATCCGGCGCCGTCGATCCGAAACGCCCCCACGTTCTGTTCGAAGCCGATCACCACGTCGCCGTCCCCGCCGGAGCCGAACGCAATGGCGTGCACGGCGCCCGCCGGGAGCCCGGCCTCACCGAGCACGAACGTTCTCCATGCGCCGCCGATGTGCATCGCGATGGCCTTGCTCGTCGCGACGCCGAGCGCCGCGTGCTCTCCCGCCCCGCCGGCCATGGTCAGGATCGGCTCGTCGGCGAGCGGCACCCCCGTCGGCTTCGACACCTTTCCATCGCGGCCCCGGACGACGAGCCCGTGCGGTGTGCCGATCCAGAGCTCGCCCGATTCGCCACCGATCGACGCGAGCCCGCGGACCGCGTTGTCGGGGAGACCGTTCTCCGTCGTCAGGTGCTCGAACGTTTCGCCTTTCAGGATCCACACGCCGTCCGAGTGCATGCCGACGGCGATCGATCCGTCGGGGAGCGCGGCGAGCGCGTCGACCCACTGCGAGGCTGCGCCGGCAGGGAACGCGATCGCGCGAATGGCGTTGCCGTCGTACGTCGCCAGCCCTTCTTGCGTGGCGAGCCACAGGCGGCCGTCGGTACCGTAGGCGAGGGCGTTGACCGTGTTTTGCGGGAGGCCGTCCTTGTCCGTGAAGGCGCGAACCGCAGGCGTCGCGCGCGCCGCGACGTCTCGGGGTGGAGACTGCGCGTGGGCGGAGCGCGGCGAGAGCACTGCAGCGAGCAAGACGAACGCCAGCGCGCTCCCGCACCTCCACGTCGTCGATCGTCGAATGGATACCCGCACCCCAACCGTGAGCGTATCGCGCGGCAAACCTCGCCGTACGGATGGATCGGCCGGGCCCGAGTGTGCGCGCGTGTGCCGCTCGGGTGTACCCTTCAGCGCGTCGCGCGCGCGTCGATGACTCGATGACCCCCACCGAGCTCCAAGCCCTCCTCGATCGGCTCGCCGCCGAAGCTCGCCCCTACGCGGCGCACGGCCGCGTCGCCGACTACATTCCGGCGCTCGCCGGCGTCGACCCGTCGCGCTTCGGAATCGCGCTCGCAACAGTCGGTGGCGACCTCATTGGCAGCGGCGACTTCGAGACGCGCTTCTCGATACAGAGCGTGTCCAAGGCGTTCGCGCTGGCGCTCGTCCTCGCGAAGGACGGAGAGACGATCTGGTCGCGCGTCGGCCGCGAGCCCTCGGGCAATCCGTTCAACTCGCTCGTGCAGCTCGAGTACGAGCAGGGGATCCCGCGCAACCCGTTCATCAACGCCGGCGCGCTCGTGGTCGTCGATCGCATGCTCTCGCATACGGGCGATGCCGTCCTGCCGCTGCTCGAGTTCCTTCGCGCCGAGTCGGGCGCACGCGACGTCGACGTCGACCACGAGGTCGCGCGCTCGGAGGCGGCACACGGGCACCGGAACGCCGCGCTCGCGCACTTCATGGCCAGCTACAAGAACCTCGACAACCCGGTCGACGCCGTCCTCGATCATTACGTGCGCCACTGCGCGATTACGATGAGCTGCCGCGAGCTCGCGCGTGCAGGCCTGTTCCTCGCGCGGCACGGCGTCCGCGCCGACGGGACGCAGCTCCTCACGCGCAGCGAGTCCAAGCGCATCAACGCCGTCCTCCTCACATGCGGCACCTACGACGCCGCGGGCGACTTCGCCTACCGCGTCGGGCTCCCCGGCAAGAGCGGCGTCGGCGGCGGCATCCTCACGATCATCCCAGGGCGCGGTTGCCTCGTGGTGTGGGGCCCGGCGCTCGATCGCGTGGGCAACAGCGCGGCGGGTGTCGAGGCGCTCGATCGGTTCACGACGGTCACGGGGTGGTCGGTCTTCTGACGGGCGCGCGCATGTCTTGATACGTTGCTAGCCTGGGGAGGGGGCTCATGGACGACAGGACAGTTCCGCGTCTGCTTTCCGTGCGACTCGATACCCTCGCCCTCTCGTCGACCGAGGCCTTCGTGCTCTCACAGGTCGACGGCGCCGCGACGCTGGAGGAGGTGGCCGATGCGACCGGTCTCCCGCTCGACAGCGTGCTCACGATCGCGCGCAAGCTTGAGCAGCTAGGAGCGATCGAACGTCCGAGCCCGGCCGCTCACGTTCGCACGAGCGGTCGCTACGCCGACGTCGCGCCGTCCATACCGCCGCCGCAGCGAACCTCCGTGCCCAAGACGCCGGTCGCGAGGTCGTCGCGAAAGATTTCGACCTC
>PLXW01000061.1 GCA_003151595.1 Myxococcales bacterium
GGCGGCGGCGGCGGCGCGGGAGCCGCGGGCGGCGTGCCGGCTTCGGCGTGGCACGAGCAACCGTTGAACGAACCGGCCAGACCGATCGCCACGGCCGAGATCATCATGAGCTTGAGCTTCGTCGTCATGAACTATCGCCTCCTAGAAACAATCGCCAAGGAACAAGGGACGCGCCCTCGAGGAGCGCGGCGCACACCGGTGCACGATCTGTCCGCGCCGTTCGACGGCTGTCGCGGTGAATGAATCAAAACCAGCAACGGCCGGAGGCTAGAGGAGTCCGCTAGCGATGGGAAGCCGTCGTTCCGGTTCTGGTACGGCGTATCCGACGAAGGAGGAGCCAGGGACGACGAACGGGCGCGAGGCGCGGACGTGAAGCCGCACGACGCTCGCAACATGGCATCGGGGGCGCGATTGCCTTACGTTCTCTGCGCCCCATCATGTCGGCCCCCTCGGACACGCTGATCCGCGCGGCGCCGCCGCTCGGTGGCGAGCTACGCGACTACCTGACCCGGCATCGCGAGGCGCTGGCCGCGAAGCTGGCGGCGGGTGAAGACGGGCTCGCGCTCGGCGTGCGTCATCGGAAGACGCTCGATGGTCTGATGAGCGCGCTCTTCGCGGCATCGACGGCGGCCATCGGGGGCGCGGAGTCGCTGTGCCTCGCCGCGGCCGGGAGCTACGGGCGAGGCGCCGTCGCGCTGCGGAGCGACACCGACGTGCGCATCATCGTGCCGCCGCGGTCCAAGGATCGCGACGCCGCCGAGAAGTTCGTGGAGGCGCTGCTCTATCCGCTGTGGGACGCGGGGCTCTCCATCGGGCACCAGGTGATCGATCCCGACGACGCGCTCGCCCTCGCGCAGGACGATCTCACGATGGCGACGTCGCTGCTCGACCTGCGCGCCATCGCCGGCGACCGCGCGCAGTTCACGTCGCTCCTCGAACGCGCCTTCACGGGTCTCTTCGACGGCAGCGCGCTGGCGTCGTTCATCGAGCGGCTCGAAGAGGAAGCGACCGCGCGGCACGGGCGCTTCGGCAGCAGCGTGTACCTGCTCGAGCCCGACGTGAAGAGCGGAGCGGGCGGCATGCGCGATCTCGACGGCGCGCGATGGGCCGCGCGTGCGCGTTTCCGCGTGGGCGAAGATCTGGCCGACGGCGTGGGGACGCTCGGGACGTGGGGCGAGCTCGTGCGGCTCGGCGTGCTCGTGCCGCGCGAGGCGGCGGAGATGGCGGCGGCCGAGGAGTTCCTGTGGCGCGTCCGCAATCGATTGCACGCGCACGCCGATCGAAGGAGCGATCGCCTCACGTTCGACGAGCAGGAGTCGCTCGCCGTCGCGATGGGATACGCCGGCCCCGAGGCGCGCGCGAAGGCGCACGATCCGGGAGAGCTCTCGAGCGACGAGACGCGCGACCGCGCGCACGCCGCCGAGCGCTTCATGCAGGACTACTACCTCCACGCGCGCGCCGTGACGCAGGGGCGCGAGCGCATCCTGCTCCGCGCGACGCCGGCGAAGAAGCGCGGGAAGCCCGAAGGCGCGTCGTCGATCTTTCCGTGGCGCGTTCCTCACGCCGACGTCGACCTCGGGAGCGGCGTCCGTCTCTTCGACGGGCACGTGACGATCGTGGGGGTGCCGGAGCTCGCGGCCGATCCCGTGGTCGCGCTTCGTGTGTACGCGGCGTGCGTGAGGCAAGCGGCGCCGGTGCTCCCGTTCGCGCGCGAAGCGATCGCGCGCGCGGCGAGCGATCCGGCGTGGTGCGAGGCGCTTCGCGCGTCACCCGAGTCGGGGCCGCTGTTCGTCGACCTGATGTGCACCGTGCCCGAGGCGCGCACGCGACGCGGGTCGATCGCCAGCGAGCTTCACGACGTCGGGATCTTGCTGGCGATGATCCCCGAGTTCGCGCCGGTCACGGGGCGCGTCCATCACGACGTCTACCATGTGTATACGGTCGACGTTCACAGCGTGGCCGCGCTCGATTCGCTGCGATCGATGTGCCGCGGCGAGCTCACGCAAGAGCGTCCGCTCGCGACGCGCCTCGCCGCCGAGATCGCGCGCCCGAAGCCTCTCTTCCTCGCGACGCTGCTCCACGACGTCGGCAAGGGGTACCCCGACGCCAGCGGCTCTCGAAAGAACCACTCGCAGAGCGGCGCCGAGCTGTGCGACCGCATCTTGCCGCGCCTCGGCTTCTCGCCGGAAGACACGCTCGAAGCGCGTCACCTCATCTCGCAACACCTCGCGATGTACCACGCCGCCACGCGCCGCGACCTCGACGACCCGGCCACGATCGAAGAGTTCTGTCGGCTGGTGCGCGGGCGCGAAGGGCTGCGCGATCTGTTTCTGCTGACCGTCGCCGACATCAGCACGACCTCGCCGACGGCGATGACGTCGTGGAAGGCCCGCATGCTCGACGAGCTCTACTTCGCAGCCGACGCGCACCTCGCCGGCGCCAAGCATCGCGCGTTCGATGACGCCCGTCTCGCCAGCGTGCGCGCAGCGTCGCGCGCGGCGTGGGCAGGTGACCCCGCGTTCCTCGAGGGCTTCCTGGGCTCGATGCCCGAGCGGTACTTGCTCGCGAACAGCCCCGAGGCGATCGCGGCGCACGCCGGCGTCGCGCTCGATCGGGGAACCGCGCCGGTGCACGCCGCGGTCGTGCCGTCGCGCCATCCGGAGTTCGCCGAGGTGTGTGTCGTCGCCGAAGACCGTCCGGGTCTGCTCGCGCGCATCGCCGCCGCGCTCACCGCGGGTCGACTCGAAGTGCTCGCCGCGCAGGTCTACAGCCGCACGCTGGCCCGTCCTGGAGATGGCACGAGCGAAGAGAGCGGAAAATCGGAGGCCGTCGACCTCTTCTGGGTCCGCGATCGCACCGAAGGTCCCGAGGCCGTCGAGCGCGCGATGCCC
Organism: Myxococcales bacterium; assembly: GCA_003151595.1. The sequence continues at coordinate 2,892 of PLXW01000061.1, forward strand.
CGCCTCGTGCGCGATCTGGTCGATGTCTGCTCGGGCACGATGGATCCCGCCGAGCTGCTCCGCCAGCGCACCGGCTCCACGTCGCCGTGGCGCGAGCGCCGAAGCCCCGCGGTCATCACCGAGGTGGTCGTCGACGATCGCGCGTCGCCGCGGCACACGGTCATCGAGGTCTTCGCCAAGGATCGCCCCGGCCTCCTCTACACGGTCGCGCGCGCCCTCCACGAGCTGCGCCTCTCGATCGCGCTCTCCAAGATCAACACGGAGGGGACGAAGGTCGCCGACGTGTTCTATGTGAACGAGCTCGACGGCACCAAGGTCGCTCCCGGCGATCGGTTCAAAGAGATTCGCGACGGCGTCGTGCGCGCCATCGGCGATGGGTGAGCGGACGAGGGCGAATGAGAAAAGCGAACAACGTGAGGCGAACGATGAAGACGTGGCGGTTCGTGTCGTGCGCGATCTTCGCGATCTCGATGTCCGCGTGCGGTGGAGCGCAGAGCCCAGCGCAGAATGGTGACGCGGTCCCCCCGCCGCCGATCGATGCGCCCGCGCCGCAGTCTTCGGCCCCAGTGTCCTCGGGAAACCACGACTACGATCAAGGGGTCGCGGCGCTCGAAGGGGGAGACGTCGACGGCGCGAAGGCGGCTGACAAGCGGATCCTCGATCGCGATCCGAAGAGCGGCGAGGGGCGCGTCCTGCTCGGGCTCATCGACGAGAAGACCGGCGACAAGGCGGGCGCGGAGAAGGCGTACAAGGACGCGATCGCGGCGCGCTCGGATCTCGAAGCGGCGTACGTCGACCTGAGCGCGCTGCTCATCGATCAGCAGCGCGACGACGAAGCGCTCTCGATCGCGCGCGCGGGTCTCGCGAAGACGCCGTCGAGCGTGCCTCTCCACGCGAACGTGGCCACGGTCCTGGCCAGCAAAGGCGACACGGCCGGCGCGACGAGCGAGTTCGATCAAGCCGTGAAGGGGGCGCCGCAAGACGCGACGCTGCTCATGACGTACGCGCACTGGCTCGGCGTCTGGAAACAGTCCGACGCAGCGCTCACGAAGCTCCGCGCGGCGCGCGGGCTCACGAAGGACGTGGGCGTGCTCGCGGCCATCGGCGAGGAGATGAAGGCGCTCGGCGCGTTCGCCGACTGCGTCCCCACGTTCGATCAAGCGATCGCCACGAAGGACGCCCCCGAGCTCCGCACGTACCGCGCGGTGTGCAAGCTCGGCGCGAAGGACATCGACGGCGCCAAGAGCGATCTGCAAGCGGCCATCGCCGGCCACTACGCGCCGGCGCATTTCTATCTCGCGCGCGTGCTCGGCGACGGAGGCGACTGGAAAGGGGCCGTGGGCGAGTACGAGACGTTCCTCAAGCTGGAGCCGAACGTCCCCGCGTCGAAGGTCGCGCGCGAGAAGCTGAAGCAGGCCAAGGAGCACTTGAAGAAGTGACGCGGCCGGCGTGAAAGAGACGAGCGGCGCGCACGCATCGACCGGAAAGCTGGCGCACGACGGTGCGTTCTGGCGAAGGCTCGCGCGCTTCGGCGCGTCGCGCGGACCCGAGTGGTGGGTTCGGTACAGCCCGTCGGTGTTCGGTTGGGGCGCGGCGCTCGCGGTCCCGCAAGCGAGGCGCGCCGTACGGGCGAACCTGCGACGCGTTCGAGGAGAGCGCACCGCGCTCCGCGACGCCTACGACGTCGCCCGCACGTTCCAGACGTACGCCGGCTGCCTCGCCGAGGTCCTCTCGAACGGATCGAAGAACGAGCGGATGCCCGACGCGCTCCTGTGCGGCGAAAAGAACATCCATACGGCGATCGCCGGCGCGACCGGCATCATCGTCGTCACCGCGCACACCGCAGGATGGGAGACCGTCGGCCCGCTGCTGACGCGCGAGCACGGCCGCGACGTCGTCATGGTGATGGCGTCCGAGAACGACGAAGCGGCGCGGAAGGTCCAGGACGAAGCGCGCCACGCCGTCGGCCTTCGCGTCGCGCACATCGGCGACGTCTTCGGCACGCTCGGTCTCCTCCACGAGCTCCGGCGCGGGGCGGTGGTGGCGCTTCAAATCGATCGCCTCCCGCCGGCCATGCGGAAGCGCGCGGTCACGTTCCTCCACGCGCCCGGCGCCATCCCCGAGGGGCCCCTCCGGCTAGCGGCCGCCAGCGGTGCGCCGATCCTCCCGATTTTCAGCGCGCGCACCGGCTATCGCTCGTACCTCATCGACGTCCGCCCTCCGCTGTTTCTCCCGCGCCGCCCGTCGGAATCGCTGCTCGACGCCGCCGCGCAGACCCTGGCCGACGAGCTCGGACGTTTCCTTCGCGCGCACCCCACGCAGTGGTTCGATTTCGGATAAATCTGGCGATCACCTTGACGTGCGGCCCGTGGCCTGCGACCAGAGGAGCCCCGAATGGCGACCCGCTTTCACATCGGCGCGAAGGACCTGCGCGGCAACATCGAGGCGTACGCGAAGCGCTTCGACCTCCTCGAGGTCGTGCTCGGCGAAGCGAACGACAAGCGCGCCATGTCCCCCACGACGATGCGCAAATGGCGCAAGGTCGTGCCGCCGCACTTCGACTTCTGCGTCGTGGTCGGCCCGAACGTCGCCAAGCTGAAGGCCTCGGCCGCGCTCGACGCCGAGCTCGAAGCGGCCACGACCGCGATCGACGCGCTCCAGGCGCGCTGCGTCTTGATCCGCACGCCGGCCGACGTGACACCGGGCCAGGTGTGGCGCGATCGGATGTCCAAGCTGCTCGATCGGTTGCCTCGCGACGCGACGCGCGTCGTGTGGGAAGCGCGCGGCGTCTGGGAGATCGGCGACGCGGCGCTGGCCGCGAAGAAGTGGGACATCGTGCTCGCGGTCGATCCGTCGCGCGATCCGGTGCCGGCCGGCCCGGTGGCCTACGGTCGTCTGCGCGCGCTCGGCGAGACGCGCTCCTACGGCGCGAGCGCGCTCGAGCGGGTCGTGACGGCGATCGGTCCGCGGCGAGATGCGTACGTGGTCTTCGAGACCGACAAGGCGCTCGTCGAGGCCAAGCTCCTTCGCCGTCTGGCGCAGGGGGCGACGAAGAAGCCCGGGGGGCTCGGTCGCGTGCTTCGTCCGCGCGCGGCCACGGTGAAGGTTCGCGACGACGAGCAAGAGTGATGGCGCGCACCCGTGCGGCAGCCTCCGCATCCGAGGGGCACGTCGCGGACGCGGCGAACGCGCTGCTCTCGCGCGGCAACGCGGTCGATGCGGTCGTCGCAGGCGTGTTCGCGGCGGCGGCGGGCGCCCCCGGCGTGCTGCTCGGACCGGTGCAGATTCTGTTCGGCGGCGCAGGCCTCGGGCTTCGCGCGGTCGATGGGCGCGTGCGGCAAGCGGGGAAGGGGTCTCCACGCCCGCGAGGCTTCACCGAGGATCAGCTGATCGCCCCCGCGGCTCGCGTCGGCGTTCCGGCCCTCCCTGCGGCGCTGGCCGCGGCCCTGGCGAGCTCCGGAGCCTCCACGCTGGCGCAGGTGATGGCGCCTGCCATCGGTCTCGCCGAGGGCCCGCGGCGCGACGTGCTGAAGCGAATCGCCCAGCGCGGCCCCTCCGCGCTCCTCGACGAGTCGATCGCCGGCGAGCTGGTGAACGCCTGCGGGCGCGTTGCCGGCGGGCTCCTGTCGCGCGACGACATCGACGGGGTCCTCCCCGCGATCGTCGTGGCCACGGAGAGCGATGGCACCAAGCGCCCCGTGGCGCTCGTTCCCTGGCGAAACGCCGCGCGCACGCCCGGCGGCGAAGCGAAGAGCGCCGCGCACGTCCACGTCGTCGCCGCCAGCGATCATCGCGGCCTCGTCGCGGTCGCCTGCTACGAGCGTCGCGACGACGGCGTCGCCATCGCCGCCCTCTCGCTGGTCGCCCCGTTCATGGCCTCTCCGGTGCTCCGCGGGCAGACGCGCGTGAAGCCGGGCGAGCCCGCGCCGTCCGCCGCGCCTATCGCGCTGGTACGAAGCGCCGCCGACCACTCGATGTTCGAGCTCGCGCTCGGCGTGGCGAACGACGCGCACGGCGACGACGTGCTCGACGAGCTCATCGCCGCTTTCACGGCCAGCGACGCCCTCACGCCCAGCTACGCCGGCCTGGGCACGCTCATCGGCGTCGCCCGCGGGCCCGACGGCGCAAGTATCCTCGCACGGCACTAGATCGCCGAGCGCCGACGGAAGTCGAAGGCGGATTAGCCCGATCGACGCATGCCACGCGACTCGTCGGACCGGCGATTAGTCCGATCAACTCATGCCACGCGACTCGTCGCAC
>PLXW01000108.1:0-82635 GCA_003151595.1 Myxococcales bacterium
TACGCCTCGGGCTGGTAATAGTCGTAGTACGAGACGAAATATTGGACCGCGTTCGACGGGAACAGCTCCTTCATCTCTCCGTAGAGCTGCGCGGCCAAGGTCTTGTTCGGCGCGAGGATGAGCGTCGGCTTCTGATGGTGAGCGATGACGTTCGCGATCGTGAACGTCTTGCCCGAGCCCGTGATACCGAGCAGGACCTGATGCTTCTCGTTCGCCTCCAGCCCCTTCTGGAGCGAGGCGATCGCCGTCGGTTGATCGCCCTTGGGAGCGAAATGCGTGGCTAGCTCGAACAGCGCGGACATCTGGGCTCTCCAGGATTGCCGCGTGGAGCACGACGGCGCAAGGGCGAGGCATTCGGAATTCGCGGATTGGTCTGGATGAGTGGGGCGATGGGCGGGGAAAGGTTCACGTCCAGCGGACGCGAAAGACCATCGTTCCGGGCTTTTCGAGGGCGTGGGTCTCGATGACGTTCTTCGCGCGTGTGAGGGAATAGGCGTAGCGATAGTTCTCGGCCATTCCTCCGCGGGTCTGCGGCGTCTCGGTGAAGGGGTGATCGCTGAGCCGGAAGGTGACCGACTTGCCGCCGGGGTCGAGGGCAGCCTCGAGCGCACCGTGGGTGTGCTCCTCCTTCCACATGGGGCCGACACGCGGGGTGAGCACGGCGGGGTCGGCCATGCGGAGCATCGAGCGGCGGACGACGCCGTAGCTGAAGTCGAACGCGCGATCGAGATACTCGCGGATCTTCGGGAGCGACATCCGCGCGGGGCCGTGGTGCACGGCGTAGTTCCAGCGAATGACGTGGCGCGTGGCGATCCAATCGTCGGTCTGCACCACGCGGAAGAACTCTTCGCGCGTGTCGTCTTGCAGCGCCTGCGCGATCTCGTTGAGTCCGTCGTCGCCCCAAAGCAGGACGGCCGCCCGCTTGAGTCCGGGGATATAAAGGCGACGCATCATCGCCTCCTTCGGATTGACCGGCCTCCCCACAGCCCTTCAGGTTACCGCAAGCCGCGCCGGGGAGGATTCTCTGGTCCGGGTGGGCTAGTTCCGGCTAGGTCCAGCGGATGCGGAACACGAGCGTGCCGGGCTTTTCGAGCGCGTGGGTCTCGGTCACGTTCTTCGCGCGCGTCATGGAGTAGGCGTAGCGGTACTGCTCGACGATGCCGCCGCGCGTCTGCGGAGTCTCGGTGTAAGGGCTCCCCGTGAGGCGGAACGTGGCCGAGTTGCCGCCCGGGTCGACGGAGCTCACGAGCTCGCCGTGCGTGTTCTCTTCCTTCCACATGGGCCCGAGGCGGAGCGTGATGCTCGCCGGGTCTGCCATGCGGAGCATCGAGCGGAGGATGATGCCGCCGCTGAAGTCGAAGACGCGATTGATGTACTCGCGCGTCTTCGTCACCGACAACCCGGCCGGCCCCTGGTGCACGACGTACATCCACTTGATGTAGTGGCGGGCGGCGATCCACGGATCGGTCTGCACCACGCGGAAGAACTCTTCGCGCGTGTCGTCGGGAAGAGCGTGCGCGATATCGTTGAGCCCGTCCTCGCCCCACACGAGGACCGCGGCGCGCTTCATCGCCGCCAGATACAGTCGCTTTTGCATCGGCTCCTTGGGATTGACGGGGAGCTTCCGCACGCATGAGAGAGCGTATCGCAAGGCGCGGGCGCGAGGTAATGGACGGGGAGATGCCGAAGACGACGAAACCGCTAAAAAATACGCCAACCGTGGAGGCATCGCGCGCCGGTGGACAGCTGCGGGTTGGGTTCATAGGACTCGGTCACATGGGTGCACCGATGGCCGCGCGATGCGTACACGCGGGGTTCGATCTCGCGGTGTGGAATCGGACGCGCGAGCGCGCGAAGCCGCTGGCGAAATTGGGAGCGCGCGTGACGGCGAGTCCGGCCGACGCGGCGCGCGGGGCCGACGTGGTGGTCACGATGGTGAGCGATGCGCGCGCGCTCCACGCGGTGCTCGAGGGGCGGGACGGCGTATGTGCAGGGTTGAAGCGCGGGGCGCTGGTGATCGAGATGTCGACCGCAGGGCGCGCGGCGGCACGCGAAGCGGCGAAGAGCGTGGCGCGCGTGAAGGGACGGTTCGTCGATGCACCGGTGAGCGGAACTGTGGCCCCGGCCCAACGCGGCGAGCTGGTGGCGATGGTGGGCGGGAGCGCGCGCGATCTGGAGCGCGCCATGCCGGTGCTCCACGCGATGTGCAAGAAGGTGATTCACGCGGGCGGAGTCGGGCAAGGGCAAGCCTTGAAGGTGCTCTTGAACGGCGTCGGCGCGCACCAGTTCGTGGCCTTCACCAGCATGCTCGCGCTCGGCGAACGCGCGGGGCTCGCGCGAGAGACGATCGTCGACGCCTTCACCAGCGGCGCGTTCGCCTCGCCCAGCTACATCGGCAAGCGCGCCAAGGTGCTGGCGCACGACTACACGCCGGAGTTTTCGCTCGCGCTCTCGCTGAAGGACGCGCAGCTCAACGTGGAGCTGCAAGACGAAGTGGGCATGCGCCTCGACGTGCTCCGTGCGATCGCGCGCGCGGTGAAGAGCGCGGTCGCGTCGGGGCTGGGGGAAGAGGATCTGTACGCGATCGAAAAGTGGTTCGCGCGCTAGCGCGGCTCGACCCCGCGCACCATCGAAGCGCTCCCGCTGAAGACGATCGCGTCGAGGAGATTGCCTTCCTCGACGAGCGCCAGCGCCGGGTGATCGCGATCGATCACCAGATCGCCGCCGGTGCCGGTGAAGCCGCACGCCGCGGCGGTCTGGATCGATCCTTCGCGCCACAGCTGCTCGGCCAGGGTGCCCTTCTCGGGCTGGTACGTGATGCGCGTCTCGGTGCGGAGGCGCTCGTGCGTCTCGATCGATCGCAGGTCTTCGATCGGATCGGTGATCACGTGGCTGTCGATACCGATGCACAGGCGCGCGCCCGACTCGCGGAGCGACTTCGTGTCGGGGAGGCCGTCGCCCAGGTCGCGCTCGGTGGTGGCGCAGATGCACGCGAAGCCGCGCGCCGCGCCAAGCAAGCGCGCTTCGTGCGGGTCCAGGTGCGTGGCGTGAACGGCGACGAAGCGGGGCGTGAGGACGCCGCAATCGGCGAGGAGCTCCATCGGGCGCTGGCCAGTCTCGGCGACGCACTCCTGGATCTCGCGACGCTGCTCGGCGACGTGCATGTGGAGCGGCATGGCGTGCTGTTCGGCATACGCGGCGATCGGCGCGAGCCAGTCGGGAGGGACGGCGCGGACCGAGTGCGGCGCGAGGCCGATGACGACGTCGGGGTCGCCTTTGTATTTCGCGCGCAACGTCTCGACGTCGCGGAGGACGTCGTCGACGGTCGGATCGCAGAAGCGTCGCTGGCCGGGCTCTGGATCGCGGTGAGGGCCGGCGCGGTTGTACGCCACGCGAAGGAGCGCGACGCGCAATCCCTCTTGTTTCGCGGCGTGGATCATCGCGTCGGCCAGGATGGTGCGGTCGCCGTACGGCGTGCCGTCGGGCTGATGGTGGATGTAGTGGAACTCGCCGACGGTGCGGACGCCGGCCTTCGCCAGCTCGCGAAACGCGACGCGCGCGATCGTGACGATCGACTCCGGCGTGAGCGACGCGGCGGCGCGGTACATCTGGCCTCGCCAGGTCCAGAAGTCGTCGCTGGTGTTGGGGCCGCGGCGCTGCGACGTGCCGCGCATCGCGCGCTGGAAGGCGTGGCTGTGGGCGGTGGCGAGCGCCGGGAGGCGGATCGCGTTCGCGCCGGCGTCGACGCGGAGGAGGCTCATTGGCGCATGTTGCGCGCGGCCGCGCGGGTCACGAAGAAGTAGCGAGGCCAGTGGCGGTACCACGCGGCGCGGACCACCGGCGCGCCGTCGTTGGGATCGACGTCCTCACCGATTCGACCCACCAGCCGAACGAGCGAGCCGCCGCCGACCGAGTGCTCGCCGACGGCGTCTTCCCCGGTGAGCTTCACCAGCGCGTGCACCACGCCCCAGTCGGCGTCGCTCACGGTGACGCGACACGTGTCGTCGTCGTTCATGTTGTCGCAGAGGTTGCGCGGCTCGAGGTGACGCACGCTGAGCGTGAGGTACGAGCCGCCACCGGGCCCCGCGGTCCGGCTGGTGACGATGCCGAAGAGGGCGACGTTCGATTTGCGCCACTCGTCGGGCTGGCGCGCGAACATGACCGGGTCGTAGTCGCGCGCTCCGGCGACGGCCTTGGGCTCGTCGGAGAGCGGGACGTATTTGGGCGAGTGGCCGTAAGGGCCCGCGCCGCAAGCGGTGAGCGCGAACGCGAGCGTCGCGGCGGTGAGCGCGTGCTTCATGCGGGGCGAAGAGAACCCGAGGCGCGCGTGCATGGCAAGCGCTGCGCGCGTCATGCGGCGGCCTCCGGGCGGCGCGCGCGCTGGACGCGGACGGCGAGCTCCGCGAAGACGAGCGCCAGGAGCGCGAGGGCCACACCCCACGAGACGTCGACCGCGGCGTGCGTCTCGCCCAGCGCGCCGCGCTGGGTGGCGGCGGCGATCGCGCGCGGACGAAGATCCATCTCGGCCGCGACCGGCGCGGCGATGCGCGTCTGCGTCTTGCCAGCGAGCGTCACGCGGTACGCGCCCACGAGCGGCGGGGCGACCCGCGCGATCGCGCCGTCGCGCGTGATCGGCAGCGCCCCTCGTGGCCCAACGACCGCGAGATCGCCGGCCGACGCGAACGTCCACGGCTGCCCCACGTCGATCCGGAGCGGGACCGCGAGGGCGCGTGCTTCGTCGGTCCACACGTCGAGCAGCGCGAGGAAGCCGGGGCGGAGCGTGAGGTCGCTCGAGCCCACCGCGAACGGCAACGTCACGATCCACGCGCCGCCTCGCCCGATCGATCGACGGGCCACGAGCGGCGCGCCGTCGTCCCACGCCAGCAGCGTGTCGAACGCCTTCGCGTCCTCCGGAGCCAGCGTCGCCCGACCGCGCGCGCCGAGATCCGCCAGGCTCCGCGCGGCATCGCTCAACGCCGCCACCGCGCCCGACTCGCGCGCGCCCTTCACGCTCGACCCGTTCGACGCCTTGGCGTCGCCCCATGTGACCGCGTGCGCCAGCGTCGGCTCCAGCGTCGCGCCGAGCGGCGCGGCCGCTGCGCGAGGACCGAGCGCGATGAGCGCTTCGCCACCTTGCTCCAGGAACGCGCCCAGCGCGCGTCGCTGCTCGGGGGTGAACCCCGGCGGGTCGTCCGCGATCACGCCGACGAAGCCGGCGAAGTCCTCCAACCGATCGGGGACCGCGGGGATCGGTCGCAGCGCGACGTCGAGACGAAGCGCGGCCAGCGCTTGCTCCACGATCGGCGCGCCGCCCGTGGCCGCCGCTTCGTCCGCCGAGTCGGCGATGACGGCGACCGCGGGCGCCGCGGCTTCGGCGACGACGACGGCCGAGTCGTCTTCGGAGATCGCGTCGGAGCCTTCGAGATGCGCGACGAGATCGGCGGGGGCGTCGCTGGGGATGGCGATCGAGACGTCGCCTCCATTCCCGCCGGGCGCGAGGCCGCGCGCGATCGTCTTCTCGCCGGCGCGCAACGTGACTTCACGTCCGCTCGCCGAGGCATCGTGACCGCACGCCACGCTCACGCGCACGTGCGACGCCGATCGATCCGCCGCGACGACGCCGCAGTCGCCCGTCGACTGGCTGTCGCGAAGCTCGGGGAGCGCGACCCACACCGGGACCGATTGATCCTCGCCGAGCGGCGGCGCGTCGGACCTTCCGTCGGCAAGATCGCTGAGGACGACGACGCGGCGATCGACTTGCGGGAGCTGCGCCACGAGCGCGCGCGCCATGGCGATCGCTCCATCGAGATCGGTCGCGCGATCGCTCTGCGTGATCGCGTCGAGGGCGATCTTCGCCGTGCCCAGGTCCGACGTCGCCGCCAGGGCCACGCGCGCCGGCGCTCCCGCCATCACGATCGCGACCGCGTCCCCTTCCCTCGCCGACCCAAGCAGCTCGCGCGCGCCGCGCAGCGCGCGATCGAAGCGCGTGCCGCTCGTCGCGTTGAACGCCGCGCGCATGCTCATCGAGTCGTCGACCACGATCGCCATCGCCACCGACGCGCCCCCTTCGCGGCGAAGCGACAGGCGCGAACAGCGGACGAGCGGCGACGCGCCGAGCACCGCCAGCGCGACGACCGCTGCCGCACGCAGCGCGAAGAGGCCGCGATCCTCGAGGCGCGATCGACGGCGCGCGCGAGGCGGAGCCGCAGGGACCATGTGCGCCGCGGCGAACGGTCGCTCGTCGGCGCGACGCCGCCGCAAGCGGTGCGCGAGGTACGGCATCGCCACCAGGAACGCGACCGCGAGACCGAGCGCCGTGACGAAGCTCACCGCACGGCCTCGACCACCGCGCGTACGACCCGCACCGGGTCTTCGTTCGTCTCGGCGCGAATGAGCCGGCCTCCGCGCCCGACGAGCGTGCGCTCCCAGGCGTCCTGGAGGTTGCGCATCGCTTCCAGGTATTTCTCGCGCGTCGCGTCCGTATCGGTCTCGACGACCGCGCCCCCTTCGAGCGCGCGCAGTCGCACGGTCCCTTCGAACGGCAGGCGCGCTTCGTCGGGGTCGAGCGTCTGCACCACGTTGATGACGCGACCGCGCGACGACATCGCTGCGATGCGATCGGCGGCGCCGGCGGGGAGATCGATCAGATCGCTCAATACGACGATGATCGATCCGCGCCGCGCTGCGCGTGCGATCCCGCCGAGCGCGCGATCGAGCATGCGCTCGTCGAGCGAAGGATCGCCCCCCGCCTCCGCCGTCTCCAGCGTCGCCACCATTCGCTCGAAGGCCTCGCGTCCGCCCGACACCGGCACGCCGCGCACGCCGGGCCCTCCGCCGATGAACGTGAGCCCCACCGGATCGCCGTTCGCGATCGCGATGCGCGCGAGCGCCGCCGCGACCACCGCCGCGAACGCCAGCTTCGCTCCCGGCGCGAGCGATCCGCGGTACCCCATCGACGCCGTCGCATCGACCACGAGGCGCAGCGCGCGATCGGTCTCGGTCTCGAACTGCCGCACGATGAGCCGCTCGTGACGGAGGAGCGATCGCCGATCGAGCCAGCGCAGATCGTCGCCCGGCGCGTACTCGCGGTGCCCGCCGAACTCCACGCCTGCGCCGCGACGCGCGCTTCGGTGCCCACCGGCATAGACCCCCTCGGCCACGAGGCGCGATCGCAGCCGAAGCGGCGCGAGACTGCCCCAGTCGAGCGCCGCGCGGATCGCGCCTCGTCCGGCCACGGCCCGCTCGCTCACGACGCGCTCGTCACGGCGTGCTCGTCACGGTGATTGCGTCGCTTCGGGAGGGATGGGCCCTTTGATCTTCGCGCGCGGGCCGTCGAGCAGATCGCGCGCGATGGCGACCTCCATCAGATCGATCCCGGTCGCGTCGAGCACCTGCCGCAGCCCCGAGTCGGCCCCTTGCGCGTCGCCCGCGGCGCGCCGATCCATGGCCACGTAGAAGAGCGCTTCGGTCTTCTCCGACGGCGTCTTGGCGCGCGCGATCAGATCGTTCGCTTGCAGGATCCCCGCGCCGAACTGCGCAAGCCGCCCGATCCACGCCGCGTCGTCGATGGCGCGGGTGAAGATGCGATCGGCCACGCCGTCGGTCGTCGCGTGGCGTTGCCGCTCGAGCAAGCGGACCCACAGCGCGTAGTAGACGAGGTCTTCGTTCTCGAGGTCGGCCGCGATCCCGCGCTGAAGGCCGTCGCGCGCCGCCGACAGATCGCCGTTCACGAACGCACGCGACACGATCTGCCCGACCGTGGCCGCCGCCTGGTGCTTGTCGCGCGGCGCCGCTTCGTACGCACGATCGAGCGCTCGCTGCGCGCGATCGGCGGCGCCGAAGCGATCGAACACGCGCGCGATCGTCCGCTCCACGCGCGCGCGATCGTCCGGATCGGCCGCGTTGCGTGCCTTCGACAGCTCCTTCAACGCCTCGGTCAGCGGCGTTCGCGCGCCGGTCGCGTCCCCTTGCTCGCGCGCGAGATCGCTCGTCTCCAGCAGGATCTCGCCGCGCAGCGCCGCGTCGCTCGTGGCGTCTTTCGCCCCCAGTGCGTCGCGAAGATTTCCCAGTGCATCGGCCGGCCGCTTGTCGTGGCGATTGATCCGCGCGAGCTCGAGGAGCACCGAGCCGAGCTTCTCGCTCCGGACGCTCTCTTCGAGCAGCGCTCGCGCTTCGGCGAGGCGCCCTTCGCGCGCTTCGATGTCGCCCATGAACGCCTGCACGCGCGCCGCCGACGGCTGCACCTGCCCGGCCAGCGCCTTGTCGCTCGCGATCACGAGCAGCGGGCGCGCCGCGCGGAACGTGCGACGCGCGCCGTCCCCCTCGCCCGCTTCCATCGCCTGCGCCATCGCCGTCATCGCGATCTTGAGCGCGCCCGACACGATCCGCGGATCGGGGTGGGCCTTCACGGCGTCGGCGAGCACCAGCGGGCTCGCTTCGGCCATGCCGTACTCGTCGAGCGCGGCAGCGACCGGGACCGCGGCGTCGACCAGCGTCGGATCGAGCCGGTACGCTTCCATCGCGACCGCGAACGACGCCGCGCGCACGATCTCTTCGTCGTCCGCGGGCTCTTCTTGCGCCTCGCGCGACGGGCGAAGCGCGCGAAGAACGGCGATCCACCCTTCGGCCGTCGGATGCTCGGACACCTTCTTCAACGCCTCGAGCAGCCCGTCGGGCGCGAGGTCCTGCGCCTGCGCCTTTTCGATCGCGGCGATGGCCCCTTGCGCATCGACGTCGCGCAGGTGAATCGCGGCCAGCACCATCGCGCCGGTCTGCAGTCCGCGCACGGCCTCGGCGATCTCTTCGCGCGTCGGAGGGGGCGAGCGGTGCGATCGATCCGCCGATGCGCGCAACGCGAACGCCTTGTCGATCCACGCCGTCGTCGCCATGTCGGCCGTGGCCAGCGCCGAGTCGCTCGGCTCGACCAGCCTGCGCGAGACGGCGACGTTCTCCAGCGCGCCTGCGCTCTGCACCGGTCCGCCTTGAGCCACGGCGTTCTTCATCCACGCCGCGAGCGCGTCGAGGTGACTCTGGATCTCGGGCTTGTCGGCCTTTGCAGCGACCTTCATCCAGATCTCGAAGACCGCTTCCGCACGCCCTTCGTCGCCGCGCGACGAGAGCTCACGCGCCGCGCCTCGAAGCGCGTCGGCGCCGAACGGACCGAGCATCGACGGCGCGAGCTCCCCCTTGTGAACGATGGCCAGGCCGCCAAGCACTGACGCGAGGCCGCGCTTCGGCTCCTTGTTCTTGAAGCGCGTGGACGCGCGTTCCATCTGCCGCGCCTCGACCCCTGCCAGCCTGCTCGCCCGCTCCGGCGTCCCCGGCGCCGCGGCGAGGAGCGCCCGCACCGCGTCGGCGAACGCGTCGTCGCTCACCGCGAGCGATGCGTCCGGAGCGTTCCCTTCGTGCGCGAGGCGCGCGCTCCCTGCGAGCGGCGCGCCTCCACACCCGAGCGTTGCGGTCGCTGCCGCGAAGAAAACTACGAGAGACGTGAGACGAAGGCGCATCGAGGCAAAGTCTACACGCGCCGGCTCAGAAACGAATCCCGCCCCCGAACCGGACGCCGAGCGCGTACGGCGAGGTCAACGGGCCCGCGACCGGGAGAATGACGCCGGCCAGCAGCATTCCGTCGCCGGCGTGGAACTTGAGCTGGGGCTCGACCACCGCGACCGCAGTGAAGTCCGCGCCGCTCACCGGGATGTTCCCCCACACGCGCAGCGCAGGCTCGAACACTTTCGTCACGAAGTAGCCGGCGTTGACCCCAAGGACGAGCTCGCCGATGAACTTCTCGTCGGACGTCGTTGCGATGAGGTTCTCGAGCTTGACCCACGGATCGACGTGCCACTTCTCGTGCTTGAACCAGCTCAGCGTCACCTTCGGAATGAGGCCGAAGTGATCGGGCTCGTAGAGCGCGTTTTCCTCGTACCCGCGCGCCATCGCCACCGCGTGCTGGACGCTGGCCCGATCGTACGAGCTCTGATCGATCCCGATCCCGAGGTGCGGCACGGCGTCGGCCGAGTCGGGGATCGGCGTCCCTTGCGCCGTCGGAAGCGCGATGCCGAGCGCGAGGCGAAGCTCGAGCCCTTCGTTCAGACGAAAGGCGAATTCCGGCTCGATCTCGACGTTGCCCAGCGTCGTCGCGCCGCGCGAGTACGTGGCCGAGTTGATCGTGCCGCTCTGGAGCGGAATGCGAAAGCCGAGCTCGAAGTGCTTGCACAGCTCGGCGCTGCCGCCGATGAGGAACGAGTACGTCGTGACCTTCGTGGGATCGATCGTCGTGTTGCCGACCGGCTGAATGTTCGCCGGGACGTTCTGCGTGACCACGTCGGTCGTGGCCGTGCCGACGACGAAGTCGATGCCGACGCTGAGCGGTTTCTCTTCCTCGGCCTCCGCTTTCTCTTCTCCGGGCTCGCCAGGGTGGTCGGTGCGCCGTTCGGTCGTGGTCGCCCCGATGGTCTCATTGACCCCGGACGAGGACGCCGCCCCGCCGCTCGGGCTCCCGCCCTTCTCGTGCTTTCCTTCGGCCGCGAGCGCGCCACCGGCACACGCCAGCGCCGCGACGACGACCGCACTCCCCATCAGCCCCTGCCCGACGCGCGCGTTCTTCATGATCTTTCCTCGCCTGAGATCGGTATTTCTGTAAAGCCGTTTCCGACGAGGGAATGTCCTCGCGCCTGCCGCGCGTTCAGGTTGTTGCTACCCAGGCCGCTAACGCCGTCTCATCCTACGCAATGCCCCGAGCTCATCTCCTCGTCGTCGACGACGAACCGTCGATTCTCACCACGCTCCAGAAGGCGCTGACGCTGGAGGGGTATGCGGTCGACGTGGCCGGCGGCGTGAAGGTCGCCGAAGAGAAGCTGAAGAAGCGCAGCTACGACCTGTGCCTCTTCGACGTGGCCCTCCCCGACGGCGACGGCGTCGAGCTGCTGGAGCGGGTGCGGGCGCAGAAGATCGAGACGCCCGTGATCGTGATGAGCGGGCACGCGACGATCGAAGCGGCCGTGCGCGCGACGCGGATCGGCGCGTTGAACTTCCTCGAGAAGCCGCTCAACACCGACGCGCTGCTCATCACGATCGAGACCGCGCTGCGGCTCGATCGCGCGGAGGCCGAGGCCAAGGCGCTGCGGGCGGCGAGCGGCGCGAACGGGGAGCTCGTCGGCGAGAGCGCGGCGATGAAGAAGCTCGTCGAGCAGATCGGCCGCGCGGCCAAGAGCGCGGCGAGCGTTCTGGTGACCGGCGAGCGCGGCACGGGGAAAGAGCTGGTGGCGCGCGCGATCCATTCGATGTCGCCGCGGGCCAAGGGGCCGATGGAGAAGCTGAACTGCGCGGCCATCCCCGGTGAGCTGATCGAGAGCGAATTGTTCGGCCACGAAGCGGGCGCGTTCACCGGCGCGACGAAGCAGCGACGCGGCAAGTTCGAGCGCGCGAGTGGCGGCACGTTGTTCCTGGACGAAGTGGGCGACATGCCGCTGGCGATGCAGGCCAAGCTCCTGCGCGTGCTTCAGGAGCGCGAGATCGAGCGCGTGGGCGGGAGCGAGACCATCAAGGTCGACGCGCGCGTCGTCGCCGCCACGAACCGCGATCTGTCCGACGCCATCGAGAAGGGGCTCTTCCGCGCCGACCTCTTCGATCGCCTCGACGTCGTCCCGCTGGCGATCCCGCCGCTCCGCGCGCGACGCGAAGACATCCCGGTCCTGGCGCGCCACTTCCTCGACCTCGCCGCGCGCGCCAACGACCGCCGCGACATCACGATCGCCGACGACGCGCTCGGCGTGCTCGCCTCCTACAGCTTCCCGGGAAACGTCCGCGAGCTACGGAACCTGATCGAGCGCCTGGTGATCCTCACCCCCGACGCGCGCATCGGCGCCGACGACGTTCGCACCTGCTTGCCCGGCGGCGGCGCGTCGAAGGCGACGGGGCTCTTTCGTCCGGGGGTGCCGTTTCGCGTGCTGGTGGAAGAGGCCGAGCGCCAGATCGTCCAGGACGCGATGGCGCATCACGGCGGCCAGATGGCGGCGACCGCGCGCGCCCTGGATCTCGAACGGAGCCACCTTTACAAGAAGGCGCGCGCGCTCGGCCTCCGCGGCGAGAAAAACGACGACGACGAGGCGTGAGCGCGCGTGACGGGACGCCTGGCGGGGGTTAGACCTCCAGGAGAATGAGGTCGCTGAGGTTCTCCGCGCTCGGCGTCGCGCTCTTCGGAGTCTGCGCGGCCGCGTGCGCCGGGATCGTCGGCGCCGACTTCGGCGACGTGCACGGCGTGGACGGCAGCCCGTTTTCGACCGACGGCGGCGAGGTGATCCAGGATTCGGCGCCGACCATCCAGCTCGACTCCGCGATGCCGGTCGTCGTCGCCGACGGTGGCGTGTGCCCCACGGGACTGACCGACTGCGGCGGGTTCTGTTACGCGCTCGGCTCGGATCCGAATCACTGCAACGCCTGCGACACGCACTGCGCGCTCGACCCGAGCGGTCGCGGCGCCGCGGTCTGCACAGGGGGCCACTGCACGTTCGCGTGCCCCAGCGGCTACGAGCTATGCACGGGGAGCAACGGCTGCTGCTCGATGGGGAGCGTGCCGGACGCCGGGAGAGACGCGGGATCGGCGGCCGAGCTGGGGATTCTGTGCGGCGCCACGCACTGCCCCACCGCCAACAACGGCTTCTGCTGCGGCGACAACCAGGACCCCCCCGGCGGCGACGTCTGTGCGAACAACGACACGTCACAGAATCAGGTCAGCTGCATCTACATCTTCGGGTGCAGCTCGACGGACCAGTGCCCGGGCGGATCGCCGGCCTGTTGCTACGATCAGAACGTCTACGACCCCAACAACGAGCCGAACGGCCAGACGTCGACCTGCCTGAGCACGTGCCCGGGAACCCCGTATATCCAGCTCTGCAACCCGCTGGAGAGCGGCGAGTGCACCGGCGGCACGACGTGCACGGGGACGTTCGACGGCGGCGGCGGCCTTCAGGCGACGTACCACTACTGCCAGTAGGGGCTGTCGCTCGGCATTTCTGAGATCGCAATTTGCGATCATAGAGCCGACCTGTACGACCGGCCCCGACCTCGCGGCACCCCCACCGAGACTGCCGATAGCTTTACCCGCGCCTCTGGTGGCATCATCGCGCTAGCGCATGTCGGAACCCGACACGATCCGCTTCTATGCCGCGACCGACGTCGGTCGCGTCCGCGATCACAACGAGGACAACTTCCTCGTCGACAAGAAGCTCTCGCTCTTCATGGTCGCCGACGGGATGGGCGGGCACGCCGCCGGCGAGGTGGCGAGCGCCATCGCCGTCCGCACGTTGCACGACGAGCTGAAACGCGAGCGTGAGCTCCTCAGCGATTACGTCTCCGGGAAGACGGGCGCGAACAAAGTGACGGCGAAGGATGTCGTCGCGTTGCTCGAGCACGCCGTGCAGCGCTCGTGCATGAAGATTCACGAGGAGGCGCAGGCCGATCCGGCCAAGCGCGGGATGGGGACCACGCTGTCGGCGATCCTCGTCGTCGGGCACCAGGGGTTCATCGCGCACGTGGGCGACAGCCGCATCTACTTGATGCGCAACGGGCAGGTGCAGCAGGTCACCGAAGATCACACGGTCTTCAACGAGCTGATCAAGCGCGGCAAGCTCACGCGCGAGCAGATCGAGAAGGTCGCGCACAAGAACGCGATCACGCGCGCGGTCGGCGTGTACGAACGGGTCGAGGTCGACACGCTCGTCATCGAGGTGCTGCCGGGCGACACGTTCGTGCTCGCGAGCGACGGGCTCACCGGGTACCTCGATTCGCCCGAAGAGCTCCGCGAGTACCTGGCGCTCGACGGCGACAAGGCGGCCAAAGGGCTCATCGCGCTCGCCAACGATCGCGGCGGCAAAGACAACATCACGACAATCATCGTCCGCATCGGCGACGAAGGAGAGCAGGACGCGCAGCGCGCGCGGCGCCTGGCCCTCAAGCGCGAGGCGCTGGCGAACATGCCGCTCTTCCAGCGCCTCAGCGAGCGCGAGCTGCTCCGCGTCATGCAAGCGGTGGAGCCGCGCGACTACGGCGACGGCGAGGTCGTCATGCGCGAGGGGGACAAGGGCGACGAGCTGTTCATCGTGCTCGACGGCACGGTGCGCGTGTCGCGCGGCGATCAAGTGCTCACGCGGCTCGGCGCGGGGGAGCACTTCGGCGAGATGGCGCTCATTCGAAGCGTCCCCCGCTCGGCGACGATCACCGCCGAGGGGAGCGCCGGCGCGTCGCTCATCGCCATACGGCGCGCGGACTTCTTCGAGATCCTCCGGAAGGAGCACGAGATCGCCGTCAAGATGCTGTGGCAGTTCCTCGGCGTGTTCGCCGACCGCCTCGACGCGACGTCGAGCGAGCTTCGCCACGCGAAGCAGGAGCTGGCGGCGGAAGACGTGACGAACGAGATCTTCCCGGACGCGGAATCGACGCAGCCCTATTTGCGATGAGGAGAGCAGGCGCGGCGATCGCGGTCGCGGCGATGCTCGCGCCGTTTCTGTCCGCGGCGGTCGGGTGCACGCGATCTTCGGAGGTAGCGACTGACGCGGCGGCGCCGGTGATCGATGCAGCGCCGGTGATTCCCGCGGCGCGTGTGATCGACGCGGCAGCTTCGGCTTCGGCGACGATCGCGCGACCGCCTCCGGCGCCATGCCGCGCGATCGCGGCCAGCGGGAAGATCCTGGCGTCGCACGAGACCGACGGCGGGACGCCGGCCATCGCGACGGGTGACGTCGTGGACTCGTGGATCGATCTCGACACGGGCGCGCGCGCCACCGTGAAAGAGCCGCGCACGGGGCGCGAGCTGCTCTTCGTCGGCCCCGGGAGCGCGTTTCCGTGCGTGGGCGAGAGCGAAGCCTGGCTGATCCACGGCGAGTTCATGAGCGCGCGCGGCTCGGGCGAGAAGCCGGGGGCCGAGCAGTGGGTGGTGACCCCCTCGGCGGTCGTGCGGTACGGCGCGGCGGTGCTGGACGTGAGGGTCAACGCCGACGGGACGCGCGCGCTCCTGAAAGCGGGCGGCGGGTCGATGCTCGCCGAGGGGGGCGACTCCTGGCACCCGCTCGACCCGTCGGCGCCGCTCGTGGCCCCGCGCGTCTTCGCAGGGACGGGACCGGGCACGGACGACGCCGACGCCGCCGCCGATCGCTGCGCCGAGAAGTCCGCCGCCGCCAAGACGCTGGAGGACCAGCTCCTCGCCCCCGGGGAGACCCGCGACCCCAGCTTCGGCGATCTCGCCAAGCGCACCACCGAGGCGCGGATCCTCGCGCGGGCCGTCTGCGCAATGAGGACCCTCCGCGCCGCCATGCGAAGCGCGCCGCCGCCCTGAACCTCGTTGACACGATGGAGCCCGTGTCGATAGCGTCTGCCAAGGATGCGCGTGATGGGACACGCCAGAACCGCACTCGCGTGCGGGGTGGTCACCGCCGCGCTGGCGTCGTCTTCTCTTGCTCGCGATGCGCGGGCCGACGAGCCGATCGCGCCGGGCGAGCCTCGCTTGATGAGCGAGACAGCCGAGATCACCAGCGTCGCTGACGCCTTCGACAGCGACGACCCGTTCGACCTGAACCTCTCGCTCGGCTTTCACCAGTCGTGGAAGAGCGCCAACATCCGGCGCGAGACGAACCTCCAGCAGCCGGGGGGGTCCACGGGCGGGGTCCTGTCGTCGAGCGAGAACATCGCCTCGTACAAGCAGTCGACGAGCACGCTCGACATGGGCGCCGATGTCGGGATCTACCGAGACCTCGCGCTCATCTTCCGCCTGCCGCTCATCCTGGCCGACAACCGCTCGCTCGGGGACCTGAACGGCTCGTCGAAGGTGCAGGCGCAGCGCCTCTCCGACCCCACCGGCGGCCAGCTCTTCTC
The DNA here is from genome assembly GCA_003151595.1 of Myxococcales bacterium. The sequence goes on from PLXW01000108.1 coordinate 15,868, forward strand.
GATCCCGTTCACCAGCCCGGCCCGCAGCGGCGTCGATTACTTCAGCGTCGGGATGGACTGGGCGATCTTCAACCAGCAGCGCGACTGGACGAAGCCCACGTGGATCATCGGCGTCGACGGCCGCTTCGGCGTCGGCACGCCGCTCCACGCCTGCAACGCGAACGCGCCGGCGAACACCCCGCAGTGCATCGACCCGAACAACCCCACGTCGACCACGAGCCGTAGCCCCGGCGTCAGCCGTGGGATGGACGGCATCCAGGTGCGCACGCTCTTCTCGCGCCGCTACGGGTACGTCGAGCCGTACACCGGCTTCAGCATGCTCGTGGAGTTCGCGCAGTCGAACAGCGACTTCGGGCAGACCAACAGCCTGGCCGGCGCGCTGCTCGATCACCCGCCTCTCCTGGGGACGTTCACGGCGGGCGTCGAAGTGATTCCGTGGGAGCGGCGCGAGCAGTTCCAGCGCCTCGTGGGCGACCTGCGTTTGTCGGCGACGTACCACTCGGCCGGGCGCGAATACACCGAACTGTTCGACGCGCTCGGCTCGTCGAGCGCGCACTCGCTTCGCACGCCGAACCCCACCGGGTACGCCAACGGCGTCGCGAATCCGACGAGCCTCGCGCCGTTCCAGGGCGTGCCGTTCACCGGCGTCACCGATCAGCAAGCGTTCGGCAGCATGTCGCTCGGCGGCACGGCGACGTGGCAGGCCGGCGAGTACGTGAAGTTCCTGATCGGCCTGGGGTTCACGTACAACCAGTCGCACCTCATCACCGCGGCCGATGCGTGCAACCCGAACCTGTCGTCGGTCGACTTCAACGCCGCCGGGCCGTGCAAGACGAACACGGCGACGTCGCAGCAGGCGACCGGCATCCCGAACCCGAACCACCGCGACGTCATCGATCTCCCCGGCCGCCGCTTCTCGTCGGACGGCGCGACGGTCGTCGATCTGTTCATCAGCGGCGTGGTGATGTTCTAGCGAGGAATGCGGTAGCTTTCGGGCATGCCGCGCTTCTCGGTGCTCGTCTTCGCGACTCTCGCGCTGGCGCTGCCGCGCGCGGCGTTCGCGGAAGATCCGCACGCGGCAGCGACGGCTGACGCGCCGGAAGTGAAGAGCGCGGGGAGCGTCGTCGTGTGGCCGACACTGACGCCGGCGGGGGACGACCCGAGCGAAGGGCCGCTGCATCGGCCGCTGCCGACGACCGAGCCGCTGGTCTCGGCGCGCGCCCAGGAGCTCGACGCGACGCTGCGCGACGGCGTGCAGGACCTGGGGTTCGTGCTCGACGTGGCCAACGCCGCGCCGAGCCTGAGCCACATGCGCGACGAGGACTTGCTCACGCGGGCTGCGAAAGACACGTGGGTGGTGAGCGCGCGCATCGAAGCGGCGAGCTCGGGGACGTTCCTTCTGCGCATCGTGGCGGCGCCGCGCGGGGGGCACGAGCTGCGCGTGCGGGTCGATCGCGTGAAGGCCGAAGACGTCTCGGTGCGCGGCCTCGTGATGCTGCGCGATCTCCTGACGACGTCGGTGGCGGCGACGGCGACGAAGACCGAAGAGACCAAGTGCCTCGGCTGCCAGGGGCTCGAGAACGTGAACACCGAAGGGCTCCGCTCTCCGGGGCGCGCGGTGCTGGCGGTGAACGGCGGGCTCTTCGGCGGGTACGTCGCGTACAGCTTGCAGCGCGCGAGCGGGTCGACCGATCCGCGCGTGCTCTATCCGCTGCTGGCGCTGGGGACGGGCATCGGCGTTGGCGCGACGCTGCTGGTGAGCGACGAGTGGGATCTCTCGACGGGTGACTCGTGGTTCCTCTCGGCCGGCGCGTGGTGGGGCGCCGCTTCGGGCGTGCTGGTGGCGAACGGACGGGACACGTCGCCGCTCACCGACCGGTATGCGTACGGCGTCGCCAGCGGCGCCGGCGGGATCGCGCTGGCCACGTTTGCCCTCACGCGCGGCCACATGGACGAGGGGGACGCGCTCCTCGCGCACTCGGGCGGCGCCGTCGGTCTGTTCGTGGGCGGCCTCGCCGAGCTGGCGTACCGCGGGACGACGACAGGGACGCCCGACACCGGCGCGGGGTACGGCGCGGCGGTCGGGGTCGTGGGCGCGGGCGCGCTGGCGACGTTCGTCCAGGTGTCGCCGTCGCGCGTGATGCTCGTCGATCTCGGCGCGGCGTTCGGCGCGCTCGCCGGCGCCGCGGCCGCCAGCCCGCTCGTCTTCCAGGACGTCACGCCGGCCAAGAACCGCGGCTTCATCGCCGCGACGCTCGGCGGCACCGTGGCCGGCGGCGCGATCGCCTGGGTCCTCACGCGCAACTCGCCCCCGTCGCGGCACGCCGCGATCCCCGGCGCGCCGACGGCGGGCGTCATCGGCACGAGCGTGACGCCGACGGGCACGGTGCCGGCGTACGGCGTCGGATGGGTCGGATCGTTCTGAGTTCGCGCCGTGGCGTGCGCGCTCCCGCGGGGCAACCTTGCCTCGCGTGCGCATGAGCCAACGGACTCACCAAACGCCGTGAATCACGGCCGAATCGTGCGTTGCCGCGCCGCGGCACGACGTTTGCGAAAGGGTCACGTGTTCATCAAAGGAGAACACGCATGAACCGCTCGATTCTTTCCATCGCTTCGCTCGTCTCGTTCGTCGCCCTCGGCGCCGTCGTCGGCTGCTCGGGCAAGGACACGTCGAACACCGGCGCCGCCGTCTCCGAGATCTCGGTCTCGCCCAATCCGTGCGCCGTGGGCAAAGGGAGCTCGCAGCAGATGACGGCTCAGGCCACGTTCGCCGACGGCAGCAAAGAAGACATCACGAAGGCGTCCGACATCACGTGGACGTCGTCGAACACCGGCGTGGCGACGGTCGACGACAAGGGGAACCTCGTCGGCGTATCGGGCGGCGGTGTGACGGTCACCGCGGGCTTCCAGGGGAAGACCGGAAGCGCCGGCTGCCTCGTCGGTCCGTGAACGATCGCTCCCGCGGTTGACCGCTACGCCGAGCCCGCGTGGGCTCGGACGAAGGGGACGAGAAGATCGTTCACTTCGTCCGGGCGCTCGATGGCGCTCATGTGCCCGCACTGATCGATCCACTCGAGGCGCGCGTCGCGAATCTTCCCGGTCATCGACTGGCTCTTCTGCGGCGGCGTCGAGCGATCGTCGCGACCGCAGATGACGAGCGTGGGCGCGGCGACTCCGCGCAGCTTGGGCGTCACGTCCTTGCGATGCACGACGACGGCGAGACACGCGCGTGCGAGACCGTCGCGCGGGAAGCCGTTCACCGTGCGCGTGAACGTCGTCATCAACTCGGGGCCGCGCTCGGCGAGCGTCCTGGGACCGAACATGAGCGGCGCCAGCTCGCGATCGGCGAACCAGCGCGGGATGCCGTAGCGGCGCGCGAAGGCAATGAACGCGCGGTACTTCACCTTGTCGCGCAGGCTCTCGGCCTCGGCGCTCGAATCGAGCACGGCCAGCGCCGCGACGCGCATCGGGTGCTGGATCGCCGTGCGGAGCGCGATCATCCCGCCCCACGAGAGACCGATGGGGATCGACTTCTTGATCTTGAGCTCGTTGAAGGCGTCGATCGCCAGCGCGTCGGCGTGATCCTCCAGCGAGAAGCGCGGCGGCGACTCGCTCTTGCCGTGCCCCGGCCCGTCGATCACGATCACGCGCCCGAGCGCCGACAGCGGCTCGACTTGCTTTCGCCACATGCCGCCGTCGAAGAGCAGGCCGTGCAACAGAACGATCGCCGGATCGTCCTCGTGCTTCGCGTGGCCTCGTTCTTCGTAGAACCAGCGCCCTAGGCGCGTGCGGACGTACGGCATGGTTCGCGGAACTTACAACGCGGACGCCGAATCCCGAAACGACGAATGCCAGCGCACCCTCACCCCCAGCCCCTCTCCCGCAAGGGGAGAGGGTGAGAGCAGAAATAAAAAGCCCCCTCTCCCTTTACGGGAGAGGGGGTTGGGGGTGAGGGGTCGCGGGTGAAGCGACCCACTCGTTCACGGGAAAATCTCGCGCTCCTTGTAGACCGCTTCGATGCGCTGAAGCGCGATGGCGTACGCCGCGATGCGGAGATCGACCTTCTTCGTCCGGGCGAAATCGCTGACCTCGCGGTAAGCGCGCTGCATCGCCTTCTCGAGCTTCGCGTCGACCTCTTCTTCGGTCCAGCTCTCCGAGCGCTTGTTCTGCACCCACTCGTAGTAGCTGACGGTGACGCCGCCCGAGTTGGCGAGGACGTCGGGGAGGATGTCGATGCCGCGCTCGAGAAGGATCTTCTCGCCAGCCGGGTTCGTCGGGCCGTTGGCGCCTTCGACGATCAGCTTGCACTGGAGCGCCTTCGCCTCCGCTTCGCCGATCTGATTCTCGAGGGCCGACGGCGCGAAGATGTCGCACTTGGTCGCGAAGAACTCCTCGCGCGTGATGGCCTTGCCGCCCGGGTAGCCGGCGATCGAGCCGTGCTCCTCGACGTAGTCCTGGAGCTTGTGCGCGTTGAAGCCTTCGGGGTTGAAGGCGTAGCCGGTGTGGTCGCCGACCGCGATCGTCGACACGCCGAGCTTCGAGAGGATGACCGCGCAGTTCGATCCGACGTTGCCGAACCCCTGCACGCTCATCGTCGAGCCTTCGAGGTTGAAGCCGGTCTGCTTCGCCCACTCGACGATGCAGAAGACCATCCCCTGCCCCGTGGCCTTCGCGCGGCCGAGCGTGCCGCCGCTCGCGACGGGCTTGCCGGTGACGACGCCCTTCACGGCCTGCTTCTGGTACGAGCCGACCATGTTGGCGAACGTGTCCATCATCCACGCCATCGTCTGGCCGTTCGTCCCCACGTCCGGCGCCGGGATGTCGTAGTCCGGGCCGATGTTGCTCCCGAGCGCGTGCGTGAAGCGGCGCGTGATCTTCTGGAGCTCGTGGCGCGAGACCGAGTGCGGATCGAACTTGATGCCGCCCTTGCCGCCGCCGAACGGGAGGCGCATCAGCGCGCTCTTCCACGTCATCATCGCCGCGAGCGCCTTCACGTCGTCGAGCGTGACGCTCGGGTGAAAGCGGATGCCGCCCTTGAACGGGCCGAGCAGGTTGTTGTGCTGGACGCGGTAGCCCTTGAAGAGCCGCACTTCACCGCTGTCCATGCGGACGGGGAAGTTGACGATGATCTCGTTCTTGGGCTGGCTGAGGATCGTCTTGACGTATCCCTCGAGGTTCACCGTCTTGGCGGCCTTGTCGAGGTAGTCCTGGATGACCTTGAAGAAGTCGTACTCCTTGTGGGCCATGTTGGTTTGGGACGGTCGGGCCTGCGGAATTTCTTTGGGCGTGTCTTTGGTAGTGGCGCTCATGAGTGCCGCTTTCTGAACTCGCGCGGGCTCGGGCGCAAGCTTTGGTTGTCAACGCGTTGCGTTGATTCGGGGGATTTTTACGAGGTGCGGTGCGAGAAGAGGGGCGCGCGAGAGGAGCGCGTTGCTAGGGCCGAACGTTCAGCGAATCCAGAGCGTGTAGAGAAACACGACCGCGGTGGTCAAAAGAAGCGCGTCCACCCGATCGAGAATGCCGCCGTGGCCGGGGACGATTGCCCCGGAGTCTTTCACGCCGGTCGAGCGCTTGATGAGCGATTCGCCGAGATCGCCCGCCTGCCCGAACGCCCCGGCGACGAGCGACAGCGGGATGGCGTGCGCCAGCGAGATCGACGGCAGGTACCAGAAGTGCGCGCAGAGAGCGCCGAGCACGCTTCCGGCGAGCCCGCCGACCGCCCCTTCGATCGTCTTCTTCGGTGAGACCGCTTCGTAGAGCTTGTGCTTCCCGAGAAAGCGCCCCGCGAAATAGCCGCCGGTGTCGCCCCACCACGCGAACATCATCGTCATCACGACGTAGCTCGCGCCGTCGGCGCCCATGCGCACGCGCAGCAGCGCGAGGAGCGTCATCGGTACGGCGACGAGAAGCGGACCCATCCCCATGCCGAACGCACGGAACGCGGCCGACTCGATCGACCCCAGCCGCGCCAGCGTGACGAGCGGACCGAGCAGCGGCACGGCGATGAGCACCGTGAGCACCACGCGCGCGTCATCCACGCCGAACCACAGCGCGATCGAGAGCGTCGCGGCGATGACGACGCCGATCGCTTGCGAGATGCGATCCGCGGGATGCGTCATCGCGAACAGCTCCCACGTGCCGATCATGGCCGCGGGGAACACGAGCAAATAGAACCCCCACGCCGGCCCTCGATAGAGCAGCAGCAGGATGAGCGGAACGCAGACGGCGGCTGTCCCGAGCCTCAGTGCGAGGTTGGAGGGCTGCGCGGCCATCGGATCGTCTCTCAGATGGCGATGCGGGTGATCGGCGCGAGGGCGCCGGCGATCGCGGCCGAGATCGGCGACGCGCTCAACGCGGGTGCGGGCGCGGCGGGCTTGCCGACGTGACCGAAGCGACGCTCGCGCGCCTGGTAGCTGGCGATGGCCTCGTAGAGATCGGCGGCGCCGAAGTCGGGCCACAGCACGTCGGCGAAGTGGAGCTCGGCGTAGGCGAGGCCGTAGAGCAGGAAGTTCGAGATGCGCCGCTCGCCGCCGGTGCGAATCACCAGATCGGGATCGCCCACGGCGAGGCTCGGCATGCGCGCGCGGAGGCGCTCGGTGGTGACGTCGTCGGGATCGATGCGGCCGGCGCGCACTTCCTCGGCAAGCTCGCGCGCGGCGGCGGCGATCTCTTCGCGCCCGCCGTACGAGAGGGCGAGGGTCAGCGTCATACGCTCGGCGTCTTCGCTCTCTGCCCGCAGCGGGTCGAGAACGGCGCGAACGAGCGACGGCAAGCGACCGAGATTTCCGATCGCATTCAATCGAATGCCGTTGTCGAGGATCTCGTCTCTCTCGGACAGAAGGAACTCCCGGAGGAGCACCATCAATGTGTCGACTTCTTCTTCAGGCCTCGCCCAGTTTTGCTCGCTGAACGCATACAAGGTGAGCGCCTTGAGGCCGAGCCGGCGCGCCGCGCGGACGATGCGCCGGACCGCCTGGGCCCCTTCCTTGTGGCCGGCGACGCGCGCTTCGCCACGGACCTGCGCCCAGCGGCCGTTGCCGTCCATGATGATGCCGACGTGGGACGGGAGATTGCGGGCTTCGACAAGGACCATGGGAGAAATCGCCAAACTGCGGCAAGGGCTAACACGTCGAGGACGCGCGGAGCAATGCCACAGCATTTCGAGAATGCACCCCAGAAGCGCCGCATACCGCGGACAATCCGCCGCATACTGAGGAACGTGCGGAAGCTCGCAGCGCCGTGCAATTTATTCGCGGTCTGGCGCCTGGCGGGCCTCGTGCTGGCCGCGGCCCTCCTCACCGGGTGCGTAGGCGACGGCGGCGGGGCCATCCCGCTCACGCGCTGGACGCTGGTGAGCGCGCGCGGGTCGAGCGACGTGACGCTGCCGGCGCACGTGGGGAGCCGCCTGCCGCCAGGGCCGACGACGTACGCGCTGAAGGCGCACGTGGAGCTGCCGCCGGAGTTTCGCGATCGGCCGCTGACGTTGTCGATCGCGCACCTGCCGGCGCTGGCGACGTTGCGCGTGGCGGGGCACGAAGCGGTGCCGCTGGAGACGAGCGCGCTCGATCGCTACCGCTCGCAAGGGCCGCACCGCTGGCGCATCCCCGTCGAGGACATCGACGGCGGCGAGATCGATCTCGAGATCGAGGTGGCGCACAACTGGACGCAGAGCGCGTGGATCAACACCGTCCCCACGCTGAGCACGTCGGCGGCCGGCGACCCGCGCGTCATCTTCGTGGAGACGTTCGACGAGATCACGGCGCAAGCCGCGCTGGCGACGACGCTGTTGATGTCGTTCACGTACGGCGTCCTCTTCCTGCTCGACCGGCGTCGCACGCCGCACGCCTGGCTCTCCTTGCAGTCGCTCCTCAGCGGCGTGTACCCCGCGCTCATCCTGGGGCTCACGCAGCCGGTGTTCGGCACCGCCGAGATCGCAATCGGCGCTGTGCTCATCTGCGCGGCGACGGTCTCTTCGCTGCAATTCATCGTGGCCGTGGCCGGTGGGCCTGCGCCGTCGCGCGCGTGGTGGTTGTGGGTCGCGCTGGCGATCGTGGCCGCGCTCTTCTTCCACGACGGCTTCACGTCGCCGACGATCTGCGTGTCGATCGTGCTCGGCACGATCGTGACCTGCTGCCTGCGCGCGGTCTTCCTCGCCAGGACCACGCCCGCCTCCTCCACGGCCCGCATCGCGCGCCTCGGCTTTCCGCTCGCGGCGCTCGTCTCGCTGCCCGATTTTTGCGCGCTGCTCGGGACCGCCGAGCCGTTCGGCGGGTTGCGCGGCGGGGCGCTGGCGTTCGTGGCCATCTCGCTGCTTCAAGCGCTGGCGCTGAGCCGCAGTCACATCGAGTCGCTGCGCCACGCCGATGCGCTCAACGTCGAGCTCGCGTCACGCGTGGTCTTGCTCGAGCAGAACAACGACGAGATTCGCGTGCTCAACGACGAGCTTCGCCGCCAGGTCTCGGTCCGCTCCGAGCACCTGGCCGAAGCGCTGGCGCGGCTCGGGCCTATGCACACGCCGCCGCGCGCGTTCGTGCCGGGCGACGTGGTCGATGCGCGCTACCGCGTGGTGCGGCGCATCGGCGAAGGCGGGATGGGGATGGTCTACGAGATCGAGCGCGCGACCGACGGGAAGCGACTCGCCTTGAAGGTGCTGCAGGCGCCGAGGAGTGGGGCGGAGCTGGCGCGGTTGGCGCGTGAAGCGGAGATCGCGTCGCGCGTCGATCACCCGAACGTGGTGGGGATCAAGGACGTCGACGTCTCCAACTCGGGGACGTTGTTCGTGGTGATGGACCTGATCGACGGGCCGTCGCTCGACGGAATGCGGTCGCGGTTCGCCGACGTGCCGTGGGCGGTGCGGATCCTGGCGCAGATCGCCGAGGGGCTGGCGGCGCTGCACGAGCTCGGGATCGTGCACCGCGATCTGAAGCCGGGGAACGTGCTGGTGACGCAAGGGTCGCAGGATGAGGTGGCGAAGATCGCCGACTTCGGGATCGCGACGCACACGCGCGCTGGCATTGGAGCGACGACCGCGCCGCAAGACGACGTGAGCGCGCCGTTCGACGAGCGACCCACGAACCCCGCGGGCGATCGCGCGCTGACACGCACCGGGCAGATCCTGGGAACGCCGGTCTACATGGCGCCGGAGCTGGTGCGCGGCGCGCGGCTGGCGACGGCGTCGTCGGACATGTACGCGTTCGGCGTCATCGCGTGGGAGCTGATGACGGGCGACCTGCCGGAGGGGTTCGAGGCGCTCATGCATCTGCGGAAGAGCGTCGACGTGGCGTCGATCGCGTCGGTGATCCCGACCATGGCGCCGCGCCTCGTGAAGCTCATCGACGCGTGCCTCGCGCCGGATGCGGCCGCGCGCCCGACGGCGAAGGCGCTGGCCGCGGCGCTGGCGATAGCCGTTGGGGCGCCGGCGAAGATGACGGGCGCGGCTCCAGGCATCGCGTCGTGATATTTGATCCCGCATGATCGGGATGAAAGTCACGCTGCGCCTCCGGATGTCGTCGCACGACGCGCACTACGCGGGCGAGCTCGTCGATGGCGCGCGCATGCTGGCGCTGTTCGGGGATCTCGCGACCGAGCTGCTGATTCGCCTCGACGGCGACGAGGGTCTGTTCCGCGCGTACGACAGCGTCGAGTTCCTCGCGCCGGTGTTCGCGGGCGACTACGTCGAGGCCGTGGCGGAGCTCGTTCGCATCGGCGAGACGAGCCGGCAGATGCGCTTCGAGGCGCGCAAGGTGGTGGGGAACCTGCGCCAGCCGGGGCTGCCGGCGAGCGCCGCCGACGTGATGGCCGAGCCGATCGTGGTGTGCCGCGCGACGGGGACGTGCGTGACGCCGAAATCGATGCAGCGCCGCCCGAAGGAGCTGTACATGCCGGCGCTGCCGCCGGGGCCGGCGCCGGGTGAAGAGGCGCTGGTGACGCCGCCGGTGACCGATTTCGCCGAGGTGATTCTGACGGCGGCGATCGTGGGCGCGGAGGTGACGCGCGAACAGACGAAGCACCTGCCGATCACGGCGCAGGAGATCGCGGACGAGGCGGCGCGCTGCCGCGAGGCGGGCGTGGCGGTGATTCACCTGCACGTGCGGAACGCGGACGGGTCGCCGACGCAATCGAAGGAGCTGTTCGGCGAGGCGATCGCCGCGATCCGCGCGAAGACCGACTGCATCGTGCAGACGTCGACCGGCGGCGCGGTGGGGATGAGCATCGACGAGCGCGCGCAGCCTCTCGCGTGTCGGCCGGAGATGGCGACGCTCAACTGCGGGACGATAAACTTCGGCGACGACATCTTCGTGAACACGCGGCCGCAGATTCGCGATCTCGCGGGGCGGATCAAGAAGGCGAACGTGGTGCCGGAGCTCGAGTGTTACGAGGTCGGGCACGTGGAAGAGGCGCTGCTCCTGTTGAAGGAAGGGGCGATCGGTCGGCCGCTGCACTTCCAGTTCGTGATGGGGATCGCGGGCGGGATCGGCGCGACGGAGGAGAACGTGAAGTACCTGCGGTCGTTGATCCCGAGCGACGGGCACACGACGTGGGGGGTGGCCGCGGTGGGGCGTCATCAGATGCCTCTGACGGAGCTGGCGATGCGGATGGGCGGGCACGCGCGCGTGGGGCTCGAGGACAATATTTATCTGTCCAAGGGGGTGCTCTCGGAAGGGAGCGGGCCGATGGTGGCGCGCGCGGCGACGTACGCGCGCGGGATCGGGCGGACGCCGGTGGAGCCGGACCGCGCGCGGACGCTGCTCGGGATCAAGCCGCGGAACGGCGTGTGACGTGAAGACGCGCACGCTGGTCGCCGACAACCTGACGCCGGTGGGGGCCTATGCGGCGCTCCGTCAGGCGGATCCGCAGCGGGCGTCGTTCTTGTTCGAGAGCGTGGTGGGCGGAGATCGCTGGGGGCGGTTTTCGATCCTGGGGTATCGGCCGCGGTACGAGGCGGTTCTCGGCGCGAACGGGAAGTGGACGCTGACGGGCGACGCGCAGCAGGCGGGGGTGAGCCTGGACGGCGCGGGGGATCCGCTGGCAGCGGCGGAGCCTTTGTTTCGCGCGAGCGATGCGCGGAGCGAGGTGGCGAATCCTGCGGCGAAGCTGGCGCGGGCGCACTTCGGGTTTCTGGCGTGGGACCTGGTGCACGCGATCGAGAAGGTGCCGGCGTGGGGGGCGGACGCGGGGGGAACGAACGGAGCGCTTGCGCGGTTCGTCGGCGGCGCGACGCTGGTGGTGTTCGATGCGCTGGCGCAGACGGTGACGATCGCGGCGGAGCGTGAGGAAGACGTGGATCGCGCGCACGCGGATCTGGCGACGCCGGCGACGCTGAAGAGAATCGCGCTGCCGGATCGGACGCGGATTCCTGCGGACGTGGTGGTCGATACGGACGACGCGACGTACGAGGCGAAAGTCCGGCGCGCGCAGGAGTACATCGCGGCGGGGGACGCATTTCAGATCGTGCTGGCGCGGAGGTTTCGCGTGGCGCGGAGCGGGCGGGATCCGTTCGATGTTTACCGGGCGATGCGGGTGATCAATCCGTCGCCGTACATGTACTTCCTGGATTTCCCGGCGCTCGAGGGAGAGAAAACGCGGACGCAGATCCTGGGGGCGAGCCCGGAGACGATGGTTCGGCTGGAAGACGGCGTGATGACTGTGCGTCCGCTGGCGGGGACGCGGCCGCGCGGGAAGACGCTGGAGGAAGACGCGGCGCTGGAGAAGGAGCTGCTGGCGGATCCGAAGGAGCGCGCGGAGCACGTGATGCTGATCGATCTCGGGCGCAACGACGTGGGGCGCGTGGCGGAGATCGGGAGCGTGGAGCTGGCGCGGCGGATGGAGATCGAGCGGTACTCGCACGTGATGCACATCGTGAGCGAGGTGCGCGGGAAGGTGGCGAGTACGACGCCGCCGCTGGAAGTCGTGAGGGCGGCGTTTCCGGCGGGGACTTTGTCGGGGGCGCCGAAGGTGCGCGCGATGCAGATCATTCGCGAGCTGGAGGCGCGGCCGCGGGGGATTTACGGGGGCGCGGTGGGGTACGTGGCGAAGACGGGGGATCTGGATTTCGCGATCGCGATCCGGACGGCGGTGTGCCGGGGGGACGCGTTCGAAGTGACGGCGGGCGCGGGGATCGTGGAGTCGAGCGTGCCGAAGAGCGAGGCGGACGAGACGCGCGCGAAGGCGCGGGGCGTGCTGTGCGCGATCGAGGCGGCACCGCAGGGGTAGCGACGTCGCGCGCGGGAGAGAGAGGGAGAAGAGACTCCGGGGCGCTCGCCCGACGGGGGTCTCCGTACTCGGGAGAGCGGAAATTGCTCCAAAGCGAGGCCGTACCGCTCTCCCTGCGCTCGGAGACCCCCGCCGGGCTGGTTTGGACGCGGGGATCGCGGGGACGCTTAGCGTCTTGCCGGGGCGCGTGGCGTTTCGCGGGGGCGCGCGCGTTTTCGCCAGGGCGCGTGCGCCCTCACTGGGGCGCGTCGCGTTTCGCGCGGGCGCGTGCGTTTTCGCCAGGGCGCGTGCGCCCTCACTGGGGCGCGTCGCGTTTCGCGCGGGCGCGTGCGTTTCGCCAGGGCGCGTGCGCCCCCGCTGGGGCGCGCTGCGTTTCGCCGGGGCGCGTGCGTTTTCGCCAGGGCGCGTGCGCCCCGGCTGGGGCGCGCTGCGTTTCGGTTAGGGGGCTACGAGGGCTTTCCCTGGAGCGCCATTCGCGTGGCGTACGTGCCCGTGTCGGCGGTGGGGAGCCAGACGTGGAACGCGGCGCCGCCGCCGGTCATTTCTTCGACCTCCAAGGTGCCGCCGTGGAGCTCGACGATGCTGCGGGCGAGGGAGAGGCCGAGGCCGAGGGAGCCCATGCGGCGGGCGCGGTCGGCGTACTTGAAGGCGTCGAAGACCTTTTCGAGCTCGGCGCTCGGGACGCCGCGGCCGGAGCTTTCGATGTCGACGCGGAGTTTGTTGGCGATGTCGGCGGGGATGGCGGCGCGGACCTGGACGCGGCCTTTTTCGGAGAAGCGAACGGCGCTCATGATGACCGCCGTGATGGCCTGGGTGATGAGGGTGGCGTCGACGAAGAGGCGGGGGACGCCCGGCTGGATTTCGCCGACGATGTCGACGCCGGTGCCGACGGCGAGATCTTTGGCGTCGAGGACGGCGCTCATGACGACGTCGCCGACCATGGTGAGCTCCGGCGAGAGAGTGAGCTCGCTGGCTTCGGCGCGGGCGGAGTCGAGGATGGTCTGGATGAGGACGAGGAGCTCGCGTCCGCGCTGCTCGATGATTTCGAGGCTCTCGCGCTGGCCGTCGGTGAGGACGTTGCGGCGGACGATTTCGGTGAAGCCGAGGATGGAGTTGAGAGGGCCCTTGAGGTCGTGGCTGATCGAGGCCAGGAACATGCCGCGCATGCGCTCGGCGGCGGCGCGGGCGACGATCGATTTTTCCTGGGCGCCGGCGAACTCGCGGAAGACGCCGCCCAATTCGTCGATGGCGTCGAGGAGCTCGGCGACGGAGTGGAAGCGGGGCTCGCGCTGGACGCGGGTGCCTCGGATGACGTCTTGAACGCCGGTGGCGCGGACCTCGCGCGTGGCGAGCTTGATGTCGTCGGCGAAGGCCTGGCCGAGACGCGCGCCGAGGATGCCGGCGAGCGCGCAGGCGACGAGCGCGAGGAAGGAGTAGACGGTGGTGACGGGGCTGAGGCGCGTGGTGGCGAATTGAACGATGGCGTGGCCGGTGTCGAGAGGGACCGTGAGGACGGAGTCGCCGTCTTCGGTGTGGGCGACGGTGAACTCGGTGGGGTCGCGATCGAGGACGACGTGCATGCCGTGGGCGCGCGCTTCGTCGGCGGCCTCGGGGAGGCCGGCCTTGTCGTTGCCGAGCTGCTCGAAGACGCCGCGCGCGAGCTCGGTGGCGTCGCTCTGGCGCTCGGCGACGTCGAAGGCGCGCGCGTGGGCGTAGACGAGGAGAGAAGCGCCGAGGGCGACGAAGGCGACGGGGCCGGCGACGGCGGCGAGGAGCCGGGTGCGGACGCGTGAGGCGCGACGGAGATCGAGCATCTCCAGCGCGGCCTTGGCGGCGGGCTGCGGGGCGAGCTCGAGGACGCGCGTCACCGACGTGCGGAGCATGATGTAGAGCGGCAGCGCGGCGGCGCTCACCATGGTCATGGTGAGGAGGACGAGAGCGAGCTGGGTGTACGGGTCGTTCGTGACGGGGCGGATCGGCGTGACGAGCGTCGAGCAGCAGACGACGAACGCGGCGATGGCGTCGAGCGTGGTGAGGCGCGCGGGGAGCGCGTAGAGCGCGAGGAGATCGCCCGGCTCGACGGCCGAGGAGCCGAGCGACATCGAGCGGAGGACGGACTTCAGGTGGCGCGTCGCGAGGAACGTGACGGCGACGTCCCACACGATCATGACGAGCGAGATCCAGAGGGCGAGCTTGAAGCTGCCGAGGAGGACGCTCGAGTCGAGGAGGAGGAGTCGCGGCGCGAAGGCGACGACGAAGACCTCGGTCGCGAATCCAACGGCGAGCTGGATGAGGATCAAGCGAAAGGTCAGGCGCGCGGCCACCTGATTCACGGCAGGCTCCTTCGTCGTGCGGCGCGCATCGAAGCGGAGGTACGCGAGTGCTGCGACGGGTGCTGCGGGCGCTCGAACCACAGCGGCAAGAGCACGCGGAACGTGGAGCCGCGTCCAACCTCGCTCTCGACGTGGATCGTGCCGCCGTGCATCAACACGAGGCGGCGCGCGATGGCGAGGCCGAGGCCCGTGCCGCGCTTTCGCGCGCGCTCTTCACCGGCCTGCTTGTACTCCTCGAAGATGACGGCCCGCTCGGCGGGCGAGATGCCGGGGCCTGTGTCGGTCACGGCCACTGTGGCGTAGTTGCCCTGACGGCCGAGGGCGATCGTGACGTGGCCCTGGCTGGTGAACTTGATCGCGTTGCCAACGAGGTTGGTGATGATCTGGCGAACACGGCGCGCGTCGGCGTCGGCGAGGACCCCCGGCTCGCCTTGCACGCTCATCGCGACAGGCTTCTCGCCGAGGAGGCCTTGCGACTCACGGTGGATCTCGTGCGCGAGCTGCCAGAGGTCGACCTGCACGCGCGTGAGCTTCAACTGTCCGCTCTCGATGGCGCTGAACTCGAGGATGTCGTTGATGAGCTCGAGGAGGTGCGCGCCCGAGCCGCGGATCTGCTCGACCTCTTCGCGCGCCGTAGGGGTGAGCGGGCCATCGACCTCCGTGACCAGGATGTCGGCGAAGCCGAGGATGGCGTTGAGCGGGCTCCGGAGCTCGTGGCTCACGGCGGCGAGGAACGCGGCGCGCTCGCGATCGGCGGCGGACGCGCGAGACAGATCGTCGTGGTAGCTCCGCTCGGCGGCGGCGAAGCGCCCGACGAGCGCGTTGAAGCTGCCGGCGAGGACGCCCACTTCGTCCATCGTGCGCACGGGGACGGGCTCGCCCGTGGGCTCGGTTCGCACGCGGACCATGCCGCGCACGCGCTGCGTGAGGTACACGACCTCCTCGTTCGCGTCGCGCGCGACGGCGTAGGCCACGGTCGCCGCGACGCCGATGAGCAGCGTGGTGAGCGCGACGAGCGCGGTGACGAACGCCGGGCCCCCTTCGGGCGCGGCGGGCTCGCGTACGAAGACGACGAGCCGCTGGAGTTGATACGGCGGAGCCAAGGCGTGCACCGCAAAGCGGGTTCGACCGAGCGCGGTGATGGCCTCTCCATGCACGAGCTGCGTCACGCGTCGGAGCGCGTTCTTGTCGAGCGCGCCCAGGCTCGCGTCGAGGATGACGTCGTTCTCGTAGCTGAGGAGCAAGAGCTCCGATCCCGTGCGTCGCGCGGCGAGCTGGATGGCTTCCAGCCGCTCGGGGCCCGGCGGCAGGCGACTGATACGCGCGGCGGCGGTCGATGCGAGCATCTCGGCGTCCGCGGCGGCGTGCTCGTCGCTGGCGCGCGCCAAGGCATCGAGCCCCACGATCCCGATCCCGATCGCCACCGCGAGCCCAACCACGAGCACGATGAGCGGCGGCAGGACGAGAAGCGGTAACGCGTTGCGCGCGCGATACTTCGAAAGACGGATCGTCTGCGTCGCGTTGAGCGACGGCGTTCGCCCCAGCGGCGTGTTCAGCGTCGTCGGCGCCGGCGCGCCACGCGCCCGCGTCGCGGAAGACGGAGGCTCACTGATTCCCGGAGCCGTCACTCCGACGAGTCTACTCCGTTGCGCGTGCGCGACTCATTGCGTCGCGCACCTTCACGCATGGAGTGTTTGACGCGCCGCACTTGAAAGTTATGCAAATCGGCCCTTTACCTGACCGTGGATGCCGGGGATAAGAGCCATTCGACGATGAAGCGTTTCGCGAATTGGTTGAGATCGAGAGGCACGCGCTTCTCACTCGTGCGCCGCAAGGGCGTCGCGAGCGAGGGGCAGTCTCGTCATTCGCCGCACGCGGGAGCTGGAGCGGGAATGAGCAAGAGCGCCGCACGTTCCAAGAGGCATGCGACCGAAGGATCCGCGGTGGCATCGAATGACGTCACGACACTCGCATCGGTCGAAGGTTTGCATGGGAGCAGCGGGTCCGGTGTGTATGTCGTCGATCACGAGCAGCCCGCGCCGGCGAAACCGAGGAGCTCGATGAACCCTCTCTTGGAACAAGTCACGTTGGTCGTTTACGGCTGGAAGAGCGTGGAGCCCGGGACTCTGTCGTGGGTCTTCCCGAGCGTGGGCGCCGCCGTGGCCGCCGCGCGCGCGATGACGAACGCCGTCCGCTGGGCGATCGTGGCCGGAAAACGCGACGAGGCGAGCGACGAATCGCCCGCCTCGGTCGACATGAACGAAGCGCTCGACGAAGCCCGCGCGAAGGGCGCAGTCCTCATCGAGCAAGCCGGCTGAGTTTCAGACTCGCTCGATCACGATCGCGATTCCCTGACCGCCGCCGATGCACGCGCTGCCGACCGCGTAGCGGCCGTTACGACGCGCGAGCTCGTAGGCGAGGTGCGTGGTGATGCGCGCGCCGCTGGCGCCGAGCGGGTGACCGAGGGCGATGGCGCCGCCGTTCACGTTCGTCTTGGCGCGATCGAGCCCGAGCTCCTTCTCCACGGCGAGGTACTGCGGCGCGAACGCCTCGTTCACCTCGACGAGATCCATGTCGCTCAACTTGAGCCCCGCGCGCTCGAGCGCGTTCTTGATCGCCGGCGCCGGGCCGATGCCCATGATGCTCGGGTCCACGCCCGCGACGCCCCAGTGAACGATCCGCGCGAGCGGCGTGAGCCCCTTGCGCTTCGCGAACTCCTCGGTCGCGAGCACGAGACACGCGGCGCCGTCGCAGATGCCCGAGGCGTTGCCGGCCGTGACCACGCCGTCCTTCTTGAACACCGGCCCGAGCTTCGCGAGCGCTTCCATCGTCGACTGCGGGCGCGGGTGCTCGTCGGTCGCGAAGGTGATGGGCCCCTTCTTCGACGGGATCTCGATCGGCGCGATCTCGTCCTTGAAGACCCCCTTCTCGTTCGCCGCGGCCCAGCGCTGCTGCGACGATAGCGCGTACTCGTCGCACTGCTGGCGCGTGATGCCGTACTTCACGGCGAGGTTCTCGGCGGTCACGGCCATCGGCGTGTTGTTGTACGAGTCGGTGAGCGCGTCCCAAAGCGTGTCGCCGACCTGCGGCGCCTTGCCGAACGCCCAGCCGTCGCGCGCGCCGCGAAGGACGTGCGGAGCTTGCGTCATGTTCTCGGTGCCGCCGACGAGGACGGCGTCGCCCTCGCCGAGGAGGAGCTGCTCGACGCCGTTGATGATCGCCTGGAAGCCGGAGCCGCACAGGCGATTGACGGTGAGCGCGGGGGTCGTGATGGGGAGGCCGGCCTTGAGGCCGACGTGGCGCGCGCAGTAGATGGCGTCGGCGCTCGTCTGGATGACGTTGCCGATGATGACGTGCGCGACGCTCTCGGGCGCGACCTTCGACTGCGCGAGCGCGGCCTTCGCGGCGTGAACGGCGAGGTCGTTGGCGTTCATCGCCTTGAGCGCGCCTTGCATGGTGCCGAACGCGGTGCGCTTCGCGCCGAGGATGACGATTGATTGAGAAAGCTTGGCCATGTCGGTCTCCGAGTCGGGATTTGGGGTGAGCGGGGAATCTGGCTCCGGAAGCGCCGCGAGTAAAGGGGGCGCGTGTACAGTGCCTTTCCCATGCGCCGCCTGCTCCTCGCCACGATCGCGACCCTCGCCGCCTGCGCCTCGACCCCGATCCCGACCCCGATCCCGACCCCGACCGCGACCGCGAACGCCAACGCGACCGCGAACGCCAACGCGGCCGGCGACGTCACCACCCCCTTCGACGTCCTCCTCAGCGGCCACATCGCCGGCCACCCCTCCCTCACCAGGCACGCCGACGGCTCCTACGACGAAGACTTCGCCTACACCGATCGCGGCCGCGGCCCCTCGCTCCACATCCACACCGACGTCGCCCCCGACGGCGTCCCCGCGCGCGTCGAGATCACCGGCACCGACTACCTCCACAAAGACGCCCACGAGACCGCGGCGTGCGACGGCGCGCGCTGCACCTGGACGACGACGATCGATCACGGCGACGCGCCGCGCGCCTTCTACGTCGCGATGAACGCCGGCCTCCACCTCGACGAAGTCACCCTCCGCGGCGCGCGCGCCAGCGCCGACGGATCCATCGCGCTGCTCCCCGGCGGACGCGCGCACGCCGAGCGCGTGACCGAGGCCACGCTCACGCACGGCACCGAGTCGATTCACGTCGTCGGCTGGCGGTGGAGCGGCTTCGGTCTCACGCCGTCGATCGAGTGGTTCGACGACGACGGACACGTGTTCGGCTACGCGAGCGACTGGCAGTCGGTCCTTCGCGCCGGGTGGACCGACGCCGTGCCGAAGCTCCTCGCGCTGCAAGAGCCGTTGGAGCTGGCGTGGCGTCTGGCGGCCGAGAAGAAGGTGACGCACAAGCCGGCGAACGGCCTCGCCATCGTGCACGCGCGCCTCTTCGATCCCGCGACGAAGAAGACGCGCGACGACATGACGATCGTGATCGACGGCGATCGCGTGAAGGACGTGCGCGCGAAGATGGCGGCGCCAGCGGGCGTCGAGGTGATCGACGCGAAGGGGAAGACCGTGCTCCCCGGACTCTGGGACATGCACACGCACGTCGGCGACGACGACGGTCTCCTCGATCTCGCGGAAGGCGTGACCACGGTGCGCGACCTGGGCAACGACGTCGACTCGTCGCTCGCGCGACGCGATCGTTGGAACGGGATCAGCGACATCGGCCCGCACCTGATCCTCGCCGGGCTCATGGATGGGCACGGGCCGTATCAGGGGCCGACGAAGGTCCTGGTCGACACCGAAGCGGAGGCGCGCGCGGCGGTCGATGACTTCGCGGCCAAGGGGTACGCGCAGATCAAGATCTACAGCTCGATGAAGCCGGAGCTCGTCCCCGCGATCGTGAAGGAGGCGCACGCGAAGAAGCTGCGCGTGAGCGGCCACGTGCCCGCGCACATGATCGCGGAGGACGCGGTGAACGCCGGCTTCGACGAGCTCCAGCACATCAACTTCCTCGTGCTCGATCTCGTCGGCGACCGCACGACCGAGACGCAGACGCCGCTGCGCCTCACGATCCCCGCAGAAAAATCGGCTGACATCGATCTCGACGCGCCCGCCACGAAGAAGCTCCTCGACCTCCTGGCGGCCAAGCACACGGTCATCGATCCCACGCTCGTCGTGTTCGAAGACGCGTTCACCGTGCGCCCCGATCATCCGTCGCCGATGCTCGTCCCCGTGCTCTCGCGCTTGCCGCCGCAAGTGCAGCGCGGCGCCCTCGCTGGCGCGCTCCCCGTGCCCGACGGGATGGACGCGAAGTTCCACGAGTCGTGGAAGCGGTGCGAGCAGCTCGTGAAGCGCCTTTGGGAGCGCAAGATCCCAATCGTCGCCGGCACCGACGGGTTCCAAGGGCTCGCGCTTCATCACGAGCTCGAGCTCTACGTCGAGGCGGGCATCCCGAACGCCGACGTGCTCGCGATCGCCACGCTCGGCGCCGCGCGGGTGATGAAGCGCGACGCCACGAGCGGCTCGGTCGAGAAAGGGAAAGACGCCGACCTCGTGATCCTCGACGGCGATCCGCTCACGAAGATGAGCGACGTGCGGAACATCGTCACCGTCGTGAAGAGCGGAATCGTCATCGACGCCGTCGCGGCGCAAGCGGCGCTGTCGATCGCGCCGCGCTGATCGCCCCGCCTCGGTGAGCTACGGCGCGAACACAGCCCACGCGCCGCCGATCACCACTTCGCTCCGTTCCTTCACGCTCACGGTGAGCGCGACCTTCCCCGGCGCGACGATCCACCCTTCCGTCACGAGGGTATCGCCCGGCCACACCGGCTTCTTGAACGATGCTTCGAACGCGGTGATCTTCTGCGCGTCGCCGCCGCATGCGCCCGCTGCGACGTGCCGGACCATGTACCCGTACGTGCAGAGCCCATGGAGGATCGGCCCCTGCTCGAAGCCGACGCTCTTGGCGAACGCCGGGTCGGCGTGGAGCGGGTTGAGATCGCCCGACAGGCGATAGAGCATCGCTTGCTCCTTCGACGTGGCCTCTTCGATCCGGAAGTCGGCGGGCCTGTCCTTCGGGAGCTCGATGCCGTGCTCCCCTCCCCGCTCGCGCGGCGGAGGCGCGCCACCGAAGCCGCCGTCGCCGCGGAAGATGATCGTCCACATCGTGTCGGCGACCTTCTCCCCCTTCTCGTCTTTCGTCTCGGTCTCGACGTGCGCGATGGCGAACTTGCGAAGGTCGTAGAGCCCCTTCACTCGCGCCGTCGTCGACAGCGTCCCCGCCGGCGCGAACGGTTTGTGAAGCGTGACCTTCTGCGCGCCGTGCACCACGCTCGCGAAGTCGCCGCCGCTCTTGGCGAGCACGTCGAACATCGGCTGGAACGTCGGCACCACGGCGAAGCTCGGCAGGACCTTCGGCCCGCGCCCTTCGTACAGGTAGTCGAGCTCCGGAAGCTTCGCACCGACGCCCAG
Organism: Myxococcales bacterium; assembly: GCA_003151595.1. The sequence goes on from PLXW01000108.1 coordinate 36,863, forward strand.
CGCATAGAGCGCCGTGTCTTTCCACGAGTACGTGTGACGCGCCGGCTCGCTTGTTTTCCCCACGATCGAGAGGTCGAAAGGCATGGCGTGCTTCCTTACCACGAGGCGCGCGAGTAGCGTCGCCCGCGATGCCCGGGTCGATCCTCGCCGAGGTCCAGCGCGCGTTCGGCGCGGCCGGGATCGATCTCGCGGCTCTAGGGCTGGCGTGGGCGCGTGTGCTGCCGATCGTGACGATCGTTCCGGCGTTCGGGCTGAAGGCGTTGCCGGCGACGGCGCGCGGAGTGATGGCGCTCACCCTCGCGGTGGCGATCGCGCCGGGCATCTCGATCGCCGAGGGAGCGCACGCCGTGAGGCTCCTCGAGGAGGTGACGCGCGGCGTGGGGATCGCCGTCGCGGCGGCAGTGCCGCTGTGGGCGGCGACGATGACCGGCGGCGTGATCGATTCGCTGCGCGCGTCGTCGGATCAGGTGAGCGCGCCGACGGTCGAAGGGCGCGCGACGCCGCTCGGTGTCCCGCTGTCGATCCTGGCGTCGGCGATCTTCCTCGCCACCGGAGGCGCGTCGCGCGTGATCGCCGCGGTCGCGCGTCCGGAGATCGCGGCGAGCCCGGTGGTAAACGCCGCGCACGATCTGATCGCGGGCATCGTGCTCGCCGTCGCCCTCGGTGGTCCGGTGCTCGCCGCCTCGATCGTCATCGAGATCGGCGCCGCCCTCGTCGCGCGCGCCGCCTCCCCCGCGCAGATCCACCTGCTCCTCGCGCCGCTCCGCGCGTTCGCGGTGCTCGTCGTCCTCGCGATCGGCATCGATCGCATCGCCGAGGCGCTGGCGTTATCGATGCGTTAGAGCGGAATCCGATAGCCCAATCGGATCCCCATCTCGATCTCCGCCACGGGTCCGGTCAAGGTCGAGCAGTCCCCGATCGGCGTGCAGCTCGGCGTCGCCGGGAGGATCCAGTGATCGAGCCGCGCCGCGAACCCCAGGCTGAGTCGCTCCGAGAACGCCCAGTCGCCCCCCGCCTCGACGCCGACCGATCCCCCCTCGGTCCGCACCGTCACTTCGTTCGATCCCAGGATCGGCGGAACCGGCGTGGTTGTGGTGTCGAACCTGTCGGCCACGACGATGCCGCCGACCGTGATCCCCACCCACCCTTCGAGCGTCTTCAGATGCAGAGGGATGTAACGCGCCTCGGTGCCGAGCCAGAGGTAGCTGCGCGAGTGCGTCCGCGAGAGACCGCTGCCGCCGCCGTACGTGTTGTCCGACGTGGGGATGGGCGAGAAGAGCGCGCCTGCGCCGATCTCCCAGTCGCTCCCGCCGCGGTAGAGGAAATGAATGCCCACGCTCGCCGTCGCGTCGCCGTGGCCGATGGTGCCGATGGGGAGGTTGCCTCCGCGCTGGCCGGGCGAAATGGGTGCGGTGGGGAGCGCGATGAACCCGAGCTCGAGCTCGGCGAGCGTGTGCTTCCGCTTCATCAGCCAGTCGCGGTTGGCGCTCGTGTCGTCGTCGACCGTCACGCCCGACACCACCGTGCTCCCGGTGGTTCCCGCTGACGGCGCGGACGTCGGCTCATCGGCCTCTGCGCGCGACGCGACGCCGAGGACGACGATCGCGATCACCCCACGCACGCGCATCGCGCGATCGTAGCGCACGCGCGATCACCGCTCGCGTTTTTCCCGGCCCCTCACATCCACTTCACGCTCGCGCTGGGCGCGGCGCTCGGCGCGGCAGGCGTGGGCGGCGGCTCATCGGGCGCCGGCGCGGGCTCGGGCGGCGTCACGATCGCATCGAGCGTCACAAGGCTTCGTGTCGATCGAAGCGCCAGCCCGTCGCTCTTCGCGTGGAACGTGACCTCGTATTTCCCGGTCGCGAGGAACGTGAAGCTCGCGCGGAAGATCCCCAGCTCGTCGCTGAACGCGGGGAGCTGTGCGGTGCCGTCTCCGCCGATCGCGCTGCCGGCGATCGTGAAGTGCGGATCCTCGATCGGCTTCTTCGGCGCGCCCCCCGACGACGTCGTCACCTTCACGACGATGTCGACCGCCTGCCCCACGCGCGGCTTCCCCGGCGAGACGTCCATCGTCGTGCGGAACGGCCCCGTCGCGGTGACGGGCGCGCGTCCGCTCGGCTTCGCGTTCCCCGCGTCGAGCGACGGCACGACCACGGCGTTGAGCTCCACGGGGCGCGGAATGGAGTTGCTCCCGCTGGACGACGGCACGGCAGGATCGCTCGAGGCCACCTCGCGCGCGCCCGACGACGAGCCCGTGCCGAGCAGCTTCAACCGGACGGCGATGGTCAGCGTGAGCGCGATGCCGAGGAGGAAACACAAGACGACGATCGCGATCCGCCGCCAGCGCGACGCCCGCTGCGACATGGGCGACGGGTCGTTCTCTTCCTCGTCGTCATCGAACACGGTCGGCGGCAAGTGCGGCGCGCCCGGCATGCGCACGGTCCCTTGGTCGAGACGTGCGGTCACGTTGCTCGGACCGGCCGGCGAGAAGACGGGCGACGGCGCCGTCGGCGGAGCGGGCATCGCCGGTGGGGGCGTCGCCGTGGCGTCATCCATCGTCGTCTCGACGTTCGACGGCGGCCCCGCGTCCATCTGCGCCTTCACCGACGCGGGCGGCACCCACTTCTTCGTCGCGGCCTGCGGCGCCATGAACGCGGGCGACGACCGGGGCGGCGTCTTCACGGTGACGCGCGGGAGCTGCGACTGCGAGACCGGCGGTTCGGGCGTCTCGTACGCGGTGCGAAGCGGCTCGCTCTCGGCGATCTCGGTCGACTGCGAAGGGCGCGGCGGCGACGCGCCGTCGATCGGGCGATCGAGCTGGAGCTGCCGCGTCCGGTGCATCGATTGAAGCTGCACGCCGCCCGCCGCGCGCGTTCCCAGCAAGATGCTCCGCGGCACGAGGTCCTCGGCCGAGAGCCCCGCCTTCTTCGCCGCGTCGAGCAGCGCGCGACCGAACGCGCGCGCATCGGCCGCGCGCTTCGCCGGCTCCTTCGAGAGATTCGCGTGCACGACCTCGGCAATCGGATCGGGCACGTACGACGATCGCGTGATCGATTTCAGCGGCGGCGGCGCGTCGTGAATCTGCTGCACGAGCAGGCCCACCGCCTGCTCCCCTTCGAACGGCGTTCGCCCCGAGAGCATCTGGAAAACGAGCGTCGCGATCGCATACACGTCGCCTTGCGGACCGACCGGCTCGCCCTGCGCCCCCTCGGGCGAGATGTAGCGCGCCGTCCCGAAGATGAGCCCGGCGGCCGTCGCCATCGACTGCTCGCCCCAGTCGAGCCGCGCGATCCCGAAATCGAGCACCTTCACGAAGTCGCCGTCCTCGCCGCGGTGCACGAGCATCACGTTCTCGGGCTTCAGGTCGCGGTGCGTGATCCCCTGCGCGTGCCCTTCGCCGACGGCGTCGCAGATCTGGAGCGCGATGTGGAGCGCGCGCGGAAGCGGGACCGCGCCGCCCGCCGCCGCGAGCGCGCTCTGGAGCGAGAGGCCGTCGAGGTACTCCATCACGATGTAGAGCGCGCCGTCGGGGAGCTGCCCGGCGAGGTGCACCTGCACGACGTTCGGATGAAGCAGCCGTGACGCCACCTTCGCCTCGCGATGAAAGCGCGCCACGAGCTGCGCGTTCGCCGAGAGCTCGCGATGGAGGATCTTCACCGCAACGTCGCGCTCGATCCCCTTCTGAAACGCGCGGTAGACGCGCCCCATCGCGCCGACGCCGGCCAGCTGCCGCACCTCGATGTGCCCGGCCAGCTCGCGCCCGACGTACGGATCGACGCCGCCGGAGTCGCTCGCGCGCTGGGTGGCCTGCGCCGTCGCGGCGTGTTGCAGCGGCGTGCCGTCGCTCGGGCAGAAGAGCGCATCCGCGGGATAGCGCGCGCTGCACGTGGTGCAGAGCTTCGGGGCTGACGCGGCGTTGGCCACGAGGGACATGGTAGCGGGCTTACCCGCGGCTCACACCCTCCGCAGCTCCTGCACGAACAGGATGATGATGATCCCCAAGCCAAGGAGCCCCTCGGCCAGCGCCGAGGCCGCGGCGCCGGGCCCCACGAGCGCGCTCGCGTACACGAAGCTCGCGCCCACGACGATCGCCATTCCGAACGCGAACGTCTCCAGCAGACGCGGGTTTGCCGCGCGCTCTTTCGCCCGCGCCGCGCTCACCAATGCGAGGAACCATCGCGCCAGCAAGAGGAAGATCAGCATCGCGAGAAACCCGTCGTTCCCCCCCTCGCGGCCGCGTCCGCCGAACGAGTGCTCCGACAGGAAGAAATCATACAGGCCGTGCAGCCCAGCCACGCCGAGCAGCGCCTTCGAGAAGCGCATCGACGCGCCGTCGTCTTTCGCGCGGAGCATGTCGTCGAGCGCGCCGGCGAGGATCGCGGTCATCGACATGTGGAAGAAGTTCGCCGTGAGGAAGCGCGCCATGCCGGTCGAGAGATCGCCGACGCGCAGGTAGTTCAGGTTCTCTTCGGCGGCGAAGCCGAGCCCCACGAGCGCGCCGCACACGAGGACGTCGAGGCGGGTCCCCTTGCGGTGAAGAATCGGCAAGAGCGCGGCGAAGAAGAGGAGCTTCGGCGCTTCCTCGCGGAGCCCCACGCCGAACGTGAAGTAGAGCGCGTCGCGGACGGTGTCGCCGGTCTCCGTCATGTTGAGGAGCCCCTCTTCGAGCGCGGCGATGGCGAGCGTCAGCGTGACGCTGGCGAAGCCGAGGACGAACGCGGCGAGGTAGAGCGGCGCGCGAAGTCGCGGTCGCGCGCCGAGTCCGCCGAGCCGCGCGCAGAACGTCCCCCACGCCAGCGCGGCGATCGCGGCCAGGAGGCCCGTGCCGATCGACAGCGACGGCGGGAGGCTGCGCACGTACGCGCGCGCCGCTCGTTTCCAGTCGCGCGCGCGGATGGCCACGCGGAGCTCGAGCCACGGCTCGGCGCGCGCCTCCACGCGCGGATCGCGGAGCGCTTCCTCCATGCGATCCCACGCGCCGAACTTGGCCCAGATCGAGAGCGCGGCATCGACGTCGGACGCGCGCGGATCGTCGTCCGATCCGCGGCTCCCGCTCGGCGTGTACCGCGCCCCTTCGCGAAGGAAGCGCGCGGCCGCGACGTCGAAGTGCATGCTGCGGATGGCGTCCTCGGCGATCAGGTGATTCGCCCACGGCATCGGAGGCTCGGCGTCGGCCGCCTGCGCGACGTCGTGCTCGAGGTCGGGCTCGTCGGCGTTGCGGAGCACGCCGCGCCAGTAGCGACCGAGCAGCGTGACGCCGTCCGGGAGGTCCGTGCGCGCCAGGAACGCATCGATCGCCGCTTCGTCGATCGCCGGGCCCATGTGAACGCGAATGTGCTCGCGCGCGGGCCCCGCGCCGGTGGTCACCTCGGGCGCCGCTTCGAAGATCGCCCGCTCGTGCGCGTCGAGGAACGAGACCAGAAGGCCAACGGTGACCGGCCCCTCCTTCAGCTGCGTCCAATAGAGCTGCTCGGCTCCGCCAGCCTTCGTCATGCGCGCGAGCTGCACCGCTTGCGAGTCGGGCGACGGATGCGCGCGCGTGAAGCGATCGGCAGCCACGCCCGCCACGGCGAACGCCACGAGCAGAGCGAGGATCGCGAGCAGAGTCGTCCGCGGCGCCATTCGCGCCACTCTAGCGCGCGTCCTTCACCACGCGCCGTCGATCGCGAGTCCGCCCCCCTGCGCCGAGGCCATCGGCACGAGACGCACCGCGGCCGAACGATCGCGCTGCAGCCGACCGACCGCGAACATCGTCCCTGCGGCGGCCAGCCCCACGATGCCGACGCCGATGCCGACGTCCGAGACGAGCGCCCACCGCTTCGCCGCGCGGTCGGCGTCGATGCCAGCCGGCGAGCAAGTGTCGCCGGTGCACAGCGCGCGTCGGTCGTCCCACTTCACCGCCGCTTGCGTCCCGGCGACGGCGCCGACGGCGAGCGCCGCCAGACCGATGGCCCCGACCGTGAGGATCGCGGTCTGCGACGGGCCATGACTCGCGGACCGGACGCGCGGCTGTTCGGGCGGCGGCGCCGACGGAAGTTGGATCGCGAGCGGCCCTCCCGCGGTCTGCACCACCATCGGGGGCGGCGCCTCGGCGACGTCGTCGAGCGCGGGCACGTCGATCGTCTCGCGATCGGCCATCGCGGCGACCGTCACCGTCGCCGACCACGTCTTCTTCCCCGCCGCATGCACGTCGATCTGATGTACGCCGGGATCGACCGGCACCGCCGTTCCGAACGCCGCTTCGCCCATCGCGTCGCCGTCGATTCGCACCTCGAGCCCGTGGTCCACGTTTCCCGGCGCGCGCAGGATCACAAGGTGACTGAGGCGCGCCTCGATCGCCGTCGCGCGCTCGTGCGCGTACGCCTCACGCTCCGCGCGCCCTTCGCGCTTCGCCATCGACTCCGCGTCGCGGTACTCGGCCCACGCGCTCGCCGTCTTGCCGAGCCGCTCGTTGCACACCGCGAGGTTGAGCAGCGTGCCGAGCGCGGGATCGAGCCGTTCGCTCTCGGCGAGCTTGGGGCAGGCGGCGGCGAACGTGCCCGCGATCATGGAGCGACGCCCTTCGTCGAAGAGCGACTGCGCCAGCGCGGCGTCCTGCGGAGACACGCTGCTCGGACGCAGCGGCGCAGATTGCGCGCGCGCGACCCCACCCGACGCCACGATGGCGACGAGCACGAGCGCTATCTGGGCGCGTTCAGCGACGATCCTCGAGCACACGATCGGTCACTCCCGGTGGGGCGGTGGGCGCGCGCGGACGAGGCCGCGTGCGTGGCGACGGTGCTGCGGTGGAAGCGTTGTGCCCGGCGTCGGCCGGCGATGCGGCGGCCGACGCTGACGGCGCGGCTGCGCTCGCGGAGTCGACGGACGGTTCGCTCGGCGCCGCGGCCGGAGCGCTCGCCGCGGGAGCTTGCACGACCTGCGTAGCGGGCGTCGTCACCACCGGCGCGGGCGCAGGCGACTTCGATCCGCGAAGGCCCGCCGCGCCGATCACCGTGAGCACCGCGACGCCGCCCGCGAGCGCGAACATCGTCCCGCGCGACCTCGATCGCCGCGCCGCAGCCGCGCCGTCCGCGTGCGATCTCCGCGACGCCGACGCCAGCGCAGCCATGCTCGACGCCGACTCCGACGGCGCGACCTGCGTCCGCATCGGCGTCATCAGCGATTGAATGTCGGCGGCGCTCGTCATCCGATGAATGCGCGCCACGACCGCGCTCGCGCCCGGCGCGAACGGCACGAGCGCCTCCACGAAATCGGCGACCGTGGCGAAGCGATTGTCGGGATCCTTCTGCAGGCAGCGCATCACGATCGCGTCGAGCTCCGGCGGCACTTCGTCGCGGCTGGCGCGCACGGGCGGAGGGTCCTCTTGAAGAATCTGCACGCACGTCGTCGCCAGAGTCGTCGCGTCGAAGGCGCGTCGCCCGGCGAGCATCTCGTACAAGATCGCGCCCAGCGCCCAGATGTCCGCGCGCCCGTCGACGCCGCGGCTGTCCTGCATCTGCTCGGGCGACATGTACTTCGGCGAGCCGATCATCGCCGAGGTCGACGTGATCTGCTGCGCCTCCGATCCGAGCAGCTTCGACGCCTTCGAGATCCCGAAGTCGAGGACCTTCACGAGCGGCGCGCCGTCGAGCGTCTTGGTGATGAAGAGGTTCGCCGGCTTCACGTCGCGATGCACGATGCCGTGACGGTGCGCTTCGGCCAGAGCCTCGCCGGCTTGAATCGTGTAGTCGATCGCCTCGGCGATCGGCAGCTTCGAACGCGCTTGCAGGAGGTGCGCGAGGTCTTGCCCCTCGAGCAGCTCCATCACCATGTACGGGACACCCGAGTCGAGCGTTCCCACGTCCGAGACGCGCGCGATGTGCTCGCTCTGCAACCGCGCCGCCGCGCGCCCTTCGCGCACGAAGCGCTCCACGGCCTCGGCGCTCGCCAGCGCGCTCGGTCGCATCACCTTCAGCGCCACGCGATGCCCGAGCTGCACGTGCTCCGCCGCAAACACCTGTCCCATGCCCCCTTCGCCGATGACGAAGAGCACGCGATATTTCCCGGCGAGAATTTCCCCGGTCGCGAGCGGCGCCTTGCCAATCTCCAAGCGCGCGAGCCTCCCTCATGAACCGTAGCGAACGGGGGGTGGACTCACAAGGCAGGGGGCGGGCAAGCCGTTTCTCCTCCGCGGCAAGGGCGAGCTAGGGGCGCAACCGCACGGTCGCCCGGTAATCGTAATACGGCGACAAAGGCACACCGTAGGCGCCTCCGTCCGTTCCCGAATCTGGGACGCCGGCGTCGATCACCGGCGCTTTGAGCTCGATCGACGCCGCGGTCACGTCGGTGATCGGGATGTTCCAGAGCATGGGGTAGGTCGTCAGCTCGCTCGAGGCCGACTGCACGCTCCCCGGCGGCGACGTGATCGGATTGTTCCCACAGAACGTGCACCCCGGGATAGCCCCCGGCGGCGCCCCGAACCCGAACGCGGCCGAGAGCACGGCGTACGAATCCGCTTCGTAAGCCATCGTCCCCGGCGCCACGGGCCCGGCGTAGAACTCACCGGCCACGATCGCGGGAATGCCGGCGCTCATCTTCGTCACGTACGCCACGAGCTTCTGCGTCTGCAGGAGGTTCTCGGCGCCACGCGCCCCCGCCGCGCTCAGCCCGAGTCCGTAGTTTCCCGTGTACGGATTCGTCTCGCCGCCGACCGGATCGGTGAGCATCGCGCAGTACGCATCGAAGGGCTTCGGCCCCGGCAGCGTCACCGGCACGCGCACGATGCTCGCGCGCCAGTCGGTCGACCCCAGCACCCACTGCTGCGGCGTGCCGATCGGAAATCGCGAGAGCACCACGACGTCGCTCGCGCCGCCGTAGGCCAGCCCGGCGCTCACGTTCGTCGTGCACTCGGCGCGCGTGGCGGCAGACGACGAGTTGCTCTCGAAGTTGAGCAGCGCGCACATCCAGCATCGCAGCTTCGCTTGATTCGTGGTGAGCACGAGCCCCGCCGACTGCGAGTAGCAATTGTTCGTGAGGCACGGCGTCGGGTCGGCGATGAGACCGGCGTCCTCGCTCCCCAGCTGCGTGGTGCAGTTGTCGCGCATGCACGACAGGAGCGGCTCCAGAAGGTTGTCGAGCGTCGGAGTTCCGCACGGCGCGGTGGTCGGCGGAGTCGGGAGTCCGCCGTCCTGGAGCGCGGGGTCGTCGATCGGCGTCGCGAGCGTGTCCTTGAAGTGCGCCGAGTACGGGAACTGCTTCTTGGCCGCGGTGATGATCCGCTCCTCGACGTCGTCCGGGAACGTGTCGACGATGCACGCGATGTCGCTCGGCAGCTCGGCGATGGCGGCGATCATCGGATCGGTGCGCTGCGCGTTGAACGGCGAAAACGGGCCCCACAGATACGTGTCGAGCACGTCGACGGTGACGTCGATCGCGCCGCCGTTCGCGCATCGCGTGAGCGGCCCCTCGTCCTGCATCTCGTCGCAGACGTAGATCTCTTCGGGGAACGACGGGTCGCTCTCCCGCCCGATGGCGAACGCCGTGTAGCTCTCCCTCTCGGCGAGCGCGGGCGCGCCCACGAGGAGCGCCGAGGTCTGCCCCGTGAGCGCGACGCCGACCTTGAGCGTGCCGCCGAAGACCGGGATCTCGTTGTAGCCGTCGGTCTCGCCGGGCTCGTTCGGATCCGGGGGCGAGACGCCGATCCGCCCGAAGGCGATGTTCCCGAACATCACGACGTCGATCGTCGCCGGCAGCACCGACGTATCGGTGTACCCGAAGTCGATCGCGGCGAGGCCGTCGATGCCGTCGACGAAGCGGAGCTTGGAGTCGAGCTGAAGAGGCGCGGTCTCTCTCATGGCCACGACGGCCGGCGTCTTGGTGCCGTCGCCGAGCACGTACGCCCCTGCGCCTCCGCCCGACGCGATCGACGCCTGCACGGTCGCGAGCGGCGTCGCACTACAGGTGCTCCCCGCGCTCACGAAGGCGATCGCGTACGACCCCGCTTCGACCTTGAACGGCGCGCTCACGTCCTTGTACCCGAGGCCGCGCGGGCACGTCGGCCCCGCAGACGCGATCACCGGCTGGCCGTCGATCGGCGACGCGCCGTCCGTGCGGCGCAAGCAAACGTCGACGCGCGTCGTCGACGCGATCATGTTCCCCACGCGCAGCGTCGCGTCCCCCTTCGTCGGAAGGACGCACGGCGCGGCGACACCGACGCTCGCCTCAGGCCCAGAGTCGAGCGCGCTGGGAGCGAAGGTCGACGCGAGGTGCGCGTCGTGGCCGTCGATGCCGAGGATCACCTCGCACCCGAACGCCGCGAACGCCGCCGACACGATCAGCGACGCGCAGACGAAGATCGTCCGCGACGAAGCCGATGGCGCCCGCTTCCCCTTTTTCATCCCCATCCCCGCGCGCGCATTCTACCCGCGTGCAGCCGCGAGCGCCTCAGTGCTTGGGGCGCGCCCACACACCGAAGGTGTACCCGCCGGCTCCGGGCCCATCGACCTGAACGTGGAATTCGAGCGTCTGGTCCTCGTCGAGGCACCACGGCTTGTCGCTCTCGATGATGGCTGTCGGGCTGTTGGTCTTGTCGTCGCCCACCAGCGCGCCACCCGGCTTCTCGATCAGCAGATCGAGATCGGTGATGCCCGAATCGGCGACGGCGAAGTACCGGTAGCAATAGCCGCCGAGGAGCGGGAGCTTGTAGACGTCGCGCGGGTCGTGCTGGTGGTGAAGCTTCCCCTCGATCACGTGCGCGTATTCGACGAGCCCGGTCGGCGTTCCGCACGCGGCGACGATCGCTTCGTAGTCGTGCGTGTGATTGCCCGTGACGGCCACGGAAGCCCAGCAGTCGGCGTCGCCCGCGGTCTTCTTGGGAAAGGAGGCCTTCGATTTCTTCTTGTCGAAGAGGGGCGTCATGACGAAGCCGTCGGGCTTTTCCGCCGGGTCAGACCAGGCTTCGGCCGAGGGGGCCGGAGGCGCGGCAGGAGTCGTGGAGGTGGTCGTGGTCGTCGTGGTGGACGCGGCCGCCGCTGCGACTGCGGGTCCCGGCGCGGGACTCGGCGCCGCAGCGATCGCGGGAGCCGGCGCGGCGGAGCTCGGAGGCGGCGTGTCGGCCGCGGGCGTCGCTCCCCCGCACGCGATGAGCGTGGCCGCAATCAGGCCGAACGTCGTTCCCCCCACCGCCCCCTGTACTTTTCTCATGATCCCCACGCTACGAGGCACGCGCGAGGCGGGTCAATGCGACAAAAACCTAGTACCGTGACCCCGCTGTGCCCGACCTCCCCGAACCCGAGACACTCGACGCTGGGAACGCGACTTACAACGTCGCACTCCCGTCGTTCGAGGGGCCGCTCGATCTGCTCTTGCACCTCTGCCAGAAGCACGAGCTCGACATCCTCGACATCCCGATTGGCTTCGTCACCGAGAAGTACCTCGAGTACCTCGAGCTGATGCAGCTCACGTCGGGCGCGCTCGGGCTCGACGTGGCCAGCGAGTACTTGCTGATGGCGGCGACGCTCGCCCACATCAAGTCGAAGATGCTCCTGCCGGCGCCGCCGCCCGGTCAGGAGGACGACATCACCGAGATCGAGGAAGACCCGCGCGAGGCGCTCATCAAGCGGCTGCTCGAGTACCAGAAGTACAAGCAGGCCGGCGCCGATCTCGTGGCGCACGGGACGCTGGGGCGCGACGTCTTCACGCGCGGCGTCGTGCTCGAAGAAGCGGTGAATCAGGGGCTCCCGCCGCTGGCCGAGGTGCCGCTGTATTCCCTGCTCGAAGCGTTTCAAGCCGTGCTCGATCGCGCGAAGGTGAAGATCTCGCACGACGTCGTCGCCGATCGCGTCAGCCTGAGCGATCGCATCAACGAGCTGTTCGATCTGCTCCGCGCGCGAAAGCGCCTCACGTTCGAGTCGCTCTTCGAAGGGGCGACGACGCGGTTCGATCTCGTGATCACGTTCCTCGCTCTTTTGGAAATGACCAAGCTCCGCATGACACGCCTGTTCCAGTCCGAGCCGCTCGCGCCGCTCTATGTCGAGATCTCCGCGGGCGACGACGTTCAAATGCCGGAGGGGCTGTGACCGGCGGCCCGCTCCAGCGCGACGACACCGATCACGGCGTCGACCTCGAGGCCCCGATGACCGAGCGCCCCGCCGACGAGCACGCCGAGGCGAACGCCGGTGCGAGCCCCGAGCCGCCCGCCGATGAGAGGATCGACGAGGCAGGCGCCGACGCGCAGGACCTGACGTCGCCGGGACGGCAGATCGATCCCGAGGCGACCGTGAACCTCACCGGCGACTTCGACGCGACGGTGAACCTGACCGGCGGCGAGCTCCCCGGCGAAGAGCGCGACGACGCGGCCGTGACGAGCGCGGTGACGCGCGGTCACTTGAAGGGATTGCTCGAAGCGCTCATTTTCGCGAGCGATCGGCCGATCAAGACGAACGAGCTGGCGAAGGCTTCGGCCGCAGCGAGCAAGCTGGTGAAGGAGCTGCTCGAAGAGCTGAAGGCGGACTTCACCTCGCGCGGCGTGCAGCTCGACGAGGTCGCCGGCGGCTGGATCTTCCGGACGAACGCGGCGTACGCGCCGTTCGTGCGCGACCTCACGAAGCAGAAGCCGGCGCGCCTCTCGCGCGCGCAGATCGAGACGCTGGCCATCCTGGCGTACCGCCAACCGATCACGCGCCCCGAGATCGACGACATCCGCGGCGTCGATTGCGGCCCGGTGTTGAAGCTGCTTCTCGAACGCGATCTCGTCCGCATGCTCGGCCGAAAAGACGAGCCGGGTCGCCCGGTGATCTACGGGACGACGGTGCAGTTCCTGGAGCTCTTCGGGCTCAAGTCGTTGAAGGACCTCCCGACGCTTCGCGAGTTCACCGACCTCAACGAAGAGTCGCGCCGCACCGTCGAACGCGAGCTCGGCGAGACGCTCGAAGAGACCGTGGCCGCGATGGCGGCCGACGGCCCGCGCATTCCGCCGCCGAGCGACACGCTCCCGCCGAACGACGAAGACGACGGCCCGATGAACACCGAGATCCCCCCGCCGATGCCGCCGGAGATGGCGACAACGGAGGATCATCTTCCAGACCCCGAGAAGAAAACCGAAGGCGAAGGCGAGGTCGATGCCGAGGAAGAGTTCCCGGACGACGACGACGACGACTTCGATGATGATGACGACGAAGACGAAGACGAAGACGAAGAAGGCGAGAAAGAGGACGACGCTTAGTCGTCGCGCGTCCGTCTACTCGTCCACCGGATCGGCGTAGCCGGCCGCGAGCTTCGCCACTTCATCGCGCAGCTTCTTGTGCGCGGCGACCTTCCGGACGAGCTCCCAGAAGAGCGGATCGCCGAGCTGCTTCATCGGGTCGCCCCCCTTCGCCTTTCGCGGAACCGCGCCGGGGCCTTTCGCGCGAAGCGCTTCCATCTTGTCGATGAAGGGCTTCGTCGGAAAGAGCTCCCCCTTCTCCCAGCCGAGCACCGTCGCCTGCTCGAGGCCGAGCGCCCCCGCGAGCTCCTTGGCGGTGCAGGCGAGCTCTTTGCGGAGGGCCTTCAGCTCGTCAGGGGTCACTTCTCGCTCGCGCCTCCGGCGATGGTCATCTTCGCCACGCGCAGCGTCGGCGCGGCGGTCGATGTGCGGAGATCGAGATCGCTCCCCACGGCGTCGATGCGCTTCCACAGCTCGTCGACGTTCAGCGAGATCGTCACTTCGCTCACCGGGTACGCGAGCTCTCCGTCTTCGATCCAGAAGCCGGACGCGCCGCGCGAGAAGTCGCCGGTCACGGCGTTGAAGCCGAACCCCATCATCTCGGTCACGTAGAGACCGCGCTTGGTCGCCTTCACGATCGCTTCGTTGGAGTCCGTGCCGGGCTTCAGGATGAAGTTCGACGTGCTCGGCCCGACGCCCGCTCCGCCACCGCGCGACGCGCTCCCCGTGCTCTCGCGCGAGAGCTTCCGCGCCGAGTACGAGTCGCAGAGGTACGTGCGGAGGATCCCCTTCTCGACGACGACGTTGGTGCGACTCGCGAGCCCTTCGCCGTCGAAGGGACGCGAGCCGGGCGCGCGCGGGAGGAGCGGATCATCGACCACGGTCACGAGATCGCTCGCCACGAGCGTCCCTTCGCGGCCCATCAAGTAGCTCGATTTGCGCCAGATCGAGCTCCCCATCACGCAGCCGGCGAGGAGGCCGAGGATCGATCGCGCGGCGTCGGGGTCGAAGACGACGGGGACTTCGCACGTCGACACCGTCTTCGCGCCGAGCTTCCGCAGCGTGCGGCGCGCCGCTTCGCGACCGGTTTCTTCCGCGTCGTCGAGCTCGGCGAGGAAGCGCTTCGCCGTCCAGTGGTAGCCGCGACGGTTCTTCCCGCCGACGTCCGCCGCGACCGGCACGACGCTGAGCGAGGCGTACGACCCTTTGTTCGTCGCGCGGAACCCGCTCGACAGCACGACCGCCGAGCCGCCCGCCGTCCGCCCGAAGGTGCCCCCTTCGCTGTTCGTGATCCGCGCGTCGAACGCACGCGCCGCAGCCTCCGCTTTCTTCGCGATCGCGATCGCCTGCGCCGCGTTCACCGCGCCCCCCGCGGGGTCGTAGAGATCGAGGTCCGGCGCCTTCTTCGGATCGCACAGCAGCTTCGGATCGGCCGGACCGGCAAACGGATCTTCCTGCGACAGATCGGCCAGCTCGATCGCGTCGGCCACGAACCGCTCGATCCCCGCCTCGGAGAGATCGCTCGTCGACGTCGAGGCGACCCGCTTCCCCTTCATCACGCGAAGCCCGGCCGACCGGTGCCCCGCTTCTTCCACCAGCTCGGTCTCGCCGAGCCGCACCTTCGCCGAGAGCTCCGCCCCCGATCGCAACACGCACTCCGCGACGCTCGCGCCGCGCGCGGTCGCCATCGCGACGACGCGGTCACCCAACGCCAGGAGCTCTTCGAGTCCGCGATCGATCGCTTCGGTCATACCGCCCAGGGTAATGTCAGACCGGAAGCTGCGCGAGGAACTCCGCGATCTGCGGGAGCGGCAAGACCTTCGCGGCCAACCCCGCGCGCACGACGGCGCCGGGCATGCCGAACACGACGGCGGTCTCCTGCGACTCGGCGACGATCGACCCGCCCGCTTCGAGGATCGCGCGCGCCCCTTCGACGCCGTCGTCGCCCATGCCGGTGAGGATGACCGCGATGCACTTCGATCCACCGGCCGCCGCCGCGCTCTTCAGCAGACGATCGGCGCTGGGGACGTAGCGATCGGTGGGCGCGCTGGGGGCGACCTTGAGGCGGAACTCCTGCCCCATCGTGACGAGCTCCATGCACTGCCGTCCGGGGCACACGAAGCCGGTCATCTTCGCGACCGGATCGTTGTCCTGCGCTTCGGTCGTGCGGACGGGGCCGCGCTTGTCGAGGCGTTCGGCGAACGTGCGCGTGAACTTGTCGGGCATGTGCTGCGCGACGAGGAACGCCGCCGAGCTCGTCGCCGGGATCTTGCCGAAGATCTCGAGCAGGGCGCTGGGCCCGCCCGTCGAGCTGGCGATGCACACGAGGTGCTTTGGCGCGACGTACACGCCGGGAACTCCGCCGCCGTCGAACCCTTGAGGCTTACCGTCGGCGCTCCAGTTGCCGCTCACGTTGCGTCGGCTGACGGGCGGCGTGAACGTCGGTCGCAGCGATCGCACAAGGAGCACCTTCTGGAGAATTTGTTCACGCAGCTCGGTCGCGTCGGGACTGATCTGTCGATCGGGTTTGGTGACGAAGTCGAGCGCGCCGAGCTCGAGCGCCTTGAAGACGTTCTCTTTCTGCGAGTACGAGCTCACGACGATCACTGGCGTCGGCTGCTTCGACATCAAGATGCGGAGGAAGGTGAACCCGTCCATCCGCGGCATCTCGAGGTCGAGCGTGATCACGTCGGGTCGCAGCAGCGACGCCAGACGCAACGCTTCTTCGCCGTCCGCCGCCTTGCCCACGACCTCGACGTCCGGGTTCCCCGCGAACACGTCGGCGATGTTCCGGCGGTTGTACGCGGAGTCGTCGACGACCATGAGTCGTATGGGGGGCGTTCGGTTTGAAGCGGTCATCTCGGAGCTACGGAGGCGGGGCGGATCGGGAACGAGCTACGCAGGGGTGGGCTTGCTGGAGTCGCGAAGCGGATCCTTCGACGGATCGCGCGTGGGCCCCAGAGGCTTTCGGTAAACGAGGTCTTCTCTCAAGTGTAACAGCTCGAAGGCAGTCGACACGTTGAGGAGCGACTCGCTGTGTCCAAGCAAGAGAACGCCTCCAGGGTAGAGGCGCTCGTGGAAGATGTCGATGACCCGCTTCCGTGCGTAGGCGTCGAAATAGATGAGGACGTTGCGGCAGAAGACTGCGTCGGCACGACCCAGCAGCCGCGCTTTCTCTTCGTCGAGGAGGTTCATCTGCCCGAAATGACAGAGCGCGCGCACACGCTCCTGGACGTAGATGCCGTCGCTCTTCTCGGTGAAATAGCGGCGTTTATACTCTTCGGGCATCGCCCGGAACGCGGCCTGGCCGTACGCGCCACGACGCGCCGCCGCAACGCAGCGCTTGGAAATGTCGGAGCCGTAGACGCGCAAGTCCCACCCAAGGAAGAGGTTGGACTCGAGGAGCAAGATCGCGATCGTGTAGACCTCTTCGCCCGTCGCGCAGCCCGCGCTCCAGATGGAGAGGCGCTTCCGCGACTTCGCCTGCGACGCGAGCATCGGGACGACCTCGCCCTTGAAGGAGCGGAGCTGGTAGTCCTCGCGAAAGAAGTAGGTCTCGTTCGTGGTGAGCAGCTCGATGGCCTCTTCCCACTCTGCGTTCGCGAGCGGATGGAAGCGGAGGTACTGGTAGTACTCGGCGAACGTCGTCAGCTTGAGGATGGCGAGCCGCTCGCGCAGCCTGCGCTCCATGGCGAAGCGCGACTCGCTGCCGAACTGCACGCCGATGCGCGCGCTGAAGACGTCGCGCAGGAGTCGGTACTCCTCGGGCTTGAGCGGGATGTCGTCCCGCAAAGAGAAGCGCGCCACGTCAGCGCATCTCCTCGCCGCCGCCGCGCGAGCGCGCCGAGAGCGCAGCTGCGATGGCCACGCGCACGCTGACGTCCTTCTCGCGATCGAGTCGCGCGCGGAGAAGAGCGTGGGCCGACGTGCTCCCCTCCTGCCCCAGGAGCTCGGCGGCGAGGCGACGAACGTCGCGCGCGACGTGATCGAGCGCGAGGCCGATGCGCGTGAGCGATCGCGCGCTGGTGGCGCGTCCGAGCTCGGAGAGCGCGAGCTTCACGACCTCGTAGTCGGTGTGTTCGAGCGCGGCGAAGAGCGCGTCGTCGCGCGCCGGGCCGGTGAGCGAGCCGAGCGCTTCGACCGCCGCGCTGGCGACGCCCGAGTCGAGGCTGCGTACGAGCGGGAGCGCGACGTGAAGTGCGCGATCGCGATCGGCGTCGGCAATCGCGCGGAGCGCCGCGGCGACGGTGGCCGGATCGCGCGAGGCATCGAGCAGCGCGACGAGCGGCTCCGCGCGGTGCAACCGCCCGAGCGCGCGCACCGCGGCCATGACCACCTCGGGCTCTTCGTCGGCCAAGGCGAACGACACCGCGTCCGCCGCGCGCGCGTCTCCTTGACCGTACGGGCCCGCGCCCGCCGCCACCGTCGACAGCGCCTCCACGGCGTGACGTCGCGCGCGCGGATCGCCGTTCGAGAGCGCGCCTTGAAGGAAGGCGACGTCGCGCCCGTCCACGATCGTCTTCCGCGCGAGCGCGTCGATCACGATGCACCCGAGCACGGCTTCGGCGCCGCTCGCGTCGAGCTCGCCGAGCAGCGCGCGCGCTTCGGCCTCGTGACGCGCAGCGAGCTCGTGCAACGCGGTGACGGCCGAATCGGCCACGCGCAGATCGGGATGAAGCGCGAGGCGCGCGACGTCGCGCAGATCGCTCGCCGCCCCCGTCCGGCCGAACACGCGCATCGCGGCCAGGAGCACGTCGGTCGACGGATCGCGCAGCGCTTCGCGCATCACCGCGAGCACCTCGGTCTCGTCTTCCGGCGGCGAGAGCACCGGCACCAAGGAGAGCGTCGCGCCACGCACGTTCGGCGCCGCCGTTCGTCCCGCTTCCATCAGCGGCTGCAGCGCCTCTTCGCCGAACACCTTGAGCGCCACCTCGGCTCTGTCGGCCATCTCGGGATCGCTCAGCGCATCGACGAGCACCGACACGTCGTCCGGATCGCGCAAGAGGCCCAGCGCCGCGATCGCCGCGCCGCGCGCGTGCGGGTTCTCTTCGTGCTCGGCCATCGAGCGCACCGTGTCGTGCGCGCGGAGCGACGGGCGCATCATGGCGCTCGCCGTCTCCACCACGTTCGCGTCGTCGGGATCGGCGAGCACCGCTTCGCCGAGCGCGATCACCGCTTCACGCGCGACGATCGGCGACGCGTCCCCCACGGCGTTGGCCAGCGCGCGGATCGCATCGACCTCGCGCGACGCCGCCGCGGCCGACAGCGCGTACCGCTTCAAGATCGGATCGGTCGCGAACGGCTCGACGGTCCGCCACGACAGCTTCGCTTCGAGGCGCGTCAGCGAGTCGAGCGCCGAGAGCTTGAGCATGGTGTCGTCGCACGCCAGAAGCGCGACGAGCGCATCGATGGCGATCGTGCGCGCCTCTTCCCCCGCTTCGGCCGCGCGCCCCAGCGCTTCGGCGGACGCCACGCGGACGTTCGGATCCGCGTCGCCGAGCGCGCGCGAGAGCGCGACGGTCCCGCGCAAGTCGGGCATCCCGGCGAGTGCTTCGACTGCGAGCTTCCGGCCGTCCTCGTCGAGCGCCTCGAGCGCCGCGAGCGCCACCGGGAGCGCGTCCGAGCCGATCGCGATCATCGCTTCGACCGCCGCGTTGCGGAGGCCGAGGTTCACCTTGTCGTCGAGCGCGACACGCAACGCCGAGAGCACCGCGTCGCGCTTCTGCACCGACGCCGCGATCACCGTCGCCTCTTTTCGCACGCGCCAGTCGGGATCGCCCAGCGCGCGCAACAGGAGCGCCGCCGCCTCGTCTCCGTGCACCTGCGCGATCTGCTGCGCCGCGAGTCTCCGCGTCTCCGGCTCCGGCTCGTCGAGGAGCTTGGCGATGCGCGCGGGCGTCATGTCGACACCGGCTTCCGCGCGATGAGCACGGGCGGCGCGACCGACGACGACGGCGGCATCGAGCCCATGGCCGGCGGAATCGACGACTTCAACGTCCCTGCCGCGATCAACGGCTCGGTCAGCTCGCCCAGTTTTTTCGTGTCGAGAACGAAGGTCAGCGTCTCGGCGTGGTTCGTCACGCCGGCGATCCCGCGCACGTCGTCTCCGCCGCCCAGCGCCGGCACGGGGCGAAGGTCCTGCCCGCCCGTACCGAACACCTCGGTCACGGCATCGACCACGAGCGCCACGAAGCGGTGGTCGACGTCGACGATGATCCACTTCGTTCGGCGCGTCGCGTCGACGGCCAGCAGCCCGAAGCGCACGCGCATGTCGATGACCGGCACGACCTCGCCGCGGTAGTCGGCGACCCCCGTGACGGCGCGCGGCGCCTTCGGAAGCGCGACGAGCGTGAGCGGGTTGGCGATCTCGCGCACGCGATGGATCGACACCGCGTAGTGCACGTCGCCGACGATGAAGCCGACGAGATTCTTGGACGGATCGTGGCGCTGACGTTGCCCCATCAGCGCGGCTCCAGGATGGGCTTCAGGTCGATGAGGATCAGCAGCGCCCCTTCGGGCCGCCCGATGCCCGCGATGTGCGCCGGCTGTTCGCCGCCCAGCACCGCCGCGGGCTCGATCTCCGCGTCGGCCAGGCGATACACTTGGAGCACTTCATCGACCAAGAGGCCGATCTGCTCGTCGCCCGTGTCGACCAGGAGGATGCGCGTCTTGCGATCGGTCGCTTGCTCCGCAAGACGAAAGCGGCGGCGCAGATCAACGACCGTCACCAGCCGTCCGCGCACGCTCATCACGCCGATGATCTCGCGCGGCGCGCGCGGCACCGGCGTCAGCGGCGGCGGCTTCAGGATCTCGGCGATGTACGCGATCTGCACGGCGTACGTGTCCTTCGCGAGCACGAACGCCAGGTACTCGATGCGCTTGCCGAGATCGGCGGCGCGACGCGCGCCCGTCGTCCGCGTGTCGGCGCGGCGCATGAGACCGCCGTGACGAAGCCCGCCCGTGCCCCCCCCTTGCGCCATCAGCCCCTCCCCTCGGCCGTCATGAGGAAGCGCGCTTCGCTCCCCGCGAGCACCTCTTCGATCAGCGCCGCGATGTCGAGCACCAGGCCCACGCGCTGATCGCCGAGCTCCGTCGCGCCGGCGAACCCGCGCACCATCTTCAGCGATTTGCCGAGCGCCTTGATGACGATGTCCTGCTGCCCGACGAGCTTGTCGACCACGAACCCCAGCCGCCGATTCCCCACCGACGAGATCACGACGAACGATCGCGAGCGCATCGGGTTCGCGTTGGGATCAATCGGCGTCGGCTCCAGCGGATCGATCCCGAAGAACTTCGCCAGGCGGCAGATCGGCAGGGTCGCTCCACGCTGCGTCATCACCTCGCGCCCTTCGAACGTTCGCACCAGCCCTTCGTCGAGCACGATCGCTTCTTCCACGCTGGCGAGCGGCAAGCAGAACGAGCGTCCGCCGATCTCGACGACGAGCACGCTGATGATCGCCAGCGTGATCGGCAGCGTGATCGTCATCTTCGTGCCAATGCCGACTTCGCTCGTGATGTCGACGATCCCGCCAAGCTTGGCGATGTTCGTCTTCACGATGTCCATGCCGACGCCGCGCCCGGAGAGCTGCGTCGCCTCTTCTTTCGTCGTGAACCCCGGCATGAACACGAGCGCCAGGATCTCGCGCGGCGTGAGATCGCGCGCCTCTTCGGGGCTCATGAGGCCGATGCGCACGGCGCTCTTCACGAGCACCTCGGGATCCATTCCGCGCCCGTCGTCTTCCACCTCGAGGACGACGTGATTCCCCTTCTGGAAGGCGTTGAGCGCGATCGTCCCCACCGGCGGCTTGCCGACCGCGAGCCGCTCGTCGCGCATCTCGATGGCGTGATCGATCGCGTTGCGGATCATGTGCATCAGCGGATCGCTGAGCTCTTCGACGATGAGCTTGTCGATCTCGGTCTCGGCGCCGGTGATGACCAGGTTCACCTGCTTGTCGTGCTCGCGCGAGATCTGCCGAACGACGCGCGACAGCTTGTCGAAGATCTGCCCGAGCGGGACCATCCGGACTTCGAGGATGCCGTTCTGCATCTGCGTGAGATGCCGATCGAACGTCCGGTGAAGTCGGTGCAGCTCGATGCCGAGCTCGCGGAGGTCGGGTCTCCCGCGAACGCGCTCACCCACGCGCAAGATCGCGCTGCGCAAGATCGCCAGCTCGCCGACGATCGTCATGAGCGAGTCGAGCTTGCGAATGTCGACGCGCACCGTCTGGCTGACGGAGCGAAGCGACAGCTCGCGCCCCCCCGGACCACCGCCCATTCCTCCCGGCGGCGGCGCTGACGGCGGCCCTCCCGGCGGCGGCGGCGTGCGAACCGCGTCGGCCTCGTCGTCTTCGACGAGCGTGAACGCCGTGGCCGGCGGCCCGAGCTTCGGCGGCGGCGGCGCGTCTTTGTACCGGACCTGCGGCTCTTGCTCGGCGTACGTCGGCGGCGCGGGGAGCGACGTGCGGTTCGCCCCGGCTTCACGTTTGGGGATCTCTTCGATGCGGACGTTCGGTCCGTTGATCGCGCTCCGCAGGATGATGATGTCCGCGCGGCTCGCCATCAAGATCTCGAGCTCGATCGAGTCGATGTCGCCGCCGCCGCCCGTCGGCAGGTACGTGATGATCTCGCCGTGCGGCCGCGCCTTCGCCTTCAGATCGTCGAGGGCGCTGTCGATCGTCGCCAGCGAGAACTGCACGCGGATGCGATAGAGCCCCTGACCCGACTGGATGTTCGTGCGGAGCCGATGCTCTTCGTACTCGGTGAGCACGCCGAGCAAGCCGGGATCGAGCTCGTACTGCGCGACGAGACTCACGCCCCCGCCGGCGCGCGACTGCGTCGTCTGCCCGATGGCCACGAGCAGCGCCTTCACTTCTTCCTGCGGCTCGGGCTCGTCCCCCTTCACGCTGGCGAGGATGCGTCCGTAGAGCTCCACCGCTTGAAAGAGCAGGTCGAGCACCGGCGGCGTGAGCTCGGTGCGACCGAGGCGCAAGTCGTCGAGCAGGTTCTCCAGCTCGTGCGACAGCCCGCTCATGATCGCCGCGCCGAAGAGCCCCGAGAGCCCCTTCAGCGTGTGCACCGCGCGGAAGACGTCGTTGATGATGTCCGGGTCGCTCTCGCCACCGCGCTTGACGATCTCGTCGAGCGCGAGCAAGTCGCGACTCAGTCCGTCGACGAGCTCCTGCGCCTCGGAGAAGAACTCCTCGCGAGCCTTCTCGCCGAGCGCGTCGCGTCCGCCGGTCTCGCCCGCCATGGCGTCAACCGCCGTCGCGCTTCAAGAGCGAGGAGCACGTCTCCCTGAGCTGCTCGGGCGTGAAGGGCTTGGGCACGAAGGCGTTGGCACCCAGCGCGAGCCCGCGATCGACGTCGGACTTCGTCGTCTGCGTGGAGATGATGACGAGCGGCACATCTCTGTGGTGCTCGCTCTTCCGGATGAAGTGAATGAGCTCCAGGCCGTTGATGTCGGCCATGTTCAGATCGGTGACGATCAGATCGAAATGTCCACGGGGGAGGAGACGCATGGCGTCGAAGCCGCACGATGCTTCTGTGACCTCGATGCCGCCGTAGGCATCGGCAAACGTGAGGTCTTCGAGCACCGCGCGTACGAACGCCCGTGTCGATCCCGAGTCTTCGACCACGAGGATCCTTCGCATCGCAGTGGCTCCAGTCTACACCGACCGCGCGGCCGAAAGCTCGAAAGCGGCGAGCGGGCGGCGTCCGCGTACCTTCACACTGAGATGCGATAGAGTCGCCATCGTGGATGCGGCGAAGACTGCGGCGGCGCTCGTCATCGGGGACGAGATCCTCTCGGGGAAGGTCGAGGAGGCCAACGTCGCGGTCCTGGCGCGGACGCTGCGCGAGCTCGGGGTGGAGCTGCGGCGCGTGGTGGTCGTGAAGGACGACATCGAGACCATCGCCCGCGAGGTGAAGGAGCTCTCGGCGGCGCACGACTGGCTGTTCACCTCCGGCGGCGTGGGGCCGACGCACGACGACGTCACGATCGAAGCCGTGGCGCGCGCCTTCGGCGTGGCGGTCGAGACGAGCCCGCTGATGGAGAAGATGCTCCGCGATCACTACAAGGAGCGCTGCACCGACGGTCACCTCAGGATGGCGCTCATTCCTCACGGCGCCGCGCTCGAGGTCACCGACGCCATCCGGTGGCCGACGGTCCGCATCGCGAACACGTGGGTCATGCCGGGCATCCCGGAAGTGTTCCGCATGAAGCTCCCGGTCATCGCCGAGCGGGTCGGCGGCGCGCAGGCGTTCATCTCGCGCGCGGTCTACACGAAGATGGACGAAGGGGATCTCAAGCCGCTGCTCGACGCGATCGTCGCCGCGTTCCCCGACGTCTCGGTCGGCTCGTACCCGAAGTGGATGGACGCCGCCTACAAGACGAAGCTCACGTTCGACGGCCGCGACGAATCGCGCGTGAACGCCGCGCGGGACGCGTTCGTGAAAACGCTCCCCGCGGGCGAACCGCAGCGAATCGAGTAGCGCTACTTCTTCTCGAGCTCTTTCGCGAAGCCGTCGAGCGCCTTCGCCGTCGTCTCCAGCGTCTTCGCGCTCTGCTCGAGCGCGGCCTTGCCGGCCTTCAACCCGATGGCTGCCCAGCCGGTGCCGATGTCGAAGATCGCGTCGACGATCGACGACTTCTCGTCCGTGGTTTCCTTGGTCGCGGGGGCCTGCGTCGTTGCTTCACTCATGGTCGTTCTCCTTTTCTTCGTCGTTCGAGATCACTTGGGGATGCACGAGTCGCACGCAAAAATGCGTCGCGACCCCGGGCGCGCGGGCCCGTCGGTCAATCCGAGGTGCGCCTTCGCTCCGGCGTGGAGCTCGCGGCCGCACTTCACGCACTGCGCGGACTGCGCCAGCGTCACGTCTTGAAACGCGAACACCTCGGCCAGCGGGTCCGGCATCACGCGCTTCTTCAATCGCTCCCGCTCGACTTCGAGCGAGTGCGCCGCGTTCTTCAGTCGCGTCTCGACGTTCTCGGTCGCCGCATCGGCGACGCTCAGCGCGTCTTCGAGGATCGTGCGAACGAGGTTCGAGACGGGGACCCGCAGGTTCTCGGCGAAGCGTTTCAGCTCGCGCTCGAGGACCGCGGGGACGCGCGTGTGGAGCACGCGTTCCTTCTTGTTCGACGACGCGTCGTCCGCGTCGTCCACGCCCGAAGAAGACGACGAGTCGCCCTCTTCGCGCCGCCCAGAATCCTTCGGCTCCCGGGGGAGCTCTTCAGCCATTTGTGTCACACGGTGATACTGGGTCCGCGTGTGTCACGAGTCAAGACAGGAACTGCGAATGACGAACATTTTAGCTTTAATTCACGGGATTGATGCGCGTATCACGTCATGTTCGGCGCCCTGCGGCATCTCCGCGTCGCCTGCGACTGCCCACGACGCCAGGTCTGCCGTCTTCGGATATCTCTGAAGAGTGCAGCTCGAGCCCGGCGAGCAGATCGATCGCTACCGCATCGTGGCGCGGCTCGGGGCCGGCGGCATGGGCGAGGTCTATTCCGCGTTCGATACGCTCCTTCAGCGGCACGTCGCGCTGAAGCTCCTCTTGCCCGAGGCCGAGACGCCAGGATCGACCGGGGCGCGAGGGTCGAGCGGCTCCGCGCGCATTCTCCGCGAGGCACGCGCAGCGGCGGCGCTCGAGCACCCGAACGTCGTTCACGTCTACGACGTCGGCGAGTTGCGCGAGCCGCCCGAGCGCCGTGGGGTCGCGTACCTCGCGATGGAGATGATCCAGGGCAAGCCGCTTCGAGCCTACGTCAGCGAAGCGACGCCGATGTCGGATCGCCTCCGGTGGCTGCGCGACATCGCGTTGGCGCTGGGCGCGGCGCACGAACGCGGGCTCGTGCACCGCGACGTGAAGCCCGAGAACGTGATGATCCGCAACGACGGCGTCGTGAAGGTGCTCGACTTCGGCATCGCCAAGCGCAACGTCGGCGTCGTCGATTGGGCGCAGTCGACCGAAGCGCACGTCCTCAGCTCGCTGTCGAAAGCCGACGGCGTCGCGATCGGCACGCCCTACTACATGGCGCCCGAACAGATGCGCGGCGAAGCGATCGACGGGCGCGCCGATCAGTTCTCGTGGGGCGTCGTCGCGTTCGAGTTGCTCGTGGGTCGCGGGCCGTGGAAGATCGAAGGGGCGGACGCATTGAGCCTCGTCGCTCAGGTGCTCTCGAAGCGGGCGGAGATCCCGCGAGCGCTGAACGCCGAGATCCCGGAGCCGGTGTCGCTCGCGATCACGCGCGCTCTCGCGAAGGAGCGGGACGACCGCTTTCCTACGATGAGCGATCTAATCGCGACGCTCGATCTCGGGCCTGGAGTCGGCTCGCGCCGATCGCTTCCGGGGTCGGGCTCGGGCTCACAGGGCCTCGGAGTCGATGCCGCGGCGAAGACGATGGCTGCGCCTGAAGTTGCGCAGCTCGTGAGCGAGAGCCAGTCCGACGCGAGCAAGGCGGCGGCGGCCGCGAAGCTTGCGGCGATGTCGCAGGTGACGCGGACTCAGCCCTTCGAGGCCCAGGCATCCGCGAGGAGACCGACGCGAAATGTGGCGACGTGGCTCGGAGTGGCCGTCGCGATCGGGATCGCCGTCGCGGTCGGAGCATTCGCGCGTCGGACGGGCACCAACGCCGACGCGGTGACCACGCCCGCCGCGACGGCACGCGCGACAGCGTGCACCACGAACGCCGACTGCGTTCGCGCCCACGGCGGTGAGCCATACCTTTGCCACAAGGACGAAGGCTCGTGCGTCGCGCTCGCCGCCGACGGATGCGTCGTGCACGCCGAGCCGGCGGACCTCGAGAACGATCGCACGATCTGGCTCGGGGTTCGTATGCACCACGAGTACATCGGAGATCCGAACGCGATCGAGCTCGCCCGCCGAGACTTCGCGGAGCTGCCTCCCAGCTTGCCGGGTGTGTCGGGCGTCCAGGTCCGACGCCCCATCGCCGTCGTCGAATGCGACGAGCCCGCCGATCCGATCGCGCTCACCAGGCATCTAGTGGAAGAGGCCCGCGTTCCCGCCATCATCGGGTTTCGATCGTCGCAGGAGGCGATCGACATGCTCGCATCCGAGGTCATCCCGCACGGGACCATGACGATCATTCCGCTGAGCACCTCGGCGCGCGTCATGGCGATCCCGATGCGCGAGGACCGCCCGCGCCTCGTCTGGCGCACGACCGACAACGTCACGCAGCTCGGCAAGGCGTTGTCGGCGCTCGCCGAGGAATTCGTGGAGCCGCGCCTTCATCGCGAGGGGCGACGAACCATCGACGTCGCGCTCGTTCGTGCGGCCAACGCCGCAGGTGTCGGCCTGTCCGATGCCGTGGTCACTACCTTGCGATTGAATGGAGGAACGATCGCCGAGAATCAGACGCACTTCGCGGAGTACGTCGTCGACGGCGCGGCATCGCCCGAACAGTTCGCCCAGGTGACGCGCGCCCTCGCGCAGCAACGACCGTCGATCGTCATCTTCCACGGCTGGGAATACGTCGCCGGGCTCTTCGCCCCCCTCGAACGAGCGCTGCCACCGGGCGCGCCCCGGCCGACTTACTTGAGCGCGGGTCCGTTCGGGTCGTTCGATGGGCTCGAGAGCGACGTCGCGATGCAGAAGCGCTTCCTCGGATTGACCACGCCGAGCAACACGTCGGTGAACGTGAAGTTCACTCTCCACTACAACGCGACCTTCCCCGTTCACGTGACGCTGGGCCTGTCGCCCAACACGACGTACGACGCGTTCTACGTCCTCGCCTACGCGGCCTATGCCCTCGGCGACGAGCCCGTGACCGGAGAAGCGCTCGCCGCGAACGTGAAGCGCCTCGTGGGCCCCGGGAAGACGATCGAGGTCGGGCCGGCGCGCATTCTCGACGGCTTGCGCGAGCTGGGCGCAGGGCGAGCGATCGATCTCCAAGGGGCAGGCAGCGATCTCGATTTCGATCTCGCGACGGGAGAGGACCCAACGAACCACGTCGTCCTGTGCGTGGGTCGAGGTTCGAACGGGGAGCCCATCGGCGTCGAGTCGGGGCTGGTGTACGCCGCACGAGCCGGGTCGATCCAAGGTGCCCTGCGCTGCCCGT
Source organism: Myxococcales bacterium (assembly GCA_003151595.1). The sequence goes on from PLXW01000108.1 coordinate 64,123, forward strand.
GAGCCTCTTTACAAGTCGTACAGAACTAGACGATCCGCCTTTGGACAACTCGTCTACCTCGGACGAAGCGCTCACGCGAGACCGCGAAAACTGCGGGATTCGAGCATCGACGCGCGTGGTCCCGTCGTTGCAAAGCCTACGCACGTGCCGCGCGCTGCGGCCCCCAACCAAGGTAGACAACGATGCTCTCCATCCGCTCGTTTGGTTCGCTCGTCACGGCCGTCCTCCCCGTCGCGGTCACGGCCTTGGTTGCCGGATGCGCCGCGCCGACCGATGGAGCGTCGAGCGAGGCGGTCGCCGAGACGCAGAACGCGCTTTGCCCCGTCGCGAACTCGCTCGTGCCGGGCTCGAAGCTGCACATCGCCTCGACGTGCGGCAACCCGAACCCGCCGCCCCCGCCCCCGCCGCCCCGGACGCTCGTGACGACGAGCTGTTCGCTCCTCGAGGGGACGCCGAGCGCGTCGAGCTCGCAGCTCCCGTTCGTGACGCAGGTCGCTCCGAGCGGCTCCTCGGCCGGAACCGGATGGGCGTCGTACTCGACCACGCAATACCAAAACGCGAAGTCGGCCGTGGACCAGATCTGCGCGGCCGGAGGGTTCGCCGCGATCCTCTGCTTCCTCTACATCGTGTCCGAGGGCGCGACGTTCGAGCCGTGGGTGTTCGAGAACCAGCTCGCTGACGCGCTCGATGCGGCCGACCCGAGCTTCCCGTCCGTCTCGCAGACGCCGCCTCTCCTCCTCGCGTCGAACGACCCGACCGCGCTCCTGAAGGTCTGGTACGGCGCGCAGATCAGCAGCAAGCAGGCGTTCGACCCGGCGGTTCGCGGAGTCATCTCGTACTACGACAACATCCAGACGAGCACGGGCCTGGACTTCGTTGCGCCGCAGCTCTTCGAGTGCGCCGTGACGCGGACGACCGGCTCCTCGAGCGTCACCACCACGAGCTACTACGTCGCGTGGGACCCGGACTGCACCGGCACGAACTGCTCGATCGTCCTCACGCCGCGCGCGCACGGTACGTCGATGTAAGCATCGCGTCGGGCCTCTGGCTCGAGGAGTGACGATCATCGGGCGCCGCGCGAGAGCACGGCGCCCGTTGGCATTTAACGCCCGCCGCTCACGGATCGACGAGCGGCGTCCGCTCCACGACCATCTTCTTCGTGATCCCCGCGCGCACGACCAGCAGCGTCACCTTAGAGCCGACCTTCCCCTCCAGCCGTCGATGAACCTCGCCCGGCGGCATGTCGCCCACCGGCTCGCCGTCGATCGCGATCACCTCGTCGCCGTCGCGAATTCCGGCCAGCGCCGCGGCCATCCCCGGCGGCACTTCGCGCACGTAGAGACGGCCCGTGTGGACGTCTTTTCCGAGCAAAGCGCCGACCGATCCGGTCGAAGACCCGCATGCGCCGAGGATCCCCAGCGAGGCCACGAACAAGATCGCGACAAAGCAGGACGCTTCCATCCTTTTCCCGCGCTCGCTAGACTTCACCTGCCGTACCCCCATTTGCCGTTTGGCCCGTTTGGCCCCATCGGTCCCGCCGGCGTACCTTCGCGCCGATCCCCTTCCCTCCTTCACTCCCATACGTCCCAGGCGAGCGCGACACGCGAACATGTGGAAGCTGGTCATCGAGGACGACGAAGGGAAGCGCACGGTCGTGCCGCTCACGCGCGACGACTACACGATCGGTCGTAAAGAGGGGAACACGATCCGGCTGACCGAGCGCAACGTCTCACGCGCGCACGCGAAGATTCGCAAGCTCCAGAACGGCGCGCCCCCCGCGGCCACGGCGCCGCACGCGCACTACGTCCTCGAAGATCAGTCGAGCTACAACGGCGTCTACGTGAACGGCATTCGCGTCGCGCAGACGCAGGATCTCGGCCACGGCGATCTGATCCAGATCGGCGATTACCGGATCGTCCTTCAAGACGACGCGGTCATCGACGCTCCGCCCGCGTCGCAGCCCGACCCGAAGACGACGATCCCCAGCGGGCAGCGCGCGTCGCTCCTGATGGAGCGGCCGAATCGAATGGTGATGCTCGCGGGGCCGACGCCCGGCGCCGAGTACCCGCTCGACACGGAGCGGCTGACCATCGGCCGCGCGGAAGATGCGTCGATCTCGATCAACCACAACTCGGTGTCGCGCCTTCACTGCGAAGTGCACGCGCTGGGTGACGGGCGCTTCGAGATCGTCGACAAGGGGTCGAGCAACGGCGTTCGCGTGAACACGGCCGAGCTGCGGCGCGGGATCATCGAGCCGGGCGACGTGATCGAGCTGGGCGACGTGAAGTTCAAGTTCGTCGGCGCGGGGCAGATCTTCTTGCCCGGCGTGAACGACAGTCAGCAGCTGTCGTCGATCGGCGAGCGATCGCCCGGGTCGCGTCGCGGTGGGACGGGGCTCTTGCCGTACGTCGTGTTCGGCGCGGTCATCGCCGTCATCGCCGTCGGCGCGTGGGCGTTCACGCGGCCGAAGCCGGAGCCGGTGGTGATTCTCCCGATCCCGTCGGGGAGCCAGGGCGATCCCGCGCAGCAGACGCTCGACGAAGCGAAGAAGCTCTGCGACACGGGCGACTGCGACACGGCGTACGAGAAGATCGACAACGAGATCCCGCCGGGCTCACCGCTGCGCGACACGGCGGACTTCAAGGGGATCGCGGTGCGCTGGGCCGAAGCGCTCCTCGCGCGGGCCGACACCGAGCAAGACCTGACGAAGAAGCGAGCGATGCTCGACGAGATCGCGAAGTCGACGGCGCTCGATCCGCAACATCGCAAGCGCGCGTCCGACAAGCTCCAGCAGATCGTCGATGTCGCGACGACGACGCCGACGCAGCTCCCCGCGGCCGTCGACGCCGGCCCGCCGCCCGACACGAAGCACACCGCGCGCGACGCGGGTCCCGGTCGCCGCACGCCTCCTCCGCAGGGCGACCTGAACACGTCGACCCCGACGCCGCCTCCCGTCTCCACGGGGACGAAGAGCAGCGGCGGCACCGACGTTCACCAACTCCTCTTGCAAGACACGCCGAGCTCGATCGCCGCGGCGCGCGCCGCGCTCGAACCGAAGGTGTTCGGCAACCGCGCGACGGCGGAAGAGATCCGCATGCTGAAGACGATCTGCAAGCAGCAGCACGACGAGATCTGCGTCGAGAAGTGCAAGTCGCTGCTCGGGCAGTAGCGAGCGCGCCAATTTCGAAATTGGCCGCGATTTGGTGCTCTTTTGGCACCCGTGACGGCCTTTTGGCCACCCGTGATGGCCTTTTGGGCATCCCGGTGCCTTTTTGGGCATCCCCGGTGCCCTTTTGGGCATCCCTGGTGCTCTTTCGGGCACCCACGGCGCTCGTCCTGCGGCTGCGTCGTGCACCGCCGGGCCCTTCCCGCCATCCGCGAGCGCTCGCCGCGGGCTACTTGCTCGAATCCGGCGACACGCCGTGAGCCGTCGCGTTCGCGCAGCCGAGCTCCACGCCCGTCGGCCCGTCTTTCGTCTTCACGATCTTGAACTCGACGCGGCGGTTCTTCTCCCACGCCGTCTCGTTGTGCGCGTTGTCCTCGGGGCAGTACTCGCCGTACCCCTTGCTCCGTAGCTTCTCGCGCCCGACGCCGCGCTGAACGAGCGCCGCCATGACCGAGTTCACGCGGTCCTGCGTGAGGCGCAAGTTGTACTGATCGGTCGCGCGCTCGTCGGCGTGGCCGGCGATCTCCATGAGCTCGAACTCGGGGTGGTGGTTGATCGTCGTCGCCACGGCGTCGAGGATCTTGTGCGACTCGGGGAGGATCTCGGCGCTCGCCGTCTTGAACTTGATCTTGTCGAGGATGACGATGTTGTTGTCCTGGATGATGACGCTCCCCTTGTCGGGGCAGCCGTCTTCGTCCTCGAAGCCGTTGTACGTCTCGGGCTCGTTCGGGCACTTGTCGACGACGTCGGGGATCTGATCCTTGTCGTTGTCCGGATCGGGGCAGCCGTCTTCGTCCTCGAAGTTGTCCTTGTCCTCGGGGTCGTTCGGGCAGGCGTCCTTCTTGTCGGGGATGCCGTCCTGATCGTTGTCCGGATCGGGGCAGCCGTCTTCGTCCTGGAAGCCGTCGCGATCCTCGGGCTGGTCGGGGCACTTGTCCTTCGAGTCGAGGATGCCGTCGCCGTCGCGATCGCCGTCGCTGGTCTCGGGGCAGCCGTCGAAGTCTTGATCGCCGTCGCGATCTTCCGGCTCGTTGATGCAGCGGTCGTCGACGTCGGGGATGCCGTCGTTATCGTTGTCGGGATCGGGGCAGCCGTCTTCGTCCTGGAAGCCGTCGCGGTCTTCGGGCTCGTCCGGGCACTGGTCGACGTCGTCTTTCAAGCCGTCGCCGTCGCGGTCGCCGATCGACGGCTCGAAGACGAAGCCGAGAAAGCCCCGGAGGTTCGCCGCTTCGAAGCCGTCGGTGGCGCGCGCGCCGCCGCCGAGCATCAGGTACGAGTTGCGCTCGACGAACAGCTTGATGCCGCCAACGACCTCGTCGCTGAACTTGATGTCGCTCGTCGCGGGCGCGTCAGCCAGCAAGTACGTGGCGTACGTCTCGGCGACGATGTCGAGCGGCTCGAGCAAGCGGTACGAGACGCCGCCGCCGAACGTGACGAGGCTGCCGTCGGCGTAGACGTTTCCGCCGCGGAGAGGGAGCACGGTGCCGCTCGCGGAGTGACCGCGGTAGCCGACGTTGAGCAGGATCTTCAGCTGGCCCGTCGATCCGAATCGCTTCTCGACGATCGCTTGCGGCCAGTACCAGAACGCAGAGTCGGAGCCGGCGGCCTTCGGCGCGTCCGAGACCGGGAAGCCGATCTGCGCGCCGAGCGCGAGGCCGATGCCGTTCTCGACGCGCGTGATGCGCCACTTGGCGTGAAGCGCGAGGAACCCGAGCGTCTGCTCGTCGAGCTGCGTGGTCGCCCAACCCGGCTCGGTCGCGCCGGTGACGCCGTTGCGCGTCGCCTGCTGCGCGTCGCCGGCCATGAGGTCGACGGGGACGTCGAGGCCGACGATGAAGCGATTGAGGATGCCGTAGTTGAACTGCAGCGTCCCCTGGAACGAATGGTTGATGAGCTGCGCGCTCTTCTGACCGACCGGATCGACGCGGAGCAGATCGTTGCCGTAGTCGATGACCAGGCCGAACGAGATCTCGTTGTGGCCGAGAATGTCCGAGCCGTTCGTGACGAACAGGCCCTTGGAGTCCATCGCCGGACGGAACAGATGCGTGTCGAGCCCGGCGCCGTTCCCCGGCGTGATCTGCTGCGCCGATGCGAGGCCGCTCACTAGCGAAAGTCCGCTCGCCGCGACGAGCGACGCGAGCCGCCGGCCGATCGTGTTCATCCGCGCGCCCTCCTCGGGGCGATGGCGATAAAGCGCATCAAAGCGAACCACTCCAATTCGAAATAAGGCTAACACACTGGGCAACGGCGCGAAGTTTCCGCCAAGCTGGTACGATCACTTCGTGAAGTGGCCGCTCGCGATGGTGGGCCGTCCTAGTCGCGTGGGTCGGCGGGTCCCGGCCCGCCTCCGCATCTTGCCGCGCGGGCGCCTCCGCATCTTGAGCGGTGCTGCGTGGTATTCTCGATCCGTGCACCGCGTCCTCTTGGCGATGGGCCTGGCGCTCGTCTCGCTCGCTTGGAGCGATGTCGCGCGGGCCGATACCCCGTTCGACGGGAAGTGGAAGCAGGGGGCGCTGCGCGAGGACTACACGGTGCCCGAGTGGTCGCCGTCGGGGTGCGGGCCGGCGCCGGTCTCGGGGATGAGCGGCGGCGGCGAGATCGTGAGCGTTCATCAAGAGGGGGATGAGCTGGCGATCGCTGGGGGCGGACGCGTCTTCCGGACGAACCAGTGTTACGACCAGCAACCGACGCTGGCGCGCGAGACGCACTCGCGCGATCCGTCGGGGCGATCGTGGCGGACGCGGTGCTCGACGCCGTCGAACGATCCGCGGCGCGCGATGATGAACACGCTCGTCGTGGCGACCAGCGACACGCACATCGATCTGATCGAGACCGGGCGCTACGAGATCATGCTGGCCGAGGGGCACTGCGTGGCCGACGTGCGAAGGTCGCGCGAGTTCGATCTCGTCGCGCGCGATCTGGCGGCGCCGGCAGCGTCTGCGTCGGCGGCCGTGGCAGTGCAGGCGCCCACGCCACTCCCCACCGTGACCGCCGTCGCGCCGCCGCCGCCCCCCGCGCGCCCCTCGTGCGACTCGCCGGGCGATCCCGCGCGGCTCGAGGTGCGCCCTTCGCGAAAGCTGCTGCGCACCGGCGAGTCGTATGCGTTCCGCGCGATCGTGCTCGACGCGAACGGGTGCGCGACCGGAACCCAGACGGCGTGGAGCATCGCGCCGGGCGGAGGGACGACGTTGACCGTCGACGCCTCGGGGCGAGTGTCGGCGCCGGCCGACGCGGCCGAAGGGAGCGCGCAGGTGCTCGTGACCGCCGCAGGGCGAAGCGCGCACGTGACGATCGATGTCGCCTCGCCCACGCACTACGACGAGCTGCTCGTGAGCTCCGGCCTCAACGCGCAGGGCGAGAACGACGCGGTCTCGGTCGCCGAGACAGGATCGATCGGAGGCGCCGACGCGCGCGCCGAGGACAACGCGAAGAAGCGACGCACGATCTTCCTCGTGATCGTGGGCGGGCTCGTGGTGGTGCTGGGCGTCGTGGCGGGGGTGTTCGCGCGAAGGCAGAAGCGCGCGGCGCAGCTCGAGTCGAGCGCGACGGAAGAGTACGAAGACAAGGTGCGCGCGGCGGACGAGCGACGCACCGAGAAGCGCGCGGCGCACGACGCGGCCGTGAAGGCGCACGAAGAGAGCCTGCGTCGCGCGCGTGAAGCCGCGACGCGAAAGAGCACCGAAGCGCGCGCGCTCGAAGAGGCGGGGAAGTCGGGACCGGCACGCATGGTGTGCCCGACGTGCCGACGCGATTACCCGACGACGAGCGCGTTCTGCCCCCAAGACGCGACGAAGCTGGTCGCCGTGGGCACGGGCCAGGCGGCCGCTCCCGGCGCCGGGAGCATCTGCCCGGCGTGCAAGCGAGGGTTCCCCGCCGGCACGCGCGTCTGCCCGAACGACGGCGAAGAGCTCGTCCCCTACGCGATGCACGCCGCGGTCGCGCGCGCCGCGGCGCCCGGTACGGGGACCGTGGCCCTCGTGGGCAAGGGGAAAATCTGCCCGACCTGCGGCGGCCGATTCGACGGCGCGGCGGCCTTCTGCGGAAAAGACGGCACGGCGCTGGTCCTCATCAATTGACGATCGATCGCCCACGAATCACCGGGCAATCCTGCGCATTCCGTCGCACATCCGGGTGGTGGCGAATGAATGGCCGCCCCCTCCGGCACGTCCGACCGACAGCCCGCCAAACGCGCTCGGAGCGCGAGATCGAGTCGGCGTTCTCGCGCGTACAAGGTCTAGATGTAAGGAGTCGTCGCCCCGCTTGCTTGATTGCCCCGACGGCGCGCCGCTATACTTTCTCGGGGTGAACCGTACGCCACTCATAAGGTGCGCTACGATTTCTCCAATGCTAAGGACGAAACCGCGATGAAGATTTCGTGCCAGTCATGCCAGGCGAAATACACGATCGCGGACGAGAAGGTCCTCGGCAAGATCGTCAAGATCCGCTGCAAGAAGTGCGGAGCGACGATCGTGATCAACGGCAACGAGACCGGCGCGCAGACCGCCGGCTCGCAGAGCGGCGCCGAAGCGCAGGCGTTCGACTACGCCGCGCAAGCCGGAGGCGAGCAATGGACGGTCAACGTCGCCGACGGTGATCAGCGGACGATGTCGTTCGACGAGATCGTCGCCGCCTTCAAATCCGGCGTCGTGACCGACGAGACCTACTGCTGGAAAGACGGCATGGCCGACTGGCTCCCGATTCGCGAAGTCCCCGAGCTCTACGCCGCAGCGGGCGAGGCTCCGCAACCGCCGGCTGCGGATCAAACGGCGCAAGAGCCGGCCGCGGGCGGCTACGAGCAGCAGCCGGCGTACGGCGGCGGCGGCGTGTTCGGCGGCGGTGGCGGCGGCGGACACGAGCAAGAAGAAGCGACGGCTGCCGGATACGAAGGCTACGGCGGACAGGCAGCGGCTTCGACGAACGGGAACGGCGCGAGCAACGGCCTCTTCAACGGGGGCGCCGCACCGGCGCCCGCAGCTGCACGCAGGCAAGGACGCGCAGGCGCGCAGGACCTGTTCGGCGGTGTCTCGCAAGCCGGCGGCGAAGACGACGTGATGACGAGCGCGCCCGCGGGCGGCGCGATGCCGCAAGCGTCGAACGATCCCGGCAAGCTCACCGGCCAGCGAAATGAGAACAGCGTTCTCTTCTCGCTCAACGCGCTGACGCAGAGCGCGCCCAAAGAAGAAGCGCCGCAAGCGCCGGGCGAAGGGTCGGGGCTCATCGACATTCGCGCGCTCAGCGCCTCGATGGGAAATACGGGCGGCCCCGCGAAGGGGAGCCACGTCGACGACATCATGAACCTCGGCGGCGGCGGCGCGTTCAGCGCGGCGCTCGCGGCTCCGGTGCTCGCGCCTCCCTCGATGGACGGCGGAGGGATGCTCGGGTTCGACGGGTCGCCGCGCAAAGACAACACGAAGCTGATGCTGATCGCGATCATCGGCACCGGCGCGCTCGTCGCGCTGGCGATCGTGCTCGCGGTCGTCTTGAAGAAGCCGGCCGAGCCCGCGATCGTCGCTCCGATCGCGCAGACGGCGGACACGGCGACCGCGGCGGCCACGGCCACAGCCGCGGCGGCGGCTCCCAGCGCCGTGGTCGCGGCGAACGATCCGAACGCCGGCAGTGGCGCGCAGCCGATGGCCCCCTCCGCGGGTGGCGGCGGCGATACCGGATCGCACAAGGCCGCGGGTGGCGGCGGTAGTGGTGGCGGCGGTGGCGGTCATCACGCAGCGACGGGCGGCGGCGGCGGTGGCGGTTCTTCGCCCCCTCCGTTCGTTCCTCCGGCTCCGGCAGCTCCGGCGTCGAAGGGGGGCGGCAACAGCCTCGCCGATCAGATGAAGACCTCCGTCGGCACCGACACGAACTTCGGCGGGTCGGCGCCCGCAGCGCAGTCGTCGGCACCGTTCGATCGCGGCGCGGCAGCGGCGGCGCTCGGCTCGGTCAACGTGAACGGCTGCAAGAAGTCCGATGGGCCGACCGGCTCGGGGCACATCAAGGTGACGTTCTCGTCGAGCGGCAACGTGCAGTCGGCGGTCGTCGATCAAGCGCCGTTCTCCGGAACCGCGGTGGGGGGGTGCGTCGCGGGGAAGTTCCGCAGCGCGCACATCCCGGCCTTCGGCGGGAGCTCGGTCACGGTCGGCAAGAGCTTCACGATCGACTGACGTGATCTTCAACGCGCTCATCGCCATCGCAGGGGTGATCCTGGGCGTGCGCGTCGGGCTCGCGATCGGGTATCGCGCGGAGCGCGGGCGGCGGATCATCGCCGAGCGGCGGTGGCTCGCGGAGCTGGCGCAGGTGATCGGCTCGAAGCCGCCGGAGTTCGAGTCGATCGACGCGGCACGCACGCGGTTGCTGAACGAAGCGCGAGCGCGTCGCGAGGCGTAGAGCGGCGCCGCAAACGTGGCCGCGCGAGGGAACGCGCGTATCGTCGATGGTGTGAAGTCGCGTGCCGTTCTCGCGCCGAAGATCGCGACGGCGATCGGCGGAGTCCTCGTGGTCGCGACGGCGACGACGGCGACCGGGGACTCGCGCACGAGCGAGGCGCTCGCGCTCACGTGGGTCACGTCGACCGCGTCGCCCGCCGTCATCACCGAGCCCACCAGCGCACGCGACGCGGAGCTACTCGCGCACTGCGGCGCGGGCGAGGCCGGGCTGCGCGAGGCGGCGAAGCGCGTGGTGCGCGCGCGAATCGCCGGAGGGTCACGGCTCGACGTGGATCGACTCGAGCAGACGTTACGCGCGTCCGGCGAACCGCATGTCTGGCCGCGCGCGTGGGTCGTCTCCGGGCACGCGCTCGGTCGCGAGGCGACGGTGGCGAAGATCGACGCGTGGCGCGCGAGCTTCCGCGACGACGGTGAGCGCCGATGCGGCGTCGCGTCGGCGACGGCGAGCGACGGCACCGAGGTGATCGCGGCGGTCGCGCTCGACGCGCTCGCGGATCTCGCTCCCCTCCCCGTGCGCGCGCACGTCGGCACGTGGCTCACGATCGACGCCACGATGCTCGCCGACGCACGAGGTGCGCACGTCGTCGTTCAAGGGCCCGAAGCGGATTCGCATCGCGTCCCGTCGTGGACGCGCGAAGAGAACGGCGAGGCGCACGTCGTCGCCCGCTTCGCGCCCGATCGCGCGGGCGCGTTCACCGTGCAGGTCGTGGCCGACGTGGCCACCGGGCCGCGACCGATCCTCGAGGCGCGCGTCTTCGCCGACGTCGATCCCCCCGATCGCATCGAGACGCCGCCGGCTCCGGGCGAGGACGCGGTCGCGAGGAACGCGAGCGCCGCGGTCAACGGGTCCGACGCGCTCGTCCTCATGGTCGACTCGCTCCGCGGAAACGAGCGCCTCACGCCGCTCGCGCGCGACGCACGCCTCGACGCCCTCGCGCTCGCGCACGCCAGGCGCATGCTCGCCGCGCGCACCGTCGGTCACGACGTCGGCGACGGCGATCCCCAAGATCGCCTGGAAGCCTCTGGCCTCCGCGCGCGCGTCGTCGGCGAGAACGTGGCGCACGCCGCATCGATTCGCCTCGCGCACCGCGCGCTCTACGCGAGCCCGTCGCACCGCGCGAACCTGCTCCGCGACGACTTCACGCGCATCGGTGCCGCGGCCCTCGACGACGCCGATGGGAGCGTCTGGGTCGTCGAAGTGTTCGCCGCCGGGCTCCGCTAGAAGCCCGGCGCGGCGATCACCCCGTCACTCGTTCTCGTCGGGGTTCGGCTTCGGCTGATCGCCTTGAGGATGCGGCGTGGGCTTCGGCGGCCCCGTGTCCTCGTCGGTGATCTTGAACTCGACGCGGCGGTTCGCGGCGCGTCCGGTGTCGGTCGTGTTGTCGGCGATCGGTTGCTCTTCGCCGTAGCCGTGCGACTCGAGGCGATCGGCTTCCACGCCGTGCTGCGAGAGCCACGTTGCGACCGAGCGCGCGCGTGCGTCGGAGAGGCGCTTGTTCATCCCGGCGTCGCCGCGATCGTCGGTGTGCCCTTCGATCGACATGCGTTTGATCTGCGGGTTCGCCCGGAGCAGGTTCGCGATCTCCTGGAGCATCGGGAAGCTGTCCGGCAGGATCGTGGCCGAGGCCGTGGCGAAGTGCACTTGCTGCAGCACGCGCACGACCGAGCCTTCGAGGTGAATGAACTGCGGGCAGCCGTTCTTCTTCGGATCGGGCGAAGGCTGTCCGGGCTCGCGCGGGCAGGCGTCGGTCGTGTCGGGGACGCCGTCTTGATCGGCGTCGTCCTCCGGGCAACCGTCGCTGTCGTCGATGCCGTCCTTGTCTTCGGGCGCGTCGGGGCACTTGTCGTACTGATCGGGGATGCCGTCGCCGTCGCGATCGGGCGGCTGCGGGCAGCCGTCGTTCGGATCGTTCCCCTGATGATCTTCGGCGTCGCTCGGGCAGGCGTCGATGTCGTCGGGCACGCCGTCGTGATCGGAGTCGATGCGCCCTTGCTCGCGCCACTTCTCGCGCATCGCCATCTTGCCGTCGGGCGACGCGGCGTTCGACTCGAGGATCGGCACGTACGCGCCGATCATCCCGATGGCGCGAAAATCAGGCGCGCCGTAGCCGTTGAAGATGCGCGTGCCGGCGCCCAGGCCCCACCACCAGTGGTTGTGTGGCCCGAACTTCATGCGCCCTTCGGCCTGCCACTCGAGCGGTGAGTTCTGCTTGGTGAACAACGTGTTGCCCGCGATCTCGCCGTTCACGATGCCGGTCTGCCCGAAGATCGTCGCGCCGATCCGGTACTTGTTCTTGGCGATGGGGATGAACCCGCCGACCGCGAACGTCCACTCGTTGCCGACGCCGAGCCCCGCGAGCGTGCCGTTCCGGTTGGCGAGCGGATCGTTGATCGAGTTCTGCGGACGGAGGTGAATGCCGGTCTGCGCGACGAGCGTGACGAACTTGATCTTGGTCTCGCCGCTGAACCCGAGGGCCAGCGTCGTCTGCCCGTCGCCGCCGAAGTTCGCAGAAGAGCCGTTGCCCGTGGGGGTGAAGATGCTGATCTGCGCGCCGACCGCCGAGGTCCGGTCCTGGTTGCGCCACAGCACCGCGCGGAAATCGAGGCGCATGTCGCCGAGCGCGGGGCCGCCGGTGTCGACCGTGGTCGTCTTGGTCCCGCCGAGCGGGGCGGCGTTGTTGTAGTTCGGGTTCTGGCCGTCCTGCACCCACGTGATGGGGAGCGACGCGGAGGCGATGAACCGATCGAGGAACTCGAAGCCGACGTTCGCGTAGCTCGTGAACTGGTCGTCGATGACGCCGGCCGGCGAGTGAAGGAGCGTCTCCTTGTCGTTCGTGATGTTGGTCGTGTGGAGCGGCCGAAGCGAATAGCCGAGGGCCATCTGCGCGAAGAAAATTGTGTTCTGCCGCGTATAAGGCCGGAACATCACGAACCCGTCGTCCGGGGACCCCGGGACCTCGAGCCTGTCGAGGTGGAAGGTGTTCTGTTGCGCCAGGGCGGCTGGCTCGGAAGCCAGGGATCCCCCTAGGAAAACGGCCGCTCCCGTGCCGGCAACGACGAGGGCATTGAGGGGACTTCGATGGCGGCTGCGCCGACTTCGTCGGCTGATCGTGCGCGTCATTCGTAGGAACCCAGAGTACACGGATGCGAACGGGGATCGGAGTTCGCGGACACTAGCCGGGCACGATCGCGCGCGATTGACCCCCTCATCCCCTTGACTGGCGCCCGTTCCGGTGCTTTCTTCTCGCGCCCCATGAAGCGTACCTATCAGCCCCACAACGTTCGTCGCGTGCGCACGCACGGCTTCCGCGCTCGCATGGCGTCGGCCGGCGGCCGCAAGGTCCTTCAGAACCGTCGTCGCAAGGGGCGGAAGCGCCTCGCGGTTTCGACGTACAAGAAGTGAATCGCGGCCTCTAGGCCCGATTCGCCCCGAACGCCGAACGCGATGAGGGATCTCCCATGGTCCCCCGCCTCGCCCCCGACCTAGCTTTCGGGCGGGATCGACGCGTCCGCAAGCGGCGCGAATTCGTTCACACGCAGGGCGAAGCCCGCCGGGTGACGACGCGGCATTACGTGCTGCTCGTCGCCGCGCGCGAAGTGAGGCCTCCGCGAAACCCGCGCGAAGCGAGCAAGACGGCGCCCGGCCCGGCGCGCCTCGGCGTGGTGGTGACCAAGAAAGTCGGCAACGCCCCGGCCCGGAACCGCGTGAAGCGGGTCTGCCGCGAGTGCTTCCGGCAGTGGCCCGACTGGCTCCCGAACGGCGTGGACCTGGTCGTCATCGCCCGGCTCGGCGCCGAGGCGCTCGGGCTCGCCGAGGTGCGGGCCGAGTGGAAAGACGTGAGCGGTCTCGTCAGGAGCCGCGCGGAAGAAGCTCTGGCACGTGCGCGCGCGATGCCGCATGTTTCCGGCGTCGCCGGCCGTGGCCGCGCGCCTGCCCAGAAGCCCAGACCCAAGCCATGACGCCGCTCCCCTCGCCGCCGCCGAAGCCCGTGCTTTCGCTCGCCGCGCGGGTGCTTCTGGCGTTCGTGAGGGGCTACCAGCTGCTCCTCCGGCCTCTGCTCGGAGGGCATTGCCGATTCGAGCCGTCGTGCTCACGCTACGCCGTGGCCTGCCTCGAGCTCCATGGCGCGGGGCGGGGCAGCTTGCTTTCGATAGCCCGCGTGTGTAAGTGCCACCCGTTTCATCCTGGCGGCTTCGACCCGCCCCCCGCGCCTCGCATCTCTTCGAACCGCACGCCAAAGCTCACGAACCTCGAGCGCACCGTGCGGACACATTCTCCAAGCTGAATCTCCAGCTGAACGCGCGCGCGCTCACCCGCCCGCTGCGAGGCGCACCGAAAGACTTCCGACGTATGGGCATCGATCGAAACACCATCATCCGCTGGGCGGTCATCTCGCTTCTCGTCTTCGGATTCATGAAGTGGGGAATGCCCCTCTTCAGCGGCAAGCACGAAGACCAGTCGGCGAAGATCCCCGCCGAGTCGTACGTGAACGCGCCCGGGTTCCCCGAAGACACGTTCACGGCCGGCGCCCCGCTCATCGAAGGGGATCTCTGCTCCATCAAGACGGCGCGCTTCGAAGCGCAGCTCTCCACGCGCGGCGCGGCCATCACGCACTTCAAGGTGCTCGACCCGCAGTACCAGCTCGATCTCTCGACCACGCCCGATCACGAACGCTGGCGCTCGCTCCGCACGCTCTTTCGCGCGCAGCCCGGCGCGGCGGCGGCTGACGACGATCAGATCAAGTTCGATCGCTTTCCGTGGAAGGTCGAGCAGCTCGCGAACGACGGCGGATGCAAGTTCACCTACCAAGACGAGGGCGTCTCGATCACGAAGGTCATCGCCGCCGGTGAGCGCCCGTACGAGCTCGATGTCACGACGCAGGTGACGAACCTCGCCGCGGCCGCCAAGAAGCACCGCTTCTCGATCGCCGCGTTCGCCTTCCGCACCAACGGCGAGACGAAGGGGCACCTCGGGCGCGTGTCGCCGTTCGTGACCGACCTCCAGTGCTCGCGCGAGAAGGACGTCACGCGCAAGCAGAAGGGGGACTTCAAGGAGGGATGGTTCAGGGAGCCGCTCACCGATCGCTACGCGGCCGTCTCGAACTACTACTTCGCGCAGGCGCTCGTTCCGTCAGTCGCGTTCGCCGGCGCGACCAAGCCCGGCGTCGATGACGAGAAGCCCGAGTGCGCGCTGCTCGCCGAAGAAGTGAAGGCGCCGAACGAAGACGCCGAAGGGGACGCGTCGGGCGCGATCTATCACGCGGCGCTCGAGTACCCGGTCGTGTCGCTCGCGCCCAAGCAGACGACGACGTACGAGCAGGTCGCGTTCTTCGGACCGAAAGAGCGCGACGTGCTCGCGTCCACCGCGGGCGGCAAGGCGCGCCTCGGCGACATGATCAACCTCGGCACGTTCTCGCCGGTGGCGAAGTTCCTGGTCGGCGCGCTCGTGTTCTTCCACGCGCACCTCGCGTTCGGGAACTGGGGCCTCTCGATCATCGTGCTCACGCTGTGTCTGCGCATCTGTCTCTTCCCGCTCTCGTGGAAGCAGATTCAGACGACGATCGCGATGCGTCGCATCAAGCCGGAGCTCGATGAGCTCAACAAGAAGTTCCCGGGCGACGCCCAGGCGCGCCAGATGGCGACGATGGAGCTGTACCGGAAGCACGGCGTGAACCCGCTCGGCGGGTGCTTGCCGCAGCTCGTGCAGCTCCCGATCTGGTGGGCCATGTGGGCCACGCTTCAGACCGCGGTCGAGATGTACCACGAGAAATTCTTGTGGCTCTCGGACCTCTCGGCGCCCGACAAGTTCTTCATCTTGCCGCTCGTGTACGGCGTCTTCATCGTGCTTCAGCAGCGACTCGTCCCGCAGCAGGGGATGGATCCGATGCAGCAGAAGATGATGACGTACCTGATGCCGATCATGTTCACCGTGCTCGTGCTGTTCCTGCCGGCGGCGCTCGGCCTGTACATGCTGACGTCCAGCGCGCTCGGCATCGCGCAGCAGTTGATCGTGGAGAAGATCGCACCGCGAAACCCCGGAAAAAAGGGTGAGATCGTGGTGAAGCAAGTCGACGATGCGGGGGGAAAATCTCCCGCTCTTGGAAAGGGAAAAGTCCGTGTCTGACATGAGCTCGGCTGATCGGCCCTCGGGGGCGCAGGTGTCGCAGAAGCAAGTGGGCGGAGCCGTCGATGAGTCGACGCTCGATGTGCAATCGAAGCGCGCGGTCGACTTCGTCCGCATGCTCGTCGGCAAGATGGCGATGGACGCTGAAGTCAGCGTCGCGCCGGACGACGGCGAAGGGGGCGACGACGAGATCCGTCTCGAGATCGAGGGCCCGGACGCGGGGCGCATCATCGGCAAGCGCGGGCAGGTGCTCGAGGCGATTCAGTACCTGACGACGCGCATCGCGCATCGCCCGGGCGAGGAGCGCAAGCACATCGCGGTCGATGCCGAAGGGTATCGCGCGCGGCACGAAGACCAGCTCGCGCAGATGGCGCAGAAGCTGGCGCAGCGCGTGATGGCCGAAGGAAAGGTCATCACGTTCGATCCCATGAACGCGCGCGATCGCCGCGTCGTGCACATGGCGATCAAGGACATCGAAGGCGTTCGCACCGAGAGCAACGGCGAAGGGCCCGATCGTCGCGTGCAGATCATTCCGGTCAAGGCCGCGAGCACCTGAGAGGCGGCCAGAGTCGTGGCGCGGTACACGAACCTCGACGGGACGACGCCGGACAAAGGCATCGGCGACATCCTTCGATGGCAAGTGGACCGCCTCACGAGCGGCAAGAAGAAGGTCGGGCGTGAGTTCGTCACGCCTCGGCGCGCAAACGACGGGACGGCGCTGGCTTCGAGCGAGCCGAGCCTCACGTGGATCGGGCACTCGACGTTCGTGCAACGAATCGGCGGGCGGCTGATCGCGACCGATCCGATCTGGAGCGAGGTGATCCAGTCGGTCATCAAGCGTCGCGCGGCGCCGGGCGTGCCGTTCGAGCAGATGCCGAAGCTCGACGTCGTGACGATCTCGCACGCGCACTACGATCACTTCGACCTGCCGACGCTGCGCGAGATCGGCAACGATACGATCTACGTCGTCCCCGAGAACAACGGCGAGCTGCTCCGGTCGCAGAACTTCGCGCAGGTCGTCGAGCTCGGCTGGTGGGACACGTTTCGCGTTCCGGGCCCGCTCAACGTCTCCATCACGCTCGTCCCCGCGCAGCACTGGTCGATGCGTACGCCGTGGGATCGCAACAAGCGCTTGTGGGGCGGGTACGTGATTCGCGGGCCCGAGGGGACGAGCTTTCACGCCGGTGACACGGCGTTCTCGGCCGAGATGTTCGCGGACATCGGGCGGCGCTTCGCGCAGTTGGGCGGAATCGATTGGGCGATGTTGCCGATCGGCGCGTACGACCCGACGTGGTTCATGCAGGAGCAGCACATGGGCCCCGAGGAAGCCGGACGCGCGTTCGAGCTGCTCGGCGCGAAGAACCTGTGCGCGATGCACTGGGGGACGTTCGACCTCACCGACGAGCCGCCGGCCGAGCCGCCCGAGCGACTGCGCGCGTGGTGGAAGGAGCGCGGGCTCGATCCGTCGCGTCTGTGGATCTTCGACATCGGCGAGACGCGAGCGCTGCGATGAGCGCGCGGTTCGCAGTGGTGATCGCGGCGGCGGGGTCGCTGGCGATCGTGGGGGCGCTGGCGTCGGTGCCTGCGTGCTCGAGCGACGAGGCGGCGGGCGACGGCGGCGCGTACGAAGACAGCGCGTACGTCGATGCGCCGACGGTGTGTGATCTGTTCACCGAGGTCGGCGCGCCGTGCCCGGCGGTGACGCGGACGGCGTGCTTTCCGATGTGCGCGACGGGCGGGTGCTTTTGCACGGCGATGACGGGGGGGCCGCGGTGGACGTGTACGACCGACTTCTCGTGCGTGCCGGAGGGAGGGCCGCTCGAGGAGGCCGGGGGAGCGGACGCGGGGTTGGGTAGTGACGGGTCGAGCGGGGACGCGGACGCGAACGCAGACGCAGACGCGAACGCAGACGCGAACGCGAACGCGGACGCAGACGCGAACGCGGACGCAGACGCGAACGCAGACGCGGACGCAGACGCGAACGCGGACGCAGACGCGAACGCAGACGCGGACTCCGACGCCGGCGACTGACGCCTACGTCGGCTCGCGTCGATCGACCGGGCCATCGAGCGGCGGACGCTGCATCTCGCCGAGCGCCGATACGCGCACGTGCGACGGGGCGACGCTCGCTGCGAGCGCGAGGTCGTCGGAGCCGAGCGCGACGATGACCTGCGCGAGATCCGCGAGGAGGCGACGCGCGTCTTCGACGGAGGCGACTGGCGCGATGTGCACGTGGCGCGCGGACGGCGGGACCACGAGCGGTGCGCCGGTGGGCGCGACGCCGATGACGTGATCGTCGCGCGCGATCACTCGCCCCACGAAGGCCATGGTCGCATCGTAGCGCGAGGCCTCGGCCCGCTCGTCGTCGTGAACGACGCCGCGCGGCACGCGCGCGTTGCCCGCGGTGAGTGCAGCGTCGAGCGCATCGGCGAACGACGACGCGCGCGCGGCGTCACCGATCACCAGCGCGACCCGCGGGCTCAGGCAGCCGCGTTGATCGAACGCGATCACGTCGGCCGCGAGCCGAGTGGCCACGTCGTCCAGCGACGACCGCGCCGACACGATCGCGACGCCCATGCCCGCGCCGTGACCTCGCACGCGGATCCGCTCGCCGACCTGCGCGCGTACCGCGGTGATCGTCGCGTCGCGCCCGTACACGTGCACTTCGCCGCCGAAGATTCGCGGGAGGTCCACCTCGCCCGCGAGCGAGAGCCCGCGATCGCCGGCGCGCTCGACGAGCGCGCGCGCGAAGTGCGGCTCGCGTCGCGACGGACGCACGACCACGC
>PLXW01000108.1:82663-115669 GCA_003151595.1 Myxococcales bacterium
CGACCACGCGGAGCGCGTCGGCTCTCCGCTCTTCGTGCGTGCGCGTCATCGCGCGCTCATCGTCCGGTCATCGTTGCCGTCATCGTTCCGGTCATCGTTCCCATGATCTCGTCGATCGCGATCGAGCACCCGCGCGGCGCCGCGCCGGGCGCGCGACCGAGGAGCTCGAAACCGCCGGCCACGCGGCGCACGCGATCCGCGGCGAGCACCACGACAGCGCTGTCCACGTTCATCAAGTCGACGATCCGCGCGATCCCCACTTCCCCCTCCGCGACCGGCGCCAGTGTCTCGGGATCGACGGGCTCGACGCGGGCCCACGGCGGCTGGGCGTAGACACCGTGGCGCGCATGCTCGTCGTTCAGCGTCTGCTCGTAGAACTGGCTCGAGAGCTCGGTCATGCCGTACTCGGCGACGATCGATCGCGGCGACACGTGGAACGATCTGGCGAGATCGCTGCGAAGCACGTCGGCCGGGACCTCGCGCGACTTCCCCTTGTAGCCGCCGGTCTGCATCACGCGGCTTCCGCGCGGCAAACGGAAGGCGTCGTCGCCCAGCGCGTCGAGGAAGTGCACGTACGCAAACGAGGTCCCCAGCACGAGCACCGGCTCGTCGGCGACGAGCGCGCGGGCGACGCGCGAGTCGAGCGCGTCGAGATCGATGACGCCGTCGGCGTCGACCACGTAGGTCTCCGCGCGCGATGCGGGCTTGCCGAGGCTGCGCACGAAGAGATCGATCATGTGCGTAAGCGACGAGTCGGGGAGCGCCTCGGGCGACGGGCCGAGGACGAGCACGGGGACGGGCCCCTCGAGATCGCGCGCCAGCGACGCGCGGCCGAACGCGAGCGCAGCGGCGTCGTACGTCGTCACGTCGCGCATGGCGTGCGAGCCGCGCGCGCCGATCGTCGTGCCGCTGGTGCGAAACACGACGCTTGCGGCCGACTCGGCGAACGCCGCCACGCGCGCCAGCTTGAACGCATCGGTCGGCACCGCGGGGATCTGGCTCGCGCGATCGATCGACGCGACGTCCACGCCGCGCGCCGCGCACAGGCGCGCGAACCCCTCGACGTGCTTCGCCTGGTGCCGCGCGAGGTCGCACGCCAGCGCGTCGAACGACTCCGGCATCGCCGCCTTCGCTTCGTACGCGGTCACGAAGGCGCGCGCGCGCCGGTGGAGCTCGTCGCTCTCTTCGAACTCTTCGAGCGTCATTGCTCTAATTAAAGACACTCGGCGAGCGTGCTGGCAAATCCTCCCAGCAGCGGCTCGTCGATGTTCAACGGCGGAGTCAGCGTGAGCACGTCGCCGCGCGTCCCGCCCGTGAGCACGATGTACCCGCGCGCAAGGAGCGCGCGCGAGACCGCGAGCGCACGGGCCGCGCCCCCCTCGAGCTCCACGCCGATCATCAAGCCGCGCCCGCGCACGGCCACGATTCGCTTGTCGCGCAGGTGATCGCACAAGGCGTCGATCCACCGGTCGCCCACTTCCTTGGCGCGCGCCGCGAGCTTCTCGCTGGCGAGCGCGTCGAGCGTGGCCATCGCCGCGGCGCACGCGAGCGGCGTTCCGAAATGCGTCGCCGTGTGGATCGTGGTCCCGCCGTGCGCGCCCCAGGCGTCGAACGCGCGGCCGCGGCCGATGCACGCCGAGATCGGGAACCCTCCGCCGAGCCCCTTCCCCAGGCAGATGAGATCGGGCACCACGCCCGCGTCGACGCTCGCCAGCATCGATCCCGATCGGCCGAGCCCCGTCCAGATCTCGTCGGCCACGAGCAGCGCCCCCGCCGCGTCGCACGACTCGCGAAGCATCGCGAGGAAGCCGGCAGGCGGAACGATGCACCCGCCACGGCCGAGGATTGGCTCGACGACGACGCAGCCGATGCCGCCGCGATCGATCGCCGCGCCGAGCTGGCCGCGGCACGACTCGATCTGCGCTTCGTTCGTCGGGTACGGAAGGAACGTCACGTGCGAGCTGAGCTGCGCGGCGAACGGCGCGCGAAAGCCTTCGCCCAGGCCGCAGAGCGCGAGAGGTCCGTGCGAGAGGCCGTGGTAGCCGCCATGAAACGCGATGACGCCCGCGCGCCCCGTCGCAAGCATCGCCGTCTTCATCGCCGCGGTGACGGCGTCGGCGCCCGACAGGCCGAGCATCACGCGCGCGCCCGGCTCGGGGAACAGCTTCGCCAGGCGATCGCACAGCGCGATCTTCACGTCGGCGGAGTACACGTCGCCCAGCGCCAGCCACGTGCGATCCATCTGCGCTTCGATCGCGCGCGCCACGCGCTTCGGGGTGTGACCGAGGAGCTGCGCGCCGAAGCCGGCGGCGAGATCGACGTAGCGGTTGCCGTCGGCGTCGATCACGTTCGAGCCGCGCGCGCTCGCATACACGATGGGCGAATGGTCCGCGCCGCTCTCCTCCGCGCGCGCCCCTCGTCGCGCGTCGAACGCCGGGCACTCCACGTTCGCGAGCTTCGCGGCCAGCGCGCGCGACATCGGCCCCGGCGGGTCGACGATCATCCGCGGCGGCTCTTGCCCGCTCGAATCGAGTGCAGGCGGCAGCTCGGACAGCGGCGGCACGGCGGGCGCTCCTCTCAGGCCACGACTTTGTTACGGCCGCCACGCTTGGCGTCGTAGAGCTTCTGATCGGCGTGCTTGATGAGATCCATGCTCGAGCGATCTTGATCCGTGAGCGTGGCGACGCCGATGGAGACCGTCACGTGAATCACTTCGTTCTGGAAGGTGAACTTGCTCGACTCGAGCTTCTCGCGCAGCCCCTCGGCCAGCGCGCGCGCCCCTTCGAGGTTCGTCTCCGGCAGCACGATCGCGAACTCTTCGCCGCCGTACCGCGCGAACACTTCGTCGCGGCGGATGCGCGACTGAACGATGCGCGCGAGCTCCTTCAAGACGAAGTCGCCGGCGAGGTGGCCGTGGAAGTCGTTGATCTTCTTGAAGTGATCGATATCGAACATGATGAACGAGAGATCGCGCGCGTGACGGCGGGCGCGGATCATCTCCTTCTCGAGGGCCTCCAGCAGGTAGCGCTTCACGTGCGCCTGCGTGAGACCGTCGATGATCGTCATCCGGTAAATTTCTTCGTGGTACTGCGCCTCGACGTCCTGGCCCGTGAGGTACTTGAAGATCGTCGGGCCGACCTTCACGCGGTCGCCGTTGGCCAGCGCGTACTCGCGGCCGATCTGCTCGTCGTTCACGTAGGTGCCGTTCGTCGAGCCGTCGTCGACCGCGAACCACTGCTGTTCGCGCTGGACGAAGTGCGCGTGGCGGCGGGACACGCTGTCGCCCTCGAGGACGATGTTGCAGTCGGCGCCACGGCCGATGCGGAAGGGGGACGTGTCGAGCTCGAAGCGCTTGCCGAGGAGCGTCGGCTCCTTCGTGTAGATCACGACGATGCAATCCGTCCCTCTTGGCCCGTCCTCGGGTTTACCGATGGGCTTCTGGACGATTGTCGTGACGCGCGTTTTCTCGTCGGCCTCCGTCACGCAAAAGCCTCCCCGATGGCCGCACGTTCCGTCGATCTCGATAACGAAGTGGATCGACCAATCATCTTGAAATCGCGGCGTTCCGCGTCAGACGAGAGTACCGGCGACCGACGCGGAGGGTCAAGGCAAGCTGCAGCCCATGGGGCGGGAGGAACGACACGGTCGGGGGGTCAGCCTGACCCTCCCCTGAGCGCCGCGCAGAGCGATTCGTCGAGAATTACGTCGTGATCGAGGGTCGCGTGGGGGATGTGCGCAGCTTCGAGGTGCGTCGCGCACTTGGGCGACGCCAGCCAGAGGTCCACCTCGGCCGAGGCAAAGGCGCGGGGCGAGGGGGACACGTGATCGGCGCTGGCGACGACCGCTGAGGGCGTCACGCCGTGGCGAGCGAGCGATTGGAGGATGCGCGAGGGGCGCGCGAGAGCGACGAAGAGTCCGATGCGGAGTGGGGCGAGCTCGGGCCAGGCGAGGAGACGATCGGCGAGGTGGGCGCCGCGGGAGACGGCGTGAACGACGACGACGCGGTCCACGGCTGCGATGAGCGCGTGCCGGGGTGCCCGGAGGTCGCCGCGCGGAGGCGCGTGCCCCGTGCCCCACGGCGCCGACGCGTCGAGCGCGAGCAGCGAGAGCGACGCGCGACGCGGCGCCGTTTGCAGGACGCCGTCGAGGACCAGGACGTCGGCGAACGGCGCCGCGTGATCGATCGCGGCCTGACGCGTCCTGGCGACGACCACGGGAGCCGCGTCGCGAAGCGCGCGCGACGCGACGAGCGCCTCGTCGCCCACGATCGCGACGTCGTCATCCGCGCGAACGACGCGCGGCGCCGCTCCTGGCTTCGCGCCGTAGCCGTGCGCCACGAACACCACTCGCTCCCCTCCCCGCGCGATCTCCAGCGCGCACGCGATCGCCAGCGGCGTCTTCCCCGAGCCGCCCAGCGTCGCGCCTCCGACCGCGATCACGCGCCCCTTCGCCGGCAACACCAATGGGCGCGCCAGGCTCCGCGACGCGATCGCCCCCCACGCGCTCGACAGCGCGCGCGACGCGAACCCGTCCCACTCGCCCGACTCGAGGCCGCGCGCCAGACGCAAGCGAGTGTGACCGAGCGTCATCACGGCAGCGAGCACCATCCTCGTGGCGCGACATACCATGCGAGCCGCGCCTGCGCGTATCCTCGCGCGATGCTCGCTGTCGACCCCATGGCGCTCGCGCGACACCAGCTCGCGCTCGATACCGCGCGGACCAGGCGCTTCCCGGAGCTCCTGGCGCACAAGCTCGAACGCATGACCGCATCGCCGCTCGCGTTCCTGCGCGGAGCCGCGCCGCTCTTCTACGACCTGCTGAAGGCGCACCCGACGCTGGCCGAAGGGCCGCGCGGCAAAGGGTGGCTCACGGGCGATCTGCACCTCGAGAACTTCGGGGCCTATCGGCCGCTCCCGCCGACCGACAACACGAGCAAGGGGCACCGCGACGACGTGTCGTTCGATCTGAACGACTTCGACGACGCGGTCGTCGGGCCGTGGCGCATCGACGTCATGCGGCTCACGACGAGCTTGATCCTGGGGGGCCGCGAGCTCGGCGCGGGGGGAACGCGCACGCTCGATCTCGCGCACACCCTGCTCGAGGCCTACGCCGCCGCGGCGTTCGGCGACGCGAAGGCGAAGATGCCGCGCGAGCCGGACGTGGTCGCGCGCCTCGTGGATCAAGTCGCGGGGCGAACGCGGAAGGAGCTGCTCGACGCGCGGACGGTGGTGGTGAAAGGCGAGCGACGCTTCGTGCGCGGTGCGCGGTACGCCGAGCTGCCGCGCGCGATCGCGAAGGGGGTGAGGCGCGCGTTTCACGGATACGTGGCGCAGCTCGACGAGAAAGTGCGCCCCGATAGTGAAGCGATCGAGATCGTGGACGCGGCGTGGCGGATCGCGGGGACGGGGAGCCTCGGAACCGTACGCGTCGCCGTGCTCGTGCGCGGCAAAGGGGGGCCCGACGGCGCGTGGGTCTTCGACATGAAGGAGCAAGGGGATCCGTCGGCGTATGCGCTGCTCGGGCGACCGTCGAAGAGCGAACGAATGGCGCCGGCGACGCGCGTGCTCAGCGCATTCCGCGCATGCGTGGCGCGCCCGCCGCATCTCCTGGGGACGACGACGCTGGGCGATCTTTCCCTCTTCGTGCGGAGACTCTCGCCGCAGGAAGACAAGCTCGACCTCGGCGAGATGCGCGACTCGGATCTCGACCCGCTGGCCGAGTACCTGGGCGCGCTCGTCGGGCGCGCGCACAGACGCGCCGCGACGAAGAAGCCGAAGCGGGCGTGGACCGCCGCGGACTGCGACGGCGTCATCGATCGCGCGATCGCGATCGCCGGGATTCACGAGGCGGCGTACCTCGCGCTCTGCAAGATCGCGCGGGCCGATGCGCTACGCGCCGCGAACGCCGGGAGGAAGGGGCGGCGGTGAAGCTCGTCTCGCCAAGCGAGTTCTTCGAGGCCATCGCGCGCCGTTACGATCGCGCGTACGCGCTCGACGCGACGGCTACGAAGGAGCGCATGGCGCGCGTGATCGCGGTGCTCCCGAAGGCGCCTGCGCGTGTGCTCGATCTCGGCGTGGGGACGGGACGCGAGCTGGGGGCGTTGCAGGACGCGGGGTACGCGCCGACGGGGCTCGACGCTTCGCCGTCGATGCTCGCGATCTGCGCGCGTCGCGCGCGACCGGTGCCGCTCGTGCAAGCGGACCTGTGGAGCGCCCTTCCGCTCGACGACGCGAGCTTCGACGCGGTCATCGCGCTTCACGGCACGCTGGCGCACCCGCCGTCGCGCGACGCCTACGCAGCGCTGGCGCGCGAGATCGCGCGGGTCGTTCGCGTCGGGGGGGCGTTCGTCGCCGAGGTGCCCTCGCGCACCTGGCTCGCGGGGTTCGAGGTGCTCGACGACGGAGACTCACGCATCGTTCGCACCGGCGACGATCGCTGCGTGCACGAGGATCGCGCGCTGGGGATCGCGGTCGAAGCGATCGTCCCCGGCGATGACGAATGGCAGCGCACGTTCACGCCGTGGTTCGACGTGACGTGCGAAGCGCTGGGAGCCGCCGAGACGCGCGTGATCGCGCGCCGGCGCTGAGCTTCGAAGTTAGAACGCTGCCTACTGAAAGATGAACGTTCCCGCGCTGTACCTGTTGGCCGGCCCGCTATCCGAGTTCGTCGGGAAGGTGTTCGCGTTGGGCGCGCTGTTGCGACCCAACCCGGTGTACGTGACCTGGCCACTTCCTCCCGCAGAGGTCGTGTTCGCGCCACCGGGGGCGCCAGAAGAGTTCCAGAGCTCGTAGCCGCTCGGTCCGATGCTGACGACGGAGTAGTTCCCAGGGGAGAGCACGACGGGCGTAACCGACGCGAAGCGCTGGCCACCGATGAGAGTCTGGTTGGTTCCCGACAGCGTGACCTGCAAACCGGGGACGATGGAAGGCCCGGACCGATTCCAGATCGTGACCGTGACCGGCGAGGCGAAGCCGGTGCCGGCGGCAGCGTTGGAGTCGTACGCCCCGACCGCGGTCACGGTGATCGAGGAGTTGACCGTGAAGTCCATCCCGAACCCTTGGGAGTAGTTCTGGCTACCGGTCCGGAGCGCGCTCTCGTTGTCGTAGGAAATGTACGCCGGCGGAACGACGCCGTTCAGGTGACCCGTGAAGCTGAACTGGGTGGAGCTCGGGAGGTGGAACGCCCACGTGAGGGTGCCCGAGGTGCCACTGCCAGCGACGGTGCCGTAGTCCCATGGACCGGTGTTGGTCGTTCCCGTGAGGGACACGGTGTCGATGATCGCGCTGAGCCCCTGGGAGGCGGTAGTGAAGTGGTTGATCAGCTGGACGTGCCCACAAAGCGTCAGCGCGGTGCTGCAATTGGGCAGGCCGAAGAAGACCGTTCCGGGCACCGTGTGCATCGTGACGGTGCCGGGCGTCGTGCCGGTGGCCACGACGTTTTCGGGTTGGAGCCCATCGGTCTTCGTCGTCTCGAACGTGAGAGTACCTGCCGTGTCGACGGACCCCTTGAAGTAACCGATGGGGGCGATCGCCGCTCCTATCGTCGGTGGAGCGCTCGAGGAAGGCTCGGGCGACTGGCCGGAGCAGGACGCGACGCCGACAAGCGCGGTGAAGCTCAGAATCGATCTAATGACTCGCATCGTTTCGCCTCCTCGGATCGTTTACGCCGACGTCAACCCGGAGGCGCCTGAGGCTCCGGACCCCGAAAAGAGAGTCACCCGCGCGACCGAGCGCTTCTTCGTCAGATGCGGGCGCTCGTACGGCTCGCGCAGGTCGCGTTCTTCGTCCTTTTTCGGATCGATACGGCTCTCTCGCTCGTTCATTCCGTGTCCCGCCTTTGGCTATGCTGCATCCGCACGAGAGACGAGCGAGGTGACCGCCCTTCTGTCACCCGCGTCACTCGTGATCCAGATCGTCAAGCGTCGCAGCCTGAGCGCCAACGGGTCAATCATTGCGACCGCGCCCCAAGAAATGGGGAGGGGAGTCTCGGCACTCGCCGACATGGTCACACTGCGTCGCCGGAGGTCCTTCCGGCCCGCGTTCGTCGCGGGCGCTCGACGGGAAGGAACGGACTTGTAGGCCAAGCGCACGTCGATCCGACGCAGGCTGTCGTGCCTGCGCCCTCGCCCGGCGGACTCAGACCTCGAAGTCGCCCTTCTCGAGGATCTCCGTGACGCGCCACAGGAACGAGTTCGCGTTCACGCCGTCGACCACGCGGTGGTCGTAGCTGAGCGCCATGTACATCACCGGATGGATCGCGATCTGATCCTCGCCGTCGGCCCCTTCGACGACGACGACGCGCTTCTGGATCTCGCCCATGCGCAGGATGCCGACGTTCGGCTGGTTGATGATCGCGCCGCCGAACAGGTTCCCCTTGAGGCCCGGGTTCGTGACCGAGAACGTCGCGCCGCTGAGGTCGTCGATCGTGATCTTGCCGGTGCGCGCGCGCTTCGCGAGATCGTCGATCGATCGCACGATGCCGCGGAGGCCGAGCTCGTCGGCGCGGCGAACGACCGGAACCACGAGGCCGTCGGGCGAATCGACGGCGACGCCGATGTTCACCTCTTTCAAGACGACGTACGCGTCGTCGAGCACGCGCGCGTTCAGGTCGGGCGTCTCGCGGAGCGTGCGCGCCACGGCGACGACGGCGAAAGCGAGCATCGTGAGGGAGAGCCCCTCTTTCTTGTAGCGCTCCTTGTTGGCTTCGCGGATGCGGCTGGCCTTGTGGAGGTCGACCTCGGCGACCGTCACGACGTGCGGCGAAGCGAACTTCGAGTACGTCATGTGATCGGACGTGATGCGACGGCGCCGCGTGAACGGCACGACGCGATCGCCTTCGCGCGGCCGGTACTGCGGCACCTTGAACGCGCCGAAGCCGACGCCCGGGATCGGCGGGACGAAGCCGCCGCTCTGGTTGATCATCTGCGAGAGCTGCGCGGCCGCGGGCTTCGCGGCCTGGACGGTGGCGCTCAGAGAGGTCGCCTTCTCGGCGTTCGCCGGCGGGGCCCCTTGCGTCGTCGCGCGCAGAACGTCGTCGCGCCCGATGCGCCCGTAGTCGCCCGAGCCGCGCACGTTCTCGAGGTTCACGTCGTTCTCGAGCGCAGCCTTTCGCGCGCCGGGGCTGGCGAGCGCGCTGCCGCTCGCGCTTCGTCCGCTGCCGCCGTCGTTCGCGGGAGCGCTCGCGGCCACGGCGACGGGCGAGGCGACCGGGGTCGGCTTCGGCGCCTGGGCGGAGGTGGGCGCCGTCACCCCTTCTTCGATCTGGGCGACGATCGTGTTCACGGCGACGACGTCCCCTTCCTTGGCGAGGAGCTTCGCCACCCGGCCGCCGACGGGCGCCGGAAGCTCGCTGTCGGCCTTGTCGGTCGCGATCTCGAGGAGCCCTTGGTCCTTCTTGACCACGTCCCCTTCGCGGACGAGCCACTTGGTGATCGTTCCCTCGGACACGCTCTCGCCGAGCTGGGGCATGGTGACGTCGATCATCGGATTCTCTCTCTAGGGCCGGCGATATCCGCGGCCAAGGTTCCCGTTTCTACCCGCGCCGAACGAAGCTCGCAATGAAGTACCCGTCGGTGCCGTGAACGTTCGGAAGGAGGCGTAGCGTAGACGCATCCGGGGATTTGGCTACGGCGCGCGCGGCGGCAGAGTCGAAGGGCGCCGCCGCGAAGTCGGAATGCGAGGCCAGGAACGACGCGACGACGTCCTCCCCCTCTTCGCCGAGCACGCTGCACACCGCGAACACGAGGCGCCCGCCCGGCTTCACGTGGTCGGACGCGCGCGCGAGGATCGCCGTCTGCAGCGTGGCGAGCGACGCGAGATCATCCGCCGTCCGGCGCGTCTGGAGATCGGGGCGGCGCCGCAGCGTGCCCACGCCAGAGCACGGCGCGTCCACCAGCACGCGATCGTAGTCGCGCGGCACGTCGCCCGAGCCCACGGACCAGTCGACGGCGTAGGTCGCGCGCGCCGCCAGCTTCATCCGCGCCAGCTCGCGCGCGAGCGCCTCGAGCTTCGCGGCGTGCAGGTCGGCCGCATCGACCGCGCCGCGCGGCCCCACGATCGTCGCGAGCGCGCTGGTCTTGTTCCCGCGCCCCGCGCACGCATCGAGCACCACGTCCCCTTCGCGCGCGCCGAGCGCGAGCGCGACGAGCTGCGACCCTTCTTCCTGCACCGTCCACTCGCCCGACGACCACCCCGGCAGCGCCTGCGGCTTCCCTGCCCCCAGGCCGCGGATGGCCAGCGGCGACACGCTCCCCGGCTCGAACGACGCCTCGGGCGAGGCTTCACGCAGCCGCGCGATCACTGCCTCGCGCGCGTCTTCGGTCGCCACGCGGATCCCGAGCGGCGGAGTCTCCGCGCCGCTCGCCAGGAACGGCGCGACGCTCTCTTCACCGATGGCGCGCGCCAGCGACGCCTTCAACCACGGCGCAGCCGAGGCCACGATCGCCTCTTCGACCGAGACCTTCTCGTTCGACGCCTCGCGCGACAGCGCGCGCAAGACGGCGTTCGCGAACGCCGCGACCTTCGCGCCCCCTGCGGCGC
The DNA here is from genome assembly GCA_003151595.1 of Myxococcales bacterium. The sequence goes on from PLXW01000108.1 coordinate 93,202, forward strand.
GCGCGCCATCGACCGCTTCGTTCACCGCCGCGAATGCGGGCACGCGCGACAGGAAGAACAGCTGGTACGCGCCGACCTCGAGGTGCGCCCGCGCCTTCGCCGGCAACCCCGCGATCCCGCGCTTCGCGTGACGCTCGAGGCGCGCGTCGATCCACGGCTTCACGCGCAGCGTCCCGTACGCCAGCTCCGTCGCCAGCGCGCGATCGCGCGGCGCCATCTGCACCGCGCGCGACAGCTCCGTATCGAGCGACGCGGCGGCGAACGCCCCGTCTTGCTCGACGCGCGCCAGCACCTGCGCGGCGATCGTTCGCGCCGAGATCACGCGCGCGGGCGGTGCGGGCGCCGTCACTCGAGATCGACCGCGAGCGTCGTGGGGGGCGTGTAGAGCGTGCTCGCGCCGGCCTTGTCGTACGGCTGAATCAGGACGACCGCGACGCCGCACGCCGGCAGCGAGATCCCTCCGCCGTTGGCCTTGGTGAGCCCCGGGCAGAAGCTCGAGGTGCCCGGCGACTTGCTGTTGTACCCACCGGCGCCGCTCGCGCCTTCGGAGACGGCCGACGTGCAGGCCTCGAGCTCGGCTTGCGTCGAGGGGACCGTCGAGCGCGAGTAGAAGGTGAGAAAGCCGTCGTCGGTGCTCCCGCAGACCGCCCACGCTTCGAGCGTCGCCGCCTGGGCCGTATCGTTGATGACGACATAACCCACGTACGGCTCGGTGCCGGCCGTGTCGTCGACCGACGGGCACACGTACGAGCTCTCGCTCCTCGTGATCCGGTACGCCGTCGGCGCGGAGGTGAAGTTGAGCGTCTCGGTCGTCGTCGTGTTGAGCGCGGTCAGCACGATGTTGGCGCCCGCCGTGTTGCACGAGACGGTGATCGTCTGCGTGCCGCTGGTGCCGCCGCCGGGCGCGGGGTTCGTCACGGTGAAGTTGAGCGCGGTCGGCGTGGCGAGCTTCGCGGCGGCGACGGTCGTCGTGAGCGACGTCGCGCTGTTGAACGTGCTCGTGACCGTGGTGCCGTTGATCTTCACGACCGACGCGGCCACGAAGTTCGTCCCCGTGAGCGTCACCGGTGTCGCGGGGGCGCCGGCGAAGATCGCGTTGGTGGAGAGCGCGGTCAGCGTGGGCGCGGGATCGTTCGCAGTGAAGAACGCGACGTTGGAGGTCCCGCCCCCGGGCGCCGGATTGACGACCGTGATCGACAGCGTCCCCGCGCTCGCCAGCGACGCCGCCGGAATCGTCGCGCCGACCGTGCCGGTGCCGTACGTCGTCGCCAGCGGCGAGCCGCCGAGGTTCACGACCGACACGCCCGACACGAACCCCGTGCCGGCCACGGTGATCGGTGTGTCCACCGAGGGAATGATCGTGGACGGCGGCGTGATCGACGCGATCGCCGGCCCCGGGTTGTCGACCACGAACGAGAGATCGCCCGACGTCCCTCCGCCCGGCGCAGGGCTCGAGACCGCGAGCGTAAGCGTGGTCGCCGCCGTGAGGTTCGCCGCGGGGATGGTCGCCGTGAGCGACGTGGGGCTCACATAGCTCGTCGTGAGCGGCGACGCGCCGAGGCTCACGACCGACGCCGACACGAACCCGCTCCCCGAGACCGTCACGAGCGTGTCGCTCGCGCCGACCATCGCCGACGACGGCGACAGCGACGTCGCCACCGGCGCGGGGTCCTCGACGGTGAACGCGAGCGCGCTCGTCGTGCCGCCGCCCGGCGTGGGGTTCGTCACCGTGACTTGAATCGTGTGCGCGGGGGACATCTGCGCGGTCGTGAGCGTGGCCGAGGCGTGCGCGCCGTCGGCGACCGTGGTGAGCGCGGGGACTCCGTCGAACGCGATCGACGTCTGCCCGGCGATGTACCCGCTCCCGATCGCGGTCACTGTTGCCGGCGCCGCGCCGACCTCGACGTTCGACGGCGAGAGCGACGTCAGCGCCGGCGACGGATACACGACCGAGATCTGAACGGGCGTGCTCACCCCTCCGCCCGGCGCGGGGTTGGTGACGACCACCGGGAAATCGCCGGCGTTCACCAGCGCGCTGGCCGGGACGTTGGCGTTGATGTGCTGGCCGTCGGTGAACGACGAGCCGATCGTCGCGCCGTTGAACGACACGGCCGTGGCGGCGACGAAGCCGGTGCCGACGAGCGCGATCGGCGTCGCGCTCGCGCCGACCAAGAGCGTGGACGGCGTGACCGACGTGACGGTGACGGTGGGGTTGGCGACGATGAAGGCGATCGACGACGACGCGCCGCCGCCCGGCGTGGGGTTCGTCACGGTCACCGAGTAGCTCCCCGACGTCGTGAGCTGTGCGGCGGGGATGGTCGCTTTGACGGTCGTGGCGTTCGTGACCGTCGTGGTGAGCGCGGCGCCGTTGAAGACGATCGACGCGCCGTTCACGAACGCCGCGCCGGTCACGGTGAGCAACGTGTCGCTCGACGCGAGGAGCACGCTCGTCGGGGCGAGCGACGTGATCGTGGGGGACGGGTTCACGACCTGGAACGCTTGCTCGGCGCTCCCGCCGCCGCCGGGGGGCGCGGTGCCGACGGTGACGTGAAGCGTTCCGACCTGCGCGAGGCCCGACGTGGGGAGCGTCCCGCGGAGCTCCGTGTCGGAGACGAAGCCGGTGGTCAGCGGCACGCCGTTCACCTGGATGACGGAGCGCGCGACGTAGCCGGTGCCGGTGCAGACGATCGTGGGGCCGCTCGTGCCGACGATGGCGGACGCGGGGGCGATCGAGGTGAGCGTGGGCGCGGGGGCGAGGCCGATCGGCGAGGCGTCGGAGGTCGAAGGGGCGTCGTCGCCGCTGGCGTCGTCGTCGCCGGTGGGGGCGATGGTGGTGGCGTCGTCGCCGACGGGCGCGCCGTCGGGGCCGTTGTTCCCGGTGACGGGTGCGGAATCGGCGAACGAGGCGTCGCCGAGGAGAGCGCCGGCTTCGGGGACGGAGTCGTCGTTGGAGCTGACGCCGTGAGAGCACGCGCCGAGGACGAGCAATGCCGCGCAGGAGAACGCGCGACCGAACGAGCTACGCCACGACTTCATGCGAGTACCTCGGGAAAAACGCGGAAAGCCAAGCACGAAAGAGGGCGGGGGGCGAGTCTCCGATGGGGAAAGTGTGGTGGGGGGCGAAGGTTCCGGCGGGCAGGACGCGAAGGACGGACGCGACCGCGAACGCGACCCCGACCCCGACCCCGACCGCGAACGCGATCACTCCGCCGGCTCCTCGACCGCCCTTCCTTCCGCCCCCCAATCCAGCACGTGCGGCAGAACCCGCACCCCCGCCGCAATCCCCTCGAACGCCGCCACCAGCACCAGCGCGCGCATCACCCGATCGAGCGTTCGCGTTTCGTCCGACGACTGCGGCAGCTCCTCGACCCGCGCAGTCAGGCTGCGATCGCGCACGAGCAACACCACGCACGTCACGATGTTCACCATCGCCGGCCACTGCACGACGAGACTCGCGCACGGCAACGCCGGAAGCGCGCCGCGCGGGATCGCGGACGGACCAATGAGCGCGAGCACCAGCGCCATCATGGGCTCCTGCGCCCCTTCGCTCCGAACCGTGAACCCGCTCGTGACCTCGAGCGCGAAGAAATACGCGACGGCGAGGACGACACCGAGATCGATCCACGCGCGCGCGCGAAAGACGACGACGAGCGTCCACGCGATCGCGACGGCGCGCGCGAGGTCGAACACCGACCGTCAGCTCGCGCGTCGCGGGCGCACTAGAACCAGATCTCCTTCAGCTCCCCCACGATCACGTCCCACCTCCGCTCCACGTCGTTCTTGAACGCCAGCAGCATCAGCGCGAACAGCATGCTCATCCCCACCAGGCTCGCCACCTCGCGCACGCGCAGCGACAACGGCCGTCGCCGCACCCACTCGATCAAGAAGAACGCGAGGTGCCCGCCGTCGAGCACGGGGATCGGGAGCAAGTTGAGGAGCCCGAGGTTCACGCTGATGAGCGCCATCGCCCACACGAAATACGCCGGCCCCTTCGCGCCCGCCTGGCCCGCGATGTCGTAGAGCGTGATGGGGCCGCTCACGTTCGACAGGCTCACGCGCCCTTGCACCAGGCGCACGAAGCCGACGGCGATGAACTGGATCACGTTGCCGGTCTCCTCGACGCCGCGACCGATCGCGTACAGCAGCGGATGCGGATTGGCGACCAGGCCGCCGCGCGCGACGGGGACCCAGTGCGTCGTCCGGAAGACGTAGCGCTCGTAGTGCTGCCCGAGCTCGTCGTCCCACTGCTCGCGGCGAAGCTGGAAGGTGCCGGCCATCGGCACGCCGTCGCGCGTCCACGCCAGCTCGTGCATGCGCGTCGCGCCGCGAACGAGGTCGGCGTTGAGCGACTCCCACGATCGCGCGGGCGCGCCGTCGAGCGACACGATGCGATCGCCGGCGCGGAGCCCCGCCTTCCATTCGCTCGATCCTTCGGGGACGAACGCCGCGTACAGATCGGCCCCTTCGATCCCGGCGCGCGCCATCACGTCGGCGGCGCGATCGTTCGCGTCGCCGATCGTGGTCGGTGCCCCTTCGGTGCGCGCCAGCGGCGTGATCGTCGCGACCTGCGGCGCCATCACGGCGATGTCGCAGAGCCCGCCCATGGCGTTCGGCGCATCGACCGGTCGCATGTACGTGAGCACCACGGTGTCGCCGCGGTTCGTGGCCAGGGCTGCTTGCAGATCGAAGAGCCGCTCCACCTTGTGCCCGTTGATGGCCACGACGCGATCGAACGATCGCAGCCCCGCGCGGTACGCCGGCGAGTCGACGCGCGACACGCCCAGCACCGCAGCCGGGAACGTCGGCACGATCCCCATGCGCCCGATGTGATCGACGATGTCGAGCTCGCGCGCTTCGACGGCATCTTCGGGCGTGACGAGGACATCGACGTTCTTCCCGTCGCGCTGCACCACGAGCCGCAGCGCCTTGTTCGCGCGCCGCGCCACGATCGACTGCACGTCGGGGAAGCTCTCCACGTCCTTCCCGTCGATCGACATGATGCGATCGCCCGGCACGAGCTTTCCGTCGGCGGGCTTGCCCGGCAGCACCACGCCCACGGTCGGCGGAAGCAGCTCGCGGTCTTCGAGGAACACCGACGTGTAGAGCGCGATCGGGAACAGCACGTTCATCGCCGGCCCGGCGAGCACGATGACGATCCGCTTCCACAGCGCCTGCGACTCGAACGTGCGCGCGCGATCCTCGGGGAGGATCACGTCGGTCCCTCGCCCTTCGAGCATCTTCACGAACCCGCCGAACGGCAGGAGGCCGATGCAGTACTCGGTCTCCTTGCCGCGGATGCGGAAGATCTTGGGACCGAAGCCGATCGAGAACGTGATGACCTTCACCCCGAAGATCTTCGCGAACGCGAAGTGACCGCTCTCGTGGATGAAGATGAGAATCGAGACGAGGAGGATGAAGTAGAGGAGATCCACGAGAGGCCTGGACCAAGGGATCTACAGGATCAGGCGCGCACCGCAACGCGCGGGCGACTCACGAATCGCCTTCTCGCTCCAATCGATCGATCTCGGCCCAGAGCGCAGGCACATCGAGGGCGAGACCATCGCAACCGGGAACCGAGTCCAGGCGTTGATCGGTCGCGCTCGCTGCGTGGGCGTAGCGACCGTCGGCGCCGAGCTCGAGGATCTCGAAGGTTCGGAGCGAGGGATCGACGAGCCAGTACCAGCGAACGCCGAAGGCGGCGTAGTCGACGACCTTCTCGACGCGATCGCGACGCTGATCGCGCGCGAGGGGCGAGACGATCTCGATGACGATGTCCGGAGGGACGTCGCACGCGCGCGGCATCTTCGGCGGCTTTCGTCCGGGGAGATACACCGAGATATCGGGCTTGCGGCCGCGGCGTGGGCGAACGGCGAACTTCCCTTCGGAGCCGAAGACGAAGCCACCTCGCTCGGCGAGGTAGTTGCCGAGAATCCGGCTCAGCCACGTCACTACGAGCTCATGATCCCACCCAGGCATTTCCTCCTCCACGAGGACGCCGTCGACGAGCTCTCCTTCTTCGTCCTCGTCCATGGCTGCCCATTGGTCGAGGGTCATCTCGCGCGTGGGGTTCGCGGCCATTGCGCTCATAAGATACCACGCGATCGGAGAGGAGCTGTCGGCGCCACGCCCGCGGTAGAGCACTCCCCGTGCCCGACGCGACCGCGCGGAAACGGCCGGTGATCGCGGATCGAAGCGAGCGTCACGGACGAAAACGAAGGTGGCCGCGGCCACTCTGGCTCCGAGAGCGTTCCGCCGATTTTCCCCTCGTCGCTCGCGCACCCTCACCCCCCAACCCCCTCTCCNNTCCCGCAAGGGGAGAGGGGGAGGAGCCAACGCGTGATCTCTCCTCCCCTCTCCCCTTGCGGGAGAGGGGCCGGGGGTGAGGGTTCGCGGGCGATCGCTTCAACCCCCGTTCACAACCACCCCGCCACCAGCGCCACCCCGATCCCCGCGAACACCACGGCCGCGACCTTCTTCGTCAGGTTCGGATCGAGCAGCTTCCCCGCGTGGTTCCCCGCGATCACCGCGATCCCCGCGACGGCCCACAAGGCCAGCGTCGCCGCCGCGAACACGATCACCGGCGCCTGGTACCGCGCCGCGAGCGCGCCCGTGGCGAGCTGCGTGAGGTCGCCCCACTCGGCGATGAAGACCACCGTGAACACCATCCACGTCACGCGCCAGAAGGTCTGCGCCGCGGGGTCGTCCTTCTTCTCCGCGTCGTGCGCGTCTTCCTTCTGCCGCCACATCACGACGGCCGACACGAGGAACAACACGCCCGCGAACACGTGCACCGGCCGCGGCGGCAAGAGCGCCAGCAGCTGCCCGGCGACGACCGCGACGAGGCTCTGCACCGCGAGCGCCAGCGCCGTCCCGAGGAACACGGGAAGCGCGCGATGGCGCGTCGCCAGGACGAGCGCGGCGAGCGCGGTCTTGTCCGGAAGCTCGGCGACGAAGATGACGCCGAAGACGGAGAGGAAGAGGTGGAGACCGGTCATCGGGTCTGCTCAGTTTGCACACGTTCGGCCCGTCGCACGCAATACGGGGTTCTTCGACGCCGTCGGTCGGTTCTTCAACGCACCTGGGCCGGCGCTCCCGGTTGCGGTTCTCCCGCCAACGCACGTCCGTTCCGGCCGGCGCGCCACCTCGGCAGCCAATCTCACCACCCAGTTCGCCAAACGCACGCCCGTTCCAGCTGGCGCGCCACCTCGGCAGCCAATCTCACCACCCAGTTCGCCAAACGCACGCCCATTCCAGCCGGCGCGCCACCTCGGCAGCCAATCTCACCACCCAGTTCGCCGAGCGCACGCCCATTCCAGCCGGCGCGCCACCTCGGCAGCCAATCTCATCACCCAGTTCGCCGAGCGCGCGTCCGTTCCAGGCGGCGCACCATCTCGGCGGCCAAGCGCACCACCCAGTTCGCCGAGCGCGCGTCCGTTCTTACGGCCTCAGGATCTGATAGTTGTGCGCGAAGTACTCGAACAGCGGCCCGGTCCCGCTGGCCGGCGCGGGCTCACCCGGCAAGCTCGAGACGGAGACCGCGGTGGGGTCATTTCCCCAGTACGACTCGGCTTGCGTCGCGTTGTCGGGGAACCCGATCAGGAACCCGTGAATGATCTCGTTGTCGTTGTCGGTCGCGTTGTACGGGTTCACAGGCGGAGCGCAGTAGTCGCACGTCTCGACGAAGTTCTTCGGAACGGCCAGCGTGAACGCGCCTCCCTGCGTGGCATCCCAGGACTTGAAGACCTCAGGCGAGGTCCCGCTGACCGACACGCCGCCGTCGGGGAAGACAATCTGAGTGTCCGAGTGGAGATCCGCTCCGATGATCGCCGGAAGCTTGTCGGCCGCCGTCTCCGACTTGATCCACGCCATCGCTTCCTTCGCCTGAAGGTCTTGCTCATCCTCCCAGCCGTTGCCGTTCGGGCCCGTCTCGCTCCCGTAGAAGCCAGTGTACGGCACGCTCGAATCGATGTAGGCGCTCGAGAGCTGGACGCAGAAGAAATCGATCGTCTGATCCTCGAGCGCGACCTGCGCCTTGAGGACCGAGCGGCGGAATCCCGTCGCAGGGAGGATGTACGACTTCGTGTTGGACAGCGGGTAGTGCGACAGCATCATCGACGGGTTCTGACCGTCGAAGGCGAACGGCGTCAGCGCCTTGCTCACGCAGTTCTGGGCTTCGTTGAGCGTGACGCTGCTGATGTAGAAGACGGTGCAGTCCCAGCAGTTGACGGCCTCGTTGCGGAGCTTGAGAAGAGACCCTAGACAGCTCCCTTCGAGGCACGCGCTGGTGCCGTTCAGCGTGCCGGTGCCATTGGTGTCGTTGGTGTTCGTCGAACAGTTCTGATCGACGCACCCGAGCCAGCTGTTCACGTCGGCGAGGGGGACCGAGCCGGCGCACGGAGGAGTGGCCGGCGGAGGCCGCTGATCGGCCGTCGCGGTGGGGACCGTCGCGCTGGTGGTGGTGAGCTGGAACGAGTACGGGTACTGCCCGGCGACGCCACCGTCGGCATTCCCCGCCGCCAGCCCGATGATCTTGTCGCGATCCTCGGCGCGGTCGACCTCAAAGAGGCACATGAGATCCGAAGTGCGCGCGGCGATCGCCGAAGGGACCACGGTGCGTCGCGTCGTCTCGAACGGCGCGTTGGGCCCGTAGAAGCTGGTGTTCACCAGATCGAGGGTGATGATCGGCAGGTTGGTCACCGTGCACTTCGCGAGGAGCGACTCGTCGCCGCTGGTGAGCGCGCCTCCTCCGGCGTCAGGGCCGGCGTCGACCGTCGCTGTCGACGCGGCCAGCTTGTCGTCGCAGAACACGGCGCGCAACGGATGCTGGTTCTTCGTGTCTCCAGGATCACCGATGGCGATGAGCGTCCCATCCTGCGCCGGTGGCGCGGGAAAGACGGCGAACGCCTTGGTGGGGGAGTCCGAATACGCGGCGCCGAGGTTGAAGTCCTGGCCAGGGAACGTCACGTACCCCGAGGCGTCGATCGCGAACTGGACGGCGGTGCCGATCGCCGGCTGCGCGGCGGCCGCCTTCCCCGGGGTGATCGGCGCGTTGTTTGTGAAGTTGACCGTGAGGGAGGCTGGGACGAACGCCGCGCTGGACGCTCCAAAGATGATCGACTTGGTGATCGACGCACCATTCACGAGGCGGATGGTGGAGACGTTTGCTGAGGTCGCCTCGCTCTTCGGTCGCTCGGGGAGTCCGACCATCGCTTCCTTCGTCGACCCTCCGCCCCATCGCATGAGCGTGACGACGGGGGATCCCGCGACGTTGTCCCCCACCGCGATTCCGTCCGCCTCGCTCGTGCCCGCCACGCTGCACGTCTTGCCCGACGGGATCGCCTTCACGTCGATCTTCCCGACCGGCGTGCTGAACGGCACCGTCTCCGTCGAGTAGAGAAGACCGCCCGGCCGCGACGACGTCCCCAGGCAGAGCGTGTCGTTGCCTCCATCGCGGAAGAGCGGGCGCCCCCAGTCGGTGCTCCCGCTCGGGCGGATGCAGAAGTCGCTGTAGTTGAGCGGGTCGGTCAAGTCGGTGAGCCCTGCGCCGACGTTCGCCATGTTCGCGAGCCGCACGCGCCCGTTGCCGCTCGACGGCAGCGCGCACCCCGTCGCTTGCGGATCGGCCGGCCGCGTTTCCAATCCCGCGATCGCCTGGCACCCCGCGGCGATGGCGATGAACAGTCCCCCGACAGTCAGAAACAAGCTCGTTCGGTTCACGTATGACCTCGCTCTTCGAAACCTTCGCGGGCGTCAGCAAGGAAGCTGAAACGTGGCTGCGCGCGCGACCCCTCGGAAACTCTCAGAACGAACGCTGGAGTAGGAACCCCTGCGCTCCGTGCGGACCCGACGTGAAGCGCCAGTCCCATCGCGATGCTTCTTTCGGCGGCACACCCACCGGTGCCGGACCCGACTCTTCTTTCACGCCGCCGGTCGCGTAGAGGATCCCGCCGACCACCATCGCCGCCACGCCGACGCCGATGCCGATGTCCGAGACCCACGCGTCCGTGTGCGCACTCGACATCGCGTCCGAGCCTGCTTGCGTGCACCGAAGCTCGCCGTCGAACGATGGGCAGTTGTTGTCGCTCGTCTTCTTCTGGCCCAGCGCGAGGACGCCGAACACCGTGCCGATGCCGGCGACGACGACGCCTCCAACGAAGAGCCCCGTGCCGAGCTTTCGCTTCGCGGTCCAGAACGGAGGGGGCGGGCGATCGATCGGCGCGAGCTCCAGCGGATCGATCGTCACCGTCGCGTGCTGCTTGGCGACGGCGTTCACCGTCTTCTTCTCCGGCTTGTAGTCCGGAGCCGTGGCCGTGATCTCGTTGTTGCCCGGATCGATCGGCAGGTCCGTGTCCCACGCCGCCTCGAGGAGCGGCACGCCGTTCCGCAAGATCTGGAGACCGGGCACGCGCACTTCCTTCGGGACCGAGATGGTCACGAACGGAAGATCGGGCTCGAGCCGCGCGATCGCGTCCTTCGCGAGCTGCTCTCTCTCCGGACGATTCGCCCGCTTCGCTTCGGCGAGCGCTTGCCGGAACTCGCCCCACGCGCTGGCGATCTTCCCCTCCTTCTCATGGCAGACCCCAAGGTTGAGGAGCGTGCCTGCCGCCGGATCGAGGCGATAGCTCTCGGCGAACTTCTGACAGGCCTGCGCGACGCGCCCTCCTTCCATGAGCCCGCGGCCCGTGAAGAAGAGAGTCTCGGCGAGCGCGCGCGCGTCGGTCATCGCGTTGCTGTCGCCGCCGGGCGACGCAGCGGGTGAGCCGGGGAGCGCCGACGCGGGAGGCGTCGTGGTCGCAGGGGTGGGAGGAGTCGCGGCCGTCGGAGGCGCGGAGGCTGGAGCCGGCGGCGTCTGCGCGTACGCGACGTTGCCGATCAGAAGCGCGGGAACTGCGACGGCCAACAGCAGCGAGTGCCGATGGTTCACTGTCGGTCCTCCAATGGATTGGACTTCGTGGTGGGTTGAGGTGCTGGAGCGGGAGTCGCCGCGGGGGGCGGAGTCGCCGGTGCGGCCGTGGTCGTGGGAGGGGGCGGAGGGTGCGAGGTCGATCCGCCGCCGTGGCGCGGATGCCATGCGGCGCCGCCGCCGTGAGCGGGCGCCGCGGGAGCCGCCGCCGCAGTGTCGGTCGGGGTCGCGGTCGGGGTCGGGGTCGGGGTCGGGGTCGCAGTCGCAGTCGCGGGCGCAGTCGCCGTCGGCTGCGTCGCGGCCGCGACGGACGTCGCGCTCGGCGTCGGCTTCGCGACCGGCTCCGATGAGCGCGACCCACCGAGGAATACGAGCGCGCCGACCCCGATCAACACGCCGACCACCACGCCGAAGATGATCGCCTTCCGCTTCCCGTCCGCGGGCCCAGCGCGCATCTCGGCTTCGAGCCCGCCGGCCGACGACGTCGAGACCGGCCCCGCTTCCATCGCCACGCGGATCGCGCCGGACGACGACATGCGCTGCGAGTTGCTCCCGGTGATCGACAGCGAACGGTAGTTCCCCGTCTGCAACGGCACCCCGCCGCTCCCGGTCGTCGACAGCAAATCCTTCTGCGCCTTCGGATCGAGCATCGACGCGATCTTCGATCGCACCTGCCCCGCGAACGGCGCGTCGACCGCTTCGAGCAGCGCGCCGGCGAGCACCGCCACGTTGCTCACGCGCTGCTCGCGATCGCGCGCGAAGCACTGCATCACCACGAGCTCGAGCTCGTCGGAAATGTCGGGGAGCGCCGTCTTCAAGCTGGGGGGCGGCTTGTCGGCCGCGAGCTCGGCGCAGATGCGCGTGAGCGTCGGGTAGTCGTACGGCGGACGGCCGGTGAGCATCTCGTAGAAGATCGCGCCGATCGACCAGACGTCGGCGCGCGCGTCGACCGTGGCCGATCCGAACAGCTGCTCGGGCGCCATGTACTTCGGCGAGCCGAGCACGACGCCGGTCTGCGTGAGCTCGTCGAGCTGCTCTTCGCCTTGCGACCACTTCGAGATCCCGAAGTCGAGGATCTTGATCAGGTCCGAACCGTCGGGCCGCTTGGTGACGAAGAGGTTCGACGGCTTGAGATCGCGGTGCACGATCCCGATGGCGTGCGCCTCGGCGAGCCCTTCGCAAATCTGCACGATGTAATCGAGCGCAACCGGGATCGGCAGCTTGCCGCCGGTCTTCAGCGTGCGACGCAGGTCGTAGCCGACGAGATGGTCCATGACCATGAACGGAACCAGGTCGCGCCACACGCCGACGTCGATCACGCGCGTGATGTGCTCGTTGCGGAGCTTCGCGCTGACCTGCGCCTCGCGACGGAAGCGCGCCTGGAAGTCGGTCGACTGCGTGGCCGCGCGCGCGCTGAGGAACTTCAGCGCGACCTTCTCTTTCAAGTGCACGTGCGTCGCCGAGACGACGACGCCCATCGCGCCGCGTCCGATGATCTCGTCGATGCGGTACTTGCCGTCGATGACGGCGCCGACCGCGAGCTGCTTCATCAGCATCGCGGTCTCGTCGGGCGCGTCCATGATCGTGGAGCCGGGCGGCGCGTCGCTCGACGGCGCGATGCGGCTCGACTCGTCGGTCGACGCGATGCGGTTCGAATCCGCCGTGGTCTGCTCGGTGGCGGCCGGTCCTTCGCCGCTGGGGCGGGCGCTGGGTGACTCGGGCTTGCTCATGATCTTTCGCGAATCACTCGACTCGAGATCGGCCTGACGCTTTATCGCCGATGCGCTGGGAGGGTCGGGCCGCGGCGGGCCCTTCGGCGAGTTCGGTGCACCAGGCATGGTCCACCATCCAGGATACGTCTACTCGCGCCTTTCGGGGCGTACAACGCGATCGGATTCGCACGAGGGGGTCTCCGAGGGGCCGGTGTCGGCGTTTCTCATACGCCGAGCACGCTCTCGAAAAGTTGCCTGCCGTCCGCACATCCGAGGAGCGCCTCGCTCATGCGCTCAGGGTGGGGCATCAGGCCGAACACGTTCTTCGACGGGCCGCCGTAGATGCCGGCGATGGCGTCGATCGACCCGTTCGGGTTCGACTCGTCGCTGAGATCGCCGGCGGGGGTGCAGTAGCGGAGGGCGATGCGATCACCGTCGGCCAGCTGCTTCAACGTGGCTTCCGACGCCTGGTAGCGCCCTTCGCCGTGTGAAATCGGCAGACGCCAGACCGTCTCCAGCTTGCGGGTGAAGGGCCCCTTGGCCGTCACCTTCACGTGCCAGTCGCCGCACTCGAACCGCATGTTGCTGTTTCGAGTGAGTGCGCCGGGGAGGAGCCCCACCTCGGTGAGGATCTGAAACCCGTTGCAGATCCCGAGCACGTAACCGCCGCGCTCGGCATGCGCGCGGACGGCCGGGATGATGGGGCTCACCTTGGCGATGGCGCCGCAGCGCAGGTAATCGCCGTACGAAAAGCCGCCGGGGATGGCGACGAGATCGACGTCGTCGGGCAGCGAGGTCTCGGTGTGCCAGACCACCGTGGTCGGCGCGCCGCAGACGTCGCGAAGCGTGTGAACCAGCTCGGTGTCTGCGTTGATGCCGGGGAAGACGACGACGCACGCGCGCATGGGCGCGGCTTAGCACAAACGCGAGCCATCTCCCCCCACGAACCCTCACCCCCGGCCCCTCTCCCGCAAGGGGAGAGGGGAGGAGAGATCACGCGTTGGCTCCCCCTCTCCCCTTGCGGGAGAGGGGGCTGGGGGGTGAGGGTTCGCGCGATGAAGCGGATGACGATGACCGCGCGAGACCTTCGCCAGACGTCGACTCGCTCCGAGGAAATCCTCTGGAACGCACTCCGCGACCGCCGTCTCGACGGAACCAAGTGGCGACGGCAGCAGAAGGTCGACCGATTCGTCGTCGACTTCTTCTGCCCGGAAGCGCAGCTCGTCGTGGAGATCGACGGCGGCGTTCACGAGAGTCGTCAGGAGGCCGACGCCGAACGTGAACTCGCGATCGCCCGCTTCGGTCTACGCGTCGTCCGCTTCTCCGCGACGGCCGTGGAGAACGATCTCCCGCACGTGCTCGCCGCACTCCGCATAGCCATCGCCCCCTCTCCCCTTGCGGGAGAGGGGGACGCGTTGCGAACCGAGTAGACGCTGGGGGGTGAGGGTTCGCGGGGCGCGTCAGATCCCCCGAAGCTCGCGCCCCAGCTTCCTCACATGATCGAGCCGATCCTTCGCCGTCGGAAACCGATCGCAAAAATACGCAATGAGCTCCCGCTTCCGCGCCATCCCAGCTTCGTCCGCTAGCAAACCCGCCAGCCGAGCCTCGAACTCCGCGGGCGACATCGGCTTCTGATCGCGTTCAGCCGGCACACTTTCCACCAGCGCACGCCGCAACTCCGCGTCGTCCATTCGCCACCTCTCCGCTGAACTTTACCTCGCCCGTGGATCCCCTCCCCGTTTCCCGCTAATCCGTTCTTCCCGATGGCGACGCCGCACTCCTCCTCTTCTCCCGCGCCCTTCCCCGGTGACTTGCCGATCACGCCCGCCGTGATCAAGCAGCACAAGATCAACACCGACGAGTACGCGCGCATCGAGAAGCATCTCGGTCGAGCGCCGACGTACACGGAGCTCGGCGTCTTCAGCGTGATGTGGANNACTGCTCGTACAAGTCGTCGCGCATTCACCTGCGTCGATTGCCGACGAAGGGGGCGCGCGTGATTCAAGGGCCGGGCGAGAACGCCGGCGTGGTCGACATCGGCGACGGGTTCGCCGCCGTCTTCAAGATGGAGTCGCACAACCACCCGAGCTTCATCGAGCCGTACCAGGGGGCGGCCACGGGCGTCGGCGGGATCATGCGCGACGTGTTCACGATGGGCGCGCGCCCGATCGCCAGCCTCAACTCGCTCCGCTTCGGTCGCCCCGATCATCCGCGCACGCCCGAGCTCCTTCGCGGCGTCGTCGCCGGCATCGGCGGCTACGGCAACAGCATCGGCGTGCCGACGGTCGGCGGCGAGGTGCAGTTCGACGCGTCGTACGACGGCAACGTCCTCGTCAACGCCTTCACGTGCGGCGTCGCGCGCACCGATCGCATCTTCTACGGACGCGCGAGCGGCGTCGGCAACTCGATCCTCTACATCGGCGCGAAGACGGGGCGCGACGGCATCCACGGCGCGACGATGGCGAGCGACGAGTTCTCGCAAGGGGGCCCGTCGCAGCGACCCACGATGCAGGTCGGCGATCCGTTCATGGGCAAGCTCCTCCTCGAGGCGTGCCTCGAGCTCTTCTCGATGGACGTGCTCGAAGGGATTCAAGACATGGGCGCCGCGGGGCTCACGTCGTCGAGCGTGGAGATGGCGGGGCGCGCGGAGAACGGCCTCGAGCTCGATCTCGACTGCGTCCCCCGGCGCGCGAAGGGGATGGCCCCGTACGAGATCCTGCTCAGCGAATCGCAGGAGCGGATGCTCCTCGTCGCGAAGCCCGGCTGCGAAGAGCGCGTGCTCGCCGTGTGCAAGAAGTGGGAGCTCGACGCGGCGGTGATCGGGAAGGTCACCGATACGGGTCGCTGGGTGATCAAGGCCACGCCCGACTACGATCCGCTCGCGCCGAAGAAGAAGCCCGAAGCGGTCGTCGTGTGCGATCTCCCGATCCCGGCGTTGACCGACGACGCGCCCGTCTACGATCGCCCGCGCGCCGGCAAGACGCACCACGCGCTGGCCACCACCGTGATGGGCGACGGCGCGCTCCCGCCCGTGTCCGACGATCTCTGCGCGGACCTCGTCGCGCTGTGCGGCTCGCCGAACCTCGGGTCACGCAAGTGGGTGTGGCGGCAGTTCGATCAGATCGTGCGCGGAGGGACGGTGGTTCGCCCCGGCTCCGACGCGGCGGTGGTGCGCGTGCCGTGCGAGAAGGACGGCGTCACGGTGAACAAGTTCCTCGCCTTCGCGGTCGACTGCAACGGCCGGCACTGCGAGCGCGATCCGTTCGTCGGCGCGGCCATGGCGATCGCGGAGGTGTGCCGCAACCTCGTGTGCTCCGGCGCCGAGCCGCTGGCGATCACCGACTGCCTCAACTTCGGAAACCCCGAGCGCCCCGAGATCATGGAGCAGTTCTCGCGCGCGATCGACGGGCTCGCCGCCGGATGCAACGCGCTCGGCGTGCCGATCGTCAGCGGCAACGTGAGCCTCTACAACGAGACCGACGGCACGGCGATCTTGCCGACGCCCACGGTCGCCGCGGTCGGCCTCGTGCGCGAGGAAGCGGACATCGTCACGCAGTGGTTCAAGCAACCGGGAGACGTCGTCGTGCTCCTGGGCACGGTGCAGGACTTCGGCATCCACGGGCTTGCAGGGAGCGAGTACGTCGCGCACAAGCTCGGACGCGGCATCGGCGGCGCGCCGAAGATCGATCTCAACGCCGAGGTGAAGCTCCAGAAGCTGGTCCTGGAGCTCGCGCGCGCACACGTGCTTCAAAGCGCGCACGATGTGTCGGACGGTGGACTCGCCGTCGCGCTCGCCGAGTGCTGCGTGACCGCGCCGACGCCGTCGGAGGACGTGGGCGCGCGGATCGATCTCGCCGATCCGCGCAACCCGATCGAAGCCGCGGCGCTTTTCTTCGGCGAAGATCCTTCGCGCATCGTCCTCAGCGTTCGGCCGACCGTGCTGGCCCACGTGCTCGACGCCGCGAAAGCGGCCGGAGTCACCGCGGCGGAGCTCGGCGTGACGGGGGGTCACTCGCTCTCGATCGCCTTCACGACGAAGCACGCGCAGCGAGCCGCGGCCGCCTTCCACGTTCCTCTCGCCACCCTCCGCGACGCGCGCGAGCGGTGCCTGGAGTCGATCGTCGGAACGTAGGCGTTCCTCTGTGGTATTTTTGGCGGACCGTATGTCGAAACATGTGTCGCCGCTGCTCGGCTACAACAACAATGTTCGGCACAAAAACCGGGTCTTCCACATTCAAACGGAGGACTCCGGCGTCAAGCATCCGCACATCATCACGCACCTCTTCATGGACGGGGGGCGCATCCTAAAGTCGATCAAGCGCAGCTACGCCGAGCACGTAGGCGCCGACAAGATGCAGGAGACCGTCAAGGGGATGATGAAGGAGCAGCACAAGGCGATGTTCATCTCCTTGCGCGACGGCCAGTTCGATCACCTCGTCGAAGACGGCGGCGAGAAGAAGGCCGCGAAGCCCGCGGCGGCGCCCGAGCCGAAGATCTCGGACGCGCCCGCCGAGCTGGTGATGAAGACGAGCAACGACCTCACGGCCATCGTGGCGTCGACGTCCCTGCACCCGGCCGAGCCCACGCCGCCGCCGCCGCCTTCGTCGGTCGAAGTCGACATCGACGACAACGACATGGTGCCGATGACGACGCGGACGCCGGAGCTGATGCTCGACATCGATTCGCTCCAGAACGCGAACGCAGGGCAAGGCGGAGCGCCGCGTCCGATGAGCGATCTGCCGCCGCCGCCGGCGAACCTGTTTCGCGAGAAGAGCGCGAGCGGCGCGTATCGAAACGCGCCCGCCGTCGGCGAGAACGCGCCGACGAAGAAGGGCGGTTCGTCGCCGCCGAAGAAGGGGTCGATCGCGCCGAAGAAGCCCGCGTCGACGCCGCCGAAGAAAGCGACGACGACGCAGTCGTCAGACGCGCGCTACGCCGCCGCGCGCCCCGCGGCGATCTTCGGGCAGGCACGACCGCAGCAAGGGAGCTCGATCTTCGGCGAGGATTTGATCAGCGACAAATCGCTCGACGAAGTGATCCTCAGCTACCTGGCCGAAGACCTCGAGCCGCCGCCGGACAAGAAGAAATAGCGCGCGCTCCCGCGCCACAAAAAAAATGTGCCCGAACAGCGGACTGCTCGGGCACGGTGGGCTCGCGTGATGGGGGGGAGGTTACACGCGAACCCGAAAGTTGGTCGCAAGACCACGCGCTCGACGTGAGATCGCGATGGCCTCGGCGTACGGAGAACATGGGGACGCGAAAGCGTTCCGGCAAGTGGTTCGCGCGCGATCCGGCGTCTCTTGAAAGCGAACGTTACCGCTAAAAAGATGCAGTTTGCGCAGCGCGGAGCGCCTCGTCGCACGCGGCGTCGTCGCTCGCGCTGACGCAGGACAACTCTTCGGCGATGGCGCGCGGGTCATCACCGGCTTCGATGCGCGTGCGCGCCTCGGCGTTGCCGGTGAGGAGATCGAAAGCCGGAATGTCATCGATGAACTCGTAGCGCTCGGTGCGAAACGCGAACGACTCGCCGCCGAGGCGGCGCGCGATCGCGACCAGAGCGAGGTACGTGGCGTACGGGCGAAAGTTTCGCGCGTCGCGAACATCGATCTGAACGCCACCGCAGATGCGCCCGGCGTGCTTCTGGAACATCGGCAAGAACGTGAGCGGGCGGGCGGTGAAGCCGGAGAGACCGGTGGCGTGGAGATCGCGCGCCAGCGCCTCGCCGTCGAGGAACGGCGCACCGACGATCTCGAACGGTCGCGTCGTGCCGCGCCCTTCGGACAGGTTGGTCCCTTCGATGAGGCAGCCGCCGGGGTAGACGAGCGCCGTCGCGTACGTCGGCATGTTGGGCGAGGGCATCACGAACGGGCGATCCCAGGCGTCGGCGTGCACGTCGCGCGCGAGATCGAGGACGCGCGCGATTTCGACGAGGCCGCGCGGGATCCCTTCGACGTGCGCACGCCAGGCGACGATCTCGCCGAGCGTCAGCGCGTGCCGCACGGCGATCGGCTCGAGCCCCACGAACGATCGAAACGCCGCGTCCTGGGATCGCCCTTCGCGCACGACGCCGCCGAGCGGGTTCGGGCGATCGAGCACCAGCACGCGCACTCCGAGCTTCGCGCACGCACGCATGACGAGCACCGCGGTCCAGACGAACGTGTAGTAGCGCGAGCCGACGTCCTGCAGATCGATGACGACGAGATCGAGCCCGTCGAGATCGTCGTCGCGCGGGATCAGATCCGCGAACTCCTTCCCGTACAGACTTCGCACCGGCACGCCGTCGCGATCGCACGCGTCGCCCACGCCGATCATGTCCTGCGCTTCGCCGCCGTAGCCGTGCTCGGGACCGAAGACGATGCGCGGCTTCGCGCCGAGGCTCTCCAGCACGCGACGCACGTGCACCAGCTCGCGCGTCACCGACGCCGGATGCGCCACCAGACCGAAGCGCTGCCCGCGCACGCGCGCTGCGACCTCACTCCCCTCGCCCAATCGATCCAGACCGGTCCGCATCCCGCCCGCAGAATACCGAGCGCGCATACGAAAAGCTTGCGGCTCTTCCCATCGCGCAGCGCGCCCGAGCGCCGCGCGTGCGATACTCCGTGTACGCAAACGTTGCGGAGTAGGTCCTCAGGTCGGATTTTCCCATGAGACGCGTCCTGGTGGTCGACGACGAGGAGAACATCCGCCTCGTCCTTCGAACACTCCTCAAGAAGAACGGTTACGAAGTCGAGGTCGCCGACGGAGGCGAGGCTGCGCTCGAGCGGATCGACGCCTTCGGCCCCGACGTGATCCTCACCGACGTGCGCATGCCGAAGATGGGCGGGCTCGATCTGCTGGCCACGTTGAAGGCGAAGCAGTGCGCCGCCACGGTCATCGTGATGAGCGCGTACGGCAACATGGACCTCGCGCTCGAAGCGATGAAGGCCGGCGCGTACGACTACGTGAGCAAGCCCTTCAAGCCCGACGAGATCGTGCTCGCGCTCCGCAAGGCGGAAGAGCGCGAATCGCTGCGACGCGAGAACCGCGCGCTGCGCGAGCAGATCCGGCAGGACAACGAGTTCGAGTCGATCCTCGCCAAGAGCCCGCAGATGGTCGAGGTGTTCCGGACGATCCAGAAGATCGCCGACTTCAAGACCACGGTGCTCGTCTCGGGCGAGAGCGGCGTCGGCAAGGAGCTGGTGGCGAAGGCGATTCACGCGCGCTCGTCACGGAAGAACGCGCCGTTCGTGGCCGTGAACTGCGGCGCGATCCCGGAGAACCTCCTGGAGAGCGAGCTGTTCGGACACAAGAAGGGGGCCTTCACCGACGCCAACGCCGATCGCCGCGGCCTCTTCGAAGAGGCGACGGGCGGGACGCTGCTGCTCGACGAGATCGGCGAGCTGCCGCTCAACCTTCAGGTGAAGCTCCTGCGCGCGCTTCAGGAAGAGACGATCCGCCGGCTCGGCGACACGAAGGACGTGAAGGTCGACGTGCGGATCATCACCGCCACGCACCGCGACCTCGCCGCCGAGGCGAAGGCCGGGCGCTTCCGCGAAGACCTCTTCTACCGGATCAACGTGCTGCCGATCGTGATCCCGCCGCTGCGCGCGCGTCGCGAAGACATTCACTTGCTCATCGATCACTTCCTCACCCGCAACAACGCCCGCCTCGGCACGCAGATCCGCGGCTTCGCCCCCGACGCGCGGAAGCTGTTGATGGACTACGCCTGGCCGGGCAACGTGCGCGAGCTCGAGAACACGATCGAGCGCGCGATGGTCCTGGCCGACAGCGAGATCCTCCAGGCCACCGACCTCCCCGAGCGCATCCGCGAGGCGCTCGACCCGGTGCAGGTGCAGCTCTCGACCGGCGAGCTCTCGATCAAGAAGACGAGCGCCGCCATCGAGGAGATCCTGATTCGCCGGGCGCTCACCAAGACCAAGGGGAACCGCACGCGGGCCGCGGAAATCCTGGAGATCAGCCACCGGGCGCTCCTCTACAAGATCAAGGACTACAAGATCTCCGACCTCTGACGCCGCGCGGCGCGAACATGCGTTCGTGTGCGCATTGCATGCAATCGGGCTAAGGTTCGTCAAACGCTTCGACATCGCCAAGAGAGGACGTCATGCGTTCTGGAATCGCCATTCTCCTCGCCGTCACGGCCGTGACCTCCGCAGCCCTCGCCGGCGATCATTACGACAAGGAAGCGACCGACATCGTTCTCGCCCGCGCTGCACGCCAGGTGCACGACAACTGCGGCATGGCGACGAACGAAGACGGGAAGCGCGCCGGCCCGTGGGGCAAGACGAACGTGACCGTCACGCTCGGCCACAACGGCCACGGCAAGGGGGCCACGATCCCCGATCCGTTCGCCGGCAAGCCCACCGGCAACTGCGCGGTCAAAGCGTTCAGCAACCTGACGTTCCCGCCGTGGAGCGGCCCGGACGAGACGATCGACTGGGCCGTCGAGATTCCCCCGCCAGGCAAGTGAGCGCGGCGAGCCCGTTGGCGGGCTGAAGGCGAAACGATACGTTCGCCGGCGTGAGCTACGACTTCGACCTGGTCGTGATCGGTGGCGGGCCTGCCGGCGAGAAGGGCGCGGTCCAGGCTGCGTACTTCGGGAAGCGCGTGGCGATCGTCGAGCGCGCGGAGGAGCCGGGCGGCGCGGCGGTGCACACGGGGACGCTCCCCTCGAAGACGCTGCGTGAGACGGCGATCTTCTTGTCGGGGTACCGGCAGAGCGAGCTGTACGGAATCACCGTGGCGCTCAACGCCGACCTCGCGGTGCCGAAGCTCCTGTCGCGCAAGAACGCCGTGCGCGAGCTCGAGGTCGCGCGCATCCACTGGAACCTCGAGCGCCACAACGTTCAGCTCCTTCGCGGCGTCGCGCGGTTCATCGACGCGCACACGATCGAGATCGCGCAGCCCGCCGCGCAGCCGCGCCGGGTGACGAGCGAGGTGATCCTCGTGGCGACGGGCTCGAAGCCGTACCAGCCGTCGAACATCCCCTTCGACGACGAAGACATCGACGACTCGGACACGGTGCTCCAGATCGATCGCCTCCCGAAGACGATGACTGTGATCGGCGGCGGCGTCATCGGCTGCGAGTACGCCTGCATGTTCGCCGCGATGCACGTGAAGGTGACGCTCATCGAGGGGCGCGCGCGCCTGCTGCCGTTCCTCGATCTCGAGATGGGCGAGCGGCTGAAGAACGCGATGACGAGCCTCGGCGTCGACGTGCGTCTCGAGGAGTCGGTGAAGACGTGCGCGCGCGTCCCCGGCCGCGGGATCGTGTGCACGCTGGCGAGCGGTCACGAGCTGGAGAGCGAGAAGCTGCTGGCCGCGTCGGGGCGGAGCGGAGCGAGCGAAGGGCTGGAGCTCGAAGCGATCGGCGTCGCGGTCGACAAGCGCGGCTACGTCCAGGTCGACGGCGACTACCGCACGGCGGTGGAGAACATCTACGCCGCGGGCGACGTCATCGGCTTCCCTGCGCTGGCGTCGACGTCGATGGAGCAAGCGCGCGTCGCGGTCTGCCACGCCTTCGGCTTCACGTACAAGCGGCAGGTCTCGCACCTCTTGCCGTTCGGCATCTACACGATCCCCGAGGTGAGCTGCGTCGGCCTCTCGGAGGAAGACGCGAAGACCAAGGCGATCGACTACGTCGTCGGTCGCGCGTTCTACCGCGACAACGCGCGCGGCAAGATCGTCGGCGACAAGGACGGCGTCATCAAGCTCGTCTTCGATCGCACGACGCGCGTGCTCATCGGCTGCCACTGCATCGGCGACCGCGCGTCGGAGCTGGTGCACGTCGGGCAGGTGCTGATCACGCTCGGCGGCACGGTCGAGACGTTGATCGAGATGGTGTTCAACTACCCGA
>PLXW01000165.1:0-24768 GCA_003151595.1 Myxococcales bacterium
CTGCTGACACCTTCCCGATGATCTTGCGGATGCGATCCACGAGATCGTCGTCGACGCGTGGCAGGTAGCCGAGTGCGATGCCGACTTCGATGCACGAGAGTGTCTCGCGCATCGAGCCGAGCGCGTTGTGGTAGCGCGCCCCGCGGTTCCTGCCCTGGCTGTACATCCCTTCCGCTGTGTTCAACGCCACACTGCTCGCCGCCCGCCGCATCTGCCTCGCCAAGTCGCCATCGCGCCGCTCGATCTCCCCGATCACCGGCCGCAGCTCCCCGACGACTTCCAGAATCACATCGTAAATTCTCAACATCGCGTTCTCCGTTCTGCCTTCTCTCGAAGACAAAACTTCGAAGCCCGTGCGCGCAGGGCGACTCAAGGCTGCGCAGCACCGGCGCAGCCGGCAAGCTCGGCGCAGCCGAGCGCAGGCCTTGAATCGCCCGAGCACACGGGCAAGCTGGTCAGTCCAGAGAGAGAGCCCTTCTTTGGTTCGCGTTCGCGTTCGCGTTCGCGGTCGCGGTCGCGTTCGCGTTCGCGGTCGCGGTCGCGTTCGCGGTCGCGGTCGCGTTCGCGTTCGCGTTCGCGTTCGCGGTCGCGTTCGCGTTCGCGCCCCCTACCCCTCCCCTATCCCCAACACCGCCAGATACGCCGCCCGCACGTCTCGCGTGATCTCCAGATACCGCGCGATCAACGCGCTCCCCGCCGTCCCGCGCGGCCCGTCGCGCATCCCCATGCGCCGCGCGAACAGCGCCATCCCCGGCGCACCCTCCTCGAGCAGCTGCACGCTCGCCCCGTGCAGCACGCGCAAGCGCTGCTCCATCCGGCGGAGCACGCGGTACCCCTCGCGCAGCGACACGGCGAGCGTCGCGTCAAGGTACCCGCACGTCTCCAGCGCCGAGAGCGCGGTCTCCGTGTCGGCGCTCCGGACGCGCGGGTCGTTGCCCCATTTCATCTGGAGCCACTGCGCCGCGAACTCGACGTCGACCAAGCCGCCGCGCCCGAGCTTCAAGTCGTAGCGACCGGCGCGCTCACCGGCGAGCTCGCGCTCCATCCGCACGCGCAAATGATGAATGCGCTCGGGCGGTGGCGCGCCGCGTTCGTAAGCCGCTGCGGTGGCGATCGCGATCACCTTCGCGCCCAGCTCCGCGTCGCCTGCGCAGGCGCGCGCCTTCAGCAACGCCTGCCGCTCCCAGTCCTGCGCCTCCGACGTGCCGCCCGCCGACGGAGTCTCTCCTGCGCGGTGGTACTTCGCGAAGCCGTCGCACGACACGACGAGGAGCCCCTGATTCCCCGAGGGGCGAAGGCGCGTGTCGAGCTCGTAGCCGGGGCCGTCGCCGTGCGGCGCGCTCACGAGGCGCATCACGCGCTGCGCGACGCGGACGTAGCGGTCTTGCTCTTCGTGACTGGGGTCGTCGTAGACGAAGAAGAGATCGAGATCGGAGCCGTAGCCGATCTCGCCGCCGCCGAGCTTCCCCATGGCGATGACCGCGAGGCCGTGTGCGTCGGCGTTCTTCAAGGCGAAGCGCGTCGCGCGATCGAGCGTGGCGTCGGCCAGCGCCGACAGGACACGCGTGCAGGCGCGCGTCGAGAGCTCGCCCGCGAGATCGGCGAGGCCGACCTCCATCGTCACCCTCCCCTTCGCGCGACGGAGCGCGCCGACGAAATCCTCCGGATCGCAGTCGGGCTCGAGCGTCGCGATCTCTTCGTCGATCGCCGCCGCCGCGCTCTCGGGCGTGGGGGCGCCGCGGCCGAAGAGCAGACGATCGGCCAGCTCGGGGTGACCGATCATCGACGCGCCGAGGAACGCGCTCGCGCCCAGGAGCCCCACCAGCGCGCGAACCGCGCGCGCGTCCTCCGCCAGCGCGCGCGCGTAGACGCTCGGCGTGCCGAGGCGCGCGAAGAACGCGGCCAGCAAGCGCGCGGCCTGCTCCGGATCGGCCGCCCCCTCCAGCGCTTCGACCAGCACCGGCGCCAGCTCGGGGAACTTGTCGCGCGTGGCCGCGCCGAGCGGGTAGTCGGGGCGACGCGCGAGGGCCAGGAGGTGTCGCGCGAGATCGGGCGACGACGCCGC
Organism: Myxococcales bacterium; assembly: GCA_003151595.1. The sequence continues at coordinate 2,066 of PLXW01000165.1, forward strand.
GCCGAACACCGTCGCGCAAAAGGCCTGGACCGCCGCGTCGTCGCTCGCGTCGAGCGCGTAGAACAGGCGATCGAGCGCGCCGGCGTCGTTCTTCTTCGCGCGCCCTTCGCGCGACAGCGATCCGAAGCGGGCCGAAACCCGGCGGCGAATCTTGTCGAGATCGCGATCCAGCTCGCGCTCGCTCGCGAAGCCGAGTGAGCGCGCGATCCGATCGAGGAGCGGATCGCCGGGCGCGGGGAGCGCGTGGGTCTGCCAGCCGATCGCGAACTGCACGCGGTGCTCGAGGCGACGGAGCGCGAGGTACGCGTCGGCGGTCTCGCGCCCCTCGCGATCGGTCACGAAGCCGCGCGCGCGAAGCTTGCGGACGGCGTCGAGCGTGTTGGCCGCGCGGACGCTCGGCTCGCGGCCCCCCCAGATCAGCTGGAGCGACTGCACGAAGAACTCGACCTCGCGGATCCCTCCCACGCCGAGCTTCAAGTCGCGGTCGGGATCGATCGGCGTCTCGGCGCGTGCGCGCACGACGAGCGCGATCATCTCGTCGGCCACCGCCGGGTTCACCTCGCGCCTCCACACGAACGGCGCCAGCGAAGCGAGCACCTCGTGCCCCAGCTTCAGGTCGCCGGCGACCGGCCGCGCACGCACCAGCGCCGCGCGCTCCCACGTGCGCCCCCACGTCTCGTAGTAGCGCTCGGCCGCCGCCAGCGAGTTCACCAGCGGCCCGCGCGCCCCCTCGGGTCGCAGGCGGAGATCGACGCGCCACGCGAAGCCGTCTTCGGTCACGTCGCCGAGCGTCGCCGTGAAGCGCTGCGAGACGCGCGTGAAGTACTCGTGAAGCGAGGTGGATGTTCCGTCCTTGAGCGCCTCGCCGTCGTCGGTCTCGTAGAAGAGGAGGAGATCGACGTCGCTCCCGGAGTTGAGCTCGCGCCCGCCGAGCTTCCCCATGCCGATGACGACGAACCCGCACCGCGCCCCTTCGCTCGTGCGCGGCTCGCCGAAGCGCGCGTCGGCCCAGTGCATCGCTTCGCCGAGCGCGAGGTCGATGCACACGTCGGCGAGGTCGGCGAGCTCGCGCGCCGTCACGTCGATGTCGGCGCCGTAGGGCAAGAGCTCGCGCGCGGCGACGCGAAGCCGTTCGCGGTGGGCGAAGCGACGGAGGCCGCGGCGCACGCCGGCGTTGTCGGTGGCGTCTCCGATGATCGCCAGCGCGCCGCGCCGGTACGCCCGCACGTCGCGCGGGAGCTTCGTGCCGCGCGCGATCGCGATCACGTCCTCGGGGTGCGCCACGATCGACGGCGCCATCGACGGGTACGCGCACGAGAGCAGCGCCGCGAGATCCGCCGCGTCGTCGCTGGGCGCGAGCCCGGACTCGCCCACCGCGGTCACGAATCGCGCGCGCGCCTCGGCGGCTTCGGAGCGCGCGATCGAATCGGCGAGAGCGCGGAAGGGAGTGGGCACGCGGCGAAAGGTAGCGCGCTACGATGCTCTCGTGCCTAGCCACGCGCTTCGCTACCGCACGCTCGGCGAGATCGGCCGCGGGGGCATGGGCTCCGTCGAGCTGGTGTGGGACGAGGAACGGCAGGAGCAGCTCGCGCGAAAACGGATCCTGGGGGCGCTGGGCGAATCGCTCGTCCGCTTCAAGCGCGAGTTCCGCGCCATCGCCGAGATTCACCACGAGAACCTGGTGCGCCTCCACGAGCTCGATGAGGACGGGCTCGGTCCGTACTTCACGATGGAGTACGTCCGCGGCGACCCGCTGCTCCGTCATTGCGGGCACGAAGGCTGGACGAGAGACGCGCTCACCAACACGCAGCCGATCTCGGGCGAAGGGGCGACGATCGCCGTCGGACCGCCGTTGATCTCGGGCATCGTGGCGCCCGTCGTCACGGCGCGCGAGTCGTGGCGATGCAACTGGGAGCGGATCGAGCGGGTGGTTCCGCAGGTCGTTCACGCGCTCTCTCACCTGCACGCCAGCGGCGTCGTCCACTGCGATCTCAAGCCGAGCAACGCGATGGTGAGCCTCGACGGCGTCGTGAAGCTGCTCGACTTCGGCGTCGTCGCCGAGATGCGAGGGCGTCACGGCCCGGGCAACGAGCTGGTGGCCGGGACGCCGGCGTACATGGCGCCGGAGCGGTTGCGAGGGGCGCCCGCGGACCCCGCCGTCGATCTGTACGCGCTGGGGGTGATGCTCTTCGAGATGATCAGCGGCGCGCTCCCGTTCGACGGCAAGTCGTCGCTCATCACGATGCAGCACCTGCGCGAGGCTCCGCCGCGCCTCAGCGACCGCGTCCCCGATGCGCCTCTGCGCTACGTGGATCTCTGCGCCGCGCTCTTGCGGAAGGATCCGTCGGAGCGCCCGACGACGCGCGACGTGCTCGACGTGTTCGGGCAGACGACCCGCTCGTTCGCGCCGGCGCGCCCGCGCGGCGAAGGGATGGTCGGGCGCGACGTCCTCCAGGCGGCGCTGCGTGGACGCGCGGACACGGCGGCGCGCGGCGCGTTCGAGTGCGCCAGCCTCCAAGGGCCGAGCGGTTCGGGCAAGACGGCGCTCGCGCAGTGGCTGGCGCACGAGCTCGAGCAACGCGGCTGGCTCGTGCTGCATGGGCGGGCGAGCACCAGCGAGCACGTGGCGTTCAACGCGCTCGACGGCGCCATCGACGATCTCGCGAGCGCTCTCTCCGGCAACGCGCGCCGGCGCCTCACGACCGGGCTGGCCGATGCGCTGCGCGACGCCGCGACGCTCTTCCCGGTGCTGCGCGATCTCGCCGCGGCGCCTGCGAGCGCGACGTCGACCGGAACGCGGGCGCGCGGCTTCGAAGCCATGACCGAGATCGTGCGTCGCGTGGCGGCCGAGTCGCCGGTGATGCTCCTGGTCGACGATCTCCAGTGGGCCGACGCCGACTCGATCGCGCTGCTCGACGCCGTCGTCGCCGCCGCGCCCGCGCGCGTTCTCCTGGTAATGACGACGCGCGACGACGGCGAGTCCGCGCTCAGCGCGGATCGGTCCACACGAGGAGGCGGCGAGACTCGGGCGATCCCGTGGCTGCGCAACCGCGCGATCGCGGCGCTGCACGTCGGTCCGCTCGACGACGACGCGGTCTACGAGGTGATCCAGCGCGCGGCGCGATCGGGCGGCGTGCGCGCGGACGAGGAGACCATCCGTCGCGTGGCGTCCGCCGCCGCGGGTCGACCCTTCCTCGCCGAGGCGCTCGGACGCGCGCTCGCGCACGACGCCGAAGCGGCGGGAGATCCGCTCGGCGGCGTCGCCGCGGCGATCGAGCGCGCGACGGTCGAAGCGCGCGCGCTCCTCTCCTTCACGCTCGCCGCGGGCGGATGGACGCCGATCACGACGCTGGCGCAGGTCATGGGCCGGAACGCCGGCGAGGTCGTCGACCTGGCCTCGGATCTGGAGAGCGCGGGGCTCCTGCGGCGCGACGCCAGCGGCGGGAAGCTCGGCGCGGTGGACGTCTACCACGACCAGGTCCGCGAACGCGCGATGGCCCTGCTCGATCCGCGCGAGCTCGCCTCGGCGCACGACAGCTTCGTCGCCTGGTTCGCCGGCCGACGCGGCGTCGCCCCTTCGCTCGTCGCCCCTTCCCTCATCGTGCGTCACCTCGTCGGCGCCGGTCGCATCAAGGAAGCGGCGGCGCTGGCGCCGGAGGCCGCGCGCGTCGCCGAGTCTCAGCGCGCGTTCGGGCTCGCGTCGTCGATGTACGAAGTGGCGCTGCGCGAGCCGTCGTCCGATCGCGTGGCGATCCTCCGGAAGCGCGCGCTGGCGCTGGAGACGGTCGGCGGTTATGCGACCGCGGCGCAGTGCTGGGGCGAGATCGCCGTGGCCGTCGTCGACCTCGACGAGCGCAACGAGGCCATCCTCCACGAAGCCCACGCGCTCCTCGGCGGCAACGAGATCGCCCGCGGCTACGCGCGGCTCAACGAAGCGCTCGTCGCGCGCGGGCAGCCACCGATGGGCTCGAGCAAGCTCGGCGATCTCTGGACCGGGATCCGCTTCGTGGTCAGCGCGTTCTCGTCCTCGGAGCCGAAGCGGGAGCTCGTCCCTGCGTCCCCGCAGGTCGAAGCGCGCGCGCGTCGCGACATGACCATCGGCGTGTCCGTCGCGTACTTCGATCCACTCGCCGGCCTCGACATGATGCGACGCTCACGCGCTGCGGCCGCGCGCGCTGGCGCGTACGACGCCACGGCGTTCTGCGACTACACGTTCGCGTACTTCTCTCTCTTCGGGACGCGCAAGTCGGGGCGAGTGCCGCTCTACGAGCGCTTCCGAGCCCGCGCCGAGAGGTTCGCCGCCGTGCATCCCTCGGAAGGAGACAACGCCGCGTGGCCGCTCTTCCTCGACGGCGTCAGCGCTCTCCGCGAAGGACGGTGGGACTCCGCCGCGTCGCTCATCGACGCCGCCGGCGAAGCGCTTCAACGCGCGGGCCAGGTCGGCACGCAGTCGATGATGTACGTGCTCTTCGCGCGCCTGGAGCTCGAGGTGTGGCGTCAGAGCGGCTTCGGCTACCAGCGGAACTACGAGCGCGTGCGCGCGGCGATCGACGAGAGCCACTCCGGCACGATGCGCTGTCAGGTCGAGATGGGCGCCGCGCTCCTGCGACTCTGGTCGGGCGACGTCGCGGGTTACAAGGAGATCCTCGCCGAGCTGCAGCAGACCTGGCCGCGCGAAGTGCGCACGGTGCAGCAGCTCATCATCGCGATGGGAATGTTGTCGGCGGCGACGATGAGCGGAGACTTCGTGTTCGCGCGCGATCTCGCGGCGAGGCTCCTGGCCGGCGAGACGGGGTTCAGTCCGCTCGACACGATCTACGCGAGGTGGTTCACGAACGCCGCCGCGCTCGCGGAGGTCGGAGCGCTGCGCCTGGGCGACCCGAAAGCGTCCGCTGCGCGCGTCCGGAAGTACGTGCGCATCTCGGAGGAGGGCCCGCCGCTCGGGCGATCGAACGAGCGCGCGCTCGCGTATCTCGAGGAGCACATGGGAGCCCCCGAGGCGGCGATGGCGCGCTTCGAAGCGGCGGAGCGTGAAGCCGTGCGTCTCGGCCAGCCCATGGACGCGGCGCTCGCGCGCTTCGCTCGCGGCAAGCGACTCGGCGGCGACACGGGCGCGGCGCTGATCGTCTCGGCCCGCGCGCTCCTCGCCGAGAACGGCATCAGCGACAGGCTCTTCGAGATGAGCGAGCTGCCGTAGCGACTAGAGGCTCTCCCCCCACAGTCGGAACATCACGATCACGGCCCAGTCGAAGAGCGCGTGCGCCACGATCGCCGGCGGCAAGCGATCGAACCGCTTCACCATCCATCCCCACCCGAGCCCGGCGAACAGCGCCGCGATCGGCAGGAGCGGATCGAGCCCCGCGCTCGGCGACTTCAGCGACCACATCGTCGGCACGTACGCGAGCGCATACAGCGCCGCGCTCGCCGCCCACGCGAACCGCTCTCCGATCTTCTCGGCCAGGAGCGAGGTCACGACGCCGCGCCACACGATCTCCTCGGCCGCAGCGACCACGATGAGCGCCACGAACAGCGCCGCGGGGTGCGCGCGAAGGACGTTCGGATCTCCCGTCTGCAAATAGATCCGCGCGAGCCACATCGCGCGCGGCGAGCCCGCCGGCATCACGACGCGCACGAAGCCGTAGGCCCCCGCGAACAGCACGCCTGCGCCGAAGAAGCCGACCGAGAAGTCGCCCGCTTTCGGCTTCAGCTGTTGCCACAGCGCCGATCGCCGTCCCGCAATCGCGACGGACGCGAGCGCGACCGCGAGCGTCGGCGCACAGGCGAGGATCCAGAAGCTGGTCTCGCCCGCGCGATCGGTCTGGAAGGCGAAATACGACGTGACCGCCACCACGGCCACAATCGTGCCGATGGCGATCGACGTCACGCCGCCCTTCACGCCCCCGTTCGCGCCTCCGCGCGCATCCGCCGTGCCGCTCGGCGCGCCTTCCTCGTTGGCATCCTGCATCAGGCGTTCCCGCTACCAAGAAAGCGCATCGTTGCGCAACGCCGCTCGCGACCTTAGCTTCGCGGCAACCATGAGGCACGAGGACAGCTACCGCGACGAAACGGCGTCGCTCGTCGCCGAGAACGCACGACTCCGCGCCGAGCTCGCGCGCGTGCGGGGCCCGCGCCGTCGTGCGGGAGCGGCGGCGGTGCTGGCGCTGGCCGACGTCGTCACGGGGCTCGCGCTCCGTCCTTGGTTCAACGGCGGGAGCGACGCGAAATTCTGGTTGGCGACGATCATCGTCGCCGTTCTGTCGTTCGGCGCCGTAGCGTGCGCCCTCAGCGCGGTCCCGCGGCGCGGCTGAGCCGAAGCGAGACGGCGACACGTGAGTGAGTGAATGAGTGACGAAGGAGAGAGAGAGAAGAAGATGGCATCACGAGGTTTTGGTTCGGGCTTCGACGCGCAGTCCGTCGGGCGCAGCGCGCGGCGCTTGGTCATCGCGATCGTGGCGATCGTCGCCGTCATGTTCTTCGGCTGCCAGGCGACGACGCGCGTCGACGCCGGCCACGTCGGCATTCGCGTGAAGCTCGCCGGGAGCGACCGCGGGGTGCAAGACATGCCCATCGTCACCGGGTGGGTCGTCTACAACCCGATCACCGAGCAGATCATCATCTTCCCCACGAGCGTTCAGAACGTCGTGTGGACGGCGAACGCGCACGAGGGGCGCGCCATCGACGAGTCGATCACGTTCTCGTCGAACGAAGGGGTGAACGTGAACGCCGACATCGGCCTCTCGTTCCACATCGAGCCGTCGCTCGCGCCGAAGCTGTACGGGCGCTTCCGCCAGAACGACATGCTGGCCTTGGCCGACGGCTACGTGCGCAACGCCGTGCGTGAAGCGTTCAACGACGTCGCCTCGAAGATGCCGGTGCAGCAGATCTACGGCGCGGGCAAATCCAAGATGCTCGCCGACGTGACGAAGAAGTGTCAGGACATCCTCGGTGTCGATGGGTTCGTGATCGATCAGCTGACGATCAACGGCGCCTTGCGCCTCCCGCAGAACGTGGCCGACGCCATCAATCGCGCGATGGAGGCGACGCAGAACGCGATCCAGAGCGAGAACAAAGTCCGGCAAGTGAAGGCCGAGGCCGAGCAAGCGATCACGCAGGCGCACGGGCAAGCCGAAGCGACGCGCCAGAAGGCGGAGGGCGAGGCCGACTCGATCCTGATCCGCGCGCGAAGCGAAGCGAAGGCGAACGAGATCATCCGCCTCTCGACGAGCCCCGCGGTCCTCCAGTACCGCGCGCTCGAGCACTGGGACGGCAAGCTCCCCACGTTCAACGGCAACGGTCAGGTGCCGATGCTGACGTTCGACGTCTCGAAGATGGGGAACATCGACGAAGCGGCGCGCGCCAAGCGCTTGAAGGAGCTGCTGGCCGAAGACGCGCAGGATCAACGCGACACGAACGCGAAGACTGCCGCCGGAAACCTCGCTGCGGCGGCCGACGCCGGAGCGGCCCAACCGCAAACGCAAGCGCCATAGTTGAGCGGCGGTTGACCGGGGGAGATCACCGGTCTATAGACTTCTTCGCGAGACCGGTGTGCGCCCCCGAGATGGTGCGCTGCCAGGATCGTGGAGACTGCGTCGTAGGCCGATGCCATACCGGCTCGGAATGGGCGGCGCGCCCGATGTCCCGGGGGGAACGTCCGGGACCCGATGCCGAGAAGGGCATCGACGAAAAAACGAAACGGAAACCAGATGACGTTCACGGAAGCCGCCGCCGAGGTGTTGCGCCTCGCGGGCAAGCCGCTGCATTACAAAGAGATCACCGAGCTCGCGATCGAGAAGAATTTGCTCTCGCACGTGGGGAAGAGCCCGGAAGTGACGATGGGGGCGCGCCTCGCTGCGCTCCTGAAGAAAGAAGACAAGACCAACCCGATCGTTCGCGTGAAGCCGGGCGTGTTCGCCCTCCGCGACTGGAACGAGAAGAAGGCCGGCGGCCGCAAGCGCGGTGAAGACGCCGCCCCGGCCGACAACGACGCGGGCGACGACTCCGGTGAGACCGAAGTGAACGCGCTCGAGGTCGAAGCGGCCCAGCGCTCGGCGCAACGCCCCACCGACGACGACGAGGACGATACCCGCCCCGTGCTCGCCGAAGGCGACGCGCGTCTGGTGAATCTCGCGGCGAGCGGCGCCGAGCTGTTCGACGACGAGGAGGACGACGATCAGCCGATCTTGTCCTCGGGCAACACGACGACCACGTCGGTGACCGGCACGGGCGGGCAGCCCGGGCAGGCCGGCGGCGATCCCGGTGGCGAGGGAGGTCGACGTCGTCGGCGCCGTCGGCGTCGAGGTCGCGGCGATCGTGGACCGAACGACTTCGCGCCGGGCGATCGCGCCTCGCAGCCGCGCCTCCAGGACGGCGCGCAGGCGCAAGGGCGCGGACAGGAGCACGGGCGCAGCTCGGAGATTCAGCCGACGGCGATCGTCTCGGTCGACAGCGAAGGCTCGGTCGACGGCTCGCGTGATCCGCTCGCGCCGAACCCGCGCGCGATCGTCCGCGATCGTCAGCAGATCATGTCGGGCGGGATGCCGAGCGGCATCGACGTCCCGCTGGGCGAAGGCGACGAGCTCGCGGGCAAAGACCTCGCGGACGCGACGCTCATGGTGATGACGGCGTTCGATCGCAACGCAGGCCCCATCGCGATCCGCGGGATCGTGGAGCAGCTGGCGCGTCGCGGTCGTCTCTCCGGCGATCCGCAGGCGGCGCAGACGCAGCTCTCGGCTTCGCTCCGCGCCGACAACCTCCGCCGCCTGGCCAACGGCCAGCGCCCGCGCTTCCGTTTCGCCGCGGGCCTGCGCGTCGCGCCGACGGATTGGTCGCTCGGGCCGGACGTCGCGCGCCTCGAGCAAGAAGTTCAGTCGGCCATCGAGCGTTACCGCGAAGCGTCGCGCCGCACGATGCTCCGTCGTCTTCAGGAGCTCCCGGGCCACGCCTTCCTCGAGCTCGCGCTGCTCGGCCTCGAGCGCGTCGGCATGACGCAGCTGAAGGCTGTTCGTCGCGCGGGGTCTCCCGGCGGCGAGTCGCACTTCTCGGCGATCCATCGCACGGGTTGCGACGAGATCCGCACGGCGATCGTCATCCGCAAGGACGGCCGCGAGATCGGCCGCGAGCGCGTGAGCGATCTTCGTGGCGCGCTCCACCACTACGGGCCGGCCAACGCCGGCTGGCTCCTCACGACGGGCCAGGTGCTCTCCGGCGCGCGTGAAGAGTCGAACGCGCAGAACGCCACCGGCGCCGCGCCGATCGCGCTCTACGACGGGCTCTCCTTCTGCAAGCTGCTCGAAGAGAACGACGTCGCCGTCGTCCGCACGAAGTTCAGCATCGCCATCCCGGACCTCGAGCTGCTCGAAGCGATTCGCGGCTGATCGTCTTCCGGTCTCTCACTCTTCGCGCGCGCCTTCTCCCTCGTGGAGCGGGCGCGCGCGTCATTTTGCGGTAGGTTTCGTCGCATGGAGGTCGTCCTCACGATGATCGCGGCGACGATCGCCGCCATGGTGCTCCTCTGGTTCGCGGCGCGCGGAGCCATCACCGTGTGCGTCGCCGAGGTGCGCGACGGGCGCATCGAAGTGACGCACGGAGGAATCGCGCCGCGGCTGCTGGCGGACCTGGGCGACGTCGTCTCGCGACCTCGCGTGGAGCGCGCGACGCTGCGAATCGTGCGCGCCCGCGGCCACGCCGACGTGAAGGCGACCGGCGACCTGAGCGAGGCGCAGGTGCAGCGCGTTCGGAACGTGATCGGGTCGGTGCCGCTCGCGAAGCTGGCCAACGCGCGGGCGCGAAGGTAGGTGAAGGCCATGCGCGCGCTTCCGTTCTTCGCTGCGGCCATGGCGTGGTCGATGATCGCGTCGGCCGACACGCCCGACGGCGGTCCGCCGCCGTGGAGCGGTCCGCGCCCGATGCGCTCGCCGGTCCAGTTCAATCCGATGCCGGGGAGCCGCATCTTTCGCACCAACCCGAATGGCGAGCCTCCCGCGCCGAAACCTCTGTCGAGCGCCTACGATCCGAGGACCGCGCCCCCCTACTTGCCTCCGCCCGCGGCAGCACCCCCGCGCCCTCCGGTGATCCGCACACCCGCGGCAGCGCCGGACCCCGCGACCACGACCGCGCCTCCGTCCCCGGCGCCCAACCTCGCCGCGCCGGTCACGATCCCGGCGCCCGTTCCCCCTCCGGCGCGCCCTCATCGCAAGCCGCGCCCGCGCAAGCCCGAGCCCCCTCCCCTCCCCGCGCCCGATCTCAAGCTCACGATCGACGCCCCTTCACCCGAAGCGCCGTGGACCATTCGTCTGCAGAACACGGGCGCGATCCCGATTCGGATCGACGCCGACGCGCGTCTCGTCTCGCTCGACATCACGCCGCCTGACGCGAAGCGCGCGATCAAGTGCGAGCTCCCGAGCGACATGCGTCCGAACGACGACGACGATCGCATGCTGGTGCTGCCGCCCGGGCGCGCGTTCGTCGAGAAGATCGATCCGCGCCTCTTCTGCTTCGGCGCGAAGGCTTCGCTGGCGCTCGTCTCCGGGGCGAGCGTGGCCCCGCGGCTCGTGGGATCGCGCGAGCTGGCGGTGGTCGAGCCGATCGAAGAAGTGGAGCCCGTGGTGGCGACGGCGCACGAGTGGACCGGGATCGCGTCGCCGATCGGCGCGCCGGTCGTCGCCACGACGACGAAGGACCCCGCGCACGCGCGCTCGCTGGCGATCACCACGCCCGCGTTCGTCGACGTCGCGCGCGCGTCCGAGGTCGCGATCGCCATCACCGCGAAGAACGAATCGAACGCGCCCGTCGTGTTCCTCCTTCGCCCCGAGACGGTCGCGCTCGACATCACGGGCCCCAGCGGGATCGGCGTGACGGATCCGTCGCCCACGGTTCACTGCGCGTGGAGCGCGCCGCCCCCCTCGGCCATTCGCGATCTGTTCTCGCATGTCGGCCCCAGCGGCAGCGACTCGGTGAGCGTGCTGCCGAGCGTGCTGTGCCCGGAAGCAGCGCTCGATCATCCCGGCCTCTACGTCGTGCGCGCGAAGCTCGACACGCGTCACGCGTCCGGTGTCTCCGTCGGGCTCCACACGCTCGACGGCGAGGTCGTCGGCGAGACCACGACGCGCCTTCGAGTGCGCGAGACAACCGGCAAGCCGCTGCCGACCGCCAGGCCTCAGCTCGAAGTCGTCGCCGCGCATTGACGCGGCGGGGCGGCACCAGCCATACGCACGGAGCGGGTGCTGGCCCCCTCGACCTCGGGGCTACCCCCCGCGTTCCCGCGATTTCCGCCAGTGAAACGACCTTGTCCGACCGAGCGGCGTACGCTTTGCTTTGATCCGTGGCCACGTAGAGGAAACACATGCGCACGTGGAGCACAGATGTGGGCATGACGCTTCGCTCGGGCGACCGGGTGGAGCTCCGCATCGTCGACCTATCGCTCGCGCGCGCCCTCTTCGAAGGGGTCCCCGCGGCGCGACTGCTGGCGCGGATGCGGCTCGCGAGCGACGAGCGCGATCTCGCGGCGTCGCCGCTGCGAAAGAGCGCGACGTCGACGTGGGACGCCTTGCTGGCGCGACTGCTCGGCGGCGCGTCGAGCGCGTCGGAGCGGGTGAAGCGCGCGATCTCGAAGCACGCGCGCGCCGCGTTCGACGAGGGCCCCCTGGCGATCGACGAGTCGTGCGTCGCCCCGCTGCTCTTCGCGCTGAGCGCGAGCGCCGACGGCGACGCGTCGCCGGCCGAGATCTTCAGCACCGCGCCGCGCGGCGAGATCGAAGAGCCGGTGATCGCACGCGCATGCGCGGCGTTCGAGCCGCGCGTGGCCTCGGGCGTCGACATGCGCGCGGTGCTGTTCGAAGCGTGCGTTCGCATGACGACGCGTGCGCTCGCCGGGCCGTGGGCGGCCAATCGCGTGAAGGAGACGCTCGAGGACCTCGCCGCGTCGGAGCTCCACGCCTCGCTGCGCGCGTCGAGCGCGGCGCTCTTCCCGCTGGCGTGGAACGCGGACGTGGCGAACGCCGATCGCCGCATGGCGCTCCTCGAGCGCGCGGACCTCGACGCGCTGGTGGCCAAGGATCCGCGCGAGCTGGCCTCGGCGCTCGTTCGTTCGGAGCGCGAGCCGCGCCTGCACGCCTCGCACGCCGACACGCTGCTGGCTGATCTCACGACGCTGCTCCAGCGAAAGGGAGAGCTCGTCTTCGCCGTTCGCCCCGCCGATCCGCCGGACGACGACGCGCCCGCGCCGAGCATTCGGCCGTCGTGGATGCCCGCCGACTGGTCCACGCTCGAAGCCTCGAGCGCGCTGGCCGACGCCGTCGAGCGCGGCGCCACGACCTTGCCGCGCTTGCGAGGCCTGGTCGCGCGCGGCGGCGAGCCGGCGCTCGACACGATCGGCGCCGAGATGCTCCGCGTCGCCGCCCACCCGTTCGCCAGCGGCGCCTTCGCCGAGATCCTGGCCCGCAGCGGCCGCCCGCGCGACGTCATCCGTCTCGTGACGTACTTCGCCATCGCGCCCGACCCTACCGCCGCCGCGCGCGCGCTCTCGTCGTGCGACGCGACCGAGCTCCCCAGCGTGCTCCGCGCGTGGCTCGAAGCGATGCTCCCCAGCGACGGCGGCGTGGCCCCGTTCGGCGAGAACCCCGAGACCTCGAGCGCCGCGCGCCTCACGGCGTGCGTGACGTCGTTGAAGCCGTACCCGAAGCTCTACGGCGCAGTCCGCACGCTGATGGCGCGCGTGAGCGAAGCCCCGCCCCCGAACAGCAGCGACGGCCCCGCCGCAATGTAGTGGGCGCGTCGTCCGCGTGTCGTCCATGCGTGCGACTTGAGGCACGAGGTGCGCGCGGTACGTTGTGCGTTCGAAGCCATGACGATCTCCGCACGCGACGCCCGATCCGACGACTACGCGACTTTCGGGCGCATGTCCCTCGAGCTGCGCGTCCCCGATCCCACGCCGACGCAAAGTGACTTCGACGCGAGGATCCGCCCGAACACCTTCTTCCTTTTCGAAGACGAAACTCCCATCGCGTACGCCTATTGGCTTCCGATGGCGACGACCGCGCGGGTCTTTCACGTCGTCGTCGACGGATCGCTGCAAGGGCGCGGCGTCGGCGGCGCGCTGATGCGCGAGCTGAGCGCGCGCGCGATCCGTGCAGGATGCACGCGATGGCTCCTCAACACGAGACCGGAGAACGAGCCGGCGATTCGCCTCTACCGACGCTTCGGAATGCGCACGGGAGCGCGATCGCGCTCGTTCGAGATCGCGTGGCGCGACGTCGACCGCTTGCCGCTCGAAGAGGGAACCCAGGCGTTCCTGGTGACGGCCGAGGACGACGCCGCCGTCGAGGTCGCCCTGCAGCTCTCGGCCGGGAAGCTCGGCGCGCTTCGCAGCTTTGGGCGCGTGTTCCTCGCGCTCGAACGGCACGGCGAGATCGTGGCCTTCGCCGCGTTCGATCCGGCGTTCCCCGGCGCCATGCCGTTCGAGACGCGCCGCCCGCAGCTCGCGCGCCCGCTCCTGGAAGCGATGCGCCCCTACGCGCGCGCGGAGCACGCGACGGTTCGCATCGGTTCGACGAACGAGGAGCTCTGGGCCATCGCCGAGTCGGCGGGAGCGAAGATGCTGCTGGAGACGGTGCGAATGGAAGGACCGATTGCCTAGACGGGGATCACGCCGCGCTTCCGCGCAGGTCGCTCGATCCGTTTGTGTCTGGCGAGCTCGAGCCCCCACGCGATCGCCTTTCGCGTGTCGCGCGGATCGATGACCTCGTCGACCAGCCCCCACCCCGCGACCTTGTAGATGTCGATGTTCTTCTGGATCTGATCGACGATCGCTTTGCGCACTTCGGGCGGCGGCGCCTGATCGCCGAACAGCTTTCGCGACGCGATCCCGACCATCCCCTCGGCGCCCATCACGGAGATCTCGGCCGTCGGCCAGGCCACGATCAGGTCCGGCTCGTACGCTCGCCCGCACATCACATAGTACCCGGCGCCGTACGCCTTCCGCACGACGACCGTCACCTTCGGCACCGTGGCCGCGCTCATCACGTGCAGCAGCTTCGCGCCGTGGCGGATGATCCCCGCGTGCTCCACCTTCGAGCCGACCATGAAGCCGGGCACGTCCTGCAAGAAGACGAGCGGCACGTTGAAGGCGTCGCAGATCTGGATGAAGCGCGCGGCCTTGTCCGACGCGTCGACGTCGATGATCCCGCCGAGGTGCATCGGCTGACTGGCCACGACGCCCACGCTCTTGCCGCCGATGCGCGCGAGGCACGTGATGATGCTGCGCGCGAACCGCGGCTTGATGTCGAGGATGTCTCCGTTGTCGACGACCGATCGAATCAGTTTGTACATGTCGTACGGCTTGCGATTCGTCTCCGGCAGGAGATCGAGCAGCGCCTCGTCACGACGTTCGACCGGATCGGTGCACGCGATGTCAGGGGGTGATTCGTCGCAGCTCGAGCCGAAGTACGAGAGGTACTTCTTCATCGCCGCGATGCACGAGGCGTCGTCAGGGAACTCGCCGTCGCTGACGCCGCTCACCTCGGAGTGCACCTTCGACCCTCCGAGCTCCTGCTCGGCGATCTCCTGCCCCGTCACGGCCTTCACCAGCGCCGGTCCTGCGAGCGCGAGCGACCCGACGTTCTTCACCATCGGCACGTAGTCGGCGAGCCCCGGGATGTACGCCGTCCCCGCCGCGCCCGGCCCGACCATCGCCGCCACCTGCGGAACGACGCCGCTCATCACCACCTGCTCGCGGAACAGGTGACCCGATCCCGCAAACAACGAAATCATGTCGGGATGGCTCGACCCCGGATCGATCCGCGCGCCGCCGGAGTCGATGAACCACACGACGGGCCATCGCCCCTTCAACGCCATCGAGCGGAGGCGCGTGACCTTCTCTTCGCCCGTGTAGCCGATCGATCCGCCTTTGACGGTGAAGTCGTACGCCGCGGCGCACACCATCCGTCCATCGACCTTGCCGAAGCCGGTGACGACGCCGTCGGCCGGCGGCTTGTCGGTGCCGTCGGGGCCGGCCGCGAGCCCCATCTGGGTGCCATGCATGCCGATCTCGAAGTACACCCCGTCGTCGAAGAAGGCGGCCATGCGCTCGCGCGCGGTCATCTTCCCGCGCGCGTGCTGCTTCGCGATCTTGTCGGGGCCCCCCAGCTCGCGAATCGTCGCCTGGCGCGCCTCGAGTTGTTGCACCAGCTCACGCATCGTCGGCATCGCTATCTCCCGCTCCATTTCGGAGCCCGCTTCTCGAGAAACGCCATCAAGCCTTCGCGCGCGTCGTCCGTCGCGAGGCACTCACCGAGCTTGTCGCGAAGCATCGGCAGCGCCGCTTCGAGATCCATGTCGTCTTGCGCGGCGAACGCGCGCAGGCCGAGGCGCATCGTGCTGGGGCTCTTGTCGAGCAGCGCCTTCGCGAGGACCTGAACGCGTGCGTCGAGATCGGCGTGTGCCACCGCTTCGTTGACGAGCCCGATGCGCGCGGCTTCGTCGGCGTTGAGCTTCTCGCCGAGGAGCATCATCTGCGTGAGGCGACGACGCGGAATCAATCGCGCGAGCACGGCCATGATCATCATCGGGAAGAGCCCGACTTGAATCTCGGGCGTCCCCAGCTGCGCTTCGTGCGACGCGACGGCGAACGTGCTCGCGGCGACGATCCCGAGCCCGCCGCCCATCGCGTGCCCGTTCACCTTGGCGATCACTGGCTTCTCGAAGCGCGTCAGCGCGAGCAGCAGATCGGCATAGTCGCCTTTGTGCGGCAGCGCCTCGGCGTCCGCGCCGCTCGTCATCTGCTGGAAGTCCCCGCCGGCGCAGAACGCTTTCCCCGCGCCGGTGATCACGATCACGCGCACGTCGCCGTCGGCGCGCGCATCGTCGAGCGCCCACAGGAGCTCGTTGGTCATCTGCGGCCCGATCGCGTTGCGGCGCTCGGGCACGTTGAGCGTGATCGTCATCACCCCGTCCGCGACCGCCGTGGCGATCTTCGCGTACGCGCGCATCACGCGCTCGCGTGCGAAGACGTCGCCGGCTGCGGCTTGATCGTGTCGAGCGACAGGATCTTCCGCGCCTCTTCGACCGTCGCCACCTTGCGTCCCACGTCGCGCGTCATCCGCGCCGCGACCTCGACGAGCTCGCCGTTCGACTTCGCCATCGTGCCGTTCGGCAGGTACAGATGGTCCTCGAGCCCGCAGCGGATGTTCCCGCCGAGCACCAGCGCGGTCGCGAGCATCTTCCACTGACAGTGGCTGATCCCGATGACCTCCCACTCGCTCCCCGGCGGCATGATCTTGGTCTGAAGCTGGAGGCTCTCCACGAGCGGCGGGATCCCGCCGAGCACGTTCACGATGAACGAGAACTGGAGCGGCTTCTTCAAGATCCCCATGTCGAGCAGCGGCCAGATCCCCTGCGTGTGCCCGCTGTCGAAGCACTCCAGCTCGGGCTTCACGCCGGCCTCGTTCATGGCCTTCAGCATCTTGATGATCTTCTCGTACGTATTCGGGAAGACCATGTCGAAGGCGAACGCCTTCTTCTTCGCCGAGTACTTCGAGTAGTTCATCGTCCCCATGTTGAGGGCGGCGATCTCCGGCTTGCTCTCCTTGATGTACGTGCACTGATCGGTCACGTCCTCGAGCATCGTCCCCGTCGAGAAGTTGAGGATGATGGGGCAGCGCTTCCGGATCTCTTCCTTGATGCGCGCGAAGGTGGCCGGGCTGAACGTGGGCGAGCCGTCGTCGTTGCGGGCGTGGATGTGGACGACGGCGGCGCCGGCGTCGTACGCGCGCTTCGCCTCGTCGGCGATCTCGGCCGGCGTGTACGGGATGTTCTCGCACTGCGCGCGGTTGGCGAGCACGCCGTCGAGCGCGCAGGTGATGACGCAGAGATCGGGATCGCGTTCGGTCGTCATGGTCAGCCCTCGTTCTTCGTTTCTTCGCCCACGCCACGCCGCACGATCGCCTGAACGCGCCGCGCGATCTTCGTCAGGATGCGGAGAAGCTCGCGCGTCTCCGCGCCCGTCAGGCTCCCCAGCGCCCCTCGAAACACTTCCATCGGCTCGACCGGAATGTCGCGCGCGATCTTCGCGCCCTTCTCCGTGAGCCGGATGTGCACGACGCGCCGGTCTTCGGTCGAGCGCTCGCGCACGACGAGCTCCTCGCGCTCCATGCGGTCGATGATTCCCGTCACGGTGCTGTTCTGCGCGCGGATGCGATCCGACAGATCGGAGAGCGACATGTCGCCGACGGTCTCGAGCATCTTCACGACCGTGAGCTGCGGTCCGGTGAGCTCGGCGCGCCTGGCGAGCTCCTTCGTGATGCGACGGCTCTCCGTATAGAGATAGATGATGGCCTCGAGGATCTGATCGACCTCGGCCTTCACCTCTCCTGAAAACACGCTCGGCGGGGGAGACATTTCGTACACGAAACAATTAGCTGTCACGCGGCGCCAGTCAATAGGAAGGGGCAACAGGAAGCCTCCCTGAAGGGCTGCGTCTTGACGCCCGCGCGCGGCGCGCCCACGCCGACGACCCCACGGAATGTCGAAACTAGCTCCCGAGCATCAGAGGCTTCATCGACTGGCCGGCGAGTGGGCCGGTGAAGAGATGATCTACGCATCCCCCTCCGATCGCGGCGGCCGCGCCTCGTCGCGCGCGATCGTGCGGGTCGAGATGGACGGCTTCTTCGTGGTGAGCGACTACGTCGAAGAGCGCGAAGGGGCGCCGCTCTACCGCGGGCACGGCATCTACGGATGGGACCCGACCGCGCGCGCGTACACGATGCACTGGTTCGACTCGATGGGCTCGATGCCGGCGACCGTGGCCCGCGGGCAGTGGGTCGTGCGCGGCGATTCGGACGAGGAGCTCACGTTCGAGCAGCGAACCCATCAAGGCTACGCGCGCTACTCGTACCGGTTCACGGTGGCCGACGTTTACGTCTTTCGGATCGAGAGCTCGCGCGACGGGCGGGCTTGGGTGCCGTTCATGGAAGGGAAATACCGGCGGCAACAAGCGTGAGTAGCGTGTTTTCTGGCGATTTTGTTGCGTGAGGCCCGCGCGCGTGCTTCACCTTGCGGCCCTTTCGCGACGTTCTCGTCGCGCAGATCGCGGTTTTCGTTTCCATGACCCAAGAGTTCACCATCCCCATCACCGATCTCGACGTCGCCGGACGCGAGGTGAAGTTCCCCGTCCGCGCGGCGTGGGTGCGTGGCGCGCTCGAAGACAGCGACGCGACGGCGGCAGAGAACGACGGCTCGCTCGACGTGCGCGTCTCGAAGAGCGGCAACGACGTCGTCGTCCGCGGCCACCTCATCGCCGATTTGACCGTCCCCTGCGCCCGGTGCCTGGAGAGCGTGAAGCTCCACATCGACCAGCCGCTGACGGCCCTCATGGTCCCCGCCTCGGACCTCCGCACGGCCAAGAACGAGGAAGATCTGTCGCCCGAGGAGCTCGACGTCGTCACGTACAGCGGCGATACGATCGCCCTCGACGAGCTGGTTCGCGACGAGCTTCTCCTCGAAATCCCGATGATCCCCTTGTGCTCCGAGGATTGCCCGGGTATGAGCCCGCCTCCCCATCTTGCGGGGGGCGCGGTCGGAAACACGCCCGAGAAGGCGATCGATCCGCGTTTGGCGCCGCTGTTGCGCCTGAAGAACTTGACCGAGAAGAAGGAGTAAGACCGTGGCCGTCCCCAAGCGACGAACGAGCCGTTCCAAGCGCAACATGCGCCGTGCGAACCACGACAAGGTGACCGCGCCGCAACTCGTTGCCTGCGCCAACTGCGGCGAGCCGAGTATTCCCCACCGGGCTTGCCCGTCGTGCGGGCATTACAAGGGCCGCGAGGTCAAAGCCAAGGCGACGACCACCAAGGAGTGACCGGAAAAGAGAGCGGAGCGCGGACGCGCACGGTCTGACCGTCCGGTCGTGATCGTTTCCGCTTTCCGTCCGCTCACGGGGCGCTAGATAGAGGGGGCTCGCGCCGGACGGCGCAGGCTCCTCGCTACGCCTACGACCCATGGCCAACACCGCTCCCCGCTCGCGCATCCTCGGCACCGGACACTATCTGCCGCCGATCGTGCGGACGAACGCCGACCTCGAGAAGCTGGTCGACACGTCCGACGCTTGGATCACCGAACGCACCGGCATCCGTGAGCGGCGCATCGCGCCCGACGGCATCGTCACGAGCGACATGGCCACGGCCGCGGCGAAGGAAGCGCTGGCGATGGCCGGCCTCCAGGCGAGCGACCTCGACATGATCATCGTCGGGACGGTGACGCCCGACATGCCGATGCCGGCGACCGCCGTGTACGTCCAGCAGAAGCTCGGCGCCACGACGTGCCCCGCGTTCGACCTGAGCGCGGCGTGCGCGGGGTTCGTGTTCGGGCTGACGATCGCCGACAAGTTCGTGAGCTCGGGTACGATGAAGCACGTGCTCGTGGTGGGCGTGGAGCTCCTGTCGCGCGTGATCGACTGGAAGGATCGCACGACGTGCGTGCTCTTCGGCGACGGCGCAGGCGCGGTCGTCGTCGGTCCGACGGACGGATCGACCAGCGGGATCCTCTCCACCGCGATCCACACCGACGGCGCGCTCGCCGCGTCGCTGATGATCCCCGGTGGCGGCAGCGTGACGCCGGCCTCGCACGAGATGATCGATCAGAACCTGCACAAGGTTCACATGCGCGGGCAGGACATCTTCAAGGTGGCCGTGCGCAACCTCTTCAGCGCCAGCAAGAACGCGCTCGAAGCGGCGGGCATGACGAGCGAGAACGTCGATTGGATCTGCGCGCACCAGGCGAACCTGCGAATCATCGATCAGGTGACGAGCCGCCTCGCGGTGCCGGCCGAGAAGGTCCTCATCAACATCGATCGCGTCGGCAACACGTCGAGCGCGTCGATCCCGATCCTGGTCGACGAGAACTACCGCTCGGGCAAGATCAAGAAGGGCGACACCGTCTTGATGTGCGCGCTCGGCGCGGGCATCTCGTGGGGAAGCGCGCTCGTTCGGATGTGAGCGTGGTCGCGACGTGGCCCCGATGAACGGACAGAGTCAGCTGCTGCGACCGACCGACCTCGAATGGTCGGAGCGAACCGGCGGTCCGCGGGTGGAGTTCGTGCTCACGCCGTCGCGCATGGGGGCGCTCCCGGTGCTCGTGTTCGCGGGGGTGTGGGACTCGTTCCTGGTGTTCTTCTACCTGGCGATGCGGCATTCGCCGCGCGGGCCGAGCCTCTTGCTCCTGTTCCCGCTGATGCACGTGCTGGTCGGCGTGGCGGTGACGTGGGCGGCGCTGGTGAAGACGTTGAACCAGTCGCGGATCACGATCGACGGCGAGGCGTTCGTCATCCGTCAGGAGCCGATTCGCGCGCGAGGGTGCCGCGTGGCGACGCCGGACGTCGAGCGCTTCGAGCTGCACGAGCGGCGCGTGCCGGATGGAGACTCGTCGTGCTCCGCGCTCTTGATCCGGCGCGAGGGGAAGCCGCTGCGCCTCCCGTTGCAGGTCGATCAGCGCGCGCACCTCGTGTTCGTGGTGGCGAAGCTGAACGCGGCGCTGGCCGACGCGCGGAAGCTCCCGAGCATCGCCGCGCGCGTGACGTGACACCCATCGAGTGATGCGCTACTCCGCGCGAACGATGACAATCGCGTGGCTCTTCCCCGGGCAAGGTTCGCAGAGCGTCGGTATGGCCAAGGACGTCGTGGCGGCATCGGCCGCTGCGCGCGACGTGTTCGCGCGCGCCGACGAAGCGCTCGGTGAAAAGCTGAGCGCGTTGATCCTCGAGGGGCCCGAGGATCAACTGACGCTGACGGCGAACGCGCAGCCGGCGATCGTGACCGTGAGCTGCGCGCTGCTGGCGGCGATTCGCGAGCGCGTGCCGTCGCTGGCTCTGCCGGCGTTCGGAGCCGGCCACTCGCTCGGTGAGTACTCGGCGCTCGTCGCCTCGGGCGCGCTGTCGCTCGAAGACGCGGTGCGCATCGTGCGCGCACGCGGGCAAGCCATGCAGGAGGCGGTGCCGGCGGGGACGGGGGCGATGGCGGCGGTGATGGGGATCGATCCCGCGAAGCTCGAAGAGCTGTGCCGCGCGGCTTCCGGGAGCGAGGTGGTGAGCCCGGCGAACTTCAACGGGCCCGGGCAGATCGTGGTCGCCGGTCACGCCGCGGCGGTCGCGCGGCTCGGCGCGCTCGTCGAAGGCGAAAAGGGGAAAGCGATCCCGTTGAAGGTGAGCGCACCTTTCCATTGCGCGCTGATGGCGCCCGCGGGGCGCGTCGTGGCCGACAAGCTCGGCGCGGTGAAGGTGAACGCTCCGTCGTTCCCGATCGTCGCGAACGTCGATGCGCGGCCCAACAGCGACGCGGCGCGCGTGAAGGAGCTGCTGGTGCGCCAGGTCGACAGCCCCGTGCGCTGGGACGAGAGCGTCCGGTTCATCGCCGGTGCAGGCGTGGATCGCGCGATCGAGATCGGCCCTGGCAAGGTCCTCGCCGGCCTGGCGCGGCGGATCGCCAAGGAGGTCCGCGTGCTCAGCGTGGGCGACGTGGCGTCGCTGGATCAGGTCGCGGCGTTCCTGGCGTGAACGGCGCGGAGGACGCCGAGGCGCGATGCGTATGAAGCTGCGCGCCCAGGTGCGTCATCCAGTGCCGCTTGAACGGCGTGCACGGGCGTGGCAATAGCCGGCCCACCATGTTTCGACTCGACGGAAAAGTGGCGCTCGTCACCGGCGGCTCACGCGGCATCGGTCGCGCATGCTGCGAGGCGCTCGCGGCACAAGGGGCGACCGTCATCGTCAACTACGTGAAGGGCGAGGCCGCCGCGCGCGAGGTCGCCGACGCGATCAAGGCGAAGGGCGGGAACGCCGAGATCGTGGGCTTCGACGTCGCCGACACGAAGACCACCGAGACCGCGATCGAAGAGGTCATCAAGCGCCACGGCAAGCTCGACATCCTCGTCGCCAACGCCGGCATCGCCATCGACGGCCTGCTCCTCCGCCTGAAGGACGACGATCTCACGCGCCTCTTCGACGTGAACGTCAAAGGGACGCTCACCTGCACGCGCGTCGCCACCAAATCGATGATGCGCGCCGCCCCGCCCGCGGGCTCGGGCATCACGGGCAAGGGCTACGGGCGAGTCATCTTCCTCTCGAGCATCGTCGGCGAGATGGGCAACGTCGGTCAGACGGCCTACGCGGCTACGAAGGCGGCGCTCCTCGGCGCGGCCAAGTCCATCGCCCGCGAGCTCGCGTCGCGCAACGTCACGGTCAACGTCGTCGCCCCCGGCTTCATCGACACCGAGATGACGCAGGGGATGACCGAGCCGATGAAAGAGCAACTCTTGAAGGCGATCCCGCTCGGCCGCACCGGCCAGGCGAAAGAGATCGCCGCCGCGTGCGTGTACCTCGCGAGCGACGAAGCCGCGTACGTCACGGGGCAGGTCCTTCGCGTCAACGGCGGTATGTACGTCTGACGCTCCGTCGGTTTCGACGACTTTCGCTAGGCTTCCCTTCTCCTTTCCGTGTAAAAACCCGCGCTGCGGCTCACGATTCCCAACCGAGACACGAGGCAACGTAATGGCTCAGGACATCCCGACCGAGGTCAAGCGCATCATCAAGGAGCAGCTCGACGTCGAGGAGAAGGACATCAAGGCGGAATCGTCGTTCATCGACGATCTCGGCGCCGACTCGCTCGGCCTCGTGGAGCTCGTCCTCGCTTTCGAAGAAGCCTTCGAGATCGACATCCCGGACG
>PLXW01000165.1:24807-24964 GCA_003151595.1 Myxococcales bacterium
ACGCGTCGTCATCACCGGCATCGGTCTCGTCACTCCCGTCGGCATCGGCACCGCCGAGAGCTGGCGTGCTCTTCTTGCGGGCGAGAGCGGCATCGCTCCCATCACCTTGTTCGACTGCTCGCAGTTCCGCGTGCGGATCGCGGGCGAAGTGAAGGGG
>PLXW01000165.1:25064-26649 GCA_003151595.1 Myxococcales bacterium
TCGCGAACCTCGCCGCCGGGCAGGTGTCGATGGCGCACGGGCTTCGCGGGCCGAGCTACTGCGTCACCAGCGCGTGCTCCAGCGGCGCGCACGCCATCGGCGAAGCGACCGAGTGGATCCGTCGCGGCAAGGTGCACACGATGATCGCCGGCGGCGCCGAAGCGACGGTCACGCCGGTCGGCATCGGCGGGTTCGAAGCGATGATGGCGCTCTCGAAGCGCAACGACGATCCGAAGGCGGCGAGCCGTCCGTTCGATCTCGGGCGCGACGGCTTCGTCACCGGCGAAGGGAGCGGCATCCTCGTCCTCGAGTCGCTCACGCACGCGAAGAAGCGCGGCGCGAAGATCTACGCCGAGATCATCGGTTACGGCGCGTCGAGCGACGCCAACCACCTCACGCAGCCCGCGCCGCACGGCGAAGGGGCGCAGCGCTCGATGAAGATGGCGCTCAAGGACGGACGAGTGGCGCCCGACGCGGTCGACTACGTCAACGCGCACGGCACCTCGACGCCCGCCGGCGACGTGGCCGAGTCGGAGGCGATCGCCGCGGTGTTCGGCGCGAGCGCGACCGACAAGAAGCTGTGGGTCAGCTCCACGAAGTCGATGATGGGGCACCTGCTCGGCGCGGCCGGCGCGGTCGAGAGCGCGATCTGCGCCCTGACGATCGCCGAAGGGAAGGTCCCGCCGACCATCAACCTCACGAACCAAGATCCGAAGTGCCCGCTCGACTACGTGGCCAACACGGCGCGCGAGCGTCGCGTGAAGTACGCGCTGAACAACTCGTTCGGCTTCGGCGGAACGAACGCTTCCTTGCTGTTCTCTCGCTTCGAGGGCTGACATGGCGAGCTCAGCGTCCTCCTGGAATGGACCAACCCGCGGGCACACGGCGGACGTGCGGTCGTGAGGTGCCCGTTCTGCTCTCACCTCGAGAGCAAAGTGACCGACTCGCGCCTCTCCACGGTGGGCGACGTCACGCGGCGCCGCCGTGAATGCGAGAAGTGCGTGCGCAGGTTCACGACGTACGAGCGGGTCGAGGAGATCCTGCCGCTGGTCGTGAAGAAGGACGATCGCCGCGAGCCGTTCGAGCGCGCCAAGCTCCTCGCCGGGTTGCAGCGCGCCTGTCAGAAGCGCGGCGTGGCGATGAGCGAGCTCGAGGCCGTGGTCGACGCCGTGGAGCGTGAGCTGATCGACTCGGGCGAGAAGGAAGTCGACGCGGCGTTCATCGGCGAGAAGGTGATGCCGCTCCTGCGCGCGAAGGACGAAGTGGCGTACGTGCGCTTCGCCAGCGTNNAGCGTGTACCGCTCGTTCCGCGACCTCGAAGAGTTCCGCGCCGAGCTGGAGAAGATCGCGCGCGATCGTCCGCCGAGCGAGCCCCCTCCCCCGTCGTCGTCTGCGCGGCCGGCGACGACCACGCCCATGACGCCCGCACGCGCTCCGGCCATCGCGAAGGACCAGCCGCAATGAGCAGCGAGTCCATTCCGCCGCCGCCCAGCGGTGCTTTGTCCGACGACGAAAAGCACATGATGGTCGCGCTCGAGCAGGGGCGCCTGGGGAAGCCTTCGCCGAACCCGCACGTGGGCGCCGT
>PLXW01000183.1 GCA_003151595.1 Myxococcales bacterium
GATGGCCTCCTGGCCCACGCGCTCGGCGGCGGCCTCGCGCACGCCTGGAGCGCGCGGGTGGTAGGCGGCGCTCGCGCGGCGGCGCTCGTGGTTCGAATCGAGTCGGCGCCCGGCGCGCTCGACGCCGCCGTGGCCCAGGCGCGCGCGCTCTTCGATCGCCTCCGTCAGGGCTCGCTCACGGAGGCGGATCGCGCGCGCGCGGTCTCGCTCCTCGCCGATCGCGATCTCGCCGCGTCGCTCGACCCCGCGCACCGCGTCTCCACGTTCTGGCGCGACGCCCCGCGCGATCCGTCACGCGAGTCTTCTGCGACGACGCTCGACGCGCTTCGATCCTTCGCATCCACCGCGCTCCACGACGATGCGCTCGTCATCATCGCCGTTCGCCCGCCGCGCCCGGCGCCGAAGCCGCCGACATGACCGCAGGCTCTGGCGACACGCGCGCGCACGCAGAGCCGATCGCGACGACCTCGCCGTGGTTCCGCGTCGGCGCGAACGAGGTGCGGCTCCTTCGCGACGGCGTCGAGGCCTTCCCGGCGATGCTCGCGGCGATCGCGGCGGCCGANNCGGCCGAGCGCGAGGTGCTCCTCGAGTTCTACTGGATCTCTCCCGACGCCGTCGGCATCCTCTTCCGCGACGCGCTCGTCGAGCGCGCGAACGCGGGCGTCGTCGTCCGCGTGATCTACGACTCGCTCGGCAGCGTGGGGTTGTCGGCCGCGTGGTGGCGTCCGGTCATCGAAGCCGGGGGCTCGGTCTGGGAGTACCACGCTCTCCTCTCGCTCACCGGCCCCGTGGGCGGGATCGGCAATCTCGTGCAGCGCGATCACCGAAAGCTCCTCGTCGTCGACGGCGCGATCGGCTTCACCGGCGGCATCAACCTCGGGCTCCCGTGGCAATCGACGGATCACGGCGGCGGCGGCTGGCGCGACAACGCCCTCGCTGCGCGCGGAGAAGTGGCCGGCGAGATGCGCGCGCTCTTCTATCGAACGTGGCGCCGCGTCACGCGCGAGCCGCCGCCGAGCGACGTCACGAACCTCGCGCACCGGCGCGACGCGACCGTCTACGTGCTCGCCAGCCAGCGCCGTCGCCGTCGCAACATTCACCGCGAGTACCTGATTCGCATCGCCGGCGCGCGACGGACGATCGACATCGCCAACGCCTACTTCCTCCCCGACATCCGCCTCCGCCGCGCGCTCTACCGCGCCGTCGCGCGCGGCGTCCGCGTGCGCGTTCTGCTTCCGGCAATCAGCGACGTGCCCGGCATTCAGTTCGCGATCGAAGCGCTGTGGGGCCGCATGCTGCGAAAGGGGGTCGAGATCTACGCGCTCCCTCCCCCCATGCTCCACGCGAAGACCGCGATCATCGACGAGCGCTTCGTCACGATCGGCAGCTACAACCTCGATGAGCGGAGCTTCAGGAAGAACCTCGAAGCGAACCTCGCCGTCGTCGACGAAGCCTTCGGCAAGCACGTGAGCGAGACGTTCGAGCGGGACCTCGCGGGCGCCCACCGCATCGACGCCGGCGCCTGGGAGGAGCGATCCGTCGCGCGCCGTGGCGTGGAGTGGCTGGCGATCGCGTTCCGCGAATTCTGGTGAGCGCGATGAAGGCTCGTGCGCGGCGCGCGGTTCGAGGAGCAGGGTTCGCGGCGATCACGAGCGCGATGCTGCCGGTGTTCCTTGCGCGACGCTCGATGACCCGCGCCGGCGATCGCGAACGCCTGCGCGATCGCTGGGTGCGGCGGTGGAGCGACGCGCTGCTCGACCTGTTCGCGGTGTCGATCGAGGTGCGGGGCGATCTCCCGCGCGCGAGCACGCGCGGGCGTCTCGTGGTCGCGAACCATCGAAGCACGATCGACATCGCGCTCCTCTTGCGCACGTTCGGCGGACGCATGGTGAGCCGCGCGGATCTGTCCGGCTGGCCGCTCCTCGGTACCGCCGCGCGCGGCGTGGGGACGATCTTCGTCGATCGCGCGAAAGCGGTGAGCGGCGCGAGCACCATCTTCACGATGAAGAGCGCGCTTCAATCGGGCGAGACGGTCTGCGTGTTTCCCGAAGGGACGACGTTCGCCGGTGACGAGGTCCGCCCCTTCCACGCCGGCGCGTTCGTCGCTACGCGCGGCACTGGCGCCGAGATCGTGCCCGTGGGAATCGCCTACCAGACCGGCTCGGGCGCGGCGTTCGTCGACGAGCCGTTCATGGCGCATCTCTCCCGCATGGCGAGCGCCGACCCGACGCGCGTCGTGGCGTGCGTGGGCGCTCCGATCGTGGTCGAGCCCGGAGCGCGCGCGGCGAAGCTGTCGGAAACGACGCGCGAGCGCGTTCAGGCGCTGGTGCACGAAGCGCGCGCGATCGTCGACGCGCGCTGACGCTCGTTTCTCGCGCCTCTCGGCGTTTACCCGCCGCCGACGAACTGCACGATCTCGATCGTGTCCCCCGCCTTCACCTGATGCGTCTCATGCTTCGCGCGCGGCACGATCGCGCGGTTGATCTCCACGGCCACCGGCCCCGTCGCCAGCGCGAGGTGCTCGAGCAACCCCCGCACGCTCGCCCCGTCCGGAACCTCGCATGGCGCGCCGTTGACCGTGACCTGCATGGCGTTGGAGCCATGCTAGATCGAGCGCGCGATGGCCACCGAAAAACTGTACTGGGCCGACCCCGCGGCGCGCACCTTCGAGGCCGAGTCCGCGCGCCTCTCGCGCTGGCAGGACCGCGCGTCCGTCGTCTTGCCGCGAACGCTCTTCTATCCGGAAGCAGGCGGGCAGCTCGGTGACCACGGGACGCTGACGATCGGCGCGCGCCCGATCGCGATCGACGACGCGCAGATCGATGACGACGGGGTCATCCATCACCTGGTCGCGGAGCGAGGCGAGGCCGCGCTCGCGGAGAGCGATCTCGGCCCCACGCGAGGCGCGATCGACGACGCGCGTCGCCGCGACTTCACCGCGCAGCACACCGCCCAGCACGCCTTCTCTCGCGCGCTCCTCGACGAAGCGAACGCGCCCACGGTCTCGTCACGGCTCGGCGCCACGCTCTGCACGATCGACGTCGACCGCGTCGACATCCCGGAGCGCGAGCTCGCCCGCGCCGAAGATCTGGTGAACGCGATCGTGACGGACGACGTCGTCGTGCGCGCGCTCTTCCCCACGGACGAAGAGCTCGCGGCGATGGATCTCCGTCGCGCGCCGAAGGTGACGGCCAACGTGCGCATCATCGACATCGGCGGGTTCGACCTGTCGCCGTGCGGAGGGACGCACTGCACGCGCAGCGGACAGATCGGCATCGTTCGGATCGCCGGCGTCGAGCGGTACAAAGGGAAGACGCGCGTGTCGTTTCACGCCGGGAAGCGCGCGCTGGTCGACGCGCGCGCCAAGGAAGCGGCGCTGGCGTCGCTCGCCGCGGAGCTCACGTGCGGCATGCTCGACGTTGGGAACGCCGTCGCGAAGCTGCGCGGCGAGCTGAAGACGCGCACCGACGCGCTGGCGGCGATGCGCGGCGAGCTCGTCGATCGAATCACCGAAGCGGCGTGGCGCGAGCACCCTGTGCGCCTTCGCTTTGCGAGTCCGGCGACGACGTTCGTGACGCTCGTTCGCCCGCACGACGACGTCGCGATGCTCCGCGCGATCGCCAATCGCCTCACCGAGCGGCAAGACGTGGTGGCCCTCGTAGCCTCGCTCGATCCCGCGACCAGCGACGCGCTTCTCGTCGTCCAGCGTGGCGCAGGAGTCACCGGCGCGGCCGCGTTCGATTGCGGCGCGTGGCTGAAAAGCACGGCGAGCGCACATGAAGGTCGCGGGGGCGGGCGCCCGGAAAGAGCCGAAGGGCGCATCCGGCTCACCGCGCCCACCGGCATCGGGTCGCTGGACAAGATCGCCTCTCTCCTCCCTCAGTAAAACGCTTACCAACGCGAACGCGTTGCGCGTTACGCTTCACGGCTGCTCGATGAAGTCGCGATCTCCCGTCCCCGTTGCGAAGAAGGACGACCTCGAAGACGTCGCGTGGGCTCTTCAGACCGCGGAGGCGACTTGGTCGCGCGGCGAGCACGCCGATGCGCTGAAGTGGATCCGCCGCGCCGCCGAGTCGGCGAGCGAGGCCGAAGCCGATGACCGCGCGCTCGAACTCGCGAAGGCCGCGGCCGACGTGGCGTCGCTCCTCGCGGAGCGGACGTCGACCACGCTGACGGGTCAGGGCCCGCCGCCCATCCCGCAGACCGCACCGCGAATCGGATCGATCTCGAAGCCGCCGCCGGCGATGCAGAGCCCGGTGCCGCGCGCCACGACGACGGCCGGGCCCACGCCGCCGAAAGTGGGAGCCGGCGTGCCGTCGCTGCCGCGCCCCGGTCAGAAGGGGCCGATGCCGTCGCGCGTGCAAGCGCCGATGTCGAAGCGCGGAGGGCGCCGCTCGTCGCCGAGCTTCACAGACGAAGTCACGCACACCGAAGCCGAAGTGCGCGCGCCGTCGCGAAGCCGCGCGAGCGTCACGAACGAAGCGAAGAAGCGCTCGCGCAACAGCAAGCCGTCGGCGGAAGACACGCAGCAAGGTCCGCAGACGTCGCGTCATCCGTCGGTCGCCGAGGAGATCGACGCCTGGCCCACGCAGACGCTGACCGGCGACGACTTCGACGACGACGCGCAGCACACGCGCATCGGCACGCCGGCCTACCGCGAGACCGCGAAGAAAGCGTCGGCGCGACCGCCGGCGATGGGCGCGCCAGGTCCGCTCGTCATGTCGCAAGCGGTCCGCGTCATCGTCTGGCGCGAGCCCGACGGCGTTCACGTCGCGCCGGCAGGAACGCAGGTGACCGCGATCTCGGTCGAAGCCGTGCTCGTGGCGATGGACCCGGGCGCGGATCTCGCCGCGTGGCTCTCGAACAAATAGCGCTGGCGACGGGCTCGCGGGTAGCTAGCGCGAGGCGTCGGCGCGCACGGCCGCATCGCCGGCAGCGACGTTCGGAATCGCGCCGGAGGCGATCTCGGCGGGCGGTGCTTGCAGGATCTCCGCAGTGCCGGTCGCGGGGGGCGCGGGCTCCTGCATCGGAGGCTCGGGCACTTCGTCGACCACGCTCGTCGCGGGCATCGTCGCGCGCTCGGTGCCCACGGCGGCCGCCGTGTCGCTCGCTCCGCCGCGCCGCGTGAAAGCGAGCACCAAGACACCGACGCCGATGATCACGAGCGCCGTGAGCGCCGCCGCCAGCATGGCGTGCATCGGCTTCGCGTTGCCCGCCCTCGAGGGCTCACCACCGAGCGCCAGCGTCTTCATCGTCGTCGGCCCGTCGTTCGGCGGCGCGACCCACGCGGGCGATTGGAACATCGTCGGATCGCCGGTCGACATCGGCGACTGCTCTTCGGCGCCGTTCGACGCGGGCAACGGATCGTGAACCATGACCTTGGGTTGATCGCGCCGCGTCGAAGGGACCCCTTCGGCCAGCATCGTCGTCGACGGGAGGTCTTCCTCGAAGTTCGCCGCGGGATCGCTCGCCCGCAGGACGACCTGCGTGTCCTCGCCCAGCGTGATCGGCCGCGACGGCGTGAACGCCGATGGCGGGAGCGGAGCCGCGTTGACCGCGCTCGCACCGGAGCCCGTTCGCTGCCATCCGCCACTCGAGCCGAGGATCGCGTCGGGGAGCGCCGCGGCCAGGCGATCGGCGAACACCTTGCAGTCGCGCAGCCGCTTCTCGACGTCGTGCTCGATGGCTTCGTGCACCACGCGCGCGAGCCCCTCCGGGACCCACGGAGCGATCTTCGAGAGCGGCGGCACGCGCTCCGTCAGGATCTTCATGATCGTCTCTTGGTACGTCCCGAGCTCCGGGTACGCAGGCACTCCGGCCAGCGCTTCGTACAGCACGACGCCGAGCCCCCACACGTCGCTCCGATGATCGACCGTCGTGAGCCCCTGCGCCTGCTCGGGCGACATGTACTGCGGCGTCCCCAGCGCAACTCCCGCCGCGGTCAGCTCCATCATGCCTTCGGCGCTGGCCATCGAGGCCGAGCTGCCGAGGAGCTTCGAGATCCCGAAGTCGAGGATCTTCACGCGCAACGAGCCGTCGTCGCGATCGGTGAGGAACACGTTCGCCGGCTTCAGGTCGCGGTGAATCACGCGCGCCGCATGCGCCTTCACCAGCGCGCGTGCCGACTGGTATCCAATCT
The DNA here is from genome assembly GCA_003151595.1 of Myxococcales bacterium. The sequence continues at coordinate 6,140 of PLXW01000183.1, forward strand.
GCGCGACGGTCAGCGGATCGAGCCTGCGCCCCGGCTGCTTCCGCAGACGCATCTCGAGGTCCTCGCCTTGGAGGAGCTCCATCACCATGTAGAGACCGACCTGCGCGTCGCGTCCGACGTCGAACACCTGCACGATGTTCTCGCTCTCGACCGCGCTCGCCGCGCGCGCCTCGCGCTTGAAGCGCATCGCGAGCTCGGGGCTCATGTCGTTGCCCGAGTCGATGATCTTCACGGCGACCTTCTTCGCGAGGTCGACGTGCTGCCCTTCGTAGACGGATCCCATCCCACCAACGCCTATGAGGCGCTTGAGCTTGTACTTCCCCGCGATCGTCGTCCCGACGAAGCCCTTGGCCTCGCTCATCCGTTCTCCCCAAGACGCGCCATCGTCACTCGCAGCCCACGTCACGCGATCGCAGACCCGCTCGCGCGAGCCGCCCGAACGTCCGTTAGCGTAACCGATCCGTTGCACGACGCCTTCTTTCGTGCAGCTCTACGCCCACCCTCGCCGCCAACGTGCGAGTGAGAATCACACTTGCCGCTAGCTCAAGGGCCGCGTTTGATGCCGGGTTCAACAAGCGGAGGGATCCCAGATGAGCGAAGCGACGGAGATGCTCGAGCACATGGAGCACGCCGGTCACGGCGGCGGCCACGGCGAACACGGCAAAGGGAACACGGGAAAACTCATCGGGATCACGATGGCCGTCCTCGGCGTCATGCTCGCGTTGTGCGCGGCGCTCGTCGGCTCGCAGCGGACGGATTTGATCAAGACGATGGTCGAGCAGTCGAACAAGTTCGGCATCTACCAGTCCGAGTCGATGAAGTTCCGCGTCATGGAAGCCGACGCCGAGATCCTCCACGCGCTCACGCCGAGCAAGACCGAGGTCGCCAAATTCGAGGACGCTCTCAAGGGGGTGCGTTCACGATCAGGCAAGGCCGACGACGAAGACACCGCCGAGGTGAAAGACACGATCGACGTCGCCACGCGCGAGCTCGCCGACATTCTCTCGCCCGACAAGGAAGACGAAGATCACTTCGCGAAGCTTCGCGACACGTACAAGCGCGACATGGCCGAGGCGAAGGAAGACGCCGAGGCGTACGACGGCGCCATCGAGGCGCATCAGGAAGCGGCCGAGTGGTACGAGCGCGCGCAGCTCTGCGCCGAAATCGGGATCGTCATCGCGTCGATCGCGCTGCTCCTGGCGAACAAGAAGGCGTGGGCGGTGGCCGTCACGATCGGATCGGCCGGGGCGATCATCATCGTGATGACCTTCATGCGGACCAACACGGCGCTCGCCGCGGCCGACAAGAAGATCGAAGACGCGCAGAAGAACACAGCGTCACTCGACGAAGACGACAAGGACGGCGACGGCAAGCCCGACACGGCGCCGGCCGAAGGTGCGGCGAAGCCTGCGGGGTCGACGGTCCCGCCGAAGGCCGAACAGAAGCCGAACGAGCCCCCGCCCGGGTCCGGGTCAGGCAAGGGCGACGGTACGGGCGCCGGCGGCGGCAAGGGCGGCGGCGAGCACCACAAGGGCGACAAGTAGCCGTGGCGCGTCGGGGTCGATTGGCCTAATCTTTCGACCCCGAGCGCGCCTGTTTTCCGGCGTGCGCATGCGTTGGGGCCCCGCTTCGCCGGGGAGGGGACGCACCGCGCACTTGGCTTCTGCGCGTGCCGGCCCCAAGCACCCCTTCTCGGTAACAAAATAGAAGCCATGTTCGACGAATTCGGCATCAACGCGGGCTACGTCGAGGAGCTTCACTCGCTCTGGCTGACGAGCCCGCAAGCGGTGGACCCCGACTGGCGCGCGTTCTTCGAAGGGAGCGCCCCCAGCCCGACTGACGCGACACGCCTGCCGGCGAACACGAACGGCACCGCGCACGCGGCGAACGGAAACGGGAGCGCGAACGGAAACGGCGCGACGGCGAGCGCGTCGGACCCGAAGAAGAAGAACGGCGCCGCGGCCCTCGCGCTGACGACCGAGACGATGCTCGAGACCGCCGGGGTCCAGGGGCGCGTCTTCCAGTTGATCAACGCGTACCGAGTGCGCGGGCACCTGTACGCGCACGTCGATCCGCTGGGGCAGCCGCCGAACGCGGTGAAGGAGCTCGACCTCGAGGTCTTCGGGCTCTCGGCGGCCGACATGGACACCGTCTTCCCGAGCGTCGGCATCAAGGGACTGCCGGAGCGGGCGACGTTGCGGCAGATCGTCGATCACCTGAGCGAGACGTACTGCTCGTCGATCGGCGTCGAGTTCACGCACATCGAAGACCCCGAGCAGCGCGAGTGGCTGCAAGACGCGATGGAGTCGACGCGCAATCGCGTGCGGCTCGACGAGAACGAAGTCCTCCGCGTCCTCACCAAGCTCACCGACGCCGAGATCTTCGAGCAGTTCATTCACAAGAACTACGTCGGCGCGAAGCGCTTCTCGAGCGAAGGGGCCGAGAGCCTCATCCCGCTCCTCGAGCTGCTCATCGACTACGCGGGCGCGCACGGCGTCGAAGAGATCCTCTTCGGCATGGCGCATCGCGGGCGCCTCAGCGTGCTGGTGAACGTGCTCGGCAAGAACCCGCGCGAGATCTTCGCCGCGTTCGACGACAAGCACCCCGACCGCTTCATGGGCGGCGGCGACGTGAAGTACCACCTCGGCTACTCGAGCGATCGGCTCACGTCGTCGGGGAAGAACGTCCACCTCTCGCTCGCCTTCAACCCGAGCCACCTGGAGTGGGTGAACCCGGTCGTCGAAGGGCGCACGCGCGCCAAGCAAGATCGCGGGAAGCGCGCGAGCGTGATGCCGCTGCTCATCCACGGCGACGCGGCGTTCATGGGTCAGGGCGTCGTGCCCGAGACGCTGAACATGGCGGGGCTCGAGGGGTACTCGACGAACGGCACCGTGCACGTCGTCATCAACAACCAGATCGGCTTCACGACGATCCCCGAAGACGCGCGCTCCACGCGCTACTGCACCGACATCACGCGGATGATGAAGGTCCCCGTCTTCCACGTGAACGGCGAGAACCCGGAGGCGGTGATCCAGGTCACGCGCCTGGCGATCGAGTTCCGACAGCTGTTCGGCAAAGACGTCGTCATCGACATGTATTGCTACCGCCGCTACGGCCACAACGAGGCCGACGAGCCGCGCTTCACGCAGCCGTTGATGTACGCGCTCATCGATCAGAAGCCGACGGTGCGCGAGGTCTACGTGCGACGGCTCGTGGCCGGCGGAAGGCTGCGTCCGGAGCAGGCCGAGCAGATCAAGGAAGAGCGCAAAGCACTGCTCGAGAAGGCGCTCGAAGAGGCGCGCGGCGGCGACTTCCTTCAGAAGCCGAACGCCATGCAAGGCGTGTGGGAGGGCTTCAAAGGGGGACTCGACGCGAACGCGCCGGAGGTCGAGACGAAGGTGAAGCGCGAGGTTCTGCTCGACGCCCTCGCCCGCATGGCCGTCGTGCCCGACGGGTTTCACGCGAACCCCAAGGTGCTGAAGACGATCGAGCAGCGGCAAGTACGCGCCGAGTCGCGGCAGCCGCTGGATTGGGGAACCGGCGAGCACCTCGCGTTCGCGACGTTGCTGCTCGACGGCAAGCACGTTCGCCTCTCGGGACAAGACGCGCGTCGCGGGACGTTCAGCCATCGCCACGCGGTGCTCTTCGATACGGAGAACGGCTCGCGCTACACGCCGCTCGCGAACCTCGGCGCACCGGCGCACTTCGAAGTGTGGGACTCGCCGCTCAGCGAAGCGGGCGTGCTCGGCTTCGAGTACGGCTACAGCCTCGACATGCCCGACGCGCTCGTCTTGTGGGAGGCGCAGTTCGGCGACTTCCTCAACTCGGCGCAGGTCATCGTCGACCAGTTCATCGTGTCGGCCGAGGACAAGTGGCTGCGCCTGTCGGGGCTCGTGCTGCTTCTACCGCACGGCTATGAAGGGATGGGGCCGGAGCACTCGAGCGCGCGCGTCGAGCGCTTCCTGACGATGGCCGCAGAAGACAACATCCAGGTCGTCAACCTCACGACGCCCGCGCAGTTCTTCCACGTGCTGCGCCGGCAGATGCATCGCCCGCTGCGAAAGCCGCTGGTGGTCTTCACGCCGAAGAGTCTTCTTCGTCATCCGCTCGCGGTCTCGCCGCTCGAAGAGTTCACCGACGGCGGGTTCCAGCGCGTGATCCCGAGCAAGGCCGATCCGAACAAGGTGAAGAAGATCCTGCTCTGCAGCGGCAAGGTCTATTACGACCTCGTCGAGGGGCGGAAGACGCGGCAACGCGACGACGTCGCCATCGTGCGGCTCGAGCAGCTCTATCCGTTGAACGGCGAGATCGTGAAAGCGCTCGCGCCGTACAAGGACGGAACGCCGCTCGTGTGGGTCCAGGAAGAGCCGCGCAACATGGGCGCCTGGTACTTCATTCACGCGCGTCTCCGCGACGTCATCGGCGACAGGTTGCCGCTGTCGTACGTGGCGCGCGCCGAGAGCGCGAGCCCGGCGACGGGGAGCCACGCGAGCCATGTGCTCGAGCAGAAGATGCTCATCGAGGCGGCGTTCGCGGAGTGACCGAAGGAGCGCGCGAACGTCAGAAGCGTTCGCGCGCGACGAATCCACCGACTCCGCCCGCGTCGCTGGGCGGCGCGATCGGACCCTGACCGAGATCCATCGGCGGGTCGTCGAGCGCTCCGAATAGGTAGACGCTGTGATTCGGCGCGAGGCCGATCTTCACGCCGCGAACGACGTTCGTCGACGCGTCCCACGTGCGACTCGCGAGTAGCCCGCCGTCGAGCGCCATGCGCGCGAGCCACGGCCCGGCGTGCAACGTCTCCCCGCCGAGGACGACTCCCCCTTCGTCGTCGAGCTGGATCCCTTCCGCCGCGCCGAGGCTCGGATCGAGCTCCATGCTGGAGACGAGATCCATGGTGCTCGTGAGATGGATGAGGATCCCGTCGTCGCTGCCGCCGCCGCCTCCGGTGACCAGGACGTCTCCGGACGGGAGGACCTTGGCGTCCCAGAAGGCGATGTCCTGGAGAGAGGAGTAGTTACCGAGGACCACGCCGTTCGTGTCGATGTGCGTGGCGAGCCCTCCGGTCCCCCCGTTGACGAACACCGCGCCGCCTCCGAGATCGGGCGTGGCGGCGAGGAGGCCGCGCGTCTCGATCGACGTGGCCCAGCGCGCGACGCCGTTCGTGTCGAGCTTGGCGGCGAAGCCGTCTCCCCCGTCGTCGTCCGCGATCACCACGCCGCCGTCACCAGGGAGGACCGTCCCCGCGACCGCGATACCGGCGACGACGATCTCGTCGGACGGTGTGACGGCGACGGGAGAGCACTGCCCGTCGCGCACCACGATTTCGCTCCACACGTGCGCGCCGTTCGACGCGAACTTCACGACGTACCCACCGCTCGACAAGGGGCCGCCGCCGAAGTCGAGCGCGCTCACGCCGAGAGTCCCGCTGAGGATGATGTCGTCGTGGCTATCGACGGCGACCCCGCCGACGGTGCCGGCTCCCGAGAGCGTCGGCTGCCACAGGATCGTCCCGTCGGGGGCGAGCTTGGCGAGGAGAGGTGACCCTCCGCTCGTGCCGGCGACGATGACGTTCCCCTGGTGATCGACGGCGACCGCGGTCGTCTGGCCTGCGAGCCCGATCCATTCGCTCCACTCTTGCCGCGCGTCGGGCGCACTCGCGTCGGGCGGGCTCGCCTCGGGGTTCGACGCCGAAGATGCGTCGTCATCGCCGCCGCCATCACCCTTCGGGAGCGTCGCGTCCGGCGACGCGCTGCCGTCGTCGCCGTTGCTGCCGCCATCGACGAGCGGCGGCGATCCGTCGTCGCCCGTCGCTTCGTCGTCAGCCAACTTGGCGTTGCACGCGGCGAGCACGCCCGTGACGGCGCACGCGCACGAGAGCATTGCCCATCGCATCCATGAAGCGTAGCGCGAGTGGCGCTGGGCAGCGGCGGTCTAGCGCGTCTTCGGCATCGTCACGATGCTCCCGCCGCCGTTCACCGAGCCGCCGATGGCCGCAACGAAGATCTTGCTCGCGTCGACCGCCAGGGCCTGAATCCCGATGACGCTGGTCATCATGACGGTCGTCGGTCCGCCGGGCACGAGCGGCGCGTGCGCGACCGAGCCTTCGGGACTCGTGAGCCCGCCCGACGCCCAGTAGACCCCCGTGGGATCGACCACGAGCGCGAAGGGGTTGGCGTCGGTGTTCGCGATCTGCTCGACAGCGCCGCCGCCTGCCCGCGCGGTGCGCGAGACGGTCCGCGCGTCGGCGTCGATCCAGTAGACGTACCCCGCGTACTCCACGACCGCGGTGGGGCCTCCGCGCCCGGTGGCGAGCGAGGTGATGCCGCCGTCGAGGGCGACGACGTTCACGGCGCCGCCGGCGTCTCCCAGCCCGAGCTCCGTCCACACGACGCCCGTGCCGTCGCCGACCACCGACGTCGGGTAGGGGCGAGCGCTCGCGAGGGCGGGCGCCTTTCCGCCGTCGCTCGCGGAAAGCGGATGCACGCGGATCGATCCGTCGCTGAGCGTGGCGCTCGTGCTGGCGAGCGACCACAGGATCGATCCCGCGCCGATCGAGAGGTTGTCGCACTCGCCGAAGTCCTGATCGATCGCCGTCTTGGTGAGCGACGACAGCGGGAAGCAGTAGATCGAGTGCTCCGACTGCGCGTTGTACGACTGCGCGTAGCAAGCGTCGTCGGGGCCGACGACCACGAGGTTGTCATAGATGAGCTGCCCCTCGAACGTCCCCGACAAGGCGAACTGATCGAGCACCTCGACGCAGCTGCGATCGGTGCACGTCGCGTCTTTGCGGAGGCGGACGAATTGCCCTTCGCTGTCAGCCTGCGGAATGCCAGTGCCGACCTCGAGCCAGTAGACGTACGTGGTGTCGGTCGCCAGCGCGGCGGGGCCGTAGAGGTTGGAGATGAGCGGCGTCACCGTGCAGGTGGACTGACTGCAGACCGTGCCGGAGCCGCCCGAGTCCGCCGACCCATCGGGCTCGACGAAGCTGGAGTCGCTCGACCCGTCTTGGACCTGGCTCGGGTTGGCGTCGTCGCCGGGCGCGGCATCGTCGTGAGCGGCGGGCGCGTCGGTGGTGACGTCGCCGCCGTCAGTCGGGGCGGCGTTCGTGGTGCGAAAGGAGGCGCATGACGCGGACACGCCCATCGCGCCCACGGCCGATGTCACGGAGAGGAGAAGGCCGAGCGTGGGGCGTCGCATCCACGAAAACCGTAGCGCAAGACGCGCGCGCAGGCGGCTCTCTCAGTCTTCGCTCACCCAGCAGCGCGCGCGGAGGAGGCGGTCGGACGAGGGGGCGACGGCGTCCGGATCGTCGAACTCGATGTCGAGGGCCAGGGTCTGCGCCGGCGCGCGGTAGCGTTCGATGGCGGGGGCAGGAAGCTCGAAGACGTCGACAAGCGTTTGCATTGGCAGCCTCGGTCGAGAGAAAGAGCAAGCGCCGGACCATCGACCCATGACGCACCACCACGCGTGAATCTGCGGCTTTTAGTCCTCACCCCTGGGGGGGCGACGACGCAAACCGGATCCATGCGGATCCGATTACCCACGCGCGCGATCCGCTCGGCGTCGCGTCGTGCCAAAATGGCCGCTCCATCCCCGATGACTCGACGAGACAACCCGTACCAAAAACCGGATCACCGCACGCGCGAAGCGAAGGCGGCGGGGTTCCCTGCGCGGAGCGTCTTCAAGCTCGAAGAGATCGACAAGCGTGCGCGAATTCTCCGCCCGGGGCAGCACGTGCTCGACCTGGGCGCGTCGCCGGGGAGCTGGATGCTCTACGCGTCCCAGAAGGTCGGGAAGAGCGGGAAGGTGCTGGGGATCGATCTGAAGGCGCTCGAGACCGCGCTCCCCACGAACGCCACGTTCGTGCTGGGTGATGCGTTCGCGATCGACGACGGCGCGAACGGACCGATGGCCGCGCTCGCGCCCTACGATGTCGTCCTGAGCGACATGGCACCGAACACGAGCGGCAACCGCAACGCCGACCAGGCGCGGAGCTTCGAGCTCTTCATGCGCGCGCTCGAAGTCGCAGGTAGGCTGGTGAAGCCGGGCGGGGCGTTCGTCGGGAAGATCTTCATGGGGGAGGATCTTTCGAAGGCGCGCGCAGAGGTTCGGAAGCTGTTCGACGAAGAGCGGCTCATTCGGCCGGAGGGGACGCGCAGCGTGAGCTACGAAATCTTCGTCGTCGCCCTCGGACGAAAAGCGGCGAACGCAGGCGGCGCATGACGTTCCCGCTCGCGCACGGCTTGCTCGGTGGGCGCTTCGTCGTCGAGCGCGAGGTCGGACGCGGCGGCGTCGGGATCGTGTACCGCGCGCAGGATCAGGTCACCGGGCAGAACGTGGCGCTGAAGGTGATCGCGATCGCCGGCGTCGATGCCGGTGAAGAGGCGCGGTTTCATCGTGAGGGGCGGCTGCTGGCGGGGCTCACGCATCCGGGGATCGTGCGGCTGGTGGCGTTCGGGCAACTCGAGGACGGGCAGCCGTTCGTGGCGATGGAGTGGCTCGACGGCGAAGACGTGGCGCAGCGGCAGAAACGAAAGCCCCTGACGCTGACGCAGTCGCTCGAAGTCGCGGCGAGCGTGGCCGATGCGCTGCACGCCGCGCACGCCGCGGGGATCGTGCATCGCGACGTGAAGCCGTCGAACGTGTTCCTCATCCGCGCCGACGACGCCGGAGTTCCGCAGACGCGCCTCGTCGATTTCGGCGTCGCGTCGGCCGAAGACGCGAAGCTCACGCGCACCGGCGCGATCATCGGCACGCCGGCGTACATGGCGCCGGAGCAAGCGCGCGGAGACACGGAGGTCGACGCGCGCGCGGATCTCTACGGTCTCGGCGCGACGCTGTTCGAGATGATCGCGGGGCGACCGCCGCACGTGGGGCCGACGCCGATCGCGATCCTCGCGCGCCTGGTGACGACGCCCGCGCCGCGGCTGTGCGAGGTGTTCCCCGACGCGCCGCTGTCGCTCGACGAGCTGATGTCGACGCTGCTGGCGACGCTGCCGCAAGATCGCCCCTCGAGCGGCGCGGACGTGGCGCGCGAGCTGCGACGGATCGCGACCGAGCTGTCGTCGTCGGTGGAAGTGGCGCGCGGAATCCCGGAAGGCGACCCGCTGAGTCACGGCACGGGGAGCTCGACGGGGACGCGGAACGCCGGCGGCACGCGAATGGTGACGTCGATCCTCGCGACGCAAGTGCCGAAGGGGGCGCCGCGGCAACGGCTGCTCGCACACCTACGATCGCGCGGAGCGGACGCGACCGAGCTCGGCGGAGATGCGATCGTCGCGCACCTGGGCGCGCGCAAAGCGCTTGGCGACGAAGCGGCGCGCGCGATCGATCTCGCGTTTCGGCTGGCGAAGTCGAACGCGTCGGTCGGCATCGCCACGGGGCGCACGCGCGTCGATCGCACGCGACCGACGGGCGAAGTCGTCGACCGCGCGGCGGCGCTGGCGCACGCGGCGATGCGCGGTCAGGTGCTCGCCGACACGACGACGAGCGAGCTGGCGCGCGGTCGCTACGAGTTCCAGATGCGGAGTGACGGCACGTCGATCGTCGGCGAGGCCGTGCGCGGCAAGCGCGATCAGGTCGGCGGCGCGCCGTTCGTCGGGCGCGAAGGGGAGCTGGGGCAAGTCGTCGAAGCGTTCGAGCGATGCATCGAAGATCAGACGCCGGTGATCGCGACGGTCAGCGGCGCGCCGGGCCTGGGCAAGACGCGGCTACGGCGCGAGGCGATCTCGCGAATCGCGTCGCATCCGTCGGCGCCGCGGATCGTGCTCGCGCGATGCGAGACGTTCGCCAAGAGCCACACGCTCGGCGTCGTGGCCGACATCGCGCGTGGCCTCGTCGGATTGCCGAAAGCCGCGGAGCTGAAAGACGCGCTCGCGGCGACGCGCACGCTCGTCGAACGCGCGGGGATCACCGTGTCGCCGCAAGGGTTGGAGCTCGTCGCGCGGCTCATCGCCAACGAAGCGCTCCCGCTGGGCGACGAAGGGCGCGGATCGCGCGACGCGCTGTGGATCGCTCTCACCGACATCACCGTGGGGCTCACCAAGCAGGCGCCGATCGCGCTCTCGGTGGAAGACGCGCAGTGGGCCGACGCCGAGTCGCTGGCGTGGCTCGATCACGCGATGGGGCGAGCCGCGGGGCGCCCGGTGTTCGTGTTCGTCACGGCGCGGCCGACGATGTGGCGCGACGATCCGAAGCGGTTCGCGGGGCGCGATCACGTGCGGCTCGAGCTGCGTCCCCTGGGGCGAAAGACGATCAAGGCGATCGCGCGCGCGATGCTCGGCGAGCGCGCCACCGGCGACGCGGGCGAGCAGCTCACCGAGTTCATCGCCACGCAGGCTGCGGGCTCGCCGCTCTTCGCCGAGGAGCTCGCGCGCCTCGCGGCCAAGGGGCAAGACGCGACGAGCGCGCCGACGATCGAAGCAGCGATCCAGGTCCACCTCGACGCGCTGGACGACGCGACGCGCGACGCGGCGATCAAGTTGAGCGTGCTTGGAATGGTCGGCTGGGACGCTGGGCTCACCGCACTCGGCGTGCCGAACGCGTCCGACTCGCTCCGCACGCTGGCCAGCTCCGAGGTCCTCTTCGAGCAGGCGACGTCGCGCTTCAAAGACACGCGCGAGTGGGCCTTCAAGCACGCGCTCATGCGCGAGGTGGCGTACGCCTCGCTGGGCGAAGACTCGCTGCGATCGGCGCACACGCGCGCGGGGCGATGGCTGGCGAAGATGGGCGAGGACGACGCGACCGTCGCGCGTCACCTGGAGCTCGGCGGCGAGGCGATCGAGGCCGCGGGGTATCTCGAGAAGGCCGCGCGGCGATCGCTGGCGGCGAACGCGCTGAGCGAAGCGGTGTCGCTGGCGGAGCGCGCGCTGGCGTTCGCCGAAGAGAAGCCGGAGCAGTTTTCGCGCGCGCAGGTGCTCGACGAAGCGTGGGCGCGTCTCGACGCGCGCGCCGGCGAGCGAGACACGGCAGTGCGCGCGATGGAGAGCGCGGTCTACGATCGACCGAGCGCCGTTCGCGCAGCGGGCGCGCGCGTTCGGTACGAGGATGCGTGCGGCGGCGGGCCGGAGACGAGCGCGCGGATCGAGCAGGTGCGGATCGACGCGCAGTCGGCGGGGCTCGCCGATGAAGAAGCGCGCTGCGCGGCGGCGCTCGCGGCGCGGTACGCCTTCGCGGGCGAGCTCGACAAGGCCGCCGACGTCGCCGAGCACCTGCTCACGATCTCGCAGAAGTACGGGATCGCGGGCGCTGCGGTCGACGCGTGGCAGACGTTCGCCGTCGTCCGGCAAGCGCGCGGCGAGGTCGGCGCGGCGCTCGAAGCACGACGGAGCGCAGCCTCCGCGGCCAGCGCGGCGAACCTGAAGACGCGCGAGGCGACGATCACGATCAACGTCGGCTTCGCGCTCACCGCCGTCGGCGCGAAGAACGAAGCGCGCCTCGCGATCGAGAGCGGCATCGCGTTCGCGCAGGAGATCGGCTCGCCCGGCACCGTGCGCCACGGGCAGATGAACCTCCTCTGCTGGAGCGCGACGTTCGGCGCCGACCCTGCGCACAATGCGCTCCTCGAAGAGCCGCGCGCCACCGCCGACGCCGCGATCGCCGGCAGCTGGGTCCCGCACGATCGCGCGACGCTCGGCGTCCTCTACTACCGCGGCGCCGAGCACCTCCGCTCCGACTCACCCGCCAGCGCCGACGCCGCGCGCACGCTTCTCCGGATCGCGGCGCAAGGGTACCGCGCGACGAAGATGCTCGACGTCGTCCCCGTCGCGCTCGGCCACTGGGCCGAGGCCGAACGTCGCTGCACTCAACCGCAACGCGCGCGCGAGCTCGCGAACGAAGCCGTCACGATGATGGAGACCGGCTCCCCTAGCCTCCTCAACGAGGCCCCGATCTTCCTCGCTCTCCACGACGCCTGCGTCGACCTCGGCCTGCACGACGAAGCGAAAGACGCCATCGCGCGCGGCATCCCTCGCCTCGTCACGCGCGTGCACGGCCTCGCCGGAACGCCCTACGCGCGCGGCTTCCTCACGCAGCTCGCCTCCAACGCAGGCTTGCTCGCAGCGGCCGAGCGGTACGGGTTCGTCCCGCGCGAGATCGCGGCGGTGCTCCTCACCGCACCGTCATCCTGAGGAGCGCAGCGACGAAGGACCCCCGCGGTGCAAGCGGAGATCCTTCGCTTTCGCTCAGGATGACGACGACTACTACCCCTCGTCCATCCGCCGCATCCCTTCCAATAGGAGCGACTCCGGGTTCTCGGTGATGACGCGCCCTTGCGGCTTGAACCCCGGGTCGAGCCCGAAGTCGCCGTCTTGCAGCTTGAGCATCGCGTAGAACGCCTCTTCGCCGCGCATCTTCCCCCAGAGCGCGTTGACGATGTCCCCTTCGGCGAAGTGAATCTCGCCGAGCTCGTTCCCCGCTTTGATCTTGAGCTTCCCGCCCTTGCGCCCTTGCCACAGGACGTTCACTAGGTCGGCGAGCCCCATCTCGCGGAGGCTGCCGCTCACGCCGCGCGTCCCTTTCGTCGCGCGCTGATCGAGCATCGCCTTCAGCTTGGCAACCAGCACGTCGGTCGATTGCCCCTTGGCGACGAAGTCGGTCACGCCGAGCTCGAACGCGCGCTGCGCTTCCTTGCCGCCGGCCTTGCGCGTGTGCGCGACCCACGGAACGTCTTTGCCCCACGTCGACTTGCGCGCTTCGGCCAGCAGCATCAGGCCGTCGTGCTGCGGCAGCTCGAGCTCGCTCACCACCAGATCGATGTCGCCCACGGACAACATCTTGATCGCCTGCTCGTACGACCGCGCGGTCTTCACCTCGAACCCTTGCTCGAGCATGCGTAGCTCGAGGACCGTGCTCTCTTCCGGATCGGCATCGACGATGAGCACGAGGTAACGATTCGCGAGCAGCCGCGCGCGGACGTCCTCGCCGAGGACCATCCCTTTGAACAGATCGACGACGTGCGGGTCGAAGATCTTCCCTTTGTGCTGGATGAGCACCGTGCACGCTTCGGTCGGCGTGAGCTGCTTCCGGTACGGGTTGCGCGGGTTCTGCGTGAGGTCCGAGTACGTGTCGCAGACCGCGAGCACGCGCGCGCCCAGCGGGATCTCCTTCCCGCTCATCTGATCGGGGAAGCCCGTGCCGTCGTAGCGCTCGTACATGTGATTCACGGCGAGCGTCGCTTCTTCCGGCAAGCGCACCGCCTCGAGCAACCGCGTCGGCGTGTGCACGGTCTTGAGGCCGGCGGCCTTGTGCCCTTCCCACTCCGCGCAGTTCAGCGCCGTGAGGTGGTACTGCCCCTGCTTGCCGAGGTCGTGCAGGTACGCCGCGGTCACGAGCGCGTTCGTCGACTCCTTCGACAGGTTGATCCGCTCGGCCGAGCGCCGTACGAGCCGCGCCACTTGCGCCGAGTGACCGCGGAGCTCCTGCCGCCCGTTCTCGAGCAAGCTCACGAGCACGTTCAGGACCTCCTGCACCGCCTCACTGCTCACGCTGCCGGCGGCCATCGTCGGCCCCTGGTTCCCCTTGCCGGCGTTGACGAGGTCGTTCTCGGAGAGCACGCGCTCGCGCGTCTTGGTGGGTGACTCGGTGACGAGCGACTGCGCGATCGACTCGTCGCTGATGACGTTGCGATCGTACGTCTCGAGCATCTGATGGAACTGCGCGTGCGCCTGGCGATCGAGCAGCGCGAAGGCGTGGATGTCGCCCGAGTACGCCTTGGCGATGACCGCCTTGATCGCCGCCGGCCGCGCCAGGAACGCCTTCAGGTCGCGCGCGCCCGTCGTGATCTGAAGCTGCGCGAGGAGCTCGGTGTTGTCCGGGTCGGCGGTGACGACGGAGAGCGAGTGCGTGTTCGGATCGAACATCACCGGGAACACGAGGAGCGACTCGGCCACCTTCTTCGGGATCATCGCCAAGGTGGCGCGGTTGATCTCCGCCTTCGCCAGCTTCTCGGTGGTGACGAACCGCGTCTTGTAGACCGAGGCCAGCGCCTTCAGCATGTCCGCTTCGGACAGGATGCCGAGCTCGAGGATCGCCTCCTCGAAACGATCGCGCGTGCGGAGCATGTGCTGCACGGCCTGTTCGTATTGCTCGACCTTGATGACACCTCCGCGAAGGAGGACGTCACCCGCTTTCTTCGAAAGCTGTGGGTTCGAAGGGAAGATGCTCAAGGCGGCACGCTGTTCTGCTCGAGAACGGCACTGTCAGCTTATCGCGGTCCTTCGCTCCGTGTAACGAAGTCGCTACGGCCTTTGCGGACGTAGAAAAACGACTCGGGTGAGCGCAGGTGTGCAGTTGACTCGTAGAGTCAAATCCGCGAACGCACGTGGCTCAAGATCAGATCGAGCGCGACGCGGTTCTGTCCGCCTTCGGGGACGATGATGTCGGCGAAGCGCTTGGTCGGCTCGACGAACGCCAGGTGCATCGGCCGAACGGTCTCGTAGTACTGCTTTCGCACCTGCGCGAACGAGCGCCCGCGCTGCTCGAGGTCGCGGCGAATGCGCCGCATCAAGCGGATGTCGGCGTCGGTATCGACGAACACCTTCACGTGGAGGCGCGCGCGGAGCCGCTCGTCGGCGAGGACGAGGATCCCTTCGACGATGAGCACCGGCGCCGGCGCGATCTCCAGGCCGAGCTTGGCGCGATCGTGCAGCGCGAAGTCGTATGTCGGCCGCACGATCGGGTGCCCGGTGCGGAGCGCGTCGATGTGCGCCATGAGCAGATCGAGCTCGAGAGCGTCGGGGTGGTCGTAGTTGACCCGCTCGCGCTCCTCGTACGGCAGGTGCCCTTGCGACCGGTAGTAGTGGTCTTGCTCCAGGAGCACGCCGGTGCCGACGGGGAGCGCGGCGAGGATCGAGCGCGCGATCGTGCTCTTTCCCGAGCCCGAGCCGCCAGCGATCCCGAGAATGAGCGGCGAGATCGGGACGGGGGCGGACGCGGTCATGGTTTGGAGGCGCTTCCACTAGCAGATCTCGCGCGGGCGCGCCGTGGATCAGAGCGCGAGCGCGTGATCGATCGTCTCCTTGTCGATGTTGCGCCCCGTGAGGAGCACGACGAGATCGCCGCCGCGCATCGGCGCGGGAACGCCGGCGAGCGCCGTAGCGAGCGCGCAGGCCGAGCCCCCTTCGATGACGACGCCGAGCTCGCGGATCGCGAAGGCGATGGCCTCGCCGATGGCGCGCTCGCTGACGACGGCGACTCCGGCGACCGACGCGGCGGCGCGCGCGAAGGCGCGCGCGGAGATTCCCCCTTCGAGCGCTTCGGCCAAAGTTCCGTCGGGCGCTTCCATTCGCTCGACGGCGACGCCCGTCTCTAGCGATCGCGCCATCGCCGCGCACGCTTCGCTCTGCGCGCCCCACACGCGACGCTTGTCCCCGAGCGACTCGCGCGCGACGTCCGCGAACGCGCACGCCAGCCCCGTCGCCAGTCCGCCGCCGCCGAACGGCGTGATGAGCGCATCGGGGACTCTTCCGAGCGCCTGCGCGATCTCGTACGCGAGCGACGCGCCGTTGCCGACGAGGACGTCCATGTCGTCGTACGGCGAGAGGAAGCGCGCGTTCTCCTTCGCCGCGAGCGCGATCGCGGCGGCTTCGGCGTCGTCGTAGTGAACGGTGGGGCCGAGGCGAACTTCGGCGCCGGACGCCACGATGCGATCGCGCTTGGCGCGCGGCGCCGACGACGGGACGACGACGGTGGCGCGCACGCCGAGCACATGCGCCGCGTAGGCCACGCCGGCGCCGTGATTGCCGGCGCTGGCGGCGATCACGTGCGGCACCGCCACGTGGGCCTTCGCAGCTTCCTCCTTGATCGCGGCGATCGCGACGAGCGCGCCTCGCACCTTGAAGCTCCCGGTGACCTGCATCGATTCGATCGCCAGCCACACGCGCGTGCCGGCGGTGGCGTCGGCGCGCGCGTCGAGCTCACGCGAGCGAACGAGCGTGACCGCACGAAGGCGCGCCTCGGGGAACCGCGCGTTCAGGTCGCGCGCGAGAGAGAGCTGCGCGGCGTTCGGGAGATCGGCGGCGTTTGGCGCGCGAGGAGCGAGGACCACGTTCATGAACGCGGGACTACCACGCCCGGGCGATTCACGCCGCCACGGGCACCGAGAGCATCGCGCGGACGCTCTCGACCGAGTCGCCCCAGTGCTCTTCCCAGTACATCGGCGCCATCTTCTTGGTGCGCGCGCCGCGCTTGAAGGCGTTCGCCAGGCGCGGCAAGAACGAGAGCCCGCCGCGAACTGCGATCCGAGTCGCGCCGACGATCGCGATCATGAGCGAGCTCGGCGTCTTCAGCTGCGCGAACGTGAACGCTTGAAGGAGCACCTCGCCGGGAATGTCGGGCGTGTAGCCGGTGACGACGTGCCACACGTCGTGCGTCTGGCGAATGCGCTGCACGAGGTACGCGATGCGCGGGTCGACGCCGAGCGGCGCCTTGAAGACGTCGAGCGTGAGCTCGTTGTCGTGCAGGAAGCGCGCGTACTCGCGGCCCAGCGTGCCGTCGGGGAGGCGCGTGAGCGCGTCGAGGTCCACGTGCGCCGAGTCGATCGCCGGGCGCTCTTCGAGGACGCGCGCGCCGACGGCGTCGCTCTCGAACTGCGACCAGACGCGCGGGAACGCGAGACGGTTCACCGACTCGCCGAGCACGAAGACGAGGTCGAGCCGATTGGGGTCTTTGTTGAGACCGCGGACGGCGTGGATCGCGTTGCGCGCGCGGCCGACGAAGGTGGACGGGACGGGTGTCTGAGCGGCAAAAGCAGCATTCATGGCGTCACCTCACTGTTGACAATGATGACAATAGCGCCGGCCGCGCTGTTGTCAAGTGCGCCAATAGTGATTACCGTATGGGCATGAAGACGCAGGAAATGCCGGCGAAGCGTGTCCGGCGCGACCCGGAGGAGGCGCGGGCGATGATCCTCGACGCGGCCGAGCGGGTGTTCGCCGAGGTCGGGCCCGACGCCGCCGGGCTGAAGGACGTGGCCACCAAGGCGGGCGTGAGCCACGCGCTCGTCTCGCACTACTTCGGGTCGTACGACGCGCTCGTAGGGCAGACGCTCGAGCGGCGCATCACGCGGATGCGGGAGGCCACGCTGCGTGATCTCGCGGTCACGCACCCCGACTCGCCCGACACGATCCTCGATCGCCTCGCCGACCTGGGGAACGATCGCGTCACGATGCGCCTCGTGGCGTGGTCGATGCTCACGGGGCGCGCCGCGAAGACCGACTTCTTCTCGGCGCGTACCAAAGGGCTGGCGCAGGCGGTCGATGCGCTCGCGGCGAGGCGGAAGGCGCTCGGCCTGTCCGTGCCTCCGCGCGAAGACATCGAGTTCGGCGTCGTCGCCGCCATGACGATGGTGCTCGGCTTCGGGATCGCGAAGGAGGCGTTGATCGCGGGGCTGGGGCACAAGCCGTCGAGCGTCGCGGCCAAGCAGTTCGAGGCCGACTACCGCGTGCGCGTGCGCGCGCTCATCGCGGACTACTTCGCGCGCACGTGATGTGAGCAAGACACGAGGTGATCAGACAGGCACGTCACGTGCGCTGCCGTCCGACGCAGCCGATCAGACGACGACCCGAGCCGACCGCGCATCGCGCGAACATGATGTGACTGCGACGTCACCGGACATGCGCAAGTGCCCTTCCGATGAGACGGTGTCCGCTAGCAATCAGACAAGAAGCTCACG
This sequence comes from Myxococcales bacterium, assembly GCA_003151595.1. Next base: position 23,814 of record PLXW01000183.1, read on the forward strand.
GTTGGTGACCACCTCGCGTGCGGGCATGCGTAGAAACGCTTCGGATACGCCTCGGAGCGGCCCCGAGCTCGGTCGATGCCCTTCGAATGAGACGACATGGCCTGCCGACGTGATTCTCGGCGCGTTCGATACGCCACTCGATGCGTCACGGGCGCCCCTCTCCGTGCTAGGAACGGCGCCAACGCGCATGGCACCCGAACGCAAACGAATCACGCCGCTCGGCTCGGCCCTCCGGGCAGCGCGCGACGCGCTCTCACTGAATCAGAAGACCTTCGGCGCGATGCTGTTGGTCTCGGCTCGTACGCTGTCGCGCTGGGAGAATGGCCGTCAGCCCACCTCCGCAGAGGCCGAGCGAATCCTCGATCGATGCGACAACGTGCCCGACGGCGTGTTCGAGTCTCTGGCTGACGCGCTGGGAATCGAGCTCCCCGCGGAGCCGGTCCCTGTGCTGCCCGCGCCTCCGCGTGTGCCCGAGGTGGATCTACGCGCAGCGCTCGACGCGATCGTGTACGGCGCGTCGGAAGAGCGCGACGTCCTGCCGAGGCATCTGCGCGCGTTCGGCGTGGAGTTGCTCCAGGGGGCGGCACGATTGGGGTTGAGTGTGAGTGAAGCGGCGCAGCTGATCGCGGTGCGAGACCGAGCGAAGGTGAAGGCAGCAGACGAGACCGGGGCGTAGCGCAGCAGCTCGCCCGAACCTGTTACGCTGATCGGCCGGATGCCCGAGGCAGAAGAGTTCCTCCCGCTCCTCATGGCCCGGGAGCGTGTGCCGCCCGTCGCCCAGGTGAGGAGCACGCTCATCGCTTCCTCGATGCGCGCGCTTCAAACGCGCGGCGACTTCGATCGCTACCGGAAGCTCCTTCCGGAGAAGCTGCGCGGCACTCTTCCTCAGGTGGTCGCCGGCACGTGGCTCCCGATCGGCGAGGCGTACGCGCACTACGAAGCGTGCAACCAGCTCGGGTACGGCCCGCGCGAGTTCGCCGAGATGGGGAAGGACGTCGGGAACCGCATTCACGGGACGCTGCTGTCGACGGCCGTGCGCATGGCCAAAGGGGCGGGCGTCACGCCGTGGACGATCTACGCGCAGTTCGGGCGGCTCTGGGAGCGCACGTTCATCGGCGGGGCGATCACGGTTCGCAAGGTCGGCCCGAAGGAAGCGCACGTCGAGGTCGTCGGGCAGCCGCTGGTGGCGATCGCGTATTACCAGGCGGCGCAGCGAGCGACGTTCCTGGGGCTGATCGAGCTGTTCTGCCAGAAGGCGTACGCGGGCGACGTGCGCAGTGCAGCGACGTCTATCAACACGACGTATCGCTTCGCGTGGGCGTGAGAGCGCCGCGGACGGCGCGCGCTACTTGGCGCTGACGAGCCACAAGAGCGGCCGTCGATAGTTCATCACCATCCGGTCGCCGGGGATCTCGTGGCCGATGCCGGGCGCGATCCGCACCTTCACCGGGATGCGCTCCTTCTTCAGCTCGTCGCCGACGCGCACGGTGTTCTCCGCGACCTCGTCGTTCTCGCCGGTGAAGAGATAGATGCGCTTGAAGCGACGGCGGTTCTGCTTCAGCAGCGCCTCGGTGTCGCCCCACCAGTACTGATCGTTCGCCGCGAGGATCAGCCAGCGGCTCCACGTCACGGGATCGTGCAGGCCGACCTGCATCGCGATGAACGCCCCTTCGCTGAAGCCGATGAGCACGTTGCCCCGGAGCTGGACCTTGCCCTTGTACTTGTCACGGAGCGCGTGGAGCGTCGCGTCCATGATCTGCTGGCCGGCCGGCACGCTGTTGTTCCACGCGCGCGTGCCGTCGCCGCGATCTTCGGGACCCTGCGGACAGACGACCCATCCGAACTGCGTGCCGACGCGCGCCCACTTGCGGCAGTCCTCCATCGGGTTGCCGCCGCGGCCGTGCAGGTACATCAGGACGGGGCGGAGGCCCTTCACGTGCGGCTTGTAGAAGTAGGCGTCGGGGTGCCCCGGCACTTCGAGCCGCTGCGGATCGCCGATTCCTCCGGAGCCCTTCGCGAACGCCGCGCGCGACGAAAGCACGCAGGCCAGCGCCGCTACCAGAGCGATCAGAGCGATGACAACTTTCCGCACGAGCCCCGGAGAATAGTCTGGACCCACGGCTGAGCAAGTTTTCGCAGGGGGAGAGATCACCCCTTTATGAGCGAAGCACCTATTTCCAGGCCGATTCGGTGAGCGTCGCCTTCCGAAGAAGGCCAGGCGAAGGTGCGATCGGACTCGCGGAAGCGCGCGCCGTCGGGGTCGGCGATGAAGGCGCGGAGGCGGAGCTGGGTCCCGTTCTTCTCGGCGAAGGCGGCGATCGGCGTCTTGCAGTCCCCTTCGAGCGCGATGAGGACGCCGCGTTCGGCGGCGACGCACGTGGCGCTGGTCGCGTCGTGCATCGTCGCGAGGAGCGTCTGCGTCGCGACGTCGTCGGTGCGGCACTCGATGCCGAGTGCGCCCTGGCCGACCGCGGGGAGCGACACCGAAGGCTCGAGCACCTCGGTCGCGCGCGCTTCGAGGCCGAGTCGGACGAGACCTGCGCGGGCCAGGACGATCGCGTCGTACTCGCCGGCGTCGACCTTGCGGAGACGCGTGTCGACGTTGCCGCGCACCGGCACGAGGTCGAGATCGGGGCGAACACGCTTCAGCGCGACGAGGCGACGCAAGCTGCTCGTCCCCACGCGCGCGTTCGGCGGAAGCGAAGCGAGCGTGCCGTGCTTCGGCGCGACGAGGACGTCACGAGGGTCTTCGCGCGTCGGAATGCAAACGATCGCGAGGCCCGTCGGGATCACGCCGGGCACGTCCTTGATCGAGTGCACCGCGAAGTCGGCGCGGCGCCCAAGCAGTGCCTCTTCGATCTCTTTGACGAAGAGCCCCTTCCCTCCCACCTCGGACAGCGGGCGATCTTGAATCCTATCGCCGCTCGTCACGATCTGCTCTTCGACGAGCTCCACGCCGGAGCCCTTGGCGATGAGCGCCGCGCAGAACGCGCGACACTGCGCGAGCGCGAGAGGGGAACGGCGCGTGGCGTAGACGATGCGCATGGGCGCGGATCCTAGCTAATGCCTCACGTGCTCGTCGTCGTCTTCTTCTTCCGCGCTCTTCGCGACGTCGTCGCCGCTCGGCTTCGGCGGCGGCGCCTGGCTGCTCATGGCGCCGGGGGGGAGCGAGGCGTGCGCGGGGAGATCGAAAAGGTGCTTCAGCGCTTCCACGAAGTCGAACGCGCCACCGTCGGTCGTGCTCGCCTTGAGGCGCGTGGTGGGAGCGTGGAGGAGCTTGTTCACCGAGCTCTCCATCATCTGCGTGAGCGCGGCGCGATCCGCTTCGCCCAGGTGCTTCAAGCGTGAGGCCAGGGTCCGCTCGAGCTCCGCGAAGAGGACCGCGCGCGTCTTGGCGCGAAGGGCGACGACCGCCGGCTGTACGTCGAGGCCGCGCGACCACGTCTCGAACTCGACGACCTCGGCTTCGACGATCCGCTCGGCGGCGGCGACCTCGCCCTGGCGCGCCTTCATGCCTTCGGCGACCTGATGCTCGAGGTCGTCGACGTTGTAGACGTACACGTTGTCGATCTTGTGGACGCTCGGCTCGACGTTTCGCGGCACGGCGATGTCGATGAAGAAGAGCGTGCGCCCCTTCCGCACCTTCATGGCGCGCTTCACCATGTCGCGCGTGACGACGAACGTCGGGCTGCCCGTGCTGGTCACGACGACGTCGGCAATCGTGAGCTCTTCTTCGAGCGCTTCGAGCGGAGCGGCCGATCCGCCGAACGACGCGGCGAGCGTGGCCGCGCGATCGAAACTGCGGTTGCACACGCGGATCGATCGGGCCCCTTTGCCGAGCGACTTGGCCGCGGCTTCGGCCATCTCGCCGGCGCCGACGAGGAGCACCGAGTGGTCCGAGAGATCGCCGAAGATCTTGCGCGCGAGATCGACCGCGACGCTGCTGATGCTCACGGTCCCCGCGCCGAGCTGCGTCTCGGTGCGCACGCGCTTGGCCACGGTGAACGCGCGGTGAACGCAGCGACCCAGGTAGTTCTTCAGCGTGCCCGCGGCCATCGCCGCGTCGTACGCGTCCTTCACCTGACCGAGGATCTGCGGCTCGCCGAGCACCATCGAGTCGAGGCTGGCCGACACGCGGAACACGTGGCGCACGGCGTCCACGCCCGTGCGCGCGTACACGTACGGCTCGATCTCCGCCACGCTGGCGAGCCCGGCGTGCTCGCGGATCGCTTCGCGGATGGCGCGCGTGGCGTCGTCGTCGCTCACGTCACGCGCGGCGTAGGCCATCACTTCCACGCGGTTGCACGTCGAGAGGAAGAGCACCTCGGCGAGCTCGCGGCGCGCCGACAATCGCGCCAGCACCTGCGGGAGGACGTCCGCGTTCGCCGCGAACTTCTCGCGCACGTCGACCGGCGCGCTTCGATGCGACAGGCCGACGACGACGATCACCGGCGCAGCGCCACCGCCGCATCGCTGGTCGGTGCCCACAAGTAGAGGAGGAGCAAGATCACCGTGAACCCGAACGCGGCGATCGTCCCGTACGCCGCGCGCCGCCCGCGCCAGCCTGCGCCCGCGCGAAGCAGGAGCACTGCCGCGCAGATGAACCACGCGCTGTAACCGAAGGCGGCGTGGAGCATCGGGAAGATGCCCCCCATCTCGATCTTCTTCGTCCACAGTGTGCCGGTCACGATGCCGAGCGTGAGCAGCGGGAAGCTGGCGAGGAGCAGGCGGTGCTCGGCGCGATCGAGCTGATCGAGCGGCGGGAGTCGCTGGAAGACCCCTTCGAGTTTCTTCTTCTTCAGCTGCTTCTCTTGCACGAGGTACGTGATGGCCGCGCCCGCCGCGAGGCTGAAGAGCGCCACGCCGAACAGGTTCACCGCGACGTGGAGCGGCAAGAGCGCGCTCTTCACCTGCGGGCCGGGGGCGATCGATCCTCCACCGACGAAACGCGAAGCCAGGAGCGACGACAGCGCGAGCGGGGCGACGAACGCACCCACCACGTCGATCCGCCAGCGCCCGCGGAAGACGAGGTACGCGCAGCACACGAGGAGCGAGACGACGCTCATCGCGAAGTGAATCCCTTCGACCGGGCACACGTGCGCCAGCTTCGACGCGATCACGATGTGCGCCGCATGCATCGCCGCGCCGACCGCGAGCACGCGCGGAGCGAACCGCGCCATCGACCCCGTCGCACCGAACAGGTAGCCGAGGAAGAGGCAGCTCGCGATGAAGTACGCGACCGCCGTGGCGACGAAGAGGAGATCGGCGGTGGCCAGCGTCACGTCACGATCGTGCACCGCTTGGCGCGGCGACGCCAGTATCAGAGGTTTTTCAGCAAGTACGTCGCCAGAAGGTCTTCGTCGTTGCCCGGGCTGTGCGACAAGCGCGGCGCAGGGGCCGGCATCATCGAGCGCTTCACCACGTGCTCCTCGAACGTGCCGACCGGATCGCCCAGCCAGCCCGGGATGACGTCGTAGGCGTTTTCGCCGAGGATCATCGAGGTCTCGAGCAGCTCGGCGCCTTTGTCCTGGAGCACTTGCTTCGCCTTCACGCGCCCCAGGAGGTCGTGCGCGTCGGCAGAGCCCGTCACTTCGTTCACGATGCGCACGGACTCCGTGAGGCGGTATCGTCGCTCTTCGGCCACGATCGAAAGCTCGTCGCCGTGCAGGTCGACCGTCCCGTCGCTGAGCCAGACGTCGAGGGCCGTCTGCGGGAAGAAGACGCGGTTCTTCATGCGAACGACGAGATTACCATGACGCTCTTCGAAGCCTACGACGCGATCCTCGCTCTCGGCGCGAGGCCGGGGTCTGCGGCGCGCGTGGCCGAGATGCGGGCCGCGTTCGAAGCGCGAACGGGTGAGTTCGCCCCGGAGGACCCGTGGTTCGAAGCGCGGAGCCGCGCGTTCTGGGACGACGCGCTGGCGACACAAGGGTTCGCGACCGAGACGCGCGACGCGCTGCCCGAGGAGGCGCGGGCGTGGACCGAAGCGATCGCGAGGGCGCATCGCGGGCTCTTCGTGATGAAAGAAGACGAAGGCGACGCACGCGTGGTGCGCGATCTCTGGAGCGGCGCAGAGTTCGAGGTGCACGCGATCGACGACGCGACGCGGCTCGCGCTGGGGGCCGTGAGCGCTCCGTTCGACGCGCGCCTCGTGGCACGCGACGACCCGGCGCGCGTGGCGATGCTGCCGGGTGCGGTATTTCATCCGGCGGACGCGGTGGAGCCGATCGCGAAGGTGATCGCGAAGGCGCGCGCCGAGTCGCGGAAGACGGGTGACGTGCTCGACGCGCTCTTGCGAATGGAGCGCGGGCTTCGCGCCAGCGCGCGCGTGAAAGCGGCGTACGCCTACCGCGCCGAAAAGCTGGCGAAATAGGAGCGGCACCGGGTTGACGCGAGGCCGCCCGTCCGCGAGAAAGAGTCGCTGATGCCGCCCCCTCCGACCTTCGCCACGCACCTCGTCTCCGCGCGCGCGCTGTCGCCGTCGGTGCGCGCGCTGACGTTCGAGCGGAGCGATGGAGCGCCGCTGGCGTTCGATGCCGGGCAGTGGGTGAGCTTCGTGCTGCCGAACGAGCACGACGCGCGGGGCGAGCTTCGTCGCTCGTACTCGATCGCGTCGGAGCCGAACGGGACGCCGCGCTTCGAGATCGCGGTCACGCACGTGGCGAACGGTCCCGGGTCGTCGTTCCTTCACGCGCTCACGCCGGGCACGGCGCTGACGGCGATCGGGCCGCAAGGGTTCTTCACGCGTCCGCTCGATCGCGCGGTGCCGTCGCTGTTCGTCGCCACCGGCACCGGCGTGACCCCGTTTCGCAGCATGCTCCGCGCGGCGATCGCGGCGGGCAACACGACGCCCACGTGGCTCCTCTTCGGCGTGCGCCAGGAGGCCGACGTGCTGTACCGCGACGAGCTCGAAGCGCTGGCCGCGGCGCATCCGCACGTGCGCGTCGAGATCACGCTGTCGCGCCCGCACGACGGATGGACCGGCCGTCACGGCTACGTGCAGACGCACCTTCGCGAGCTACTCGAGTCGCTCACCGCGCAGACCGGCAGCGAGCCGCACGTGTACGCCTGCGGGCTCACGAAGATGATCTCTTCGGTGCGCGATCTGCTGCGGAAGGACATGGCCCTCCCGCGCGAGCGCGTTCACACCGAGCGGTACGACTGAGCGTCGCTCGGTACTCAATAACCCTTGCGCGCGACCGCCACGTCGTTCTGCTCGACCTCGCGCGATGAGCGCGTGACCATGCAGGTCGCCGTGGTCTTCTGAACGTCGACGACGCGAAGCTCGGCGACGACCTCTTCCGGGAGCGCCCCTTCGTTCCGCATGCGCGGCGTGTTCTCGACGACGGCCGGCTCTTCGCGCTCGCCGACGATTCGACGCGCGGTCTGATCGGTCACCATCGACTGCCGCCACGCGTCTCCGTGGCGGATGACGAAGAAGCGATTGCCCGGCTTGAGCGCGGCGTCGGCCCCCTTGTCGATGAAGACGACCTGGTTCTGTCCGAAGAACACGTGCGGCTGCGCGGCGACGGCCACGTGCGCGGTCACGTCGACGTCGTTTCGCTTCGGCGGCACGACCTCGAAGCGCCGCGTGATCGGTCCGACGCGCGCACCGCGTTCGATGGCGTCGAGCGTCTCGACGATCTGCGCGCGGGCGATCCGCGTCTCGGGGTTCCAGTCATCGACGCGCACGGTGCCTTGAATCGCGATGGCCTGGCCGTGCGCGACGGGGCGCACCGGGCGATAGACCGTGAGCTCTTGCCCGAGCTTCACGTCGTGGCCGGGGCCGATGCGCACGTAGACCTGATCGAAGTCCGAGAGGTACATGCGGTCTTGCGGCGAGCCGACGATCGACCCCCAGTTCACGGTGTCGTCGTCGTTGACGTACCCTTGGTCGCGCACGAACACGGTGTCGGGCGCGACGCGGCCCACCGGGCCGACCGCGGCGCCGGAGCCGTCGGTGGGCATCGCCAGCTGCGGGGAAGCGGTGAGCGAGACGCCGGGCTTCAGGCGGATCTGCTCGTTCGGGTAGATCCAGTGCGGGTTCTGGATCTGCGGGTTATACGACCAGATGCGCGGCCACTGGTACGGGTTCTGGAACGCCGCGCCGCAGATGGCCCACAGCGTGTCGCCCTTCTGAACGAGGTGCGTCGATGCTTGCGTGACGCCGCCGCCGCCGAGCGTGGTGGAGCGCGTCGTCCCCTCGGTGAAGACGGGGCCGTCGTTGCCGCCGAACATTGCGCCGCCGCCGGACGTGGAGCCCGCGGTGTCGAAGCCGTCTTCCTTGTCGCCGGTCACGGGGCGCGACGACGATTCGGTCGCGTTCCCTCCGCCGATCGGCTCGCCGGGCGCAGGGGGCGCGACGACGCCGGGGAACACGTTGGTGGTCGACGGGGCTGCCGCGCCGCCGCCTCCCGACGCGGGTGCGCCGCCGCCGTTGTCGCTCGGCCCTTGCTGCGCGAACGACGACGTAGCGAGCGCGCCCGACGCGAGCGCGATCCCGATCCCGAGGGAGAACGAACGACGACTCATGGCTTCACCTTGGCGTCTTGCGGATCGGCGGGTCCGGTTGCACCGCTCGGCGCCGGCGTGGCGGCGGGGATGTTGTGCGCGGCGTCGCTGTGCGGGTACTCGTGGCGGAGCTTGTCGAAGAGCGCCGTGGCGGCCGCTTCGTCGCCGAGGTGACGCTTCGACACGCCGAGCTTCAACGTCGCGTCGGGCGCCTTGTTTCCCGCCGGGAAGCGCGCCAGATCGGCCTCGAACTGCTCGGCGGCGTGCTGGAAATCCCCTTCGGCGAAGTAACACTCGCCGCGCCAGTACATCGCGTTGTCGGCGTTCGGGTGCTCGGGCCACTTCATGAGGAAGCCGGCGAGCGCGTCGAGCGCCTCGGGGTACTTCTTGGCGTGCACCAGGGCGAGCGCCGAGTCGTACGAGCGGCGCGCGTCGGGATCGAGCGCAGCTGGGCGCGCCTTCCCCTTCGAGTCCTTGTCGTCGAACGAGGTGGCCTCGGCGTGCATCCCTTGAACGCGGATGCGCGGGCGCGGGGCCGAATCGTTGGGATCGTCGCTCGAGGCGCCGGCAGTCTCACCCGGTGCACCGGACTCTTCGACGCCATCGGCGCCTACGTGCACGACGCGAAGCTGAGGCGTCGCGATCGGCGCGGCGGTCGTGTTCGTGGGGCGCGGGCGGGTCGAATCGACCGAGTGCTCGTCGGGCGCGTGCATGTCGGCCGAGTCGATCTCGAGCTTTCCCAGCCGCGATTCGAACTTGTCGCTCGTCGCCTGGACCCGCGTGATCTCGTCGCGCAGCTCGTCGAGCTGTTTTTCTTCGGCGCTCCTTCCGCCCGAGCATCCGAGCGCGAGGGTCGAAACGGCCGCAAAAGCGACCGCCGAGACCAGGACGAGAGAGGCCGAGCGAGGAAGGGGGGCGTTCTTGCGCTGCATCGGTGCCTTGGAGGGTAAGTCCGCGTTCGCCGCGGGGCCAATTTCCGGGGTTCGCCTCCCGCTTCTTTACGCGGCGGGCTTCTTGCGACACGCTTATTGGCTGGGCGCGAAAGCGTGCGCAGCTCCGAGTCCGAGAAGAAGAGAAGAACCCTTGCCCGCACCCCGACGCAAAGTGGATCTGAGGAAGACTCTCTTCCTCCTTCCCAACATCATCACGCTGTCGTCCATCTTCTGTGGGTTCGATTCGATTCGCATCAGCTCGGCGGCGGCGGCGGACGACGACGACTTCTATCGGGCGTCTCTCCTCATCATCTTCGCGCTGTTCTTCGACATGCTCGACGGCCGCGTGGCGCGCGCCACCAAGACGCAGAGCGCGTTCGGTCTTCAGATCGACTCGCTGGCCGACGTGATCAGTTTCGGCGTCGCGCCGGCGATTCTCGTCTACCGATGGTCGCTCCAGCAGCTGCCGCTCCCCGGGCTGATCGTCTCGTTCATCTTCTGCGCGGCCGGAGCGGTGCGCCTCGCGCGGTTCAACGTCCTGTCGATGGGCGAGAGCGGCAAGCCCACGAAGCCGACGAAGTACATCCTGGGGCTACCGGTGCCCGGCGCGGCCGGTGTGCTCATCTCGCTCGTCATCGCGAATCACGCCGCCGCTGGGTCGCTGGCAGGGCCTCGCTACCTGACGCTGATGATGGGGGTCACGCTGTTTCTGGCGTTCCTGCAGGTGTCGACCATCAAGTTCCGCACGTTCAAGGATCTGAAGCTGAACGCGCGGACTTTGGCGCTCGTCTTCTTCGCCGTCGGCTCGAGCGCGATCGTGTCGCGCATGACGAAGCCTGCCTACGTGCTCGTGTGGCTCCTTTCGTTTTACGTCATCATCGGGCTCGTGGAGACGCTGTGGTCGATCCCGAAGGCGAGGCGCGAGCGTGAAGCGCGTCGGAGCATTCCGCCCGCGGTTTAGAGGAACGGGCGCGTGCTCGACGACCTTCACGATCTCGTGAGCCAGGCGCGATCGGCGCTTACCGTAGGGCGGGCGAGGGACGCGATCGCTCCGTTGATGGATGCCGCGCGCCACACGCACGTGGCCGAGCAGGATTACGCGCCGGTCGCGCGGCTGCTGGGCGACGCGCTGGAGATGCTGGGCGACGCACGCGGTGCGCTCACCGCGCGCTGGTGCGTGGCCATGAACGACAGCGACGCTTGGTCGAGCGCGCGCAAGCTCGACGATCGCGTACCGCCGGCCGATCGCGCCCGAACGCTGTGGGCCACGGGCGATGCGCTGGGCGCGGCGCTGGCGATGGAGGACGCGGGCCTCCCGGCGGCCGCGGCGATCTACCGCGAGAAGGCGCGCGACTGGAAAGGGGCGCGCGCGCTGTGGTCGCGCCTCTCGGGCGTGGTGCCGAACGCCAGCGCGAACGACGCTTACGTGGCCAGCCTCGTGCAGTTCAACCTGGGGCGATGCGCGGCGTCGTGCGGCGACGAGCGTCAAGCGCACGGCGCGTTCGTGGCCGCGGTGCGCTTGCTCGAAGAGGCGGCCGACGCCTTCGAGTCGAGCGGCGTGCGCGAGCGCGCGTTCGACTGCTTCCAGGTGCTCGTCGAGATCGGACGCGCGAGCCAGCAGTTCGAGCACGTGCTCGAGGGGTACATCAACTGCGTGCGGATCCTGCGCGAGGATCACCTGAAGTACTACGCGCTCCAGTACTACGAAGACGCAGCCACCGCGGCGAAGGAGGCAGGCGAGCTGGTGGCCGCGGCGACGATCGCGCGCGAAGCGTCGGACTACGCGCGCTCGCTGGGGATGAAGGGCGCGAGCGCGCACTACGTGCTGGAGCAGGCCGAGTCGTGGCGCGCGGCGGCGAAGCAACACACGATGCGCGGCTCGCCGCCGGAGATCGCGGAGAACTCGATCCTCGCGGCCATCCTGGCGTTCGGGCAGCTCGGGCAGTTCGCGAAGGCCGGCGCGCTGTACCGCGATCTGGCGACGATGGATCTCGAGCCGTCGCGGAAGGCGCACTACGAGCGGGCGTCGAAGCGGTACGTCGGCGTTCGCGACGAGCCGGTCGACGCGGCGCCGCTGCCGCTTCACTTGCGGCACGACGCGCGCGTGGTCGAGGTGTGGCACGTCGATCTGATCGAGTGGGAGCAACGCGGGAGCGCGGCCGAAGCGTGCGCCGACGTCGTGCTCGATGCGCGGTGGCCCGATCCGATCCGGCGGCAAGCGATGCTGGCGCGCATCACCGCGCTCCGCGTGGAGAAGGACGAGAGCGGTTCTCCGCAAGCGACCGCCGCACGCGTGGAGCTGGCGGAGGAGCTGTCGCAGGTGCCGCTCTTCGTGGTGCTCTCGCCGCTGGAGAAGCTGTTTGCGCGGCCGGAGCGCGCGGTGAAGCTAGCGGTGCTGGTGGCGTTGAAGACGCTCTTCTTCAAGCGAAGCCTGGCAACGGTGACGGCGGCGACGAGCGATCCCGATCCCGCGGTGGCCACGCAGGCCGGCGAGTCGCTGAAGGGGATGGTCTTCCCGCACGCCTTCGATCCGCTGGCCCGCGTCGTTCGCGAGTCGACCAACCTGAACGCGCGATGGAGCGCGCTCACGGCGCTCGCGCAGATCGAGACGCCGGCCGCGGCGGAGTTTCTGCTCGGCGTGCTCGAGCACGGGTCGCCCTCGGATCGAAACGCCGTGCGCAAGGCGCTTCAGGAGAAGTCGAGCAAGGCGTTCCTCGATCACGCGCGGAACGCGTTTCGTACGGCGCCCGAAGAGCTGCAGCGCGTGCTGCGCGAGGTGCTCGCGAAGCGCGGCGCGGCCTAGGACGGGTCATGTGACGCGGACGCCTTCGGCGCCGCTAGGTATTCGGCGGCCGCAGGCTCCGCCCACCCACTTGCGCCGGCTCGATCGTCGGACGCGCGACGCTGTCGCTGACGAGCTGACGCAGCTTCACGACGCTGTCGGTCTCGCCCATCACGATCAGGATCGTCCCCTCTTGAAGGACGAGATCGGGCTCGGGGTTGTACGTGAAGACGCGGTTCAGATCGCGCACGGCCACGACGAGCACGCGCGTCTCGCGGCGGATCGCCGTGTCCTTCAGCGCTATGCCGACGAGCGACGAGCCGATCGGGATCGCGACCTCCTCGAGGCGCAGGTTCTTGTCGCGATCGCGGAGCATCTGATCGAGGAACTCGTTCACCTCGGGGCGGATGCACTCGCTGGCCATGCGGCGTCCGCCGATCATCGTCGGGTTGACGATGCTGGTGGCGCCGGCCTTCAGCATCTTCGGCGCGGCGTCGACCTCGGTGACCTTGGTGACGATGCGCGCGGCGGCGTTCAAGCTGCGCGCGCTGAGCGTGACGTAGAGGTTGTCCTTATCGTGCGTGAGGGCGGCCACGACGCCGCGCGCGCGCTGAACGCCGGCGGCGAGGAGCACGTTGTCCTCGGTGGCGTCACCGTGCACGTAGAGGAGCCTCCCCTCGACGAGCTCGTGGCTGAGTCGCTCGAGGTGCGCGGCGTCGCGATCGATGACCACGAACGGCGTGCGGGTCGCGACCAGCTCTTCGACCGCGTGCCTCCCCGTCGAGCCGGTGCCCGCCACGACGATGTGCCCGTTGAGTGCGTCGATCGCCTTGCGCATGCGGTTCCTCCGAAATGCCTGACCGATGACCCCTTCCACGAGGAGCGCGGTCACGTTGCCTTGCACGTACGCCAGCGTGCCGACGCCGCCGATGATGAGCCCCACCGTCAGCGCGCGCGCGCCCGGCACGCGCGCCATGTCGTTCAGCTCGGCGAAGCCGACGGTCGAGAGCGTGATGACCGTCATGTAGATGCAGTCGCCGATCGACCATCGCCCGTGGCCGAGCAGGTCGTAACCGATCGTGCCGGTCGTCACGAGCCCCAGCAGCGAGAGGAGCGCGTAGAGCATCCGGCGGATCGCTAGGTTCATCGCGCGAGGCGATCGTATGAGATGCGCAGGCGCGGTGTCACATCGACTGCGAAGCGGTCCCCTTCAGCAGCAGCGCGCGATGGCGCCCATGGCCGCGTCGATCGTCTCGTAGTCGAAGGTGAATCCCGCGCGTTCGAGGCGCGCGGGGACGGCGCGCTGCCCGGTGAGCAGGACCTCGGCGAGACCCGCGCCGAGCGCGAGGCGGAGCGCGAACGGCGGGACGCGCAGGACGCTCGGGCGATGGAGGGCGTGGCCGAGGGCGCGGGCGAAGTCGTTCATCGTGACGGGCTTGGGCGCGGTCAGGTTGAAGGGGCCGTCGATCTCGGGGTGATCGATGGCGAAGAGGATCCCGCGCACGGCGTCGTCGAGGTGAATCCAGCTGAGCCACTGGAGCCCGTCGCCCAGCGGTCCGCCGGTGAACGCCTTGAACGCGGGGAGCATTCGCGCGAGCGCGCCGCCGCCCTTGCCGAGGACGATCCCGAGCCTCGCGATCGCCACGCGCGCCCCGGCGCGACGCGCCGGATCGGTCGCCGCTTCCCACGCCTCGCAGATCGAGGCCAGCGGATCGGTGCCGTGGGCGCCCTGCTCGTCGATCACGTCGTCGTCGCGGCGCGTGCCGTAGACGCCGACGGCCGAGGTGCTCACCCACGCGGGCTTGGTGTACGCGCCGGCGATCGCTTCAGCGAGGGCCTCGGTCGTCTCCACGCGGCTCGCGCGAAGGCGGTCGAGGCGCCCCTGGGTCCATCGTTCGTCGGCGACCCCTTCGCCCGCGAGGTGCACCACGGCCTCGCACGCGCGCACGCGCGACCGCCACGCCTCGCGCGCGGACCACGCTTCGAGCGCGACGCCGCTCGGGACCTGGTCGCGTGCGCGCGCCGGGTCGCGCGTGACCACGGCGACCTCGTCCCCACGCGCGAGCAGGGCCGGGACGAGAGCTCGACCGAGGAAGCCAGTACCGCCCGTAACGACGACGCGCACGACCGATAGGATGCCACGGGGGCCCCGGCAGGAGTCGATCGCTCGGCGCGACGCTCGTTCAGGTCTGTTCAGCGGTCGGCGTGACGAATCCCCCGTTTCGTTCTAGAGATTGCGCCGCAAATGCTTCAACGCCTGCGCGCGCTCCTCTTCGGTCCGCCGAAGGACGTCCACGACGAGCACACCTTCCACTCGCTCTCGTTGGTCGCGATGCTGGCGTGGGTCGGGCTCGGCGCCGACGGACTCTCGTCGTCCGCGTACGGCCCCGACGAAGCGTTTCGCGAGCTGGTGAAGGGGGGCGACCACACGTCGCTCGCCGTGTTCCTCGCGCTGGGCACGGCGCTCACCGTGTTCATCATCTCGTACGCCTACTCGCGCATCATCGAGCACTTCCCGTCGGGCGGCGGCGGGTACGTCGTGGCCACCAAGCTCCTCGGCGAGAAGTTCGGCGTCGTCAGCGGGAGCGCGCTGCTCGTCGACTACGTGCTCACCATCACCACCTCGATCGCGTCGGGCGGCGACGCCATCTTCAGCATGATCCCGCGCCACGTCTTCGGCCCGTCGGCCATGGCCATCGCGCCCGACGACATCGGCTCGTGGCTCGACCCCGTGCAGCGCGTGAAGATCACGATCGAGATCAGCGGCATCGCCATCCTGACGATCCTCAACATCCGCGGCGTGAAGGAGTCGGTGCAGGCGATCGTCCCGATCTTCGCCGTCTTCGTCGTCACGCACGTCATTCTCCTGTGCGTCACGATCTTCGGGCACATGGGCGACATCGGCGCGGTCGCCACGCACACCACCACGAACTTCCACGCCACCGTGGCCTCGCTGGGATCGGTCGGCGCGCTCCTCTTGTTCGTGCGTTCCTATTCACTCGGCGGCGGCACGTACACCGGGATCGAGGCCGTCTCCAACGGCGTTCAGATCATGCGCGAGCCGAAGGTGCGCACCGCGAAGCGGACGATGGTGCTCATGGCCGTCTCGCTCGCCATCACCGCCGGCGGCATCATCCTCTGTTACCTGCTCGTGCACGCGCTCCCCGAAGAGGGGAAGACGATGAACGCGGTGCTCTTCGATCGCGTGGCCGGCGGCTGGCACATCGGGGATTGGCGAGCGGGGTACTGGTTCGCGAACATCGGCCTCTTCAGCGAAGCAGCGCTCCTCTTCGTGGCCGCGCAGGCCGGCTTCGTCGACGGGCCGCGCGTCATGGCGAACATGGCGATCGACTCGTGGCTGCCGCACCGGTTCGCGGCGCTGTCGGAGCGCCTGAGCATGCAGAACGGCGTGCTCCTGATGGGCGGCACGTCGATCGCGGCGCTCCTCTACACGCACGGCGACGTCTCGAAGCTGATCGTCATGTACTCGATCAACGTGTTCGTGACGTTCTCGCTCTCGAACCTCGGCATGAGCCGCTTCTGGATCACCGAGCGGAAGAAGTACGCCGACTGGTTTCGCCACTTGCCGGTCCACCTCGTCGGCCTCGTGCTGTGCGTGACGATCCTCATCGTCACCTGCTTCGAGAAGTTCCTCGACGGCGGGTGGCTCACGCTCGTCATCACCGGCTTGCTCGTCGCGGTCTGCTTCATGATCCGGAGCCACTACCGGCTCGTGGTCGGCGCGATTCGCCGGCTCGACGTGGAGCTCCCCGATCCGCTGGAAGACGCCGCGATGGCGCGGGCGTTCGGCGGCGGAGACGCGGCGTCGGTCGGCGAGATCGACGCCAAGAAGCCGGTGGCGATCCTGTTCGTCGGCGGATACGGCGGGCTCGGTCGACACGCGCTGCTCACGCTCCTGCGCATGTTCCCGCGGCACTTCCGCGGCGTCGTGTTCTGTTCGATCGCGATCATCGACTCCGGCAACTTCAAGGGGGTCGAAGAGGTGCATCAGCTCGAGGAGCGGACGCGCGCGCAGCTGGCGAAGTATGTCCGCTTCGCGCACACGCTGGGGATACCGGCGGAGAGCGCGTTCGCGACCGGGATCGAGGTCGCGGTCGAAGCGGAGAAGCTCGGGGTCGAGCTCATCGCCAGGTTCCCGCAAGGGTTATTCGTCGCCGGGCAGCTGCTCTTCGACGAGGACTCGACGTTCAACCGCATCCTCCACAACGAGACCGCGTTCCTCATTCAGCGCCGGTTGCAGCACTCGGGCATCCCGATGATCGTGCTGCCGGTGCGACTCACGTTGAAGGACAAACCGCGCTTGACCGCCCCGTCGCTCACGCAGGAACGCCCGGCCGCCTGACGAGCGGGCGTTCCGCGAACGAGGACTGAGATACGCTCGCTCGGGTGAAGACTCGCGCGCTCGTGCTGGGGACCGTGGCGGCGCTGGTGATCAGCGCGTGCAAGCCGTCGTCGGTCGCGGACGCGGAGGCGAGCGGGAACGTGGCGTGGCTCGATACGGAGGCGTCGCCTGCGGCGGTCGAAGCCCTGGGGCGGCTGGCGGATACGGACCCGGCGGCGGTGACGGCGCTGAAGGGGCGGACGTCGTTCGGGGTGGAGGCGTACATCGCGGCGTGGGGGGGCGTGAAGCGCGGCGCGAAGTGGGCGAGCGACATGCTGCACGCGGGGCTTCAGGATCCGGCACGCGCCAACGACGTGGCGTCGGCCGTCGATGGACGCGATCCGTTGATCGTGCCGTTCTTGCCGGATGTCGAAGCGTCGCTGTCGCGGCTGGCGGCCGGCGTGTCGACGAGCTCGCTGTCGTCGCTGCTGGCAGCGGCGGGCGTTCCGGCGCACGACGCAGTGGTGCGGCGGCTGGCGGACAAGGCCACGCGGGCCTCGATGTGCGGAGGGATCGCGTCGCCCACGGCGGACGCGGACGCGCGCGTGACGCTGCGAAATGTTCCGGCTACGTCGCGCGACGATGCGTCGTGTGTGGGCACCGTGGTGACGCTGGCGGCGACCGACGACGCGATGATGCGGTGGCTCGCGCAGGTGGCGGAGCCGGGGTTGCTTGGCGCCGCGAGCAAGTCGGGGGCGCTCGACTGCGTGCGGATGCACCGCGTGTGGGCCGATGCGCTGGCGGCGCGTGACTCGACGCAAGCCGCGGCGCTGACCGTGGCGCTGTCGAACGCCGTGAAGCGGTGCCCGGCGCAGATGGATGGCGTCATCGCCGACGCCTTGAAGTCGCGCCCCGACGCGCAGGCCGCCGTCATCGGCGCGCTCGATCCGTTCTCGCCCGACATCTCGGAGCTCAAGGCGACGTGCGCGGCGCTCCCCGCCATCGCGCACGGGCACGCTTCGCCGATCGCGAAGGAGCGCGCGAACGACGCACTGGCGCACGGATGCAAGGGGGCGCCGTGACGATGCTCTGCGCGCGCGCGACGTCGTGAGCGCGGGCGCTCTGCTCGCGCCGCAGCGCGCGCGCCTCGAGCGGATGCTCGCGGAGAAGGACGCGCGCAACCGCGACAACGTCGCCCGCACCGAGAGCTACCTGGAGCTGTATGCGCTATGCCGCGCGTACAGCGTCGAGCTGCCGTGGGTGCTGATGGCGCATCTGGTGTCGCGCAACGCCGGCTACTTGATGACCGACCTCGGCGAGACGCGCGCCGGATCGCTCTTCACGCGCGAGGCGTTGAACGAGCTGTTCTTGTTCCTGGAGCGGGCGAACTTCCTGATCTTCGACGACGCCTGGGAGCACGTGCTGCATCACGTGCTGGGGCGCGTGAGCGCGCTCGATGCGAGGACGCCGCGGTTCATGCGCGAGGCGTGGGCGCGCTACGAGGAGAGCGCGGCGCGCGAGATCACGCCGGCGCTCGAGCGATCGCTGGTCGTCGATCTGGTGACGAACGAGCAGAACCTGATCGAGTCGCGCGTGGTGCACGACGCCCGCTTCGCGCGGTCGCGGGCGATGATCGCGTTCTTCGAGGACGCGCAGGTCGACGGCGCGGTCGTGTTGCCGCTGACGCGCGCGCGGATTCGCGTGGGAGCGTTCGCGCAGCTGGAGAAGCGGATCGACGCGGGGCGGCGGATCTTCGACGAGGTGCTCGCGGGGCGTGAAGGGCGCGATGCGATCTTCGCGTGGGCGGTGGCGCATCCGCATACGGGGTCGCGGACGACGTACAAGAGCGATGCGGAAGCGCGGACGTTGCGGGAGGCGTGGCCGGTGGAAGAGGTGGTGAGGCTGTGGGCGGGGGTGCACGCGCCGCAGGAACCCGACGCCGCGTGGCCGTGACTACGGCGCGTCGATCGTCCTCGTGTCTCCGTCGCCGCTGAGCGTCGTCTTCGTCGCGCGCGCGTACGCCGTCGCCTCCGAGAAGACGCGGAGGAAGTTCTCGCCGAGGAGCTTCTTCACGTCGTCGTCGGACCAGCCTCGCTTCAGGAGCTCGAGGGTGATCTTCGGCAGATCGTCGAGCCCTTCCATCCCCACCGGGTACGCCGGCGCGCCGTCGAAGTCGCTCCCCAGGCCGACGTGATCGACGCCGGCCACCTTGGCCACGTGCTCGAGGTGATCGACGAGGATCGAGAGCGGCACGTTCGGAATCTCCCCGAAGCCCATCTTCGCCAGCGCCGCGCGCAGCTCGGCGTCGGGCGCGTGCCTGGCCAGCAGCGCCTGGACGTCCTTGCCGTGCTTCTTCATGAACGCGCCCATCGACGCGGCGAACTTCGGATCGAGGAACGCGGAGAAGAAGTTCACCATCACGACGCCGCCGTTCTTTGCCACCGCGCGCAGCTCGTCGTCGGTCATGTTCCGCGGCATGTCGCACAGCGCGCGCGCGCTGGAGTGGGACGCAATGACGGGCGCCTTCGCGACGCGCATCACGTCGTCGAACGTCTCGTCGCTCACGTGCGAGACGTCGACGAGCATGCCGATGCGCTGCATCTCGCGCACGACCTCCTCGCCGAACGGTGAGAGCCCGTGGTGCGTCGGCTTGGGAGGGGGGCCGGCGAACCCGGAGGAGTCGGCCCAGTCGTTGTTCTCGGTGTGTGTGAGCGTCATGTACCGGACGCCGAGCCGATGGAACTCGCGCAGCGCGAAGAGCGAGTTCTCGATCGCGTGTCCCCCCTCGATGCCCAGGAGCACCGCGATCTTCCCGTCCTGCTTCGCGCGCCGGATCTCGTCGGCCGTCGTCGCCAGGACGAGCGCGTCGGGGTGGCGCTCGATCTGCTGGTAGCTGATGTCGATCATGTCGAGCGCGCGCCGCGCCGCGCCTCCCACGTGGGAGGAGGGGTGGTCGTAGTAGTGCTCGTCGACGAAGATGGAGAAGAACTCGCCGGTGACGCCGCCGGCGCGCATCTTCGCGAGATCGGTCGCCGCGGGGCCGTCAGGCTTCGCGAGGTCGAAGCCCTCGTCGAGGATGCGGGACGTGATGTCGTCGTGGGTGTCG
>PLXW01000084.1 GCA_003151595.1 Myxococcales bacterium
CGCTCGACTCCGGACCGTAGATCTCCATGATGCGACCGCGCGGGTAGCCGCCGATGCCGAGCGCGATGTCGAGGCCGATGCTCCCCGTCGGCACGACGCCGACGTCCGGCGTGAGGGTCTGCCCCTCCTTGAGGCGCATGATCGAGCCCTTGCCGTACTCTTTCTCGATGCTGGCAACAGCAAGCTCGATGGCCTTCGACTTGTTCTTGTCTTCCATGGTGCTCCCTCGGCGAATCAGCGGCTCTTAGCTGTTCCGGTCCCGGAGAATATACTGGCCCGGTGTTCAGTCCGCAAGATCGTTGTGCTGAACGCGCGCTGAGCTATCGGGGTCGGCACGTGATTCCGCGACGTGCGCGCGGCGATCGCGGTAAGCGTTCGCGCCATGCGAGGCGTAGCCGTGGCGCTCGGGGTGGCGATGATGACGAGCGTCGCCGGCGCGGCGTGCGATCGATCGCCGTTCGCCGACGAGCCTCTCCAACCGCCTCTGCCTGCCGAACGAACGCGAACGCCCGGATCCTCCGAGATGGCCTCCGCGACGGCCGCAGCGAACGCGGGGATGGAGACGGATGGCGGACCGATGATCGAACGGTCCGATCCTCCCGCGCTTGCAGGCGATCTACGATCCGACGTGGACACGTTCGGATCGCTCGAGACGTGCGTGGCGCAGCACTCGTCGATCGATCCTGTCGTCGGCGATGCCGTGCGCGCCATCGGCTACGACACGTTGCTTCGCGATGCGTGCCGGATGCTGCAGGCGATCAAGCTGAAGGACCGCGCGCCGTGCGAGGCGATCGCCGCCAGCGGGCTTCAGCATCGGTGCGAGGCGATGCTGGCGATGTCGCTGCAAGACGCAGAAAAATGTCCGTGGGCTGCGGCGGCCGACAAGCGCCTGGGGCGCGACGCGACCTGCCTCGCGGTGTCGGCGCACGATCCACGGATCTGCGCGGCGGAGCTCTCGTCGCTTCAGCCCACGTGCGAGGCGCTCACGACGGGCGACCCCACGCGGTGCACCGCAGGGGACGGTGACCGGCGAACGTGCGAGCGTGATCTCGCGCGGGCCAAGAGCCTCCTCGTCGATCGCGAGCGCCAGGCGCACGACACCACGCAGCCGCGCGCGCATTTCGAGATGCACGGCGCGAACGATGCGGGCGCAGGGGACATCGATCTCACGGCGCTCGTGGCCGGCGGCGCGATCGTCTCGTCGCTCCCGGCGGGGGGCGTGGGGATCGATCTCGCGCGCGACACCGAGGCGGTGCTCCGCTTGCCGTCGCGCACGGAGAAGGCGCACCTCTCGGCGTCGATCGCGATCGAGCCGGGCGGCGCGAAGCTGACGAAGCTCGAGATCGTGGCGCCGAAGATGGTGCCGATCACGTGCCCCAGCGTGCACTGCGACGTGAAGGTGACGATCGCGAAGGTCGATCCCACGCGCGGCTCGCCGATCACGGCGTCGTTCGAAGGAAAGGTTGAGACGCCGGGCGACACGTACCAGATCCACCTGGTGGTCTCGACGTTCGTGCGCGACGTCATCGGTCGCGGAGCCCTTTACGGCACGCGCTGATCGGCGAGCGAGCTACTTCAGCGCGAACCACGACAGGAGCGCGACGAGCACCATGCTAATCGCGACGAACGCGATTCGCCCCGGCGTCCAGCTCGGCTCGTCGACCTTCGCTTGCACGATGACGATCTGCGGCCGCGACGCGGAGAGATCTTTCATCAGCGGCGTGGCGGCAGCGATCGGCGCCGGAGCCTTCGACGGACCGACGATGTTCGCCACCGACGACATCGCCGGGATCTGCACCGGGATGCGCTCGAGCACCGGCTCGGGAGGAGGAAGCGTGCGAATCGTGCGCGACATCGTGAGCGCGGCCTTCGTCGGAACTCCGCGCTCGTCGGGCGCCGCTTCGGTCATCGCGTACGCCTGGATCGCCGCGCCCACGGCCACCGCTTCGAACGGGCTCACGCCGGCCGCGGCGTCGCGCTGGAAGAACTCGGCGACGCGCTCGCGAACGCGCGGGATGAGCGTGCTGCCGCCGACGAGGAGCACCTGATCGATGTCGCGGATCGTGGCGTGCGACTGCTCGAGCACTTTCTTGCAGACGACGAACGTGCGCTCGACGAGCGGATCGGCCAGCTCGGCGAGCTCGCTCCGCTCCATCGTGAACTCGAAGCGGAGCGATTTGCCGCCGACGCCGAAGACGACGTCTTCCAGATCGATCGTCGCCGTCTCCTGGCTCGCGAGCTTCACCTTCAGCTTCTCGGCCGCGACGCGCACGTGCTCGAACACCTGCTTGTCGGCGCGCGGATCGTAGAAGTGCTTTCGCGCGAACCCCTCGGCGATTCGATTCGCGATCGCCGCATCGACGTCGTCGCCGCCCAGGTACATGTCGCCGGCGGTGGCGCGCACCTGGAAGACGTCCCCTTCGCGTTCGAGCAACGTCACGTCGAAGGTGCCGCCGCCGAAGTCGTAGACCAGGATCCGCTCCTGGCCTTCCTTGCCGTAGCCGTACGCGAGCGCCGCGGCGGTCGGCTCGTTGAGAACGCGCAGCACCTCGAGCCCCGCCAGCTGACCGGCGAGCTTGGTGGCGCCGCGTTGCAGGTCGTCGAAGTTCGCCGGGCACGTGATGACGGCGCGATCGACCTTCATCTTGAGCGCGACCTCGGCGATGGCCTTCGCCTTCCGGATCACGAACGCGCCGATCTCGGGGAGCGTGTACTGCGCGCCGCGCGCGTGCACCATGACGCTCGAGTTCTTTCCTTCGCGAAGCTCGTACGGCAAACGCACGCGCGCCTGACCGACCTCTTTCGAGCTCCACGCCCGCCCGATCAGCCGCTTGGTGCTGAAGACGGTGTTCTTCGGGTCTTGCAGCCGCCGCTCTTTCGCCTCGCGCCCGACGAGCACGGCGCCGGAGGGGTGGAAGGCACACACGCTCGGGATGAGCACGTCGCGCGTCGTTTCCTCGGCCAAAGCCCGGGCATTTCCGTCGTCGACGTGTGCGACGACCGTGTTCGACGTGCCCAAATCGATTCCGACGGCCGCCGTGTTCGTGCGCGCAGGGTCCATTCCTGGGCGTGAGCTTATCGGATACGCTCCGCGATCGATGTCCGAAGCCGCGCAGGCCGCAAACGACCCGCTGATTGGTCGGACGATCGCCGAGAAGTTCCGCATCGAGACCCTCGTGGGCAAGGGGGCGATGGGGGCGGTCTACAAGGCGATGCAGCTCAATTTGAAGAAGCGGGTCGCCATCAAGGTGATGAACCCGGACAAGAAAGACGGGACGTACGCCTCCCGTTTCAAGCGCGAAGCCAAGGCCGCCGCGCGGATGGAGCATCCGAACCTCATTCGCGTGATCGACTTCGGCGAAGAGCCGGACGGGATGCTCTACATCGCGATGGAGTTCATCGAGGGGAGAGATCTCCTCGCCGTCTTGCGCGAAGAGTTCCCGTTCGACACCGCGCGCATCGTGAGCATCGTGTCGCAGACGCTGGCCGCGCTCGCCATCGCGCACGAGATGGGGGTCGTGCATCGCGACCTCAAGCCCGAGAACATCATGTTGCTCCCGTCGAAGGACGACGAGGGGACGTCGATCGAGCTCGTGAAGGTGTGCGACTTCGGCGTGGCGAAGATCATCCGCGAAGCTCCTCTCGACGTGAACGCGATGGATGCCGACGGCGACATCCCCGAGCCGACGAAGACCGCGACGCAAACCGGGACGCTCACCGCCTACGGCACGCTCATCGGCACGCCCGAGTACATGTCGCCCGAGCAAGCGCGCGGAGAGCCGGCCGACGCGCGGAGCGATCTGTATTCGCTCGGTGTCATCTTGTTCCTCATGATGACGGGGCGGCTCCCGTTCGAGGCGAAGAGCAAGATTCGCCTGGTGCTGAAGCACATCGAAGAGGAGCCTCCGCTGCCGAGCGAGATCGACTCGGGGGTCGACATGCAGCTCGAAGCGGCGTGCATGAAGGCGCTCGCGAAGCGGCGCGAGGACCGGTACCAGACGGCGCGCGAGATGCGGATCGACATTCGCTCCGTGCTCGACGGCTCGGGTCCGCCGGCGCCGAAGCCGTCGATCCTTCCGCGCGCTCCGCGCGAGCGGGAGAAGAAGGCGAGCAGCGCGCCGCCGCCTCCGTCACGCGCCGATACGCGCGACCTGGGACCACAGGTGCCGCGCGACGCGCCGGTGCCGTCGTTCAGCTCGAAGCCGAAGATCGCGCGCGCGCTCGATCTCGCGCCGACGACGACGATTCAGGATCCGAGCGAGACGAAGGAAGCGCTGAACGAAGCGCGGAAGCGGTTGGGGACGAGCGGGCCGCCGGGGAGCCAGAGCAATCCGCCGTCGGTGCCGCCGCCGTCGCAGGTGCCCACGAGCCCGCCGGCGAATGCGCCGCCGACGACGATGAACGTGCGGTTTGCGATCGGGGCGGCGTTGTTCGTGGCGCTGGCGATCGTGGTGTGGTTGGCGATTCGGTGAGGGATCGCCGGTCTACACCGCGAAAATCCGCACCTGCCCGAACCCCGCAGCCAGCCGTCGCAGGTCCTTCGGGTCGCCCGTGGCGATGACCGCGGAGCTGAATTCGAGCGCAGTCGCGACGACGAACGCATCGACGGCATGCGCCGAGCCGAGCTTCGCCCGGGCGAGCAACGCACCTGCACGCCGCGCGACGTTGGCCGTCAATTCGAAGACGACGATCCCTCGCCCGTTGAGCACGTGGTCGAGCGGCGCATCGATCGCTCCCCCACGATAGACCTCGGCCAGCACCGGCGCGGGTACCCGGACGAGCGCGCGCTCCTCGTGGGCTACGTGGAGAATGGCGCGCGCACGTTCGGCGAGCACCGACCGCTCGCGTGCCCGAGCCAAGGCGTTGAGCGCCTCGGCGTCGAGGATCAGCGCTTCCGCCACGTCGTCCTGGCCTGCACGAGCGTCTTCTTCGGCACGACGCCGAGCGCCTCGTCCAACTCGGCCAAAAAGCCGCCGAGCTGCTCGCGTTCCAGCTCGTGAAGCATCGCACGCGCGACGAAGCCCGAGAGCCCCCGCTCTCCGACCCGCCTGCGGACGGACTCCGCGAGCTCGAGAGGGACGCTGATGGAGAGCTTGGCGGCGGCCTTCGACATGAACGAATCCTACCAGAGTAGGAATCGACGCGCACGGGCTCGGCCTTCCCAATCACATCTTCGAGTTCAGGCCGAGTTTCGGTCCTGTTCCCTGTTCCGTCCGATCGCGATGACCATGCGGTGATCACGCGATCTGTACGCGTAGGGATCGCGATCCCTACGCGTACCCATCGCGGTGTCCCCGCCCGGGTAACGCGATCCCTATCGAGGGGGATCGCGATCCCTACGCGTACCCATCGCGATGGGTGCGCCCGGGTAACGCGATCCCTATCGCGGGGGATCGCGATCCGTACGCGTACCCATCGTGATGGGTACGCCCGGGTAAAGCGATCCCTATCGAGGGGGATCGCGTTCCCTACGCGTACCGATCGCGTGGTGACCCCTGTCACCACGCGTGATCCCGCTCGCGTGATCGCGAAGTCACGCGCGGGGTACCGCGTTGGGGCGAACGTCACCTCACTCGATCAACCCCGTGACTTTGCGGATGGAGCTCGAGGGGCCGAGTAGTCTTCCGCGTGAGATCGCGTTCTCACGGTCGTGATCGCGCGAGATCAACCGATGGAGATCGCGCATTCACCGCGACCGACTCTGGCAAGTGGGCGTGTGCGTGAGCCACTGCGCCGGCTAAGGGCCTCGCAGACGAGCGACCTCCCGCGAACCCTCACCCCCCAACCCCCNNGGAGAGGGGCCGGGGGTGAGGGCGCGCGAGAAGATCCGCGAAACACCCCGCTTCACTTCGAAGCGACCTGCTCCGACTCGTTCGTTCGGGTAGGAACGTCGAATCGCCCCATCAGTCCGGCGAACACGAACGTGTTCACCTGCGGGCTGGGAATGTTGCTGAAGCCGCTGGTCCCGGCGGGGGACTGCGTGAAGGAACGCTGCGAGCCCCGTCAGACCCCGATGAACAACCGGTGCGCGAAGTTCCTCTCGAGCCGCGCGCGGAGCACTTTGTCCGCCGCGAGCTCGA
>PLXW01000171.1 GCA_003151595.1 Myxococcales bacterium
GCAGGATCAGCGACCCTCCCTCCAGAATCAGCGCGCCTCGCCGACCTCGTCTACTTCGCCCCGCACCGATCGAGCACCCCGCGCGCCCACTCGCGCCGCCCGACGCTCCCCGCGAAGGGGCCATCGGCCGCCTCGATGCGGCCGCTCACCTCGCGCGCTTTCTCGGTGTCGCCCAGGGCGCACGCGGCGATCGCGCGTTGCTTCAGGAGCTCGCGCGCGATGCGCGGGGTCGGGACGCCTCCGGCGATCGCGACGTCGAGGTGCTCGCCCGCTTCGCGCCAGAACTCGTGGTTCGCGAGGTTCTTGCCGAGGACGTATTCGGCCACCGGATCGTGCGACGCGCGCGCCCACGACGCGATGAAGGCGAGGCCTTCGTCGGCGTCGATGGGGCGACCGGGGGCGCCGATCAGGAGGGCGACGATCGCTTCGCGCGCTTCGCCGCGCATCGCCGCGTAGGCCTTCACTTCGAGCGTGCGAGCGACGTCTTCGTCGATCATCGTCATCGCAAGCGCGGTGTACGCCGCCTGCGCGCGCGCCCACGCCGCGGCGTCCGTCGAGACCAGGTCCGCGTCAGCCAGCGCTTCCGCGGTGCGGTCGCGGATCGGGCGCGGCGCGTCCTTGTCGCTCGCGAGCGACGCGAGCTCGGTCTCGCCGCGCGCCTTGTCGCCGTAGTGGAGCTCCATGATCCCGAGACCGAACCGCGCGCTCCAGTCGTGCGCGTCGCGAACGAGCACGTCGCCGTAGAGATCACGCGCGCGATCGATCCGGAGCGCGTCGCGGCAACCGTCGGCCTCGCGTCGGAGCCCGTCGACCACGTGCGGGCACGTGCGCCCGAAGACGCTCGGCCGATCGAACCGCGCCTTGGCGTAGGCCAGCGCCTCGGGGGCGAGCGGCGTGGCGGAGAGCTTCGCGCGGAAGGCGCCGTCGAGCGCGTCCCAGTCCATGCCCACGATCGCGGTCAGCTCCTCGCCGCCGTACCAGCGACGCACGGTCTCTGCGCCCCACTTCTCGAGCGCCCACGTCACGAACGCGCCGGCCAGCGTGTAGCTCTTCGCCGACGACTCGCCGAGGAACCCGAACGAGAACACCCGGCGCATCGGCGGGAGCAGGTTCAGGTCCATCATGGCCCGCGCCCACTGCGCGCCGGTCAGCTCGTCTTCGTCACGCGACGCTGCGACCGCGATCCCTTCGATGAGCCCGGGGTTCGGCCACCAGCCTCCCATCGCCCCAGCGATCCGGAACGGCCCGCGCGCGAAGCTGCCGGCGAGGACGTGCGCGATCTCGTGGCCCAGCACCGGATGCGGGTACGAGTGGAGCTGCAAGTAGACTTCGCGCCGCCAGGGCTTGGCGATGTACGTGTCGCCCGCGCCCATGAAGTGCTTCTTCTCGCCGGCGTCGCGGAAGAAGAAGGCGGTGATGCGTCCGTCGAAGCGCGCGCCGAGGATCGCCTCGTCGTGCGCCACCTCTTCGTCGCAGTCCTTCACGAGGAGCGCGATCTGGTCCTCGCGCTCACCGTCCGGGTAGACGACGTCGCACCGCGCACCCGCTCGGAAGCCGGCGAGCGCAGCCTTGATCGATTCGGCAGACTGCCAGTGACCGAGCGTCGTCCCTTCGCACGTGATGACCAGGCTGACGATCACCGCCGCGAGGCCGAGCACGAGCCGCGTGCGTGAAGATGCGCTGGCGCGAAGGTCGACGAAACGGAGCCCGCCACGATCGTTTCTCTCCAGCACGGACGCGACGAGCGCGAACGCGACGAGCGTGCACAGAGAGCCGAGGCGGTACGTGAGGAGCGGCGCGCCCGCGTCGATGACCGTGTCGTAGAGAGTTCCGTTGAAGTAGCCGACGAACGGATCGAAGGCGAAGACCATCGGCGACGTGTAGAAGCGCGTGACGCCGAGCAGCGCCGACCCGAGCGGCGCGGCCAGCCCCAGAAGCGTGCACGCCAGACGCTTGCGCCTCGCGCGACGCGCGACGAGCCCCGCGACGGCGCCCCACGCGCCCCCCATCACCGCGCCGATCATCGCCGTGAGCGCATACCCGCGCGCCCCTCCGCCGAGATCGCAGAACCCCGCCGCGAGCGATCCGCTCACGGCCGCGATTCGAAGCCCGTGCACCAGCGAGGTCGCGAACCCGATCGCCGCCAGCACCAACCCGCTCGCTACGCCGCGCCCCACCATCGCGATCGGCGCCGTGTCCGAGTCCGCGCGCGCCACGTCGAGCGCCGTCGCGATCGCCGCCGCCGTCGGCAAGACGAGCCCAGCCGCCACCGCGAGCTCGTACCCCGGTCCGCCGAACAGCGGCAGGAACCCGATCGCGAACAACCCCACCGCCGCGACGATCGCGGCCACACGCTGCGACGTGGAGCGCGCGAGCGGCTTCACGTCAGTGGTTCACGTTCGCGGGGACGCGCGGAGCTCACGGAGGAGGAGGAGGCACGGAGCTCGACGGCTCGTCGTCGGTCGCGGCGCCCGGCGTCGGCGGCTCGAGGACGAGCTTCAACACTTCGTCCACGCGCTTCACGAGGTGAATCTTCAGCTGATCGCGGACGTCCTTCGGGAGATCCTCGAGGTCGCGCTCGTTGCGCGCCGGCACGAGCACTTCCTTGATCCCTGCGCGGTGCGCCGCGAGGAGCTTCTCTTTGATCCCGCCGACCGGGAGCACGGTGCCGCGCAGGGTGATCTCCCCCGTCATGGCGACGTCCTTCTTCACCGGCGCGTTGAGCAGCAACGACGCGACGGCGGTGAACATCGTGATGCCGGCGCTCGGTCCGTCCTTCGGCGTGCCGCCCTTCGGCACGTGCACGTGCAAGTCGATCGACTTCAAGAACTCGGGGTCGAGCCCGAGCTGCGCCGACTTGCTCCGGACGAACGAGACCGCGGTCGACGCCGACTCCTGCATCACGCTCTTCAAGTTGCCGGTCACGAGGACGTTCCCCTTGCC
This sequence comes from Myxococcales bacterium, assembly GCA_003151595.1. Next base: position 2,944 of record PLXW01000171.1, read on the forward strand.
CGCCATCTTCGTCGCTTCGATGAACAGCACGTCGCCGCC